>DFIN01000028.1 GCA_002372135.1 Bacteroidales bacterium UBA3696
AGGCATCCCAGTCGAAGTTCTGGAGTGAGGGATTCTCTGTCATAATGGAGAATGAAATAAAAAGTTAAACATGTTCGGCTTTTTTCTCGCTAAAAAAGCGCGCAAAGATACGGCAAATACTTTGTCTTGTACAACAGAAAAATACTTTTTTTTCAATTCGATGTTTTGGGCGTGAGAAAAAATAAAAAAAAGAGGGAATGTTTGTGGTATGTGTCGAAATAGAAATACATTTGCGCTGTAATTCCACGCTGTGAGGGAAATGTCTTTTTCATAGGGGTGGTATTGCGGACATAACGGCATTTGTTGAATGTTGTTTGCGACTTCCAAGAATCTTCGCAACATTCAGGTAATCGGTTTCAAACAAGAACAACGAATGTCCATGGGGTATGTAAATCCCCCGCTCTATGTGTCGGAGAATTTATTATCCGGCCTTAGAAGGGTTTATACATATCATACAGCGTGGACTTCGTTTGTTTTTCTACCGATTACGGGGATTGCGAAGCCCTTTGGAAGCGTGAAGAACAAAAGAATTCACGCTTTTTTTTGTGTACCCCAAACCAAAAACGAAATACGTATGAAAACAATCACACTCGGTAAAAGTTCGACCAATGATTATGTAGTGAGCAACCCACAGGTTAGCCGTCAGCATGCGGTGTTGACCATAACAGATAAGGGCGAAGTCTATTTGCGCGACCTGAATTCCACCAATGGAACATTTGTGGACGGTAAGCGTATCACTACCAATACCCTGTTGCAGCCTGCTTGCAAAGTCAAATTGGCGGATACGGATTTAGATTGGCAAGCCGTTGTGGCTTCTCAGTCCGGCAAGACCCAAGTGATAAAAGTGTCCGGTTCAGCAAGGCAACAACCCGTACAAGGAAAACAATGTATAGTGGGAAGGGCAAAGGATTGTCAAGTGGTGATGGATCATCAGGAAGTTTCGGGCAAGCACGCCATGCTGGAAAACCGTGCAGACGGGATATGGCTGACCGATATGCAATCTACCAACGGGACGTATGTGAACGGTCAAAAGATTTCGGCTCCCGTGCGTTTGCAAAAAGGAGATAAGGTGATGATAGCCAATCGCTACGAGTTGGATTGGTCGCGCATATTCGGCACGAGCGGAAATGCTAAAAAGACGCGCTCTACCCTTTGGATAGGTTTGACAGGGGCAGTGGCAGCCGTAGCGTTAGTGGTAGTCGGTATTTTCTGTTACCTCCATAACAAGGCATGGACACCTGCCGAAGTATATTCGCACTATAAGAGCAGTGTGGTGCTGATTTACCATTCCTATACCTACAAGGTATATTACAAAGGGCAGGCAGTAAGTAGTCTGGTAGGGTATGACGCCTTTAATAATCTGATTTGGAATACCGATAAGGGTGAAGTGGACGTAAACAGCGTGAGCGGAACAGGTACCGGCTTCTTTATTGATGACAAAGGAACGATTATGACCAACCGTCATGTGGCTTCTCAGATGCCTGATGAATTGAAGCACCCCGAGTTGATAAAGAATGCGTTGCCCGATATTTTGGAACTGCTCTATTCGGCAACGTCCAATAGGACTGCGCGAAATAATATAAAGACCATATACAACGATATGGCGAATGTGGAGGTACGCTGTATAACAAAGGATTTATCGGTCGTGATGAATGATACCCACGTCAATTCGGAGAGCGATTGGATGTTCTGTACTTTCCTGAAAAATGCACCCGATGACAAGGTAGATGCTGCACTTATTCAGTTGAATACCAAAAAGACACCTGCCGGTGTTACCATAGTCAATGTACGTGATATGGCTCAGCCGAAGCACATGGAAATAGGTGATGCCGTATATACATTGGGTTTCCCGAAGGGCTTAACTGTAGCGAGGACGGATGTGGGGATCGAGGCCAATAATCAAAGCGGTGAAATCACGCAGGAGAGCGGCGAATATGTGTTCGGACACAATATCTCCATACAGGGAGGTGCCAGCGGTTCACCCGTGTTTGATGCGTACGGTAAGTTTGCCGGCATTATTACTTCCGGTTTTTTCTTCGGTGGTGCCGGCACGTCGTATAACTATGCGGTTCAGGCTCATAAAGCAGCCACATTATTACAGTAATCATTTAACTACTAATCCTCTATAATTATGTCAACAAGAAGATGTCCCAATGGTCATCAGTATGACCCCAGTATCTATGGCGATACATGTCCCTTCTGCCCGTCTGAAACGCATGTGATTGAAGAAGACCGTTCAGAAACGATAGGTTTGATTGATTCTACCGCTCCTACCATCCCCATGGAGCAACCTCTGCCCGTAGAAGATGAGAGTCCGCAAACCATATTGTTTGGCGCGAATAGGGACGATACTTCTGCCAATAATGGCAGAAAACTAATTGCAGTGTTGGTGTCTTATAGTCACAACCCGCAAGGGGTACTATACCCTATATATGAAGGAAATAATTTTGCCGGTCGCAATGAGGGGAATGATATTCGTGTGCCGGACGATCACTATATGTCGCGCAGGCATTTCCAGATTCTGTTTACTCCTGCAGAAGGTATTTTCCGCCTTTATGACGAGCATACGGCTAACGGCTTGTACGTGAACGGTGAGTTCAAGCGCGAAGCCGAATTGCAATCCGGCGATGTGATAGTGGTAGGGGCTACCAAGTTCGTCTTTCTCGCTATTCCGAACATAGCCTAAAATGGGTAAGGGTATGGAAAACAGATATCCTTACTGCCAAGTGATAGGTCAGACCGATCGCGGGCTAAAGCGTGCTGCCAACGAAGACCATTTTGGGGAGCGTCAAACTCCCAATGGCTGGGTGGCAGTGGTATGCGATGGGATGGGCGGTCATGTGGGCGGTGCTACGGCAAGCCATATTGCGGTGGATACGATTCTTCAGTTTTTGACAGAAAACTATTTCTCCGATGCTCGTGAGGCAATAGGTGCTGCCATAGATGCAGCCAACGCGGCTATTTTGCGTCATACGGCTACCCATCCAGACCTGAAAGGGATGGGATCCACTTGTGTACTCCTCATTGTGCGCGATGGGTTGGTTTATATAGGTCATGTGGGCGATAGTCGCATCTATTTGGTGCGCGACCACCGAATCAAGCAACTAACTAAGGACCATTCGTACGTGCAGATGTTGGTGGATTCCGGCTCTATAACGGCCGCACAAGCAGAACGACACCCCCGTAAGAACGAAATAACCAATGCGTTGGGTCTGCCGCAGATGCAACCCGCTACCGTCATGGACGATGCTATATCACCTGAAGCAGGTGACTGCTTTGTGTTGTGCTCCGACGGCTTGTCGGGAATGGTGAACGATACGACCATTGAGCACGTGGTCAGTCAACAAAAAGATATGACCGCACAACAGCGTGCTAATCGCCTGATTGAAAAAGCCAAGGAGGGAGGAGGTCTGGATAACATAACCGCCGTGTTGGTGGAATTTGCCACTACACCTAAGGCGGCGCAAGAGCAAACGCAAACCGAGCGGCGCAAGAAAATAGGTCTATGGGCAGGTGGTATAGCCTTGTGTATGATGCTCGTAGCGGGACTGGTATGGCTGCTTATGCGTTCACCTCAGTCCAAAGACGAAGAAGCGGAACAGCAACAAGAAGTTGTGGTGATAGAAAGGCAAGATACGGTTGAAATAACTATTAACGCCCCGCATAAGGAGAATGAAGATGCTTTAGTTATCCGATTGACCGACAATCACATCATTACGTTCTGCTCGCCCGACAATAGGATGCTTTATGAACCCATCAAAGTTTCCGATACGGTGGTAGATTGGAATACTGCATTGCAGTATAATAGTGAGCAAGTGCGGAAAACACACATTTTGACTACCAACGAACAGAATCAGCCTTTAGAGCAAATTAAATTTACGCCTCTGGCGGGAATTGTACGGTTCGCACTCACCATACAAGGGCAAACAAAAATCTGGATTGTGAATGTGGATAGTCCGATTCAGCAAGAGCGAGCGGAACAAAAACAAGGTTCAGGACGTCAGTCAAATTCAGCTACATCTGCTGCTACTTCTGGTCCTGCTAAGCAAACACAGTCGCAGCCTGAACTCCTCGCACAACCCGATTCAACTTCCAGAGACTCAGTGATTGAAAATCAGAATAATAGTGAAATGGAGGTGAGGAAAGATACCAATATAGTTGAAGAGCAACAGACGGAAACACAACCACAAGCTGAGGAAGAACCCTAAGCACGATAGCGAATATGCAGTTGATAGAGCAAATAGGAAAAGGCGGCATGGGGTGTGTATGGTTGGCACGAACGGATGATGGACGCAAAGCGGCTGTCAAGCAAATGAATAACCAGTTTGTTACCGACCCGCGTATTCGCGACTACTTTATGCGGGAAGCCAAAGCCATGCAGCAACTCAACCACCCCAATGTTGTCAAGTTGGTGGGACAACCCTATGCCGACAGAGCCGGTAATCTGTTCTTGCCGATGGAGTTTGTGGAGGGCGATACCATTGAACATATAGTGCGCCAGAACGGGCATTTTGCTCCGGAACAAGCAGTTAGACTAATGTTCCCCATCTTGGAAACATTTACCTATATCCATAGCAAGGGAATGGTGCACCGAGATATCAAACCTTCCAATATCATGGTACGTCCAGACCAATCCATCTGCGTGATTGATTTCGGTATCGCTAAGGATATGAAGACAACGACAGGACATACCGTGGGTAGCAGGGTCGGAACGGACGGATATATGTCGCCTGAGCAAGTGAGTGCTACCAACATTGACCATCGAACGGATATCTATTCATTGGGTTGTTTGCTGCACTATATGATTACGGGCAAGCACGCTTTTATCAAAAAGCAGAACAACTACGAGACTTCACTTTCAATCATAAACGATGCCTTTCCTTCGGCACAAGAGTTAGTTGAGGGGGTATCTGATGCCCTGCAAGCAGTTATCTATAAGGCTACGGACAAGAATATGCTTCGCCGTTATCAGACAGCCGACGATTTTCGAAGAGCCTTAAAACATCTTTTGCCGGGCGAACAGCAAGATGTAGAAATTACGGTAGGTAAAAAAGGTTGTGATATCAATGTCCCGAATGTGTACGTCAGTTCATCCCATCTGACGATACGATTTACGCTGCCTGATTGCTTTGAGTTGCGTGATCACAGCCGTAACGGTACAATGGTGAACGGGCGATATGTGCACAACGACGTTTATCAGATTCAGTATAATCCGAATCCCAATAGCGGGCAGACGCAGCCCGTCCCGTCTATTTATTTAGCCGGAAAGCAAGAATGTGAGTTGCCGTGGTCGAAGGTGGTGCGTATGACAAATGAGTTGATAGCCAATCCCCCAATGAACGAAGTTCCGGATGATGCACCGGATTTACAACCGATAGGAACCACTCCCCATATACCTACAAAAGAAAACAATAAAGGCGAGACGTGGATACTGCTGGTTGTGATGCTGTCCGTAGTCGGAGGGATTCTGTGGTTGATTAACAAAGACAAACTTTCGGAAAAAGAAAATCAGCGCGTGTTAATAGGATGGTTTAGTGGAGTTTGTGCGCGCCTGATCCTAATCATCATACTTCTATCTATTTGAAAATAAAATGTAGTTATGATTGGAAAAGAAATTCTCAATTATACCATCCTGTCGCTGATTGGTTCAGGAGGTATGGGTAGTGTATATTTGGCTGAAAATAAGTACATACGCCAACAAAAAGTAGCGATTAAGGTCATCAATGCCAATATGGTGAACGACTTTACCCGCCAACGTATGAAGGAGGAGGCAGAGCACTTGGCTTCGCTCGACCATCCGAATATCGTGCGTTTTATGAATTATCACGCTGACAACGAGGGCAATATCTACCTTGTTATGGAGTACGCGGAAGGTATGAGTTTGGACAAATTCATATCCAAGAAGAACGGGCTTATTGTAGAGGAACGTATAGCCCCTATGTTTGAACCGCTGTTGGATGCCGTAGGTTATGCCCATCGTAAGCGCATTTTACATCGCGACATCAAACCCAACAACATCATCATCACCCCCGATGGGACTCCGAAGATTTTGGACTTTGGGATTGCCACACTCATGCGGGAAGATAATGAGTCTGCCGGACAGATTATAGGAACGCCATCCTATATGTCGCCCGAGCAAGTGCGTGGCGAAACGTTGGACGAGCGCAGTGATATCTATTCGTTAGGTGTCGTATTGTTTCAGATGATGACAGGGCGGCAACCCTACGATACGACAACCATGAATGAGATGGAGATTATGCAGAAAGTGACCGGGGAACCTTTGCCGCCTATGCGCAGTTACTATAAGCATATAAGCGACAAGGTTCAACGCGTAGTAGATAAAGCCACAGCAAAGGATAAACAGAAGCGTTTCTCTACGTGCCAAGAATTTAAGCAGGCACTCCATTCGGCTATTTATCCTGAAAAAGTGAGTCGAGGAGTCAAATATGGGATAGCCGCTTTGGTGGCACTATTATTGGGTGGAGGTTTCGGCCTGTGGGATTATACTCGCGAAAAAGTGCGTTATTATAATGACTATGCGGAAGTGTATGGTATCCCGCAAGGGATTGGAAAAGTTTCGTTCAAAGAGCATCAGCACCGGCGTGCTACCTACCAGATGACCTATCAAAAAGGGAAACTGCGCGAGATGAAATTAGTGAATGCCCATGGCACGCTTGTAGAGCACTCGGATACGGAGTTTATGCATAAACGGTATAGTTATACGAAGTTCTTTTATACGGCTGATGGAAAGATTGATTACAAGGAGGTTTATTCTGCTACGATGCACCCCATCTGCAAAATGGACTATTCGGATAACTTGAAGACAATCACTTTTCGCCGATTCGATGCCTATGATACGGAAGCACCGATACAAATGCAAACGACTGCAACTGTCAATGTGGATAATAACCAAAAAAGCCGCATCAGCCGCTTTTTGCTCACGTATGACGAAAACGGGTATGTCGTTTTGCGAATGTATGCAGGATTGGCTAATCGATGCGTAAGCGACGGAGCGGGCATATTCGGCATTGCCTATTCCTATGACGAGAAGGGACGGGAAGTGGAAGAATATTTTGTGGACGCTACCGGTAAGATAAAAGGTAATAGCATCAACTTGGCTCAAAAAATATATACGTACGATGAGTTGGATCATTGGACAAGTGTGCGGTATCTAAGTGCAAACGGCGGAGCTTCACACGATGGCAATCAGGTGTACGAAGTAGAAATCAATTACGATCAATGGGGAAATCGGATAGGTGAAAAGTATTATGATGCAAATCACCAAAGCGTTTGTCGGAGCGATATGAAAGCATTCGGCTTGGCGTACAAACTGGACGAATATGGTAATACAATAGAATATACCTATTTGGGAGAGCAGTGGCAACCCACACTCAATAACAACGGCGTACAAGCCATACGGTTAGAATACGACGAGCGAGGATATAATACGAGAATGTCCTACTACGCACCAAACAAAAACAAAGCCTTCGTGCGCTCGCTGAAAGGTGATACAATGGCAGTTGCCGCAGATTCGCTGACAAATGAGCAAAACGATAATCTGCAACTCACGTTGGCTATTTTCAAGGAGTACAATATGTATTATGCTATTCGTGAGTATGAGTATGACGAACGCGGAAATGTGATAATGGTGCGTTACTATGATACCAATCATACGTTGGTGGAACAAGGAAACTCACCCATGCAAGTCGTCTTTGCTTACGATGAGCATAGTAATCAAACGGAATATAGCGGTCTGAATGAGCAATCGCAGCCGACGCGCTTAAGCGGCGGGCATTTCTACGAGGTCTATGTATTTGATAGTTTAGACCAAATGGTACAACTTCGTTACTTAGATAGTGTCCGTCAGCCCTATCTCGTTCAAAAAGAAGGTTTCGCCGTGATGAACACCGTATATAATGCGCACGGCGATCCGCTGAGTAGATCCTTCTTTGATACGAACAACAATCCTGTGATGCTGTCGGACGGATATGCACAATATGAATATGAGTACGATGCAATCGGGAATTGTATTTCCGTCCGCTATTTAGATACGAAAGGTCAACTTGTAAAAACGTCCTACGGCTATGCTCGGTGTGAATATGTGTATGACGAAAAAGATAATTTCCATATCGCTACCAAGTATTACGATACTGCCGATAATATACTATACAGCTATCACTATCAGTATGATGAGCGCGGAAATCTAACCGGTGAATACGTGATTGATGCGAAAGGTAAATTGTATGGCAATACGGTATATGAACATTCTGTATATGATGCCAATAATTTCTTGACTGAATGCTATTATACCAACTTGCAGGGGCACCGCATTAAAAAATCGAAGGACGAACCCTATGCTTCCGTTAAGTACGTACGGGATAAGAATGGCAATATTATTGAGAGTTCCTATTGGGACGAGAAGGGTAAACCCGCTTTAGATAATCAGAAAACACACCGCCGCGTGTCGGAATATGATGCAATGCATCGTGTAATACATCAGATTAGCTATGGTGTAGATGGTAAACCCATAAGAGCGAAAGACGGAAAGGCAGAGGGCAGGGTAGAGTATGACGCGTATGGTAATTTCGCGCAAATCACCACGTATGACGGATATCAGAACCCCGTGGAAGGTTGGGATGGAGTGTATAAGATTGTTATGCAGCACGACCTGATGGGCAACCGTACATTGACCGAATACTATGACAAGAACAATCGTTTGGTAGTAAGCAAGGACGAAGGGTATGCCCGTTGCGAAACAAAGTATAATGAAAGGCAATTGGATATCGAAAATAGGTATTATGACCAGCGAAATCAGTTGGTGCGCATCGAAACCAATACGTATAACAGCAAAGGTAAATTACTCGTTTGGCAAATCTATAACGGCAAAATGAAAGCCGATGACTCCAAATATGGGTTTGCTAAATGGGAAATAGTCTATGCCAAGGATGAGATAACGCCGGTGCAACGTCAAGTGTACGATGCGAGCGGAAATATGTTGATATATGCTGTCTATAATCCGAAAACTGAATCGTGGGGGGATTGGCAGTCTGCGGGTACTCGACGTTCGGCTCCTTCCCAATCTAATTCGCAGCGAAAGAATACAGGCTCCTCATCACCGGCACAATGGAAAAAGAATGTAGCGGAAATAAACGCAGAACTGCCTACCACTTTTGAACTTGAGTCGTTAACACTTCGGTGGATGAGTATGGAAATCCTTTCGTCCGGCAATGTAATGTCTAAATTCCAATTAGATAAGTCCCAATACGAGGTATTGCCCAGCGAAATCACAGCATTAAAAAAACAGTTAAGTTCATTGATGGGCGAAATCAAATCACGTTTGGATATTCCGGCTTCCATCAAAATGTCGTTCGAATTGTATGATAACAAAAACAGACAATTATAAAAAACTAACCAACCAAAAATTTAATCTATGAAAAAACTAATTCTAACTTTGTTATGCACGCTTGTGCTGACAACCGCTTTTGCCGAGTTGAACGAAAATCAGTTGGCACTTCGTCGTAGTATTTCCTCATTCCTTCGCGATGAGGGTTACTCTCCCACCATTGATGATGATGGGGATATTCGTTTCAAGTACGAAGGCGATTCGTATTATGTACTCGTATCGTCGTCAGATACGAATCCTATGTATATCGCTTTCGTGAAGTATTTTTCTTGTTCCGCGGAACGGGGACGTTTCCTTGCCCAAAATGCTCGCGAATTCAATCTCTACAAAGGTATTAAGTTCATCGTTAATAAGGATTATGAAGGGTACAATATCCGCTCTGAAATGTATCTTATCAATGCCGACCCCTTCAAATACTCGTTCTACAAGATTTTGCGCCAAATTAACAACTGTGAAAAAGAAGTGATAGAGACTGCTATTTAGTCCTCGTTTTTGAATAAAGACAATCCCCTGCTTTTTGAGCAGGGGATTGTCTTTTCTGGATTGTGCTTCAAAATGTTGGAAAAAATCTGAATGATGCTTTACAGCGAGATAGCACCGCTGGGGCAAACGCTGGCGCAGGTGCCGCACTCGGTACACATATCAGCATCAATCGTGTAAGGGTTGCCCTCGGAAATCGCACCCATCGGGCATTCGTCTATGCATGTCCCGCATGCAAGACAGTCAGAAGAAATTTTGTAAGCCATAATAAATAGTTTATGAGTTTTATGAGTTTATGAGTTGTGCGTATCACAATAGCGGCGCAAAAGTACAGCAGATTTTTTGTATTGCAACAATACTTGTGTAGTTTTTTTCTAATTTTGCGCCGTCTTAATAGCCGATAAAATGAATATCGTTTTTATAGGAGCGGGCAATTTAGCCACTTCTCTGTCCTTTGCTTTGCAGCAGACCGGTTATCGTATCGCGCAGGTATGGAGTCGTTCCATTGAGTCCTGTCAAGTGTTGTCCGAACGATTGGGCAATGTGCCTTATACCACGGACTATACGGCAATTCGTACCGATGCAGACCTGTATGTGTTTGCTGTAACCGATGGGGCATTGTCTTCCGTGGTTGAAGAGGTAAGTAAAGTATTTGCAAATGCAGCCGAGCAGAAAAACCGACTATTCGTGCATGTGGCGGGTACGCAACCCATGGAGAAGTTGATGCCCTTACAGCCCTTTGGGCATATAGGCATTTTCTATCCTTTTCAAGCATTTACGCGCAACAAGATGGTGGACCTGCGTCATACCTGTTTCTTTATAGAAGGAGATGATGAACCTACGCAGCACAACTTGGAGAGTCTGGCGCATGAGTTGACAGATCGTGTGTATAAGGCCGATATGCAACAGCGCGGGTATATTCATTTAGCGGGAGTGCTGACCGGCAATTTCAGCAACTGCCTGTATGCTATCGCCTCCGAGATAGTAGCCTCTGTCGGTCTGCCGTTCTCTATCTTGCTTCCCGTGATTCAGGAAACGGAGCAAAAAGTGCAGACGCAGTCTCCTCGTGCAGCTCAATCCGGTCCGGCTATGCGTGGCGATCAAGTAACCATAGAAAAGCACCTCCGTCTGTTGGCAGACTTGGAGGCGCAGAATCCTGCTTTGAAAAGCGGGGGAGTAAGTCTAAGCGATGTCTATCGATTCTTTACCGCCAATATACAGGCATCACGATAGCGTTTTGCAGTAGTTGTTGGCATCAATAGCGGCTTTGCAACCTGTTGCTGCGGCTATGACGGCTTGTTGATAGTGCGGGTCGGCACAATCGCCGGCTGCAAACACGCCGGCAATACGGGTGGCGGTGCTGTTGCCTATCGTTTGTATATACCCTTCCTCGTCCAAATCAAGGTAAGAGGCAAACAGTCGGGTATTCGGCTGATGTCCGATAGCGAGGAAGAAACCGTCAATATCAATGTGCCGAATCTGCTCGTCGGGGGTATCTTTGCGGTAAATAAGGTCGGCTCCCTGTACCTTGTTTTCACCGGTCAGTTGTTTCGTGTTGTGCTCAAAGAGCACTTCAATCTTCGGATTGTTGAAGACGCGCTGCTGCATAATTTCAGATGCACGTAGATAGTTCTTACGAACAATCAGATACACCTTTTGACACAAGCCTGCAAGATAGGTGGCCTCTTCGCAGGCTGTATCTCCGCCGCCTACAACTGCCACTGTTTTGCCGCGGTAGAAGAACCCGTCGCAAGTGGCACATGCACTCACTCCGCGTCCCATAAACTCCTTTTCGGAAGGTAGTCCGAGCCATTTGGCGGAAGCGCCGGTAGCGATGATTACACTATCGGCTACGTATTCCTCTTCGGTCTCAAGAAAGAGATGGTGCTTAATGCTGCCGTTCTCTTCTTTTTTGCCCAATTCCACGCGGGTGACGATACCGCTTACGAAGCGTGTGCCGAACCGCTCGGCTTGCCGCCTTAGATCGTCCATCATCTGGAACGATTGAACGCCGTCCGGATAACCGGGGAAGTTCTCCACTTCGGTGGTCAGAGTGAGTTGACCGCCTTGTTGCGGACCGTCAATGAGAATGGGTTGTAGGTTAGCGCGAGAAGCATAGATAGCGGCTGTATATCCGGCAGGACCGCTGCCGATAATAAGACATTGAGTTGAAGTCATAGATAGCAAGGTGTTTTGTTCATAATCGGCGGCAAAGGTAAGAAAAAGATAGAAAAGGTGTAGAAGAACCGAAAAAAATACTATTTTTGCCGCGGCAAAGACGGACATAAGTATGAAAATTGTTTTATTAGGCACGGCATGGCCCTATCGTGGCGGTTTGGCAGCGTACAACGAGCGTTTGGCGCGCCAGTTTCAGCGCGAAGGACATGAGGTAGAGATTCTAACTTTTACCCTCCAATACCCCAATTTCTTATTCCCGGGTAAGACGCAGTATTCGGACGCTCCGGCTCCGAAGGATTTGCTTATACGCCGTGTGTTAAACAGTATCAATCCATTTAACTGGCTTCGCGTGGGGCGTATGGTGCGCCGTATGAAGGCGGACAGGTTGGTCATTAAATTCTGGATTCCCCTGATGGCACCTTGTTTGGGCACGGTGGCACGTATAGCCAAACGAAGCGGTGTGCAAGTAGTCAGCATCTTAGACAACGTGATACCGCACGAGCCTAAACCTTGGGACAAGTGGTTGATTCGCTATTTTGTACGAAGTGTGGACAGATTTGTGGCGATGTCGCAAAGCGTATTGGACGATTGTACACGATTTGATACGGTTAAGCCCAAAGTGCTGACCCCGCACCCGCTGTACGATAATTTCGGCGAATCGCTGCCCCGTGAGGAAGCCCTGCGCGTATTAGGGTTGAAGCCGAATATGATTTATCTTCTTTTCTTCGGGTTTATACGTGATTACAAAGGATTAGATTTGTTGATGCGCGCCTTAGCGTTGTTAAAGCAGCGAGGCGATTATTCGCGTGTCAAGTTGATTGTGGCAGGCGAGTTTTACAATAATGGCGAGCAGTATGCCGAATTGGAAAAACAGTTGCATTTAGAAGGGGAGATCATCTGGCGTACGCAGTTTATTGCCGACGATGAGGTGAGAAACTATTTCTCGGCATGCGATATGGTCGTTCAGCCCTATAAAAGTGCCACGCAAAGTGGCGTTACACAGATTGCCTACCATTTTTTGCGCCCGATGTTAGTTACGGATGTAGGAGGATTGGCTGAGATTGTGCCCAATGGAAAAGTAGGCTATGTGTGCAAAGTGGACGAAGGCTCCATAGCCGATGCATTGCAAGATTTCTGCGACAATCCCAAGCAAGAACGATTTGCAAACCACTTGCTACATGAGCGCGAAAAGTATTCATGGACGCGAATGGTGGAGGCTATTTTGGGGCAAAAAGAGTAGCAATAAGCAAATAAGCATTTTGTAACATAAGAAAAGTAATCCAATATGATAATACGCAGTAAAGCCCCTTTGCGCTTAGGGTTAGCCGGAGGAGGAACAGATGTGTCTCCTTATTCAGATTTATACGGCGGCTGTATATTGAATGCCACTATCTCGCTGTATGCTTATACCACGATCGAACCGTTAGATAACGGAAAGATTATTTTTTCTTCGCCCGATGCCGGTTTGGAAGAGGTCTATGACTCTTCGCTTGAGTTACCAACCGATGGTTTTTTTGTGCTGAGCAAAGGAGTCTATAACCGTGTGGTAAAGGACTTTGCACATTGTCCGCTCAGTCTGCGTATCACAAGCCATGTCGATTCGCCGGCCGGTAGTGGCTTAGGAACAAGCAGTACGTTGGTCGTCAGTATATTAGGTGCGTTTGCCGAGTGGCTCAAACTGCCGCTTGGAGAATATGATTTAGCCCGACTTGCTTACGAGATTGAACGTAAAGATTTGCTCATGACCGGCGGTAAGCAAGACCAATATGCCGCCACATTCGGGGGCTTCAATTTTATGGAATTCTTGCCGGACGACAAGGTAATCGTGAATCCCCTCCGTATCCGCCAGCGTTTTCAAGATGAATTAGCGCATAACTTGCTGCTTTATTATACGGAAACAAGCCATGTGTCGGCCAAAATTATTGAAGGACAAATCAAGAATGTCAGTGCCGGTAAACAATCGTCTATTGAGGCGATGCACAAACTGAAGGAACAGTCTATTCAGATGAAAGAGTGTCTGCTCAAAGGAGATATTGACAGAATAGGCGATTTGCTGAATTTCGGGTGGGAAGAGAAGAAGAAAATGACATCAGGCATTACGAATCAGATGCTGGATGATATATACGCAACTGCCATAGATGCCGGCGCAACGGGAGGCAAAGTGTCCGGTGCAGGCGGCGGTGGCTTTATGTTCTTCTATTGCCCTGTTACAAGCCGGTATGCCGTTGAAACGGCTCTCACACAACGTTTTTCAGGACAAGTCAAACGATATGAATTTAC
>DFIN01000040.1:0-12343 GCA_002372135.1 Bacteroidales bacterium UBA3696
CGGCTGTATATCCGGCAGGACCGCTGCCGATAATAAGACATTGAGTTGAAGTCATAGATAGCAAGGTGTTTTGTTCATAATCGGCGGCAAAGGTAAGAAAAAGATAGAAAAGGTGTAGAAGAACCGAAAAAAATACTATTTTTGCCGCGGCAAAGACGGACATAAGTATGAAAATTGTTTTATTAGGCACGGCATGGCCCTATCGTGGCGGTTTGGCAGCGTACAACGAGCGTTTGGCGCGCCAGTTTCAGCGCGAAGGACATGAGGTAGAGATTCTAACTTTTACCCTCCAATACCCCAATTTCTTATTCCCGGGTAAGACGCAGTATTCGGACGCTCCGGCTCCGAAGGATTTGCTTATACGCCGTGTGTTAAACAGTATCAATCCATTTAACTGGCTTCGCGTGGGGCGTATGGTGCGCCGTATGAAGGCGGACAGGTTGGTCATTAAATTCTGGATTCCCCTGATGGCACCTTGTTTGGGCACGGTGGCACGTATAGCCAAACGAAGCGGTGTGCAAGTAGTCAGCATCTTAGACAACGTGATACCGCACGAGCCTAAACCTTGGGACAAGTGGTTGATTCGCTATTTTGTACGAAGTGTGGACAGATTTGTGGCGATGTCGCAAAGCGTATTGGACGATTGTACACGATTTGATACGGTTAAGCCCAAAGTGCTGACCCCGCACCCGCTGTACGATAATTTCGGCGAATCGCTGCCCCGTGAGGAAGCCCTGCGCGTATTAGGGTTGAAGCCGAATATGATTTATCTTCTTTTCTTCGGGTTTATACGTGATTACAAAGGATTAGATTTGTTGATGCGCGCCTTAGCGTTGTTAAAGCAGCGAGGCGATTATTCGCGTGTCAAGTTGATTGTGGCAGGCGAGTTTTACAATAATGGCGAGCAGTATGCCGAATTGGAAAAACAGTTGCATTTAGAAGGGGAGATCATCTGGCGTACGCAGTTTATTGCCGACGATGAGGTGAGAAACTATTTCTCGGCATGCGATATGGTCGTTCAGCCCTATAAAAGTGCCACGCAAAGTGGCGTTACACAGATTGCCTACCATTTTTTGCGCCCGATGTTAGTTACGGATGTAGGAGGATTGGCTGAGATTGTGCCCAATGGAAAAGTAGGCTATGTGTGCAAAGTGGACGAAGGCTCCATAGCCGATGCATTGCAAGATTTCTGCGACAATCCCAAGCAAGAACGATTTGCAAACCACTTGCTACATGAGCGCGAAAAGTATTCATGGACGCGAATGGTGGAGGCTATTTTGGGGCAAAAAGAGTAGCAATAAGCAAATAAGCATTTTGTAACATAAGAAAAGTAATCCAATATGATAATACGCAGTAAAGCCCCTTTGCGCTTAGGGTTAGCCGGAGGAGGAACAGATGTGTCTCCTTATTCAGATTTATACGGCGGCTGTATATTGAATGCCACTATCTCGCTGTATGCTTATACCACGATCGAACCGTTAGATAACGGAAAGATTATTTTTTCTTCGCCCGATGCCGGTTTGGAAGAGGTCTATGACTCTTCGCTTGAGTTACCAACCGATGGTTTTTTTGTGCTGAGCAAAGGAGTCTATAACCGTGTGGTAAAGGACTTTGCACATTGTCCGCTCAGTCTGCGTATCACAAGCCATGTCGATTCGCCGGCCGGTAGTGGCTTAGGAACAAGCAGTACGTTGGTCGTCAGTATATTAGGTGCGTTTGCCGAGTGGCTCAAACTGCCGCTTGGAGAATATGATTTAGCCCGACTTGCTTACGAGATTGAACGTAAAGATTTGCTCATGACCGGCGGTAAGCAAGACCAATATGCCGCCACATTCGGGGGCTTCAATTTTATGGAATTCTTGCCGGACGACAAGGTAATCGTGAATCCCCTCCGTATCCGCCAGCGTTTTCAAGATGAATTAGCGCATAACTTGCTGCTTTATTATACGGAAACAAGCCATGTGTCGGCCAAAATTATTGAAGGACAAATCAAGAATGTCAGTGCCGGTAAACAATCGTCTATTGAGGCGATGCACAAACTGAAGGAACAGTCTATTCAGATGAAAGAGTGTCTGCTCAAAGGAGATATTGACAGAATAGGCGATTTGCTGAATTTCGGGTGGGAAGAGAAGAAGAAAATGACATCAGGCATTACGAATCAGATGCTGGATGATATATACGCAACTGCCATAGATGCCGGCGCAACGGGAGGCAAAGTGTCCGGTGCAGGCGGCGGTGGCTTTATGTTCTTCTATTGCCCTGTTACAAGCCGGTATGCCGTTGAAACGGCTCTCACACAACGTTTTTCAGGACAAGTCAAACGATATGAATTTACATCGGAAGGATTAAAAACATGGACCATATAATTCAACAATCAATACGTGCGAGTATCGTCACCAAACAGTCAATTCTTGATAATCAAAACTTGTTGCAACGTATTCAATCGGCTGCTGATACGCTGATAGAGGCGTTGAGAAACGGTCATCGTGTGTTGTGGTGTGGCAATGGCGGTTCGGCTGCCGACGCACAGCACCTTGCTGCTGAATTGTCCGGCAGGTTCTATTACGACCGCCCGCCGCTTAATTCCGAAGCCTTGCACTGCAACACCTCTTATCTTACAGCCGTCGCAAATGATTATGGCTATGACTTGATTTATTCACGCATGATTGACGGCGCGTGCAAAAAAGGCGATGTGCTCATCGGTATATCCACATCAGGCAATTCAAAAAATGTCTGCAATGCCTTTGAAAAAGCACGTCAATTAGGCGTGATAACCATTGCACTGACAGGCTCTACCGGCGGGCAAATGGGAGATATGGCTGACATCCTGCTTAATGTGCCATCGTCGGATACCCCGCGTATTCAGGAATCACACATCATGATAGGGCATATCATTTGCCAAATCGTGGAAGCCACCTTATACCCGCGCAGCGAATGATTACCGAAGCAGTCATATTGGCAGGTGGATTCGGAACACGGTTGAGTCATGTGCTGGGAAATGTACCCAAGCCTATGGCACCGGTGGCGGGTAAACCTTTTTTGACCTATGTGCTTGACCGGCTGAATGATGCAGGCGTTAAGCGGGGCATATTGGCGACCGGTTATATGCACGAGGTTGTAAACCACTATTTCGGCAACCGTTATAGGGATATCGAGATTGTATATTCGCATGAAACGCAGCCCTTATTGACAGGTGGAGCAATCTTGCAGGCAACCCAATATGTAAGAGGAGAACATTTCCTTGTCCTGAACGGAGATACACTTTTTGATATTGATTTTGAAGCCCTATCTAATCATCATCTTTCTCATTCCGCCTCCATTACCATCGCTTTGCGGGAGGTGGACGACACTTCACGATATGGGGCGGTAGAAACCAAAGGTACTCAAATTATATCGTTTCGAGAAAAGGTAAATTCATGCGGAGCAGGTTCCATCAATGGCGGGATATATGCCATCAACAAACGATGGTTAAATCATGCTTGCGCGAATATGCCGCAGAAATTTTCGTTTGAAAAAGATATTTTACAAACGCATGATGGCTTTGAAGGCTTGACCTTTACTAACTATTTTATTGATATAGGTGTTCCCACGGATTATTACCGCGCCCAAAAAGAATTTATGTCTTTATTCAAGCCGGATGAGTTCTTATTTCTTGACCGCGATGGAGTAATCAATAAATATATAGAAAACGGCTATGTGTGCAGTTGGGATGAATTTGAGTGGATGCCGGATGTTAAGCCTACTTTGGCTTTATTGTCGCAACGGTATCGCCGGATTTGTGTGGTTACCAATCAGCAAGGAGTCGGCAAAGGCTGTTTTACGCAAGACACGTTGGACGATATACACAATCGGATGGTCAGCGAAATTAGAGAAGCGGGGGGGAGAATAGACCGGATTTATTGTTGCACGGCATTGGCAGCAGAAAACTCTCCCTATCGCAAGCCCAATATAGGTATGTTATTACAAGCACAATCCGAATACCCCGAAATTGACTTTACACGTTCGGTGATGGTGGGCGATGCACTAACGGATATGCAGATGGGCTATCGCGCCGGTATGCGGTGTGTCTATATTACACGAAATAATCCTTTACCCGACGAGGTAAAGGATTATACAGACTGCTATTACGTTGATTTGCAGGAGGCAGCCCGATCTATTCTTCGGTAGTGTCTTTTGACTCAAATGCTTGCCAACCTTGCGCTTTGAGCGGGAGTTGCTCGCCGTTTCGGCCTATGAGTAGGCAACCGTTGTCCGCCTCAGTAATGTGTCCGATGATGTAGATGTCATCAATTGGAACCAATTTCTCGTAGTCTTTCAGGTCGCAAGTGAACAGCAGTTCATAGTCTTCTCCTCCGTTCAGGGCGCAGGTTACGATATTCAGATTCATTTCTTCTGCCACTTCGGCAGCCTTAAAATCAATAGGTATTTTGTCTTCGTAGATAGCGCACCCGCATTGCGATTGAGTGCAAATATGCAGCAATTCGGACGACAGACCGTCTGACACGTCCATCATTGCCGTCGGGTGGATATTGGCTTTGCGGAGGGCTTCTATAATGTCGCGCCGGGCTTCGGGTTTGAGTTGGCGTTGCAGCAAGTATTCGCGCCCGTCAAAGGCAGCAATATGGTCGCCGGTGGTTTGACCGCGTAGGGCTATGCGTTCACGTTCCAATAGTTGAAGACCCAAGTAAGCCGTTCCTAAATTGCCGGACACACAGATAAGGTCGTTTTTCTTTGCCCCGTTTCGGTACACGATGTCCTTTTCGTCGGCTTGCCCAATGCAGGTGATGGAGATGGTCAGTCCGGTCATCGATGCCGATGTATCGCCGCCTACCAGATCCACACCATAGTGTTGGCATGCTAAGCGAATCCCACTATACAGTTCGTCCATATCTTCTACGGAGAAACGTGCCGAGATGCCCAACCCCACTACGATTTGCGTGGGTGTGCCGTTCATGGCATAGATGTCTGAAAAATTGACGACTGCCGCTTTATAACCAAGGTGCTTGAGGGGAACATATTCAAGGTTAAAATGGATACCTTCCAATAGAAGGTCGGTGGTTACCAATGTGCGATGCTGCCCAAAGTCCATCACGGCTGCGTCGTCACCCACACCGTACTTAGTGGAGGGCTGGGTTAAGGTCATTTGGTCAGTCCAGTGGCGAATAAGACCAAATTCGCCAAGGGTATTGATTTCTGTTCGTGCCATAATATGATGAATATAATCAGTTCGCTATCTGCAAAAAAGCGGGCAAAGGTAGAATAGTTGTGTCAAAAAAATACATGGATTGACGTTTTTTTATACTTTTGCAGGCGAAAAAAGTAACCGATGATGTGTATGTTAAAACCAATTAAACAATGACAATCAACGAAATACAAGACGAGATTATAGACGAATTCAGTCTGTTGGACGACTGGATGGATCGTTATGCCCTTCTCATTGACTATGGCAATAGCCTTCCCGCTTTTCCGGAGGAGGATAGGACGGAGCGGAATCTGATTGACGGTTGCCAAAGTAAAGTCTGGTTTACATGCCGTTTGGAACCATCTGCCGACTCAGATAGTCAGGTCGTTGTGTATCAAGGTGATTCCGATGCCATCCTTGTGAAAGGGATCGTGGCATTGCTCATCCGTGTGCTCAGTGGGCATACCCCGCAACAGATTGTTGATGCCGACCTGTATTTTATCGACCGCATTCAGTTGCGTGAACATTTGTCCCCCACACGAAGCAACGGTTTAGCAGCCATGCTCAAGCAGATGCGTCTCTTTGCCATGACCTATCTGGCTGCGGCTCATTAGTCAAAAGTCTGGCCGAAGTTGTTGGACAACTGTATCATGCGGTCGTACTCCTCGGGACTGAGGTCAATAAAGTAGTAGTTGCGCGGGTCAATAGGTCTGCCGTTAAGGTGTACTTCATAGTGCAGGTGAGGTCCTACCGAAGCCCCCGTGTTGCCTACCAGACCGATAATGTCACCGCGCTTCACTTTTTGCCCTTTGCGTACCAGCGATTTGAATAAGTGCCCGTATAGCGTTTGGTATCCGAAACCGTGATCTAACATCACGGTATTTCCGTATCCCTGACGCCAACCGGTATGGACAACCGTGGCATTACCCGTTGCAAACACTTCTGTGCCCGTCGGGGCTGAAAAGTCCATGCCATAGTGGAACTTACGGGTGTGATAGATGGGATGGATACGGAAGCCCCAACCGCTGGCTACACGCTTAAGATCCTTATTCATAATAGGTTGAATAGCAGGAATATTCTCCATTCGTACCTCTTGTTGTTTTGCTAATTCGACGATCTCGTTGAATGAATTGGCTTGCACGTACATCTCCTTTTCCAACACATCTACTTTTAGACTGAGGTCTGCAGCCAATTGGCTGTTGGTCATTTCGGCAATCTGTTCGTAGTAGGTTATTTTATTGGTTGCCCCTTGACGAACGGCGAGCGGGATGGGTTCGGCGCCAAACAGGACACGATATAAGTTATCATCACGTTGCGACATATCGGCCATCACCACCTGCATTTGATCTACTCGGTGGTCTAAAATCTGCAATTGACCTTCCAACGCCTCTTTTTGTTGCAGCAGTTGTTTCTCACGGGGGGATGGAAAAATCATAAAAAAAATAAAGAAAAAAATGGCGCCAAAGAGCAACCCGAACAAAATGTATTGTCCGGAACGTTTGAGCCAGAATAGGATGCCGTGTTCGATACGCTCTAATGCCAACGTATCGGGGTTGATGCGGTATTTATGCTTGAGAGCCATAGGGGACGATAGTTTAACAATAGTTTAACGATGGGTTAGCGGTTGTTTTTCCACCAGAAGAAGTAACTGTTTTGTTGCTTCTTTTCTTTTTCGGTGCGCGCCACATAGATGGGTTGCATCGTATAGGGATTGATGCCTGTATAGAACATGCAGGTAGATAGGGTCATGGGTGTGGGCGTAAAGTCTTGTACTTGTTCGGGATGGTAGTGCATTCGTTGGGTTTCGCGGGCAAGCGTCTGCATATCTTGGTTGGTGCAGCCCGGATGTGATGATATGAAATAGGGTATGAGTTGCTGATTCAGACCATGCTCTTTGTTCACCCGCAAGAAGAATTCGCGAAAACGCAGGTATGCCTGCCACGACGGTTTGCGCATCAGCCTGAGCACAGTATCCGAAGTATGTTCCGGTGCCACTTTAAGACGTCCGCTCACGTGGCGCGTGATCAACTCAATGCCGTATTGTTCGCTCATCAAGTCATAACGTATGCCCGAACCGACAAACGATTTTTTGATGTACGGCAAACGATCTACGGTGTGATATAAGTCAATGAGCGGCTGAAAATCCACTTGTAGATTGGGACAAATGCGGGGTTGCAGGCAGGATGGCTTGGCACATCGTTCGCATAGCGACATGTCCTTCCCGTGCATGCCGTACATATTAGCGGAAGGACCGCCCAAATCGCTCAAATAGCCTTTCCAATCCGGCAGTAAACGCAGTTTATCAATTTGTCGTAATATACTTTGTTTGCTTCGTGACACGATTTGTTTGCCTTGGTGTGCCGATATGGTACAGAACGCGCAGCCACCGAAGCAGCCACGATGAATGCACACCGAAAACCGAATCATCTCATAGGCAGGAATACGCTTATCCTTGTACTTGGGGTGGGGAAGGTATTGGTAGGGCAAATCGTAGATTCGGTCTAATTGCACCGTAGTAAGGGGAGGATAGGGTGGGTTGATGACGACGGTTCCAAAGCAGGATGGTTGTACAATCCGTTTCGCCTTCTGTTTGTTGGACTCTATTTCGGTCAGCCGAAAATTGTCTGCATACAGGCGTTTGTCTTTCTGCTCGTCCTCAAAACTATGCAGTACAATCGTGTCCGAATCGGTTGCAATCGGTTGTTGGGACAAGTAGGCAGTTTGGGGAATGTCTTGGCGGATGCCTTGGCGGGCAATGGCTAACATGGCTTGTTCGCCCATGCCATAGACCAACAAGTCCGCACCTGAATCTACGAGAATAGAGGGAAGCAGTTTGTCTTGCCAGTAGTCGTAATGGGAGAGACGGCGCATCGATGCCTCTATACCACCAATCACGATAGGTACATCCGGAAAGTGTTGGCGCAGGATTTGGCAATAGGTGGCTGTGCAGTAATCGGGGCGATGACCGGATTTCCCGTCAGCCGAGAAAGCGTCGTCAGAGCGAAGCCTGCGCGCAGCTGTGTAATGGTTCACCATGGAGTCCATCGCTCCGGCGGTGACAGCAAAAAAGAGCCGCGGACGACCTAATTTGGTAAAATCGCGGTGATCACCTCGCCAATCGGGCTGCGGAACAAGTGCTACATGATAACCTGCTGACTCCAACACACGACCTATAACGGCAGCCCCGCAGGAAGGATGGTCAATATAAGCATCTCCCGAAAACAGAATAATGTCTATGCTCTCCCACCCGCGCAATTCAATCTCCTTGCGCGTGGTTGGTAAATATTGCTTGAGGTCATAGAGCATAACGGTTTATTCAATGATTAAGCCTAAAGTCTTGCGAAACGAGTCTAATTCAGGGTGCTCATCCAGCATGCGTTTGAATTTATCTTCTGCCGTGTACGCCGTATGGGATTGAAGGGTCTCGTCAATAGATACTTGCAGGTCTATCAACCTGTTGTTCAGTGTTTGCCGAAGCGAGGTAAGCATAGCCGTTTCAAGACGATGTATCTCTTCTTTCTGCCATGGATTGGATACACGTAGCAGAATGTGTAAACCATCTATTTGAGGGTGATAATCATTTAAGATGGCTTGCAGACGCTCTTCACGAGGGAATACTCTTTTCAGACCAATCCACGCGTCATTGAATTGGTCTTGCGTAAAAGGGGTATTCTGAACCGAATTGGCATGGGGTGTATTCTCGGAATGAGTGGTCGTGTTCCGCTCAGGTTGTGTTTGACTGTTTCCGCCCGCCGGTACACGTATGGACGGGATGGTAGGGAGCGATTGCAGTCTGGTAGCAGCAGTAGGAGCAGTTGCCGGTTGGGGAGAAGAAACCGGTTGGGGAGCAGAAGCCGGTTGAACGGCAGCAGTAGTCTGTGCGGTTTGCGGAAGGGTCAGTGTGCAAAGACGAATCAGTCCCAACTCGGCAGTTAGCCGCTTGTTGGAAGATGTGCGGTAGTGGATATCGGTTTGATTGAGCAAATCCAAGGCTTGAAAGATCCATGGAGCAGGACATTGCGAGGCTTGCTTCTTATATTGCTCCCGCACGGAATCCGCCGTTTCCAATAAGGGCAGTGTCGCTTCATCTTTAGCCACCAATACGTCGCGTAAATGACTCTCTAAACCCACTATAAACTGACCGGCATCAAATCCCTTCTGCAACACTTCGTTAAAGAGTAATAACGTATTGCTTGCGTCCGCTTGACGAGCCAAATCCACAAGGCGGAAATAGTAGTCGGTGTCCAAGATATTGAGTACCTCAATGGTCTGCTTGTAGGTGATGTGTTGTCCGCAGAAAGCCACCAACTGGTCGAAGATTGACAGCGCGTCACGCATACCGCCGTCCGCTTTTTTTGCCACCATACCCAAAGCCTCCTCTTCCGCTTCAATGCCTTCCTGACGAGCTACATGCTGCAGGTGTCGTATAATGTCTGAAATCGTGATTCGCTGAAAATCATATACCTGACAACGACTAAGAATGGTAGGAAGAACCTTGTGCTTCTCGGTGGTGGCAAGAATGAAAATGGCATAAGAAGGAGGCTCTTCCAACGTTTTCAATAGCGCATTAAAGGCTCCTGACGAAAGCATGTGCACCTCGTCTATGATATAAACTTTATACTTACCCAATTGAGGCGGGATAAGCACCTCGCGGATAAGATTTCTTATGTCTTCCACAGAGTTGTTGCTGGCAGCATCTAACTCGTGGATATTATAACTCCGCTGCTCGTTAAAGGCTTTGCACGACTCACACTCATTGCAGGCTTCGTGTTCGTCTGTAGGATGAAGGCAGTTGATGGTCTTTGCAAATATACGGGCGCAGGTGGTCTTACCTACTCCTCGCGGACCGCAAAACAAGTATGCATGAGCCAACTTGCCCGTCCGTATCGCGTTGCGCAAGGTGTTTGTTAAGGACTGTTGACCTACTACCGAGTCGAATGTGGTAGGACGGTACTTGCGTGCAGAAACAATATAGTTGTCCATTACATAAAGAATTAACGCGCAAAAGTAATCGGTTTTGCCCTTTCCGACAAATTTTTTTCTTGTGTGTCTCATTTTAACTCCCTATCTTTGCGCCGTTTTTCTATGAATGAAAAGAAAAAAAATACAAACTACTGGGATTTGGTGATTACTCCCCAAGCGCATTTGCTGGCGATTGATTGGCGTGAGATGTGGCGCTATCGGGATATGTATGTGCTGTTTGTGCTACGCGCTTTCCGCGTTTCGTACAAACAAACTATTCTTGGCCCGCTTTGGTTCTTAATCACTCCCGTATTGTCTGTCATCGTCTATGTGGCTGTGTTTGGCGGTATTGCCAATATACCGACCGACGGAATACCCCCTGTTTTATTCTATTTGTTGGGTATCTCGGTATGGGGCTACTTCTCTTCGTGCCTCAGTTCAACCAGCAACTCGTTTGTGACTAATGCAGATATATACGGAAAAGTCTATTTTCCGCGAATCATAATGCCATTAGTGGCCGTAACGGTCAATCTACTAAGTTTCTTTATTCAGTTGGCGATCTTTTTCGCTTTCTACATCTATTATTTTGCTACGGGTAGCGAGGTAACGATGCATTGGCAAGTAGTCCTATTCCCCGTTTATATACTGATATTGGCGATGATGGCTGTCGGGTTTGGGATGATGGTGTCTTCGGTAACGACTAAATATAGAGACGTACAAGTTGTATTTACCAAGATTATTCAGTTGTGGGTTTATATTACGCCGGTTATCTACCCTCTCTCGATGGTTACCAATCCTAAATTGCATCTGTTGATGTCCATTAATCCCGTAACGCCGGTGATAGAAGCCATTAAATACTCGTTGTTGGGAGCAGGTGAGTTCTCGTGGATGTGGTTAGGCTATAGCGTGGTTATGACCATCGTGCTGCTCGTGTTGGGACTGATGATGTTTAACAAAGTGCAAAAATCGTTCATGGATACGGTATAGCGATGAAGTCCACCAAAAACTCATATTGGGATACAATCATTGAGCCTCAAACGAGTACGTTTAATTGGGGCTTAAAGGAAGTATGGCAAAAAAAGTACTTGCTTTGGCTCTTCATCAAACGAGATATCACGGTACAGTTCAAGCAGACCATTTTTGGTATGGGCTGGTACTTCATTTCGCCTGTGTTCTCTATGCTGATTTATATGGTGGTGTTTGGACGAATTGCCAATATCCCGACGGACGATATCCCTCAACCTGTTTTCTACCTGAGCGGTATATGCCTATGGGAGTATTTCTCCACCTGCTTGTCGGCAGTCAGTTCTACATTCCAATCAAATGCCAATCTCTACGGGAAGGTATATTTTCCTCGTCTCATAATGCCCTTGTCACAAATCTTCGGCAAACTCTTCCGCTTTAGTTTGCAGATGTCCACTTTTGTGATAATCTACTTGTACTTTGTTTTTCGCGGGGTGCATTTGTGCCCTAACTGGTATTTGCTCCTTTTCCCGCTTGTCATTTTGGGTCTGCAGGGTATTGCCCTTGGACTTGGACTGATAATCTCCTCGCTAACGACCAAGTACAGAGATTTAACCAACTTTTTCGGTACCTTCGTTTCGTTGTGGATGTATGCCACGCCGATTGTGTATCCGTTGAGTTATGTTACTAACCCCACGTTGCAAAAATTGATGGTTTATAATCCGATTACGTCTTTGATTGAGACGTTCAAGTATGGTGCTTATGGAGCAGGTATCTTCTCATGGGAAAATTTAGCCTATAGTTTTGCCTGCATGTTCGTCTTGCTGTTTATCGGTTTG
This sequence comes from Bacteroidales bacterium UBA3696, assembly GCA_002372135.1. GTDB lineage: Bacteria > Bacteroidota > Bacteroidia > Bacteroidales > Paludibacteraceae > Colicola. The sequence goes on from DFIN01000040.1 coordinate 11,947, forward strand.
ATATTGTTCAATCGTAAGCAGAAATTTTTTATCGATACCATATAATAATATGTTTGTTCACTTTTTTTCGGAAAAGTGAACAAAAGTTTTGTCAAATAGGAAAAGTCGTGTATCTTTGCGCGATTTTTTTGCGTTAGAAAGGCTCGCGAATGCCGCCTTTCTGTGTGGAATGTCCTATAAATGAGATAAAAAACTAAATTATATAGATTATGTCAAAAATTTGTCAAATCACCGGCAAGAAAGCCATGATGGGGTGCAATGTCTCGCACTCGAAGCGCCATACCAAGCGCAGCTTCGATGTGAACTTGTTCCACAAGAAGTTCTACTGGGTAGAACAGGATTGCTGGATTCAGCTGAACGTGAGTGCGGCTGGTCTGCGTACAATTAACAAAATCGG
>DFIN01000040.1:12413-12621 GCA_002372135.1 Bacteroidales bacterium UBA3696
TGAAGCAGGCTGCCGAAAAAGGGTACTTATATGAATAAAGTAGGAGGAAACTGACTATGGCAAAGAAAACAAAAGAAGCCCGCGTGCAAGTTATTTTGGAATGCACCGAACACAAGGCAAGTGGTATGCCCGGCACCTCCCGCTATATCACTACAAAGAACCGCAAAAATACTCCCGATCGTTTGGAGTTGATGAAGTATAACCCCAT
>DFIN01000040.1:12661-14472 GCA_002372135.1 Bacteroidales bacterium UBA3696
GAAGTATAACCCCATCCTGAAGAAATATACGCTTCACAAGGAGATTAAGTAAGAAAGGAATTAACTATGGCAAAGAAAGCGGTCGCCAGCCTTCATACAGGTAACGCTGGTCGTAATCATACCAAGTGCATCAAAATGGTGAAAAGCCCCAAAACAGGTGCATATATCTTTCAAGAAGAAATCGTAGAAAACGAAAAGGCGATGTCTTATTTCAAATAAGACTCCGTTTGAAATGCGTAAAGCAAACCGATAAGTACGGTCACCGCACAAAGCATTATGGCGTTGTGCGGTGATTTATTTATATGAAAATGGAAGTTAATTTATCTGATACGATAGCAGCCATTTCTACTCCCGTAGGGGTAGGTGGACTGTCGGTTATTCGAGTAAGCGGGGCTGAGGCTATTCGCATAGTTAAAAAAGTTTTACCTACATGGCGGGTGGTTGTGCCGGATGATAAACCTCGTTATCCAATCGCACGATTTGTCAGAGTCTTGGATCTTGATGATGTGGTGGTCACTCTTTTCTGCGCTCCCCATTCGTTTACGGGTGAAGATACGGTGGAGATTAGTTGCCACGGCAGTTGGTTTATACAGCACGAGTTGATGCATCGTTTGACCGATGCCGGATGCCGCTTAGCGCGTGCCGGTGAGTTCACACAAAGGGCTTTTCTTAATGGAAAGATGGATCTGAGTCAAGCAGAAGCCGTAGCTGATCTGATTGCATCCCATTCGGAGGCAGAAAAGAACTTGGCGCTTCGCCAAATGCGCGGCGGATTGTCGTCTCAACTAAGCCGACTGCGTGAGCAGTTAGTGCATTTTGCTTCGCTCCTCGAGTTGGAGTTGGATTTTGCCGATCATGAAGACTTGGAGTTTGTGGATAGGAGTGAGTTGCTATCCTTGGCATCAACCATAGACAAGCATATCGAGCAGTTGCTATCTTCTTTTGCCGCAGGAAATGCCATCAAAAACGGTGTGGCGGTGGCTATTGTGGGCGAACCGAATGCCGGCAAATCCACGTTGCTCAATGCCCTATTGGGCGAAGAACGGGCTATCGTAAGTGCTATAGAAGGGACAACGCGTGATACAGTAGAAGATAGTTTGTATTTATCGGGCATTCATTTTCGTTTGATAGATACGGCAGGTATTCGCAATACCGATGATCCGTTAGAGAAAATGGGCGTGGAAAGAAGTGAGCGTGCCGTTATGAATGCCCATATAGTGGTTGAAGTAGTGGATGCTACCCGCCCGAGGTATTTATCATTATCTTTGCGCAATGAACAAAGGTATATCCGTGTGTTAAATAAGTCTGACTTATTGTCCGCAGAACAAGTTGCAGCCCTGTCGGTACGTCAAACTACGGGAAGTGAGTCGAAGCCGCTTAGTCAGGTACTTGTATCGGCGAAGCAGGGTGAGATTGACGCGTTGCGTGACGAGTTGGTAGATATTGGGCAGCGGATGACGGCATCTTCGGATGTGGCTTTGAGCAATGTGCGCCATTACGAAGCGTTGCAGCGTGCTTCGCAGGCATTGGAGCGCGTCAAGAGCGGACTGCATGAAGGGCTGAGCGGGGAGTTCGTGTCGCTGGATTTGCAGGATTGTTTGACCTGTCTCGGCGAAGTAACCGGCGAAATCACATCTCAAGAAGTCTTGCAATCCATCTTTTCTAAATTTTGCATCGGAAAGTAAATTTTTTGCGAAAAATATTTTGCGTGTTTAGAAAAAGCCTGTACCTTTGCGCCCGCTTTCGCTCGAAGGTATGTTGGGGTTGTTAAACTGGAGAGTGAAAGTTTGGCGGGGTAGCTCAGCTGGTTA
>DFIN01000038.1:0-223 GCA_002372135.1 Bacteroidales bacterium UBA3696
GCGTATGGTTCTCCAACGGCATTCATCACCATTATTCGGAAGACAAGTTCCTGCCCGAATTCACGCGTGAATGGTTTGAACAAGCGCTTGCCGAGGCAAATTACACCCTTGACAAGGAAGTTATTGACGTGATGTTCAATCCCGACATCATGAAGAAGCGTATGGCTCAAGCCGACGGGTTGGACCTGATTGCCTCGTCAGCAGGAAACTACTACGGCGAAGG
>DFIN01000038.1:309-622 GCA_002372135.1 Bacteroidales bacterium UBA3696
CAGCCCATAAAGATACGTCTGCTCAACCCAAGTGGATTGGACTCAACTCCCAACTTGTAAAAGTAAACGGCGAAATAGAAGAACGCGTGTATCGAGTAGGCGGACTTTATTCAGAGGCTCTGCAACAGGTGGTGGAGAGCCTGAAAAAGGCTCTCGAATTTGCTGAAACGGAGGAGCAAAAATTGGTGATTGAGAAACTGATTGAATACAACACCACGGGCGACCTCGGGACCTTCAACGAGTACTGCATTGCTTGGGTACAAGACCTCAACAGCCGTGTGGATTTTGTAAACGGATTTACGGAAACGTATGC
>DFIN01000038.1:686-5717 GCA_002372135.1 Bacteroidales bacterium UBA3696
GTTGGGCATCACCGGTACATGGGAGGCGATGGTCAACTTCAAGAACCTCGAATCGACCCACCGCACCGAACTCATCTCACAGCATGCACAATGGTTTGAGGACAACTCTCCCACCGACCCTAAATACAAAAAAGAGGAGGTGAAAGGAGTGAGTGCGAAGGTTATCACAGCCGCTATCTTAGGTGGCGACTGCTATCCCGCTACGCCTATCGGCATCAACCTGCCCAACGCCAACTGGATTCGCAAGGAGTATGGCAGCAAGTCCGTTTCCATAGACAACCTCAGCCACGCATACGATGAGGCAGCCAAAGGCAATGGTTTTGCCGAAGAGTTCATCATTGATGAAGAAACCCGCCGCCGAGCCGAACAATACGGCACGCTGTGTAACGACCTGCATACCGACCTGCACGAATGTGCAGGACACGGCTCGGGCAAACTGCTGCCGGGCGTGAGCAAAGATGACCTGAAAGAGCACGGTTCGTGCATTGAAGAAGCGCGCGCCGACCTGTTTGGGCTTTACTACTTGGCAGACCCAAAATTAGTTGAATTGGGTTTACTGCCAGACAATGATGCCTACAAAGCCGGCTACTACCAGCAGATGATGAACGGACTGATGACCCAACTGGTTCGTATTGAACCCGGTAAAGACATAGAGGAAGCCCACATGCGCGACCGCCAACTCATTGCCAACTGGGTGTATCAGCATGCTGAAAACCAAGAAGTGGAAATCGTTGAACGCAACGGTAAACATTATCTGCAAATCAACGACTACGAAGGACTGCGCCGTCTATTCGGCGAACTGCTGCGCGAGATACAACGCATCACATCCGAAGGCGATTACGCTGCCGCTAAGCAGATGGTAGAGACCTACGGTGTGAAAGTCAATCCCGAACTCCATCAAGAGATTCTTGCCCGCTACAAGAAACTGAATCTTGCACCTTACAAAGGGTTCGTCAATCCTGTTTATACATTGGTTACGGACGAGAACGGCACAGTAACGGATGTAACAATCGACTATTCGGAAGGTTACATTGAGCAACACTTGCGCTACTCGCGCAACTACTCGTTCCTGCCCGACATCAACTAAGTGGACGAGATTTCTCTGCCCATATCCAAGAGCATAGCCAATCGGCTGCTGATGCTTCAAGCCTTATACGGAGACCCCCTTATGGAGGTCTCCGGTATGGATATAGCGGATGATATTGTACTCCTTCACCATTCACTCCTTACCCTACAAGAAGTGAGGAAATACGGGCTGCACAGCCATCTCCGTATCAACCTGCACAACTGCGGCACCGCTATGCGTTTCCTAAGCGCATATTGTGCTACAATAGAAGGGTCGGTTGTTGAGTTATACGGCAATCCGCGTATGTGCCACCGACCTATTGGACAAGAAGTGGATGCCCTCCGCACATTAGGGGCAGATATTGCCTATTTAGGCGAAGAGGGGTATCCCCCACTACAAATCCGAGGACGACGGTTGAAAAAGCACCCCATCCAAATGGGAGTACTCTCGTCACCCGATGCTACCAACAAGCAACTGCTATCCTCCCAATTCGTATCTGCCTTATTACTCATTGGCATAGAGGTGCAAACAGACGATCCGTCTCCATACATCCGCATGACACGAAACATCATAGAGCAATATGCGTCATTGGATTCATTAACTCGAACATCTACTGCTCTACGGCTGTTGGAGCGTGACTGGAGCAGTGCTGCTTTTTGGTACGAACATGTGGCTCTTCACGGAGGCACACTGCTGCTCAGAGACCTACATCCGTCCTCCTTGCAAGGCGATGCTCAAGTGGCACAACTATTCGAACCATTGGGCGTAAAAACGGAGCATATAGTAAATAAAGGGATGGTTATCTCAGCCACCGACCTACAGCGCCCCACACACCTCACCTGCGATTTTTCCCTATGCCCTGACCTCTATCCGGCTGTGGCTATCACCTGCGAACGATTAGGTATCACGTTGAGCACCGTAGGGACGGAACGACTGCCTTATAAAGAAAGCAACCGCCTGCTTTCTGTCCGTGAACATCGTACCCACCACGACCACCGCATAGCCATGGCTCTGATGGCAGCCGACCTACCTTGCGACGACCAAAAGTGTATCAGCAAATCCTATCCTACTTTTGTTCAACAACTGCTCAACCATCGTGAAACAATCGTTAAACCATTGTGAAACAACTGCCACACAATACCATAACTACCGTCATCCCGCGACGAGGCATCAACGATGAGGGGAAGGGGAAAAAATATGCCCTCTACCAACTTATTTCCTCTGCGGAAACGGAATATGTCCATCTGCTGGACGACGATGTGGTGCCTCCCTCTCAACTGCCGGACACGACAGCCGATATGGTCATTCTGCCGCTACGAATGGAAACAGAGAATTCCCCCACCCTTGTTGAACGATTGCAAATAGCGGAGTATGCGGCCATACAGGAACTGACTATCCGAACCGCCCGGCAAGGACATGCCGTCATGTGTTCAGGGGCGAACCTGTTGGTCAAACGACAACGGTGGGTAGAGAGTTACCACGACCTGCACCCCGAGATTGCAAGCGGCGATGATATGTTTCTATTAGAAAGTTTCAAGCGGCGGGGATTGACCATTGTCGTGGTGGACCAACACGAATACACAGCCATTGTCCGACCTCAACCTACTCTGCATGCCCTACTCCGTCAACGTATGCGATGGGCAGGTAAAGCACCCGCCTATACGGACAAAGACATTCGCCGTTGCGGCAGCATCGTGTTTCTTGCCCTTTTGCTACAACTCATCTGCCCCCTTTTTATACTCCTCAACTTCCCTATTGAATATAAGTTAGCTCATAGCCGCCTACAACAATGGGCAACGCTTAACGCTGCCCATACAAAAAGCAAGATCCGTTTTCTGACGATCCTGCTTCTATCTTTTGTCTATCCGCTCTATGCCGTGGTCAGTCTATTGGGCGGATTATTCAGTCATCGCCGTCCTACCTACTGATATTTCTATCGGTTCGCTTGGATTATGGCCTCGGCGGCTCGTATCCCGTCCAAAGCAGAAGAAGTAATCCCGCCTGCATATCCGGCCCCTTCTCCTACAGGATACAGCCACGGATGGGACAGGCTCTGCCATGTTTCTCTGTCACGCTCTATGCGCACGGGCGAAGATGAACGGCTCTCTACACCCACTATTACTGCCTCTCGGGTCAAATAACCTACATACTTACGTCCAAAATCGCGAAAGCCCTGCTGCAACGACTTACCTATGGTAACGGGCAACCATTCGTCTAATCTCGAAGGCACGATACCGGGCAAATAGGAACACGCCGGCAGCGTTTTGGAAGACCTGCCATCCACGAAATCAGTCAAACGCTGCGCCGGAGCCACACTGGGCATACGACCATGCTGAAAAGCCAAATGCTCCAATGCTTCCTGATAGGCAACCCCTGCCAACACACCTTCTTTGCGGAAAGGGGCATAGTCCTCCGGCTGCAAGGCTACCACTATCCCCGAATTGGCGTAAGGCGAATTGCGAAGCGAATTGCTCATGCCATTGACCACACATCCGTCCGCTTGAGAGCCTGCCGGCAATATATGTCCTCCCGGGCACATGCAAAATGAATAGACTCCGCGCGTAGCAGCCCCATCGGCCGTTTTTACCTGCGTTACCAACGAATAGGCGGCATGACCTACCAATTGCGTTACTCTTTCCACCTCTTGCAGCGAAGCGTGTTGCAAATGGTACATCAAGCGGTCTATCAACTCTTGCGGATGCTCTACCCGTACCCCCATAGCCGTACCTTTGGCACTCATGGTTACCTGCTCGGCATGGAGCATACGATACGTATCATGCGCCGAATGACCAATAGCAAGGATAACGGGACGCTGCGCCCGCTTCCATTCATTCCATAATGCCAGATCCATCGGGGTGCTGAAATGCACTTCGCCTCCCCGTTCACAAATCGCCTCGCGAATACGGCGAATAATCTGCGGCAAGCGGTCGCTACCTATATGGGCATGTGTCTCATATAAAACGGTATCCGAAGCTCCAAAATAGTGAAACCACTCCATTACGCGCTGCATATCGCCTCTTTTCTTGGAACGGGAAAAGAGCTTGCCGTCAGAGAAAGTACCTGCCCCGCCTTCCCCAAAGCAGTAATTGGATTCAGGATTCAGTCCTTCGTTGCGACATAAGCGCGCGATGTCCACTTTCCGTTCGCTCACGGCTTTGCCGCGTTCAAACAAAATAGGTTTATACCCTTCCTGCAAAAGCCGCAAGGCGGCGAACAAACCGGCAGGACCGGCACCCACTATCACAACCTCGCCTTTTTGGTCGGCATGAACATCCTTAAAGACGGGCTTCTCATAAAGCGGGATGGGAGCATCTAACGGCACCAATTGCCCATGCGGGTCGCACAAAAGCGACAACTGCACACGCAGTTGCCGCTGACGAGCATCCACGGAGCGACGCACCACACGATACGTCCGCTCCATCTGCTGAGCCTGCTCAGGAGTCAATATGAACGTTTGTTCCAACAAACCGACTACTCGTTTTCCGGATTGGCTTCCCCTTTCAGTTTGGCCATAATCTTGGCTTCTACCTCGTCTGCCAAATCGGGATTCTCGCGAAGTACATTCTTCACGGCATCACGACCTTGCGCCAAACGATTGCCGTTATAACTATAGAAACTTCCGCTCTTGGTCAGAATACCCATATCGGTACCAATGTCCACGATCTCGCCTACTTTGCTGATTCCTTCGTTGAACATCAAGTCAAATTCGGCCTTGCGGAACGGAGGTGCCACCTTGTTCTTTACCACCTTGACACGTACTTGGTTACCTATCACTTCGTCCCCATTCTTGATAGCCGTTACGCGACGTATATCAAGGCGCACGCTGGCATAGAACTTCAGGGCATTACCGCCTGTCGTCGTCTCCGGATTGCCGAACATAACCCCTATCTTCTCGCGCAACTGGTTGATGAAGATATACGTGGTATTGGTCTTCGAGATGGTGGAAGTGAGCTTGCGCAGGGCCT
>DFIN01000021.1 GCA_002372135.1 Bacteroidales bacterium UBA3696
GTACCTTTGCACTCGCTTTCGGGAACGAAGAATAAAAAGAAGGATTTCCGAGGGGCGTTTAGCTCAGCTGGTTTAGAGCATCTGCCCTACAAGCAGAGGGTCCGCGGTTCGAATCCGTGAACGCCCACAAAACGAAAAGAGTTGCAAAACTTGCAACTCTTTTCGTTTACTTGGTTTTGCTACTTTTTACTTTTATGCGATAACACACATTATGCGATATACCACATAAAGTATATGCGAAACTCTTACAGGTCGGGGAAAAGCCTTGCGCGCCACATTTTCTCGTTCTCAATATCTTCCTTTGAGTAGGTGACATCCTTACGCTTTCTCAAATCCTTGTTAAGTCGTTGTAACCACTTTTTCTCGTAATCAAAGAAAACAGGGAACTGCTGATATTTCTTGTTGAGATCAAAAAAATCCAACGGCATCCAACCATACTGACAAAATGGGTGCGGGATAGCGAGGTCTTCCGTAACTTTTTCGTCGTATTGACCATCCTTATTCCACTTTGCTTCATTCGCCAAAATCCATGATTTATACCATCGTCTTGTCCATTCAAACGAGCTCACGGTAGTTTCTGCCGATTCTTCATACAAGGACCAGATATCCCTATGCTTCAATTCGGCGGCTGTAATAGCTGTAATAGTAAGAGCAGCCGTACGATATTGCTTACGAAGTGCTGCAATCAACGTTACATTCTGCAACTGCTCCAACAAATATATGTTATCCACATCAAATTCCTTTTTATCATTGATATACGCATTGGCTATATCATAAGCCATTTCAGCGTAGTAAAAGGCGGAGTCGTAATCGTTGCAAAAGAGCGAGAACTCGGCTCGCTTGTCAAATAAAGCGATTCGGAGGGGAATAGATATACTATCTTCACGGGCTTGACGGATACATGTTTCCAAATTGCGTTTGGCATTCTTCTTATCATTTCGCGCCATGTCATAGGAGATGCAAGTAAGGAGATTCCTAATGCTTCTCTCTTTCATCTCGCCGCCGTCGGATTGGTAACACTGTGCCAAGAAGTGCAGGTTGTCGCGGAGCATATCCGTGATTTGCCAGAGTACTTTGGCTTGATGCCTGTTCGGCTTTTTGGCAGCCGTTTGCACACCATAGCAGTAAAGTGTTGCCATTTCTAAGAAATCGGTTCTTTCTTGCAGCCAAAGCCGATTATGTGCGTTCGGCTCATTTTGATAGAATCGGCGTACAATCTGCATATCTAACGAGCACAATATAGCGAACTTCAAGGGGTCATATATGCTAACATGATACATCCCTTCAAGAGCCGTTCCTAAATATGGGTGGTCTACCGAATCTTCCTTTACATCAGGCAAGGGGAACATAGGTGTGTCGCATAGGTCTTTGTACTCTTCGGGGGTTAAATCACAACGGGCGAGCAGTTCATTCCATATAAATACGGCGCGGCTGAATACATGCATCGACCAATAATCGTCCCTAAAGGAATGGAGAGATTCTGTATCAGACGAAAATAGGTAGCGATACTCCTCCGTCTTAAAATTATATACTAACGAGGAAAATGCGACATTGGCATTTACAATCGGGTAGTAATAACGAGCCATATAGAGGTTGTTCAATGCCTCTATGTAGCGTTTGTCATTGGGTCGCAAGGTCTTTCGGTACTCCAAGACGGTATTGGTGTACGCTACATCTGCGTCCGCTATTTCCTCACTGGTAAAGAGATACCGTTTGTCTGAATAATTTTCGGAATAGGTAGGATAATTCTGCCCGAAGATAGGCAGGGCGGCTATTGATAAGATAGCAACTAACAGATAGCGTTTCATCATGTTGGGGTTTAATATGATACAGATGGTTATGTTGTGTGCATTGCCTATCCGAGGGCTTGCAATCGGTCTTCCATGAGCAGCATCTCGTCGCGCAGAAGAGCAGCGGCTTGGTAATCCTCCTGCTTGGCAGCCGCCAGCATCTGCCGCCTTTTTTCCTGTATGGCTTTCTCCAAATGCTTGGCATCCATTTGCTGCCATGGTGCGTTTTTCCACGAGCGGCGTATATTGTCTTGGAGTCGTTGTTGCTCTTCCTCGGCATTGTGATAGAGCAATGACAAGGGGCTGCTGTCCATACTTTTTTTGACGGCAGCAGGGGTAATATGGTGGGCTTGGTTGTAGGCTATTTGTTTTTGCCGGCGTCGGTTGGTTTCGTCTATGGTTCGCTGCATGGAGCGTGTGATCTTATCGCCATACATGATAGCATGTCCTTCCACATGACGGGCGGCGCGTCCTACGGTTTGGGTAAGCGAGCGGTAATTGCGCAAAAAGCCTTCTTTATCAGCGTCTAAGATAGCGACTAACGACACTTCGGGCAGGTCTAACCCTTCGCGCAAGAGATTAACTCCCACCAGTACATCATACAGTCCTTTGCGCAAGTCGTCCATGATTTTGACGCGTTCAATGGTGTCTATATCCGAATGGATGTAGGCAGAGCGAACACCATACTTGCGCAAATACTCGTCCATTTCTTCCGCCATTCGCTTGGTGAGCGTGGTAACGAGCACGCGTTGGTCTTTTTGTACGCGGCGTTGTATTTCTTCCATAAGGTCATCCACTTGGTTTTTGGTGGGTCTAACCTCTATTTCGGGATCTAAAAGTCCGGTCGGGCGGATGAGTTGCTCCACAACTACGCCTTCCGATTGAGCCAGTTCATACTCATCGGGCGTGGCACTGAGGTAAATGACATTCCCCTGTGCAATACGTTGTTCCCACTCCTCAAAAGTAAGCGGACGGTTGTCCCTCGCAGCGGGAAGACGAAAACCGTACTGCACCAAATTGTCCTTCCGCGCTTTGTCGCCTCCATACATAGCATGTATCTGTGGCACTGTCACATGGCTTTCGTCCACGATGACGAGCAAGTTTTTCGGAAAATAGTCTAACAGGCAGTAAGGCGGCGTACCTGCGGGACGACCGTCAAAATAGCGGCTGTAGTTCTCCACGCCCGAACAATAGCCCAACTCCTGTATCATCTCAATATCGTATTTGACTCGTTCCTCAATACGCTTGGCATACAGCGGTTCGCCTATTTCTTGGAAATGCATGACTTGGTTTGCCAAATCCAATTTGATTTCGCCGATAGCCCGTTCAATTCGGTCGGGGGAGGTAGTAAAGATAGTAGCCGGATAGATATTGATTGTTTCAAACGACTCATGGGGCTGATTCATACCGTCAATGCCGACGGGGAAGGTTTCGATGGCATCCACTTCGTTACCGAAGAACTCAATACGCACCACTTGGTCGGCGTAGGCAAGAGAAATATCTACGGTATCTCCTTTGACGCGGAACTTGCCTCGCGTGAGGTCTAAGTCGTTTCGTACATATTGCGCTTCCACCAATTGTCGGAGCAGTTGGTCCATCGGCAATTCTTGTCCGCGCGCCACGGTAAAGCAGGTACGTGAAAAGTCTTGCGGATTGCCTATACCGTACAGGCAACTGACCGAACTGACCACTACCACATCTTGTCGTCCGCTGAGCAGAGCCGCCGTAGCACTCAGACGAAGGCGGTCAATCTCCTCGTTGATACTCAGGTCTTTTTCTATATACGTATCGGTGGATGGGATATAGGCTTCGGGTTGGTAGTAGTCGTAGTAACTAACGAAATACTCCACTGCATTTTTGGGGAAGAAGCCCTTCATTTCGGCATATAGTTGGGCAGCCAGTGTTTTGTTGTGACTTAGAATAAGAGTAGGACGATTGAGGCGGGCAATAACGTTAGCAATGGTATAGGTCTTCCCCGATCCGGTAACTCCCAACAAAGTCTGCGCGGGGACACCTTGCTTTACTCCATTGACCAACTGCTCAATGGCTTGCGGTTGGTCACCGGTAGGCTGATAGGGACTGACTAAGGAGAATTGCATGATGGGAGATTATAGATTTGAAGATTTAAAGATTGGCGCAGACTGATTTTATTCCTCGGAAAAACGGACGAGTACTTCGCGGTAGGAAGAGAAAATCTTAGACTTGCTCACCATACCTAAATAATGTCCTTCCGCATCTATTACGGGCAGATTCCATGCTCCGGTATCCTCAAAGGTCTCCATCACTTTTTCCATAGGCATGGTATTGAGCAGAATAGCAGGAGGCGCAGTCATGAGTTGCTGCACGGTAAACCGATCGTACAAACGGGGTTGGAACATGATGTTTCGTACTTCATCCAAAAGCAGGATGCCGCGCAGTTTGCCCTGTGTGTCCACAGCGGGAAAGAGGTTGCGATGGCTATTGGCAATCACCTTGATTAGATCGCCTAATTTCATATCCAACGGGACGGTTTGCAAGTCGTTTTCGAGAACGGAGTCAAGGTGCATAAGGGTAAGCACCGACCTATCTTTATTATGGGTCAGCAGTTCCCCTTTCTGTGCCAAACGCATAGCGTAGAGACTATGCGGTTCAAATACAAGGATGAGCAGATAGGAACTGACCGCCACCACCATCAAGGGCAAGAATAGGTGATAGCCGCCGGTGAGTTCGGCAATGAGGAAAATGCCGGTCAAGGGAGCATGCATCACACCGGACATAAGCCCTGCCATCCCTACCAATGCAAAATTAGCTTCGGAAACGGCAATGCCCAATACGCTTAATAGTCGTGCAAACACAAAGCCTACCAACGCACCGGTGAATAAGGTCGGGGCAAAGATTCCTCCTACTCCCCCTCCGCCGTTAGTGGCTACCGAGGCAACCACCTTAAAGAGAATCACCAACACAAAATAAATGATAATTATCCACGCCCCGTTGCCGGCAAAAGACAAGGGGCTGTCGGTATATGCGGACAAAGTATTGCCGTTAATCAGCCCGTTGATGACTTCATACCCCTCTCCATACAAGGGGGGAAATAGAAAGATGAGAACGCCCAAAGCCGTACCGCCTACCAAAATTTTCATACCGATGGAGCGAATGTGTTCTTTGAACCAACTTTCGAGACGATAGGTTGCGCGAGTGAAATATAGTGACGCCAAACCGCATAACACTCCTAAGATGACGTACCATGGAAGTCGTTGAAGCACAAATGGTTCTGTTGTTTGCAGTGCGAACATGGCTTCTAATCCGGTAGTGAGATAAGCCACCGTAGCAGCCGTAACAGAAGATATGAGTAAGGGAGCCACCGAGGTCATGGTCAGGTCCATCATCAACACTTCCAGTGTGAAAACGAGTCCGGCAATCGGAGCCTTAAATATACCTCCAACGGCTCCTGCCGCCCCGCAGCCGATCATGAGCATCATCGTCTTTTGGTCGAATCGGCATAGTTTGGCGAGGTTTGAGCCAATGGCAGCGCCCGTCAGTACAATAGGAGCCTCGGCTCCCACCGATCCGCCGAACCCGATGGTAAGTGCAGAGGATACGACAGACGACCACATATTGTGGGGTTTGATAATAGACTTGCGCTGGGAGATGGCATACAGAATTTTTGTAATACCGTGGCTTATATCGTCCCGCACCACATAATAGACAAAGAGCGAACAGAGGGTGATACCCAAAAAGGGGAAAATCAAGTACCAGAAATGCCCTTGCCACCAATGTTCACCTTGTACGAGTTGCGTTTCAAGCAGGTGTTGAATACAGAAGATGAGTTGTTTGAGTACCCATGCAGCCACGGCACACAGCAGTCCCACGACAAAACTGAGCAGAATGACCTGCTGCTTATGGCTCAAATACCACCAATGTTTCGTAATCGGTATGTCTTTACGTGCTGCCACAATTATTTACTCGTCCCAACCGATACCTTTATACTTATCCAAATCCCATTCTTCCTCCACTTCGTTCAGGTAGATGGTTTGTGGTTCTTCCTCATCCTCTTGTAGCGAAACGGAGCCGTTTGTATCTTCGTGCTGCTCGATTTGCATCGGTGCATGGGAAATCTCAATGACTTGGTTTTGCTCTTTTTGCAGTTCGTTCCACAGCGAGTCTTTCAGTTCATTGATTCCTTCGCCGCTGACAGCAGATATTAACTGCACGGGTATTCCCAACTGCTCTTGCAAACGGGTACATTCGCTTTGCAATCTGCTGCGAGATTCTTCGTCTAAAAGGTCTGCTTTGGAGAGTGCTAACAGGCGTGCTTTTTCGAGCAAAAGAGGGTTATATTGTTCCAATTCGTGCAACAGAATATGGTATTCGTTTTCTATATCTTCGGCAGTAGCCGGAACCATAAACAGCAGCACGGCATTGCGCTCAATATGCCGCAAGAAGCGCAATCCCAATCCTTTTCCTTCCGAAGCCCCTTCAATGATTCCCGGTATGTCTGCCATGCAGAACGAGCGGTCGTCCCGATAGCCCACTATACCCAACTGCGGGGTAAGGGTAGTAAACGGGTAGTCAGCAATTTCGGGTTTGGCAGCACTGACCACGCTGAGCAGTGTGCTCTTGCCCGCATTAGGGAAACCAACCAAACCTACATCGGCTAAGACTTTGAGTTGCAGGATTATATTGCGTTCTTCTGCGGGTTCGCCGGGTTGGGCATAGCGGGGTGTTTGGTTGGTGGCAGTGCGGAAATGCCAGTTGCCCAGACCGCCACGGCCGCCTTTTAGAAGCCTTACGCGCTGTCCGTGCTCTTTGACCTCACAGAGCCATTCGCCCGTGTCTCCGTCATAGACTACCGTACCGCAAGGAACTTGAATGACGCGGTCTTCGCCCTGCTTGCCAAACGAACGGCTCTCTCCGCCGCGTCCTCCGTTGGTAGCTATAATGTGCTTTTGGTATTTGAGGTGAAGCAGCGTCCAAAGGTTGGAATTACCTTCTAAATAGATGTGTCCTCCCCTACCGCCATCGCCGCCATCCGGTCCGCCCTTGGGCACGTACTTCGCTCTGTGGAGATGCATACAACCTGCTCCCCCTTTGCCGGAACGGCAGTAGAGTTTCACATAGTCTATGAAATTAGCATTTGCCATGCATACTCAATATTTTATCAATCTGCTCAAAGGTGTCTTCCATGGAGTAGTTCCCGTTGATGAGGAAATAGTTATGATGGTGGAGATAATAGCCGCTAACGGGTTTGGTTACCTCGTGATAAATACGAAGTCGCTGCTTGATAGTGAGGAAGTTATCGTCAGGTCGTCCGCTGGTTTTTCCGCGTTCCAAAAGACGGGTGATAACCTCATCTTCGTCCACATAAATCTCAATCATCACAGCCGTCATGTGTTTTCTTTCGAGCAACATGGTTAGTGCTTCTGCTTGCTCTACGGTACGGGGGAATCCATCGAAAATCACACCGTTGCATTCTTTGGGCAGTGAATCCAGATGGTGTGCGATGAGGTGAATCATCTTGTGGTCAGGAACCAAGTTTCCTTTAGAGATGAGCGATTCTATTTCTTTACCTAACTCGCTGCCGGAGGCTATTTCTTTGCGGAGCAGGTCTCCGGTGGAAAGGTGTTGCAAACCGTATTTTTTGACAAGGAATTCCGATTGTGTCCCTTTTCCGCTACCCGGGGCACCAAATAAAATGATATTTTGCATACAATAAATTTTTATGAAAAAACGCGCAAAAATAAGGTTTTTCGCCATTAGCCACAAAAAAAAAGTGCAATCCTATATGGAATGCACTTTTTACGGTTGATGGTTATCAGCCCATTAGAGAGCCATTTTTGCACCGGCTTTGAACTTAACGACGTTCTTAGCGGGGATTTCAATAGCCTTACCGGTAGCGGGGTTCACGCCTTTGCGGGCAGCGCGTTTAGTCACTGCGAAGGTACCGAAACCAATCATTTGAACGTTTTCGCCTTTTTGCAAAGCCTCGATAACTACGTCCATAGCAGCGTCCACAGCCTTGGCAGCATCTGCTTTGGTCATTTGAGCTTTTGCTGCAACAGCAGCAACGAGTTCACCTTTATTCATACTAATAAGAGTTAAAAATTAAACGTTTATTTTTAATCAGGATTGCTCCTTTTTTCGTCGTTTGCGTTGCAAAAGTACAATCATATTTCTTACATACAAACATTTTTGTTGATAAAATCGTTTTTTTTGTTTATTTACTGCATTTTGGCATAAAATAACTTCCATTTTGTGCCAATCGGGCGAATGTAGTACTTTTGGCACGCATTTTGAAGATCTTTACAAGAATAATCAAGGAACTATGATGAACAATCTTCCCGTAGCGACACGCAATCTTCTGTTGGCTAATATAATAGTCTGGTTATTAGACACTCTGCTACAACGTTATGGTGTGCAACTGACGGCACTGCTTGGCTTGCACTATTGGACTGCCGATAGTTTTCGTCTGTGGCAGCCGGTTACCTATATGTTTATGCACAGCGGTTTTCGGCATTTGTTTTTCAACATGTTTGCCCTATTGATGTTCGGTCCTGTATTGGAGCGTGAATGGGGTGTGCGCAAATTCCTGATTTATTACGCTGTATGCGGATTAGGCGCTGCATTGGTGCAGGAATGTGTTTGGGCTATACAGTTGCAATCCATGCTTCAGACGTATGTGGAGGTGCAAGTATGGCATTATGCCGGGCAGATGGTAACCATAGGTGCCAGTGGCGCGGTATTCGGTATTCTGTTTGCTTTCGGATGGCTCTTTCCTGATGTACCGATGTTCATTATGTTCATCCCTATTCCCATTAAAGCTCGCACGATGGTCATCGGCTATGCGGTGATTGAATTGTTGGAAGGTTTTTCGCACATAGCGGGCGACAACGTAGCGCACTTTGCTCACTTGGGTGGGATGCTATTCGGGTGGTTGCTGCTTTTGTATTGGCGCAAGGGGAAAGACATGTTCCGCATTTCGCTACGACGCAAAAAAAAGAATCGTTCCGGGGACGACAACGATTCTAAATTCTCTGACTACCACTATCAACCTCGCGTGGATTAGTCCTGCTTTTTAATGGTGATTAGTTGTTTTTTCCGGCTACCACTATCACTATTTCTCCTTTGGGCGGGTATTCATTGAAGTGAGCAATCAGTTCGCTAAGAGTTCCCCGCTGTGTATCTTCGTGCAGTTTGCTTATCTCGCGACTGACAGAGGCGCGTCGATCATCGCCTAAGACGGCGGCTAACTGCTGCAAGGTCTTAACCAAACGATAAGGCGACTCATAGATGATCATAGTATGTTCTTGCTCGACAAGCAGTTGCAGACGGGTCTGGCGACCTTTCTTTTGAGGGAGGAAGCCCTCGAAATAGAATCGGTCAGTGGGCAATCCGCTGTTCACCAAAGCCGGAACAAAAGCGGTGGCTCCGGGCAGGCATTGCACCTCTACTCCTTTTTCCACACAAGCCCTGACGAGCATAAATCCCGGGTCGCTGATACCGGGTGTAC
>DFIN01000029.1 GCA_002372135.1 Bacteroidales bacterium UBA3696
ACTCTTTCTTCTCGCCGGCAAATGCCTCTTCGGCAATCTTCATCAAATCCATTGTTGTGATAGAATTTTAATGGTTACCTCGGTTATAGTATGCGCTACTGTTCTCAAAGGATAATGATGGCTGTTATATAAAAATCACCATCTCTCTGCTTTGATATGTCCGATCGCCAGAGACTATACCCGAAAAAAATCGCGCAAAAGTAGATCACTTTTTTCACCCGTACAAACAAAAGTTGAAAAATACTTGCATTTTTTCGCTTGTAATCCTGCAAAAACACCCTATCTTTGCCGCCAAATAGATAATACTCATCCCACAACTCACAACACAATGAAACGACGGACCTTTCTCTTCTTTCTGGTGCTGCTACTTCTGTTAGTCGGCTGTAAAGAAAAAATCGATCTTAAACAAGTGGACTCTTCCATGTCGGTCAAAACGACAATCGCTGCCCCTCTGATTACTATTAAAGCCCCGTTGTCGGAGATTTTGGGCATCAACGATACAACCGGCAGAAGCGATAGCCTTCAATGGCTCTACGTAAAGGACAGCCGTTATGGTACGGACAAACAACTCACCTCCCTCATTCCGGAAGGGACGCTATATTTTCGTGATACATTCAATATTACCCGTGATTTCCACCCCATTGACCTTCGCTCGTTTATCAAACCGGTGGTGGAGAACCTTGGCGTGTATGACCAATTCAGTACCCTCAAAACAACACTCGGCATCCCCATTTCCGCTACTTCTTTTTCAATACCTACGGGGACGGCTATTACGTTGTCTTTCCCTCTCACGGTGAAGTTGGACGACCTGAATACACCTACGGCAACCGACCACAACCGCGTGGACTCCATGATCATCTCCACAGCGCAATTCAACTCGCAGATAGAGACCAACTTTGGTCTGCAAGACGCAGACATACAACAACTCACCATCAAGTTTCCCGAACAATTCACGCAGCAGGGTTTACCTATGCCCGACCAAGTGATAGTACCGCAGATTGACAACGGTGATACCACCAAAGTTCAAATTGACAACTTTGAAATCTGTATGCTCACCGACGGAGCAACTCCTGCTACACGGCAACAACACGTATCAGATAGACTCACCTTTACCATTGAATTTCAGGTCCTGACCACCCACCCCATTACGTTGGACGAGCAATCGACCATTGACTACACCTTCGATGTGGCACTTCTTACCTATGACGTACTATTTGGCTACTTCAACCCCTCCACATGGATGGAAGATAACGACACGCTCGTTTTGGCAGAGGAATGGCCTATATGGAACGATATCAAAAAACTCAAGATGCGATTTGTGTATCCGACTATTCGCCTTATTGCCGAACATCAGATTGGTACCGAAGAAGGCAGTCCGCTATACGTGAATCTGTCGCACATAGGCGTTGCTCCTACAGACGAAAAAGGCACGGTGGGCGAATTTATATTTGCCAAGTTCGGAGAAAACGGCGACCAAACCAATACCATTTGGAAACTATATGACGAACTGAAACCCGAAACAAGTCGTATTGACCCCGTCTCGGATAGTCATGACAAATGGACACACAACGAATACATCGTTGGCTATTCGGGTTACGAAGAAGGCACACACGTAGGCGATGTGGAGAAACTGTTTGACATCCGTCCGGACGTAGTAGGATATAAGTATGATATTACGGTTGGACCGAAAAACAATCCGGCTATCAACTCCCAACTGCGTGTTACCAACAACACCAATATCTACCTCAAAGCCGTCACGGTGGTACCCTTTGTATGCGACGAAGGTTCCGAATTGTCGTTCAAAGATACGATTGACGTGGACCTATCGTCTCTCAATTTTGACTCCATCACCCAGTCTTCTCAGTGGTTGGACACGATTGTGGATGGTGTTATCTATCTCTACCTCTATGCTGACAACTCTATTCCGTTTGATTTGACGGCTCAATACACGTTCTACGACGAGCAGTTCAACGTGATTAACCTTCCGCTCGTTACCGATGTGGATGGCGTGGCTTCTTCCTACCAAATGACCATTCCCGCACCTACCGAGTTTAATTCCGAGAACAAAGCCACCAATATGGGCAAGAATACAATCATTCTGCGCGTTTCGAGAGCCGACTTCGACCTGCTCCACCAAATACGGCACCTCATCTACACCGTTTCGTTGGACAACAACCCGCAGCGCGTTACCGTATGGATGCAATCGGCGGTGGACATCAAAATAGGCGTTTCAGCCAACATCGAAGCCATTATCAATCTGTCTGCTAACAAAAAGGAGGACTAACCCATGAAAAAACAGTTGCTATTTACCCTTGCCCTCCTCGCTACCATCAGCGGCGGATTGTTGGCTCAAGATATCAATACCTTGTTCTTCTTGGAGAACGCTCCTATGCGGCACACACTGAACCCGGCCTTCCAGCCCGTCAGTAAAGTGTATGTAGGTTTTACGCCGTTAAGCAATATATATTTGTCTGCCGGAAATAACGCGGTGGCAATGAGTGACCTTATTTACAAGAAAGACGGCAAATATATCACAGCCCTCTATCCGGGGGAAAGCGATAAATTTGCTAAACGCCTTTCGCATGACTTGCGTTTTAAGTTGAATACGCAATTAGCCCTTCTCAATTTTGGTTTCCGAATCAAAGACTTCGGGTATTTCCATTTTGGAATTAACGAAAAAATAGAAGCCGGTTTTGTCATTCCCGGTACGTTCTATGACCTGCTTTATACGGACGGCAATATGGATCCCAGCGGCAGAACAGTCCAACTGGATGCTTTGGCTCTTAATGCACAAGTATATACCGAATTTTCAGCCGGATATAGCCATAAGATCAACGACAGGTGGACAGTAGGCGGTAAGATGAAGTTTCTCTATGGAAACGGCTATGCCGATTTGCATACCGACCATACCACCATCGGGATGTATCCTGACCAACTCACAGCCAAACTGCAAGGTAACGCCTATCTGGCAGGGCCGTTCGTAAGCGAAATGCCTGCCAAGTTGGACAAGAACACGTTCAGCAACCCCTCTTCGCTGGTAGTAACCAATGCCGGTGCCATCCTTCGTCCCAAGGGAATAGGTAGTGCCATTGATCTGGGTATGACCTACAACCCGCTTAAACAGTTGCGCATCTCTGTCGCTCTGAACGATTTAGGCTTTATTCACTGGAATGGTATCGGTTATGCCATTCAGGGCGATACGGTCTATACCGGGCCGGTAAAACACTATAACGAACTCAATAGCAATACCGCCGACGAAACGAACAACGGAATAGGAGCAGTCATAGATACCATTACGTCTTATGCTGTCAACTTCTTTCAAGAAGGTATCACCGGTTCGCAAACCGGTAAATCAGGTATCAACCGTATGACTACCACACGACTCAATATCGGTATTGATGGCAACTTCTGGGACAACCGCGTGGGAGTCGGTGTCTATTCGTCCACCCACTTCACTAACTCCTATGTGTATGAAGAGCTGACACTCGGTGCATCCTTGCGCCCCGTCAATTGGTTCAATTTGGCACTCAGCTACTCATTCATCAACGGTCGTTGGAACTCAATGGGATTCGGATTGAGCCTTATGCCTTATGACGGGATCAATATCACATTGGTAACCGACTACATTCCGTTCTCCTATGCCCAACTCACATCCGACACACAACAACCCATGACCATCCCCTACAAGATGAAAGGTATCAATGCCGGAATACAAATCAATCTTGTATTCGGCACCAATCCGAAAAAAGACAAAGCCCAATAAATTAACTACCTATCGCATTCATTAATTTATCATAAAATAACTAACACTATGGGAAGAGCTTTTGAATATCGCAAAGCAACCAAACTGAAACGCTGGGGGCACATGGCCCGCACATTCACCAAATTAGGTAAAGAAATCACTATCGCTGCTCGTGAAGGCGGAGCCGATCCGGACGGCAACCCGCGTCTGCGTATGCTCATTCAGCAGTGTAAACGCGAGAACATGCCCAAGGAGAACATAGATCGCGCCATCAAAAAAGCCACCGACAAAAACTCCGAAGGCTACAAAGAGATTAATTACGAAGGATATGGTCCGCATGGCGTAGCCATATTCATCGAAACAGCCACCGACAACCACATGCGCACCGTGGCTAACATCCGTTCCTATTTCACCAAACACGGTGGCACACTCGGTACGCAAGGGTGCCTGCAGTTCCTCTTTGACCGCAAGGCATGCTTCACCATTACCATGAAACCTGATGTCGATCTGGACGAACTTGAACTGGAACTTATTGACTTCGGCGTGGAAGAGTTGGGCGTGGACGAAGAGGAGAACACCATTGTCATATACTCCGACTTTGACCAATACAGCGGTATGCAGAAGTACCTCGAAGAGCACGGGTTTGAAATACAATCGTGCGAGTTCGTGCGTATCCCCAACGATACGAAGACACTGACCGATGAACAACGCGAGTCGGTACAGAAACTTATTGACAAAATCGAAGAAGACGAGGATGTACAAAATGTCTTCACCAACATCGCTGAGTGATTTCTTCACTCTGACAGACCTTCAAGCCGAGCAGTTCGCTCGGCTTGAAGAATTATATCCCGCGTGGAATGAGAAAATCAACCTTATCTCCCGCAAAGATATTGACAATCTGGTGGAGCACCATCTGCTTCACTCGCTCACCATAGCCCAAGTGCTGCGTTTTGCCGCCGGCACTACCCTCTTGGATGTAGGAACGGGTGGCGGTTTTCCAGGCATACCTTTGGCTATACTGTTTCCCGAATGTCAATTCACGCTCATAGACTCCATCGGCAAGAAAATCCGTGTGGCACAAGATGTGGCTCAACAAATAGGTCTTACCAACGTGCGGTGTTTGCAAGAACGGGTGGAAGAGGAGAAAGGACAATATGACTTTGTGGTCAGCCGTGCCGTTATGCCCCTGCCGGACTTGGTTAAATTGGTACGCAAGAACATACACCACCGCCATAAGAATGCCATGCCCAATGGACTATTGGTACTCAAAGGCGGCAATGTGGATAGCGAGATACATGCCTTCCGCAAGACTGTAGAGGTTACTCCCATCAGCCGCTTCTTTCCACAAGAATGGTTCAAAGAGAAATATGTTATCTATCTACCATTATAAACACTCCAACTTCTTTCAACTATCAACTTTCAACTTTCAACTACAAAAGTGCACATCAAGACCTTTTATTTTAATCCCTACCGCGAATGTACGTATGTAGCGGACAATGGTCAGGGACAATGTATTATTGTTGATCCGGGCATGTATGGCGACCGTGAAGAACAACGCATGGCAGATTACCTGCAGACCAACAACTTGCAACCTCTTGCCATCCTAATCACCCATACGCACCCTGACCATGTGTGCGGACTTAACTTCTTTCGCATGCATTATCCGTCATTGCCCGTTTACGGAACTAATTTTGAACAAGGTCTGCCTATTTATAACCGAGAGCAAGCAGATAATGAATTAGATAAAAACAACGTTTTTCAACGCAATCATTTTCCAATACCCTACCAAATCCCTACGCCCGGACATAAAGAAGACTGCCTATGCTTCTATTTTCCGAAAGAAGGAATCCTTTTTTCCGGCGATACGCTATTTCAGGAGTCGGTAGGCAGAACCGACCTCGAAGGCGGCGATACGGACACGCTGCTACGTTCACTGCAAACGCTGATGCAACTGCCGGAAGCAACCAAAGTCTATCCCGGACATGCCTACCCCACCACCATCGGACACGAAAAATTGTATAATCCCTATATATAAACATTTGTTACGTATGACTCATTCCCCCGTTCGCATTGCCATCTTTGGCTATGGCAACATAGGTCGCGCTATCGAGCAAGCCATTCTTACTGCTAACGATATGACCCTTATCGGCATTTTTCACCACGACCAGA
Source organism: Bacteroidales bacterium UBA3696 (assembly GCA_002372135.1). Taxonomy (GTDB): domain Bacteria; phylum Bacteroidota; class Bacteroidia; order Bacteroidales; family Paludibacteraceae; genus Colicola. Next base: position 5,912 of record DFIN01000029.1, read on the forward strand.
TGGAGCAACTCATTCAGAAACAGCCGGATGTAGTGCTTCTCGGCGTACCTTCCCGCCAAGTGTCAGACGCCGTTGAGCAATTACTCCGGCAAGGACTTCTGACCGTAGATAGTTTTGATATTCACACCAAAATTCCCGAAGTTCATCGTCGTTTAGACCGCACGGCACAAGAACATCAGGCTGTCAGTATTCTGTCTGCCGGTTGGGACCCGGGGTCGGACTCTATGGTTCGTGCGCTCATGCAAGCCCTCATGCCGCAAGGTATCACCTATACCAATTTTGGTCCCGGTCGCTCTATGGGACATACCGTAGCAGCCCGTAGTATAGAAGGAGTGCGCGATGCCTTGTCTATGACCATACCGCTCGGAACAGGTATTCACCGCCGTATGGTATATATTGAATTGAAAGAAGGATATAATTTCGATGAGGTTAAAGACAGAATACTCCACGATGACTATTTCTGCCACGATGAAACGCATGTGGTTCAAGTACCTGATGTACAGGCACTCAACAATGTGGCTCATGGTGTTCACCTAATAAGACAAGGCGTTAGCGGCACCACCCACAATCAGGAAATAGAACTGAATATGCGCATCAATAATCCGGCGCTGACAGGTCAAATCATGGTGGCATGTGCCCGTGCGGCAATGCGTATGAAGGCGAGAAAACAATTCGGCTGCTATACGATGATTGAGCTGGCTCCTATTGACCTTTTAGACGGTGAAAGAGAACAACTTATCGCTCAATTAGTGTGAATAGCCACTCATCAATGGCTCGTTCGGTCAGTCGCGACATAGCGAACTCTCCGAACCCGTCCAAACGAACTTTTTGCAACTGCGGGTAACTATCCTTCAACTTTTCTAACTCAATATCCAGAGAAGGAACTTCCCTGATTATGAAACGAGCATGTAACCGGCGATGGCTTAGGACATGCTCGTATTCTTTATAGTTCACACCTTCCCATTTTTGCTCGTTCCACCCTTGAGATTCCACAAGCGGAAATTCCCACAAATGCTGCCATATATCTCGTTTGGTTCGCTGATAGAGCAGTGTTTGCCCGTCGCATATATATATGGTGTAAGTGAAGAATCTGTCTTGCAATGCTGTACGCGGTTTGCGCACAGGTAAAAGGGCTTCTGTGCCCGTTTGATGCGCTTTGCAGAAACTGACTACCGGACACACATCACAATCTGGTTGTGCGGGCACACATTGCAATGCTCCTAATTCCATTATGGCTGAATTGAATTGCCGTGGGTGCTGACGGTCTAACAACTGCTCTGCCAACGTATGGAAGAACCGTTTTCCCGCTGACGTATCAAATACCTCATCGCAATCATACAAACGCGCCAACACACGATACACATTGCCATCTAAGGCAGGATATGGCATGTTATATGCAAACGAGGCAATGGCACCCGCCGTATAATCTCCCACCCCCGGCATTTGTCTAAGGCCTGCCCAATCGGCAGGCATCGTTCCTCCCGTTTGAACCAGCTGCCTGGCCGCACGGTGCATATTGCGGGCACGACTATAATATCCCAACCCTTGCCAATAGAGCAGCACTTCACTCTCTTCGGCTTGCGCCAACGACATAAGATTCGGAAATCGGTTGATAAAACGCATATAATAGGTTAGCCCTTGAGCCACACGCGTCTGCTGAAGGATAATCTCACTGACCCATATACAATACGGATCACGCGTTTCACGCCAAGGCAAAATGCGGCAGTTGGCATCGTACCAACGATACAACATACTATAAAATTGAGGCAATGAACGGGTTAGAAAAATAGGTGTTTCCATGTTCAAATAGCGCTAAAAAACCATCTAAATCGTTTTCACGGGACAAAAGTAGTGAAAAATAGCACGTTGTACGTTTTTTTTCGCAAAAAAACTTGTGCACCTAAAAAAGACCCCGTATTTTTGCAGCCGTTTTCGACAAATAATTAACTCTTTAAATACTTTTAGTTATGACAAAAGCAGAATTAGTAAACTCGATTGCCATTCGTACCGGCTATGATCGCGTTACCATTATGAACATTGTGGAGACCGCAATGGAAGAAGTAAAGAAAAATGTTATCACCGGCGAGAACGTTTATCTCCGTGGTTTCGGTAGCTTCATTACCAAAACGCGCGCTCAAAAGGTGGCTCGTAACATTTCTAAACAAACCTCAATCGTTGTTCCGGAGCACAAAATTCCCGCTTTCAAGCCCTCCAAAGAGTTTGCTGCAGCACTCAAAAAATAAACACAACGAATTTATAGTATCCTTTTAAAATCATAAACAGTATGCCTAACGGTAAAAAACACAAAAGACATAAGATGTCTACGCATAAGCGCAAAAAACGCCTGCGTAAGAATCGTCATAAACATAAGTAAATATCTCCCGTAAGAGAGATAATACCATTCGTTTGGACGAAATGTAGTAACAGGCTTTGTGGCGCATCGCTCGCCTGAGCGCAGGTGAAGCGAGCCACAAAGCCTTTTTAATTGAAATATTGAACTATGAAAAGCGAACTATTTGTTGACGTACAACCTGCCGAAATAGCCATCGCACTCACGGAAGACGACCGCCTGCAAGAAATCAACCGCGAAAAACGCGACCAAGACAACTTCGCAGTAGGCAATATCTATTTCGGTAGAGTAAAAAAAGTAATGCCCGCTCTGAACGCCGCATTCGTAGATGTAGGTCATGAAAAAGAAGCTTTTCTTCACTATCTGGATTTAGGAACCACCTTCTTGACCCAACAAAAATACCTGTCTGCCGCTCTCTCCAATCGAAAAATACTACCCGATATGGAAAGTATAGAAGAGCAACCCGCTCTCGAGAAAGACGGACAGATTGCCGACTATGTGCAAGCAGGGGATATGTTGCTCGTGCAAGTTATCAAAGAGCCTATCAATACCAAAGGACCGCGGTTGACTACCGAAATCAGCATAGCCGGACGAAATATGGTGCTCATTCCCTTTGCGCAAAAAGTAATGGTGAGCCAGAAAATTCGCAAAGAAAGCGAACGCAACCGCCTCAAACAACTGCTGCAAACTATACAACCTGCCCGATTTGGGATGATCGTAAGAACCGTAGCGGAAGGCAAACGTTCGGCTGAATTGGACAACGAATTGAGAATACTGCTCCAACGATGGGAAGACACTATTCGCACCTTGCAACACCCTGAAAAAAACACCGGGGGTAAGAAAAAGAACAAGGATGCAGAAGTCCGTTTGGTCAACGAAGAACTGGGTAGAACAATAGGCGTTATCCGCGACATCTTTACCACCGACTTCACAGCCATCCAAATCAACGACGAGGCTATCTACAACGAAGTCAAACAGTATGTCCAACTCATCGCTCCCGACTTTGCAAAAATAGTGAAACTCTACCAGAAAGAGCAGCCTATTTTTGACTACTTTGACATAACCCGACAAATGAAAACGGGTTTGGGACGAATAGTAGGCTTCAAAAACGGCGGATATCTCACTATTGACCGCACGGAAGCACTTTTTTCCATTGATGTCAACTCCGGCTCAAAAAAACTATTTGAAGACCAAGAAGAAAATGCGTTCCAATTCAACATGCTGGCTGCCGACGAAATAGCGCACCAACTACGCCTTAGAGATATAGGAGGAATCATCATTATCGACTTTATTGATATGGATTCCAAAGACAACCAGCAAAAACTCTACGAGCACATGCGTGATTTGATGCGCGGCGACCGAGCCAAACACAATATCCTGCCGCTGAGTAAATTCGGATTGATGCAAATCACCCGCCAAAGAGTGAGACCCGCAGTGGAAGTGAATGTGATGGAAGTGTGCCCAACCTGCCAAGGGAAAGGCAAAGTGCAACCCACCCTGCTCTTTACGGATACCATACAGAGCCACCTCGAAATGTTGCACGACTCATTGGGTAAGGGTTTCAAACTCGAACTACATCCTTTCGTCTATGCATACATCAACCAAGGGCTGTTTAACAGCCTGAAAAAACAATGGCAAAGACGCTACGGCGTACATATAAGCCAAAACCAAAGCCTCGGAATGCTGGAAATGCACTTTACGGACAAACAAGGAAACCCCATCTCGCCCGAATTGCATAATCACAAAGATAGTTAAGACAAGCCTCTGCATCTACTTGGATGCCACACACTAACGGAAGGAATAAATACCTTCCGTTTTTTTTGTATCCTATCCGCTTTCCGTTTTCAAAATTATCGTATTTTTGCAGCCTCAAAAAGTATTTTCTATGACCTTCACCCATCTTCATGTTCACTCCCACTACTCTATCTTAGACGGCATGTCCAAGGTTCCTGATTTGGTGGATAAATGCCTCCAAACAGGTATGCATGCCATTGCTCTGACCGACCACGGCAATATGTATGGCATCAAAGAATTGCTGGACTACTGCAAGAAAGTAAATAAAGAGTCTGTCCAAGTCAAACCTATCGTGGGTTGCGAAGTGTATTGCGCACGACGAGGACGGCATAGCAAAACGAATGAAGAAGCAGTCAGCCCAAGCGGAAAAAAGTATGTCATCGACCGTTCCGGATGGCATCTTATCCTCTTGGCAAAGAATATGACGGGCTATCGCAACCTGTGCCGCTTGGTCAGCTTCGGCTTTATGGATGACGCTTTCTACCATACCCCTCGTATTGACCACGAACTATTAGAGCAGTACCACGAAGGTCTTATTTGCTCGTCGGCGTGTCTGGCAGGTGAATTGCCACGAAAAATACTGCAAGGCGATTTAGAAGGTGCCGAACAAACCATATTGTGGTTCAAACAAGTGTTCGGCGAGGACTACTATATCGAACTGCAACGACACCAAAGCGACAAACCCGGCAGCAACCAAGACGTATTTCAAAACCAACAAAAAGTCAACCCTATTCTGATTGATTTGGCCCATAAACACGGGGTCAAACTCATTGCCACCAACGACGTGCATTTCGTAAAAGAAGAGCACGCTGAAGCCCACGACCGGCTGCTTTGTATCAGTACACAATCGAGGTTCGATGACCCCAACCGTCTCCACTATACCAAACAGGAGTGGCTCAAGTCGCCCGAAGAAATGCAAGCCATCTTCAGTGATATACCCGAAGCCCTCAGCAATACACAGGAAATAGCGGACAAAGTAGAGATTTATGACATCGACTCGGCTCCCATTATGCCGAAGTTCCCTATTCCGGAGTCTTTTGGTACGGAGCAACAGTATCGAGAACGTTTCAGCGACCAACAACTCTTTGACGAATTTACGCGCAACGAAAAGGGCGAAGTCATCATGGACGAAGCCGCCGCGCAAAAGAAAGTGATGAACATGGGCGGCGTAGACAGGCTCTATCGCATCAAGTTGGAAGCCGATTACTTGGAGCACCTCACGATGATTGGAGCCGAAGAACGATACGGGAAAGAACGGTTAGCCACGGACGATGTGCTCAAAGAGCGTATTCAATTTGAGTTGCACACCATGAAGTCGATGGGTTTTCCGGGCTATTTTTTGATTGTGATGGACTTCATACGCGGTGCCCGTCAGGAGTTGAACGTTAGCGTAGGTCCCGGACGTGGCAGTGCCGCCGGCAGTGTAGTAGCCTATTGCTTGCATATCACCGATTTAGACCCGCTTGAATATGACTTGCTGTTTGAGCGTTTTCTTAATCCTGACCGCATATCCTTGCCTGATATAGATACCGATTTCGACGATGCCGGACGAGGCAAAGTCCTTGATTGGGTCAGCGAAAAATATGGTCAAACCCACGTCGCTCATATCATCACGTATGGAGTCATGGCTCCCAAATCCGCCATCGCCGATGTGGGCAGACTGCACGGAATCCCATTGTCCACCGTCAATCAAATAAAAGCCCTCATTCCCGAACGAGGTTTTCCCGAGAACGTAAAAGACGAAAAAGGCAAATCACCCAAAGTAACGCTGGAGAACTGCTATAAGTTCGTACCTGAACTCAAAGAGATGTACGAACACGGCGAGCCGGAAATACGCTCCTTGCTGACGTATGCTCAACAGTTAGAGGGTACCAACCGGCAAGTCGGTATTCATGCCTGCGGGATGATCATCGGTGCGGACGACCTAACCAACTTCGCTCCCCTATGCAGTATCGAGGACAAAGCCGAAAAGAAACGTGTCCTCGTCACCGAATACGACGGACATGTGGTAGAATCCGTCGGGCTCATCAAAATGGACTTCCTCGGACTGAAGACGCTGACCATCATCCGCGAATGTCTCAACAACATACGCAATGCTCGTGGCGAAACAGTGGATATAGATCATATCCCGCTCAACGATGCAGAAACCTATAAACTCTTCCAAGAAGGCAAAACAGTGGCTGTCTTTCAGTTTGAAAGTGCCGGTATGCAAAAGTACCTCAAGGAGTTGCGTCCTACCGTCTTAGGCGACCTCATCGCCATGAATGCACTCTACCGACCGGGACCGATGCAGTACATTCCCAAATTCATACGACGAAAACAAGGTCAGGAAGAGGTTACCTACGACTTGCCATGTATGGAGAAGTACCTCAAAGACACCTATGGCGTAACGGTTTATCAAGAGCAAGTCATGCTCCTCAGTCGCTTGCTTGCTAACTTCACACGCGGCGAGAGCGACAAACTGCGTAAAGCTATGGGTAAAAAACAGATGGCTATTCTGCAAGAGTTGAAAGGCAAATTTATGGATGGCGGAAAAGCCAACGGACATCCCGAAAATATATTGGACAAGATTTGGAACGATTGGGAAGCGTTTGCCTCCTATGCCTTCAACAAGTCGCACGCGGCATGCTACTCGTGGGTAGCCTACCAAACAGGCTATCTCAAAGCGCATTACCCTGCCGAGTTCATGGCTGCTAACCTCACCATCTCAAAAGACGATATACGAGAAGTTACCAAGTTCATGGACGAGTGCAAGTCTTTACAAATCAATGTACTTGAGCCGGACGTGAACGAATCGGAAATGAACTTCACCGTAAACAAAAAAGGGAATATCCGCTTTGGATTAGGTGGCATCAAGGGAGTTGGCGAAGGTGCCGTAGAAGCCATATTGGAAGAACGTCGCAAAAACGGTAAATATCTTTCCATATTTGATTTCTTAGAGCGTGTCAACCTGCAAGCATGCAACCGCAAAACCATCGAATGTCTTGCCACTGCCGGTGCTTTCGACTGCTTCAAAGACATCTACCGTGAACAACTCTTGGGGATTAACGATAAAGGTGAATATGTGTTGGACACGCTGATGCGATACGGAAATATCTACCAGCAAGACAAGCAGCAACAGACCAACTCCCTATTCGGCGATTTGGGCGATATGAATATGGCTATTGCCAAACCCGAACTTCCTCTATCCATCCCTCGCATGACCCCCATTGAGCGATTGAATAAAGAAAAAGACCTTATCGGGATTTACTTGAGTGCGCATCCGTTAGACGAATACGAATTTGAAGTCAATCATCTCGCTACCGTTACATGCCACGATATGCAACGCTTTGACTCATGGCGACGTCCCGAAGGGCGCAACACTCCTCCATCCGGAGACAATGACTTGCAGGACGAAGAAGACTCTCAATCCATACAACCTACCGAATGGATTCGCAAACACGAAAAGAAACCTATTCGTATCGGAGGAATCATTACTTCATCCGAACAAGCCATCTCGAAAAAAGGCAATCCATACGGGAGATATACCTTAGAGGACTATAGCGGCAGTTATAAATTCGCACTCTTTGGCAAGAATTACGAGCGGTTTGCGCCCCTGCTTCAAAACAATGTGTACGTGCTGCTCACGGGAGTGATTCAACAGCACGGCGCATCCAATCGCTTTTTCCAACCCAAACCGATGGAGCAAGCCGAATATGAATTGGACATTCAGTTGGTTGAACTGCTCAAAGACACCCAACAAAAATATGTGCAGGCTCTCACCCTTTCTATCCCGGTAGAAAATGCTACCGACCAATTGGCAGGACTTATCTCCGACCAAATGCACAAACACGAAGGGACTATCGCCGTCAAAATACAACTTCTTGACAGCGTTCACCGCGACTTCATTACGACTATGACTCCCAAGTTTCGTATCTCCATTAACCAAGAATTTTTCCATTTCTTGCGTGAACAAACCAACGAAGGAATCTTTTCTTTCAGCGTGCAATAAGCATGCACAATGGGCTGTATTTTTTTCGCAGATTATGGATTTTATACTAATTTTGCCGCCGTGTTGAAAAACGGCACACAATTAAAACTACTCCACATCAAAAATAACTTATATGGCAAACCATACTGATAATACGTCTACTGCTACCCCATCGTCCGGCAAACGAACAGTAATCTATGTGATTTTAGGTCTTTTAGTGGCTGTTTTGCTTGTATTGTGCATTATCTTTGCCCACCAACGTCGCCAGATGAACGAGATGGTGGAGATTTTGGAATTAGAAAAAGAGCAACTGACAGACGAATACGAAGATTTGTCTATTCAGTTTGACGGCTATCAACAATTAGATGTGCGCAACGACTCGTTGCAGGAACAATTAGCACTGGAGCAGCAACGAGTGCGAGACCTGTTGGAAGAGTTGCGGATTACCAAAGTTACCAATGCCCGCCGTATTGCCGAACTGAAAAAAGAATTGGCTACCGTAAGACAAGTGATGGTAACGTATGTTCGACAAATAGACTCCCTCAACCAAACCAACGCACGTCTGACAAAAGAGAACCAGCAATACAGACGCGAGAACCAACAGATAGTGGAGCAAAACACGCAGTTAGCGGAGCAGAACACACAATTAACCGCCACTGTTACCCGTGCTGCCATGTTAGAAATCACCCATTTTGCGGTTACTTATCTCAATCAACGCGACAAAAAGACAAAAAACTTCTCCAAGATTCACAAGTTCCAATTTGACTATTCTATTGGCAAGAACATCACTTGCCCGCCCGGATTAAAGATGGTTTATCTGCGTCTCACCCGTCCGGATGGCGAAGTGATGCTCAAACCATCCGCTCCCACTTTCCCGTTTGAGAACGGCACGTTAGAAGCCTCTGTGGCACAAGAGATTGAGTATAGCGGCGAGCCGATGAATAGCACGATGTATTGGACGGTGGAAGAAGTGCTTTTCCCCGGCGACTACACCGTGGACTTCTTTGCCGACGAGCAGCATATCGGTTCGTTCTCGTTCCACTTGAAAAAGTAATAACCTACCTCGTGCAAACATGACCGGCGATTTACCCAGCAACCTTTTGGAACAGGCTGTTCAGCAGATGAATACCCTGCCCGGCATAGGGCGACGAACTGCCTTGCGATTGGTACTAAACTTGCTTCGGCGCAACGAGCAGGAGGTAGAAACATTTGCCAATGCCTTTATACGCCTCAAAAAGGATATACACTATTGTCGTTACTGCCATAACCTGAGCGATACGGACGTATGTCCGATTTGCAGCAGTCATAGCCGAGATAAACGAACCATCTGCGTGGTGGAGAACGTACAAGATGTCATGGCAATAGAGAACACAGGTCAATACAACGGTCTGTACCATGTCTTAGGAGGTATCATATCTCCTATGGACGGAATAGGTCCAAAAGATATAGAAATAGAGTCTCTTGTCGTGCGAATAGACTCTGAACCTATCAATGAAATCATCTTCGCACTCCCTACCACCATGGAAGGAGATACAACCACTTTCTTTATTCACCGCCGCCTCAAAGAAGTCAATCGGCCGATTCGCTTCAGCCAGATAGCGCGTGGAATGGCAGTGGGGAATGAGTTGGAATATACCGACGAGGTAACTCTTGGCCGCTCAATACTCAATAGGCAAAGCATCGAATAGTACAACCCATAAATAATCATTGCTGAAATGACCCCATCTATCGTAGTCAAACGACTCAACTACTACTATTACGGCATCATGGTTATAGCCGTGGCTTGCGCCGCCCTACTCTATTGGCTTATCACAAAGGGTATGCTCTCCCCGATAGACCCTATGTCCTCATTAGGACAGGTCATACAAGGAGTCGTCATCTTTTTGGCAATCGTCAGTATTCCGACAGGTCTCTATTGGTTTAAGCGCCAATGCCGCACCATTCGCACCATTGAGAACGAAGAAGATAGACTGCAAGCCTACCTTGCCGCCGGCAGATGGCGCATTATCATAGTCAGTTTCAGCATGATAACCGGTATTGCCGCTTACTACCTATTAGGCGGATACCAATCCATGATATGGATGGCTGCCATAGCCGCCATAGCGTGGTACTTCACCAAACCAACCGAACGAAAAATCTTTTTAGAACTGCTTCCCGATGACGATCGCTATTGATTTTGACGGCACGATTGTAACTCATGCCTACCCCGAAATAGGTAAGCCCATTCCTTTTGCCATTGAGGCATTGAAGATGTTGCAGTCGGTGGATCACCACCAACTTATCTTATGGTCATGCCGCGAAGGCGAACTGCTGCAACAAGCCGTTGACTACTGCCACGAACGAGGCTTGGACTTTTATGCGGTCAACAGCAACTATCCCGAAGAGAGCATGCTGGATGCCCAACAGCCACAAATGGCTTTCACTCCCCGCAAACTGAAAGCGGATCTGTTCATTGACGACCGTAACCTTGGTGGCATTCCTGACTGGGGCGTTATCTACCGTATGATACATGAAGGTAAACCCTTTCAACCCTTCAACGCCGAACCGCCTAAACGGAAAGAAAACTTGTTGCAACGATTGTTTAATAGAGAGTAAATAAAACAGACAACACCATGAAAGTTTCTATTTTTCGTTCCGCCGTGTTTGCAGGGGTTTGCATAGGTCTTGCGGGGTTTGGATTTCTTGCCGGAAAAGTGATAGGCACTTTCCTATTTATTTTTGGATTGGCCACAGTAGTCAAGTACCAACTCAAACTTTTTACGGGCACGGCGGGTTTCATACAGTCGTGGGCTGATTTTTGGGACTTGCTGCTCATTTTGGTCGGCAACTGGGTAGGTTGTGGTTTAATAGCGTTGATAGCCCGTTGTTCGGCCATGCCGTTGCAAGACACGGCTCAAACGCTATTAGAAAGTAGGTTGGCTGTGGGCTATTGGCAAGCCGGCGTATTGGCTATCGGGTGTGGCATATTGATGACCACCGCCGTTACGTTTGCTCGGAAAGGCAATGAGTTGGGCAATTGGATTCCCTTGATTTTTGCCGTACCGCTCTTTATTCATTGCGGTTTTCCCCACTGTATAGCCGATGCTTTTTATTACTTAACTGTGCCTTGCTCTTATCTATTGGCTCACATAGGTAGCGTGATACTACTCTATGTATGTATTGTGATAGGCAACTTTATCGGTTGCAATTTATACCGAATCATCGTTCCTCAACAATAAATCAATGGGGATTTCACTGCGCAAAATAGAGCCATCCGACCTACCGTTTCTCTACCAATGGGAGAACGACGCTACGGTATGGGCTGACGGCAGTAACCATAACCCGCTCAGTCGGCAAGACTTGCGCGAATACATTGAGCATAGCACGGGCGATATATACCGTGACGAACAGTTACGACTGATCATAGAGCATGCCGGCAGCACCCTTGGATGTGTGGATCTTTTCGACTTGGACGCACGCAATCGACGGGCAGCAATAGGCTTATACTTAGCCCCCTCTTTCAGAGGTCAAGGCTATGCAGAAGAAACGATAAAACAGGTAGAACGGTATGCTTTTCAATTTCTGCACCTTCGGCTGTTGTATGCCATCGTGTCTGTAAGCAATACGGCAAGCAACCACATTTTTGAAAAGAACGACTACACCCCCTCATCACTTCTCAAACACTGGACATTGGAAGACGATGCCCGTATCTGGATTAAGCAAAACCCTGACATAAAGTCATAACAATATGAAAAAAAACACTTTCCTTCTTGCGTTACTCTATGTAACGATAGGCTGTGTGAGCCTCCAAGCCAAGACCCAACCGTTGGCGGTTGAGCAAGTGGAACCTCTTTCGTGGTGGACGGATATGCACATGCCGCTGCAACTGATGATTCACGGCATTGATGTGCAAGATGCACAAGTAACCATCCAAAAATGCCAAGTCAAGGGTAACAAAACGCGATTACTGAAAGGCGATTGCACCGGTTTGACGGTTACGGGGCAACATAACGCCGAGTCGAGCAACTACTTGTTTGTGGATTTGGACGTGCGCGAAGCAGGCACCTATCGCATCACGCTAACCAAGAACAAACGTAGCACTTCGTTTGACTACACTATTCAACCTCGTCGTGCGGGCAGCCGTGAGCGCACATCCTTCACGTCGGCAGACTGTATTTATCTTTTGATGTCCGACCGATTCAGCGATGGCGACAAGAGTAACAACACGGTGGCATCCATGCGCGAGAAAGGCAATAAGAGCAATATACACGGTCGTTGGGGAGGTGATATACAAGGTATTATCAACCAACTGGATCATATCCGCCAAACCGGCGCAACTGCAATATGGCCTACGCCCCTACTGGAAGACAACGAAGCCGAATGGAGTTATCACGGCTACGCGTGCTCCGACTACTACCACATTGACCCCCGCTATGGCTCTAACGAGATGTACTGCCTTATGGTACAGGAAGCCCATAAGAAAGGCATTAAAGTGCTGATGGATATGGTGCCCAACCACTGCGGTGCAGCCCACTGGTGGATGGCAGACCTACCCTACAAGAATTGGGTCAATCTATTCACCGAGTTCACAAGAACCAACAATGTTTTTTCCGCCAACTACGATATCAATGCCTCTGTTTATGATCGCGAACTGAGCAACCGCGGCTGGTTTGACCACCCGATGCCGGATATGAACTTGGATAATCCCGATTTGCTGCGTTATTTTCAGCAGTGGGCTATCTGGTGGATTGAATATGCCGATTTGGACGGTTTGCGCGTGGATACATACCCCTATATCGGGAAAACGGCATCGGCTCTATGGTGTCAGGCCATCCGTGAGGAGTATCCAAACCTCAATATAGTGGGTGAGTGCTGGACTCGTCCTGCCCCTGCGGTGGCATATTGGCAATCGGGTACCAAGAACTACGACAACTACGACTCCGGGCTGCCCAGTGTGATGGACTTTCCCGTAGAAGAAGCCATCCGTCAGGCTCTTGAGAACGACGGCAAGTACTGGGGCGGCGGAATGGTGAAAGTATATGATGCCGTAGCCATGGATTATCTCTATGCAGATGTGAATCAACTGCTTATGTTTGTCGGCAATCACGATATGGATCGCTTTGCCGATGTGGTAAAAGACGGCGACTTGCGTCGCGTGATGATCGGACACACACTTGTAGCAACGATGCGCGGTATTCCGCAGATTTTTGCAGGCGACGAATATGCTATGCGCTCGTCTGACCGCAGTAAGGGACATTCCACTTTGCGTATGCCGCTCCCCGTAAAGGATACCCTCCCACAAGCTCAACAGGATGTGTATGAATATGTAAGTCGCCTGTATCGTTGGCGGCAAACCGAACCGATTATTCATACCGGACGCACGATGCATTTCCTTGACCGAGACCACAATACCTATGCCTTCTTCCGCTATAACGACGAAGGAGCAGTATTTGTATTTGTCAATGCCTCCGAAGAAACGCAAACTATCCCTACCGACCACTATGCCGAACTGCTCAATCGTTACAATAAGGTCGGGCACGAAGTGCTCACCCGACAAAGAGTGGACTTGAATCGTCAAGACCTTATTGCTCAGCCACTAAGTACGTTGGTGGTAAAAGTGGAGAAGTAAGAAGTTAGAAGTTAGATGTTAAAATATAAGGAAAGAAGTAGAATAATTCTACTTCTTTCCTTTATATATGGTGGTGATACCGAATGTCATAGGCATATATTCAACTTCTCTAAACCCTGCTTTTCGTAATCGCTGAGCCATCTGTTCTCCCCAAATAAAGTGCTCTACCGACTGATTGAGATACCGATACGCCGTTTTGTCGCCACTCACATACCTGCCTACCCAAGGCAGTACATACCTGAAATAGATATCATACAGACATCGTATCAACCGATTGGACGGATAGGAGAACTCCAATATCAACACCTCTCCATTCTCTTTTATAACTCTGTGCATCTCGCTCAGCCCCTTATCAAAATCCGTAAAATTACGCACACCATAACTGCATGTAGCGGCATCAAATGAATTGTCCTCAAAGGGCATATCTTGAGCACTGGCTTTTTGAAAAAGTATAGAATCTATTTGCCTTTCGGCTACTTTTTGCCTGCCTATTGCCATCATCTCTTCACTCAAGTCAATACCGACTACTTCTCTGGCTTTCTGCTGCCTACATATCTCTATCGCCAAATCGCCGGTACCGATAGCGACATCTAACAGCCGATGACACGCCGTTAATTGCTTTACTGCCTTGTATCGCCACCATCGGTCAATATCCAACGAAAGCAGATGATTGAGTCTGTCGTAACTATGTGCAATACGGTCAAAAGAGAAAGCGGAGTCAGACATACAACGTGATTGCCATTAAAATAGTATATACCACATTTGATAGTCCTGCTGCTACCAAACAGTTGTTATAATCAGTCCCCTTTGCACGGAGGGTCATTGTATAAACCACCAAGCCGGGAATCAGTACCAGCGTAGCCACCCAACTTCCGGTAGCCATATATGCCATAATAGGCATTAATGCGACCACTATGCCCATCATGATCTCACCGGCACGTTTGCCGAAACGGACGGGGAATGTGCGCTTACCCACCGCTTCGTCGTCTTCCATATCCCTCAAGTTGTTGGTCATCAGTACGCACATTGACCATAATCCGTTCACCGCCGTAGCAGCCAACAAGCGAAGCATAAAATGGTTAGAAGCCGACAATAAGTTCTCGCCCATTAGCAGCCATGCCGTACCCCAACCTGCTATCAGTCCGTAGAACAGCAGTACGAACACATCTGCAATGCCCAAATAACTCAACGAATAAGATGTAGCAGTATAGAGCCATGCAAAGAAGATAGACAGCAACCCTATCAACAAGATAATCCAGCCGCCAACCCATATCAAATAAGCCCCTAACGCTACCGAAACAACCAATGTAATTAAACAGGCATTGCGCATTTGCCGAAGCGTAACCGAACCGTCTGCCAAGGGGCGATGAAAACCGACTCGGTTCTCCTTATCCGCGCCGCGAACATAGTCGTAGTAGTCGTTAATCAGATTGCTCAATATCTGCAGACTAAGAGCACATAGTATGGTAATTATTCCTGTTACTATATCGCTATTCCATCCGGCTCCCAAAGGGGACGGAGCCACCACCATCATCCATGCTACCACCACCGGACACATAGAAGCAAACAGCGATTGTGGACGGATTATCTTCAACCATTTTAACATATCTACCTCTTATTTAAGGACAATTGATTGAGCATTTGATATATTTGGTCAGCTAACCGCTCGTCGGCATCGGCTTCAAATCCCGGGGCATCCACTACGTAATCAGCTTGCATATAGTACGGTTCACGTGCGGATAACTGAGGGGCGATAAAAGTGAGTAGTTCTTCTTCCGTTCGTCCTTGCAGTACGGGGCGTTCACTGAGGTCGGTAAGCATCAACCGTTTAGCCAACACATCCGCGTCCCAACGCAAATAGATGCGGGTACCCAGTTCCGCCAAGCAATCCATATTGTCTTCGTAACACGGATAACCACCGCCTGTGGCATACACCACATTCTCGTAGGGCGACATATCGGCTATATCTTCCACCACATATTTTTCCTTACGGCGAAAAGCCTCAATGCCGTGTTGACGTATATATTCAGCCGGTGTCAAGCCGTGCACCTGCAAAAAGGCATCATCCAAGTCCACAAAGTGCCACCCTATACGCTCTGCCAACAAGCGACCTACTGTTGTCTTGCCGGCAGCCATATAACCAACTAAATAAATCGGACGATGATGAAAAGAAGACATATATGCTGAAAGTTACTTGTTTTACATTTCTTCATCCACCGGCGTATTGTCGCGCCAGCGCAAATGTTTTTCTTCTATATAGGCTTCGGGGAAGACGCTTTGTTCAAAGGGCGGACGAATCTGACCTATACGCTTGCCGTTATGGTCTTCCACCACGACTACGGATGAGCAAACAGGTGCACAAGCAGTAGTAATAATCAGTACGGAATCTTCGTTGAGAACGAGGGTATCACGCGTAAATGTAATGGTCTGTCCTTGCATAGAGCCACATGCCAATAAACATATAATCAGCAAGCCGAAACAGCGAATAAGGAATTGGTGAGCCGAATCATTCATAGTCATTTTTTTTCTTTCTTTTTGGCGGCTGCAAAGGTAATGTAGCCACATGGAGTGCACAACATATTTTTTTATTTTGTCAATTGATCCAATCGCTGTACTTTTGCGGCTGTTTTGGAACGAACATGAAACGGTATCTATATTTTCCCCTATTATTCTTCCCCTTGTGTCTGATGGCGCAAGAAGCACCTCATGTTCCCGAACTGCAAACAAAATCGTCCGAGTTCTTTGACCCTACTAAGGTGGAAAAGAAAGTGATTCCCTACGAGTTTGGTATGGAATATCGCGTAGAGGCAGGCTATGTACAAAACGCCCATCTAAGCGATAATAAAACGTATGAAGATACCTATATGCACGGCGGACGAATCGGTGCTACAGCCGATTTTCTGTTGCCCTATCGTTTTAGTTTGCAGGTAGGTGTTCTCTATACACTCACCTACGGCACTTCTTTGCAGCGTTGGGGACAAATGTCCTACGAGGATTACTCCTCTCCAGACCCGATTACGGGCAAAGTGCACAGCGGCGATATTCACCACCGCTTATATGAGCATCAACTTACCATTCCCGTTCGTGCCTATTACCATATTCCGCTCTGGAAACAATTGGGTATGTTCTTCTTCACCGGTCCGCAACTGCACATCGGATTGGCACTCAAAGACGATATGCAAGCCGACTTGTCAACCGCTACCAAACAATGGTTTGAAACCATCGGTCAACCTTATGAGCCTTACGACCGATATGCAACCAAGGAACTATATCGTACTACCATCCAATGGGGCGTAGGAGGTGGTTTTGAATGGGACAAGTATCGCCTGCAAGCAGGCTATGATTTTGGATTGAACAACCAAGTCAGGAAACGAATTACCACCGACCAAAAGATGTGGGAATGGCACTGGTTCGTATCCTTCGCCTATAAACTATAAAACGATCAAACTTCTTTAACATACAACTTAAATAGGGGGTGCCGCAAGGCTGAGATTAGACCCATTGAACGTAGGCGGGTAATGCCGTCAACGGAAACAAAGAGAGCCTTTTTCTCCATCAGTAATGCCAATTTTGGTGTATAGACTGATACCCCGTACAAGGAGCAAGCGTATCAATCGTATCACCAATAATAAACATTATTCACGATGAAAAAAGTGCTTTTTTTTGTGTCTCTTTGCGGCATAAGCCTTAGTATGCAGGCGCAGACAGACACTCTCCAATGGGAGAACCTCACTTTGCAGGAAGTGGAAGTAACAGCAGCCCCGCGCGTGTTTGCCAATCAGTCGGTGGAAAAGAAACAAGTGGAGATTAGGCAGCAGAACATCGGTCAGAACCTCCCTTACCTCATCCAATCGACCCCGGGATTAGTAGCCACCAGTGATGACGGGTTGGGTATCGGTTACACCTATTTTCATTTGCGCGGCACCGACCATACGCGCATCAACATGACCCTGAACGACATACCACTCAATGACCCTGAGTCGCAAACCGTTTTCTGGGTCAATTTGACGGATATGGGTAGCACGATGGAGTCGCTCAAAGTGCAGCGCGGTGTGGGTACGAGCATGAACGGCAGCAGCGCGTTCGGTGCGAGTCTTCACATGCGTACCCTCTATGATACCAAGCGCCTAACAGCTGAACATCCCGTCAGTGCCACTATTGACTTCACGGGAGGTATGTACAACACGTTTCGCGAGACGGCATCCCTCTACGCCAAAGTCGGACAATGGCATATAGGCGGCAGGTTTTCCAAGGTGAATAGCGACGGATATATTGACCGTGCCTCATCCGACTTGCTTAGTTATCAAGCCGAAGCCGGATGGCAGTCCCCTTACAAAGATGACGGACAACGCACCGAAGTTACCTTGCTCGCATTTGGAGGAAAAGAACGGACCTATATGGCTTGGTACGGAGTGGATGAAGAAACGCTGAACAGCAATCGTAGATTCAACCCGGCAGGTCTTATCGCGTATGAACAAGCCCCCGGAGACACGACCACCATAGCCTATCCCAATCAGACAGACAACTATACACAACACCATGCCCAACTGCACATCCGACATCTGTTCTCCCGCCAATGGTCGCTTCGTGCCGCTGCCCACTATACATACGGCAGAGGGTACTATCAAATGGCGGATTACGGAACCTATTCACCTGCAAACGGCTGGTCGGGTATCACCCAAGACGGACTAACCAACCACCTCGCCGGAGCCAATATGCAAGCCCAGTACCTGCACGATGTATGGTCTGCCCAATTCGGTTTTGCCGCCCAACATTATCTCTGCGACCACTGGGGGACACTGGACGAGATGGATACCTACTTGGGCAAAGGAAACAAGACAGATGCGAACCTTTATGCTCGCTTTAATGAGTACATTATCAATCAGGGCAACGAGCGGCTGTCGCTCTACGAAGATGTGCAATATCGTATCGTCAATTATCGCATGGATGGGGCTAACGAATATACTTATAGCCCCATAGATGTGAAGCGTCTGTACCACTTCTTCAACCCAAAGGCAGGATTGGAGTACTTCAACCGCGGGCACCAACTCACAGCCTCCTTTGCTATGGCTAACCGTGAGCCGACCCGTAGCAACTTCCTCGAAGCAGATATGAACGCGCAGACACTTCCCGAAGCGGAACGACTATATGACTATGAATTAGGATATAACTATTCTTTTAAGAGTACGCAATCAGGCATTAGCGGTATGGCGGGTATCAATCTTTACTTCATGCAGTATGACAACCAGTTAGTAGCCACCGGCGGCATCAGTAAACTCAGTTACCCCACCCTGACCAATGTGAAAGACTCTTATCGCACAGGAATTGAATTGCAATACGGCTTTGACTTCACAGGCTGGTTGCGATTTGAAGGTAATCTTGTCTGGTCGCGCAACAAGTGGAAACTGACGGATAATACATGGAACACCATTTCGTTCTCGCCCGACTGGACGGCCTACAACGCGTTGGACTTTCATGTAGCCGGTTTTCACGGAGTGGTGAACAACCAAGTTGTCAGCAGCCAATACCTTGACAATTCCGAGCGGAAAGAAGCGTCCCTCAAAGCCTATACGGTAACCAATCTGCACCTGAGTTATCAACTTCCCTTGCAATCGTTCCGAACACAGGCCAACGGCATGCCCGAAGTGGAAATCAAATGTCTGATTAACAACCTATTCAATAGTCAATATTGCAGCAATGGCGGTACGGACGGCACCTATACGTGGTACTTCCCGCAAGCCGGTATCAATGTGCATGCCGGTCTGACTCTTAGATGGTAAGAATAGTTGAAAGTCGAAAGCCCTTATCAACGCGACCAACGGATCATACCGTAGGTCGCGTTGATGCACCAAAACAGGTATTGCGCCACCATGCAGTAAGACTCGGCTTGCCACCACATGACTACATACAGCAAATCTATTGCCAGCCAAATAAGCCATTGCTCGCGATAAGCCAACACCATCAAGATTTGTGCTCCGATGGCAGGAACGGTGGTCAACGCGTCCAAATAGGGCTGTGAGTCATTAGTAAAACGCTGCAACAGATACCCTACCAATACAGACAATACCGTCAAACCAATACAAACTGAAAGAAAAACAACCGGACGCAAACGACGAAAAGGAATTGTTTCGGCAGGCGAAGAGGTATTATTGTTTTCCTTCATCAATCTTCGCCATGAATAAATGCCATATATCTGAGACAGGAAATAGAAACTATTCATTGCAATACCGGCATAGAAACGCTCTAACCAGCATAGATAGGTATAGGTGAGTATCTGCCCGAACCCAAAGAAAAAAGTAAGCCACTTGCCCTCAGCACACAACACCACCGAGCAAACGCCAAACAACGCACTGACCAATGCCAATGGATTATCCGGCACAATGGCATACGTAACGATTTGCACCATTATGCCGATTACAAGCAGTACTATGGTGGAACGATTATTGCGGTCTAACAGATTCATCTTGCCAGCGGAAGGTCTCCTCAAAATCCCAATTATCACGTATGTGCAGGCGTTTAGGGTAGTAGTACATCGGTTCGGGCTGACGGCGCAGCAGCAGATTGCCGGTGGTCCAAACGCTATCTGAATTGAGGTCAATATACATTCGAACCTTATACGAACCGCCCTTCAAACGGTTGAAAAGTACGCTCTCAATAACAGGTAAAGTGGCTACCACCACTTCTTTGTCAGTCAGCAGTTGAATATATGCCATTGCTATGACTGGTTCTACGCGAACACGCAATGTGGCAGTACCCGTTGAGTCTTTAGCCACCTTCTTTATTGTTACCGAATCAATGGTATCGGTAGGCACTGACATGGTATCAGGCTTTATATGAAGCGTATCTGTCGGTTTCGGTTCATTGAACAGACGCAGATGCAATCCCGAATCAGGCACAACTATCACGCTATCCGCAAAAGCGACAGGTTCGCCCACTTCATACGTATAGGTGCGGTTGCTATCCGACAGAGCATAGACGCGATACTGTCCGGAAGCGACGTGGCTAATCGTAAAATGTCCCAAAGAATCCGTTCGCGTGATATGAACGAAAGGCTTTTTATAAATAACGCTATCCTCAGCAGTTGCATCGTGAATTCCCACAATAGCACCGACAGCAGGAAGCAAGGTCTCGGCAAAAATGACATCGCCTGACAGGGTAAGCGAATCAATCTGCGCACCCGTGGAGAAAGAAAGAGTATGTCCACTCAACGCGTTTTTCTCATTGTTATCCTGTATGGCATCCCCGAAATAGATGGTATAGGTCGTATTGGGCAGCAACGTATCGCTGAAAGTTACAGACACTTTTTTGCCTACCGCCTTTATAATGGGTTGCGCTTGCTGGGGAGGGGATATAAGCACTTGCTCTGTGGGTTTATCCAAACGCACATACTCATTAAAACGCAATTGAATTTCCTGCCCCGTAAAATTTGTCGTTCCGTCTTCGGGAACGGATGCCAATATCCGAGGAGGAATAGAATCAACAGGTCCGCCCTGCGGTCCCGAACCTCGATTGGCACACGAAGTCATTAAACCGACTCCCACACAAAGGATAAGGGATAGGATAAACCTATGTATCAACGATTTTGCAGACATTCGATGGCACGTTTTAGCACTTTATCGTCGCGTAGCAGAAACTCAGCACGCCCTTTCTGAAAATAGTACCGCTCAATGATATCGGCACCCAACAGCCATTTCACCTCTTCTTTATGACGCAAGATAGCCTCTTTGAACGAGGGACGAAGTTGCTGCTGCAGACTGTCAATCAGAGCCAATGCTTCTGCTGATATATCTTCATGCTTTACCCATTCAGACAATTCGTCCAAGTATTTGGACGTTTCGGTACGATAGACAAATTGCTTTTCTTCCAAATAGGTCATAAAGTCTTCTATATCTTCATCGGTGAGCATGAACTCCTCGGGACGAGCCACAGCGTTATGGGTATTGCGATACCGGTTGGCATAGTCATAAAAGCGGTGGTCTTTCGCCAACGAATAGCAGATATCCACTTTTTGCGAATCGGCTATCACTATATCGGGCAATATGCCTCCGGCTGTATCTTTTTGCAGTTTCTCACCTCGCTGGCGCGCCGAATAATCTATGGCTTGGATACAGCGTCCGGAAGGCAAATAGTAGTGGGCGGTTGTAACTTTCAGATTGCCTCCATATACAATCGGTCGAATCGACTGCACTAACCCTTTTCCGAATGTTCGCTCGCCGATAAGCGTTGCGCGATGTAAGTCTTGCAAACTTCCTGACACGATTTCCGACGCAGATGCCGAACTGCCGTTCACCAATACGACCAACGGCAAATCGCGATACACAGGAGAAGAAGACGTCTTATACGAACGATTGGAAGATTGCACTTTGCCTTTGGTGGTAACCACTTCCGTATCTTTATCCACAAAGAGACTGACTAACTTGATGGCTTCGTCAATGAGTCCTCCTCCGTTACCCCGCAGGTCAATAATCAGTCCGCTCAAAGGATGCTCCTCTGCCATTTGGGCCACAGCCTCGTAAAGTGCCATAGCACTACCTGTTGTAAATTCGGAGAAGAGGACGTATGCTATACTATCCTGATAACGACCATAATACGTGATTGCAGGCAAATGAATCTCGGCACGAACCAACTCACGCACGAAGGGTTTAGGTTCTCCCTCACGCTCCAACAGAAGAGTGACTTTTGTTCCCGCTTCGCCGCGAAGCCGGTTGCTCACATCCTTTGTAGGTTGTCCGTCGCACTTCCATCCGTCCACTTTGATTAAACGGTCGCCGGCACGCACATCGCCCATCTGCGCAGGCATCCCCTCATACGTTTCTGCAATATAAATCATGCTATCACGCATCATGATGAGCGAACCTATCCCGCCATATCGGCCGGTAGTCATAATCTTCAAATCGGTATCTTGCTCCTTAGGCATATAAACCGTATAGGGATCCACTTGGCGCAGAATCATACGAATACCTTCCTCCGTCATTCGGTCGTAGTTGAGGGTGTCAAAATAGTTCATATCCAACTGCCGCATCACATCCGTCAAAATGGACATGGACTTCTCTATGCGGGTGGTTTGTGTTTGCGCCGCAAGAGTCAGCGGCAGGAATAAGAGCAAAAAAATATACAAACGTTTCATAACATTCAGATTGGTATCCTCCTAAAAATTTCAACAAAAGTAATCTAATTATGGCAATGGGGAAGCAGATCGTCCACATTTCTCCCGTATCCTTTCAATTCTCGCACCAACGAAGAGGAAATGTATGCCAAATCAGGTCGCGCAAAGAGCAGTACTGTTTCTACAGGTTTGCCATACTCGCGCGCCGACAATAGGCGGTTTGCCTCTGCCATATCCCGCTCATACTCATAATCTTTGAGGGATCGAACGGAACGCAAGATGAATTGCGCATCGTGCCGGTGGGCAAAATCAATCGTTAGACCGTCCATCCATTCCACACTAACGCGGGGTTCGCGGCGGAACAGGTCTATGAGCATGCTTGCGCGCTCATCCTTTGACGATGAGAACTGCTTATCGTAGTTTTTGCCAACGGCAATCACCACCTCGTCAAAAAGCGTCAAGCCACGCTCAACTATGTCTAAATGACCGATTGTAAACGGATTAAAACTGCCCGGAAAAATAGCCTTTCGCATCGTGGTATTCATTTATTCGGCTGCAAAGGTACGACTTTTTCCTTATGCAGCTACTTTTTTTAACGCATATTTGTGCAACATATCAAAATAAGCAGTACTTTTGCAGCGTTTTTTTGGTAAACCAAACAAAAATCAACCAATAATTTCCATTTATCATGCAAAAGCAAAATGTAGTTATTCGATTCTGCGGAGACTCGGGTGACGGTATGCAGTTGACGGGAAACATGTTCTCGTCTCTGAGTGCTATCCTCGGCGAAGAGATTTCGACGCTGCCGGACTTCCCTGCTGAGATTCGTGCCCCGCAAGGCACATTAGGAGGAGTATCAGGATTCCAAGTATGCTTGGGTACAGGCGTTTATACGCCCGGAGACAAAGCGGATGTGATTGTGGCGATGAATGCTGCTGCCCTTAAGGTGTGCACCTTGGGCAGTAAGTTCAATCAGGCAGGTGCACAATACGTGGAGGCTGACTCAATGTACAAGAAAGATGCCGTTATCATTGTGGATACCGACTCTTTCACCAAAGTGGATTTGGACAAGGCACTCTACAAAACGGATAACCCGTTCACCGAACTGGGTATTCCTGAAAGCGTTCAGATTGTGCCCGTAGCCCTGACTGCTCTGACAAAAGAGTCACTCAAAGACAGCGGTATGGACAACAAAGCCATCCTCAAATCGCGTAACATGTTTGCTTTGGGCGTGGTATGCTGGCTCTTCAACCGCCCCATTGACAAGGCTATCCACTTCTTGGAAGGCAAGTTTGCCAAGAAGCCGGCTCTTATTGCGCCGAACGTGAAGGTGCTGACCGATGGATTTAACTACGGAACAAACACGGCTCTCAATATCAACACCATCAATGTAGAGAAAGCCGAAGACTTGCAGCATGGCACCTATACCTCCATTGCCGGCAACAAAGCCACTGCATGGGGGCTGATTGCGGCAGCCAAGAAAAGCGGCAAACAACTCTTCCTCGGTTCCTACCCCATCACGCCTGCCACCGACATTATGCAAGAGTTGGCAGCCCGCAAAGATATGGGCGTAGTAGTAGTACAAGCCGAAGACGAGATAGCCGGTGTGTGCACCGCCGTTGGTGCTGCTTTTGCCGGCGACCTGGCTTGCACCTCAACTTCGGGTCCTGGGCTTAGTCTGAAATCCGAAGCGGTCGGTTTGGCTGTAATGGCTGAACTGCCCTTAGTAGTGATTGACGTTCAACGCGGCGGTCCGTCCACAGGTCTGCCCACCAAAACTGAACAAACCGACCTATTGCAAGCCGTCTATGGTCGCAATGGCGAATGTCCGGCTGTGGTGATAGCCGCCAGCACATCTGCCAACTGCTTCCAATATGCTTATGAGGCATGCAAGATCGCTTTGGAAAACATGACTCCCGTCATCCTCATGACCGATACCTATCTTGCCAACGGAACAGGTCTGTGGCGTTTGCCCAAACTGGCTGAACTGCCTGAAATTAAGCCGCAAGGCGTTCCCGAAGAGTTGAAAGGCAAGTATAATGCTGCTCTTCGCGACGAAAACAGCGTCCGTTACTGGGCATTCCCCGGCATGGAAGGCTACGAACACCGCAATATAGGTTTGGAGCGTGACAGCCAGAAAGGCTCTATATCGACCAATCCCGAAAACCATGAACGCATGGTGAAAGCCCGTCAAGCCAAAGTGGATCAAGTGGCTAACCGTATTCCCGAACTGCGCGTACAAGGCAATGCCGAGAGCGATACGCTGCTCGTAGGTTGGGGTTCCACCGAAGGACACTTGCATGCCGCTGCCAACGAACTGAACTGCGCTTTGGCACACTTCAACTACATCAACCCGCTACCAAGAAACACGGAAGAAGTGTTAAAACGCTACAAGAAAGTGATTGTATGCGAACTCAACAATGGTCAGTTTGCCACCCTCTTACGTTCCAAGATACAGGGTGTGGACTTCAAACAATATAACGAGATAATGGGTCAGCCCTTCGCGGTTGAGCGTATTGTAGAATCTGTAAAAAATCTCTAATCATGGAAGCAAGTCAATTTAAGAGCGATCAATATGTACGTTTCTGTCCGGGTTGCGGCGACCACGCTATCTGTATGGCTTTGCAAAAAGCAATGGCGCAAATAGGTGTGCCCACCCATGAAACAGTGGTTATATCGGGTATCGGCTGCTCAAGTCGTATGCCTCACTACCTAAATACCTACGGATTCAACACCATTCACGGTCGTGGCGGAGCCGTAGCCACCGGCGTCAAGACGGCTCATCCCGAACTGACCGTATGGCAGATGTCGGGCGACGGCGACTGCCTTGCTATTGGCGGTAACCACTTCATTCATGAGATTCGCCGCAATGTGGACTTGAATATCTGCTTGTTCAATAACCGTATCTACGGTTTGACCAAAGGTCAGTACTCTCCTACTTCTCCCAAAGGGTTTGTGAGCAAGTCCAGCCCATTCGGCACGGTGGAGCGTCCGTTCATTCCTGCCGAATTGGTGATGGGTGCACGCGGTACGTTCTTTGCCCGCACATTGGATGTGGATATGCCAACGACCGTAGATTGTATGGTCAAAGCCAAAGAGCATAAAGGTGCGTCCGTTATCGAGTGCTTGGTTAACTGCGTGATATTCAACAACGGTACGCACAACTGGATTGCCGACCGCACTACGCGCGCCGACCGTAGCATCATCTTGCGTCATGGTGAGAAAATGATTTTCGGTGCGAACCAAGATAAGGGTTTGGCTCTTGATTATAGCCAAGGGTTGATACCTCGTCTTATTGTGGTGGCAGCCGACGATGAGCGCGTACTGACTCACGATGCACACATGGCAGACCCGACCTTGCATCGTATGCTTGCCCTGATGGGACAAGAGAAATACACCGATGTCAAGAACGCCGACATGGAGCCTGAACTTCCTATCGCCCTGGGTGTTATCCGTGATGTGGAAGCCGATACGTATGACGAGGCAGTACGCCAACAAATCAACGACGTGCAAGCAAAAGCCAAGGCTAAGACGTTTGACGAACTGCTTCTCACGCTTGAACACTGGGATATATGATTCCCATAGCCTATGCCCACAACGGGTTTGCGGATAAGTTTGGCGTACCTCGACAAAGTATATCCGATAGCGTGATTGAAACGCGCATCGTCTTTGAGCCCGCCTTCCGTATCCGCGAAGCCCTTCGAGGCATAGAAGGATTCAGTCATCTTTGGCTCTTATGGGGTTTTCATGAGAACCATCGCAAGCAATGGTCGCCTACCGTCCGTCCCCCTCGTTTGGGTGGCAACCGACGCGTAGGCGTCTTTGCTACCCGATCACCTATCCGCCCCAATCCCATTGGGCTGACAGCCGTACGACTATTACGTGTGGAAGATACACCGCAAACGGGCTGCATATTGGTGGTGGCAGGGGCTGATGTAAAAGACGGTACACCCATCTACGACATCAAACCATATATAGCCTATGCCGATGCGCATCCCGATGCTAAAAGCGGATTTGTGGACGAAGTACCTTTCCCTACTCTACAGGTAGAAGGCTTGAAACAAACTATAAGGGAACAGTATCCATCGGCAGACGATAAGCCACACATTATGGCATGGGAGGAAATACTTCGTCAAGACCCGCGACCTGCATACCAAGACGACCCGAATCGCGTTTATCACATCACCTTTAACGGAGAAGAACTCACCTTCCGAGTAGAAGGAAACAGACTGATTGTTTTGTCAATTAAATCGATATAAAACTATGCGTACAGAAAATGAATTAGCCGGAGTTACCCTATTAGGCAACCAACACACGCAATACCCGACCGACTATGACCCCAATTTGTTGGAAACATTTGTCAACAAACACCCCGAACACGACTACTTAGTTACGCTCGATTGTCCCGAATTTACATCTCTTTGCCCTAAAACGGGGCAACCCGATTTCGGGCGTATCATCATTTCCTATATACCTAATGAACGGATGGTGGAGTCTAAGTCGCTCAAACTTTACCTATTCTCGTTTCGCAACCACGGCGATTTTCATGAAGATTGCATCAATATCATTCTTCGCGATTTGGTCAATTTGATGCAGCCACGCTATATAGAAGTGCAAGGGCTGTTCAATCCGCGCGGCGGCATCCGGATATTACCGGCAGCATCCTTTGCAGACGAACAGCACCAAGAATTGCGACAACAACGCTTGCTTACACTCTTGCAGCAGTCTGTTGCTGCCGGACAAACAGCGATGTGCACAAGATAAAAGTCTTTAGTATTGGTTTTCCTTATAAAGTTGTTTGGCTGTTTTTCGGCTTTTCTCGGTAGGCGGGAAGTCTTTGTCGCGAATGGTAATATCCTGCCAGAGGCAACGTTGCCCTGCCACAT
Source organism: Bacteroidales bacterium UBA3696 (assembly GCA_002372135.1). Lineage (GTDB taxonomy): Bacteria > Bacteroidota > Bacteroidia > Bacteroidales > Paludibacteraceae > Colicola. The sequence continues at coordinate 33,626 of DFIN01000029.1, forward strand.
AGTGCCGAACAAACAGATTAAGTTCCTCCACCGTTTTCGGACCCGCCATACAAACCTCGTGCCCAAGGTCTTTGAAACGATAGACGGCATACGGATAGCCGTTCTTGTCCATACATTTGACGAGGGCATCGGCTCCGTACATGCCGCGTTTGCCGAAGACAATGGATTTGTAAGGCACTATGCCGTCCACCGTACCATGGAAAAGGAGTGTGGGAGCCGGCTGTTGTGCCCAACGCAATTTGCCTTGTTTGGTATAGATGGCTCCGCTATAAGCCACTACGGCAGCAGGTTTCCAATCCTTAGGCAAAGCAGAAGTATAGGATAATTCGTTGCATCGCCCATAGTCAATGAGCAATGCCGTGATAGCCCCTGCTGACGACCCCTCCAATATGATTTTGGACATGTCGATTGACAGTTCCTTGTTATGTTGGTCAAGAAAGGCAATGGCAGCCGCACCATCTTCGGCTGCCATGAACATTGCGTTTTCCAGAGCCTCCAAACCGGCAAACCCCGAAGTCTTGAGGTCTTTCATACCGAGGCGATAGTCAATTGCCACCACGGTATAGCCTTGTTCGGTCAGTTGTCGGCAATACGTTGAGTCCCACGGATGACGACGTGAGCCGGTGTAGTAACCACCGCCGAACATGTGCAGAACGGTGTACCCATTGGGCGTTGTAGCAGGCTGATACACATCAAGGTAAAGCGTCGAATCCCGCTCCACATAGGCATAACTCACCTGCGCCGATATGCTTGCACTAAATAGTATTAAGAGGACTATTAAAGTATTTCTCATCATTTTGTGAGTCAAATAGACGGTAAAAACTTAGAACCCAGCCCAGAACTTGCGCCAATAGGAAAGGTAGAGTTCGTCCCAACGAAGCACAACTGCACCGACAAAGTCTGCTGTGTAATCATTGAGCAAAGCCGTAGCCTGCTCGGGTTGGTCGGTCAGTATCTGCTGATAGGTCTGCTCCACGAAAGGCAGTTCGCGCAGTCCTTTGTCAAGGAATCGGTCGCGTGCCGGTTCGAGCGTCTTGCGGCAGATTCCCCAACGTACGGCAGACAGTTTATTGGTGCGGCGCAAATGCCACAGCAGGCAGTCTTCGCGATAGCGATGCTGCCCGCATATCTTGAGCATTTGCGGCAAATCGGTAGTGCCGGCAAAAATGGGGAAACGGGGACTTTGTCCGGGGTTGTCAAGAGACATCCAGCACACACCGCCTATTGCATCGGGCATACCTTTGCGGGCTTGGATGATGGTGGAATAGGCGCACTGAGGAACGGCTATGGTGCGCACCCAGTCAAAACGCTCGTCACCGGTCATAGCATAGTACGCACTGATTTCGTCAAAGCGCATCCAAGGATTAGCAAAAGGAGAAACAATGCTGTCTTTGTCTTCCCACTTGGTTTGACTGAACAACTGCCTACCCTTTTTAGGCACACGCATGAGTTGGGTGAGGTCTTGGTCAGTACCTTCATAGTAGGAGCCGAGCAGGCGATTCACCTCTTTGACGGTAACGGGTTGGTCCGGTCGCACACTGAGTGGCAACTCGTCCATGTCATTATTCAAACCGAGCGAGGGAGCCAACTGTTGTAAGACGAAGAGTTCGCGTGTGGAATAATTCTTCATCTCGCCGGCATAGTTCTTTCCGCTATATGCCCGCCAGAAAGAAAATTCTGTTTCTCCGTCCCATAGCCCTAACTTGCGCGCTACGGTAAACACATTGGCGGAAGCCATTACGTTGTCGCTCACAAGGGGGTGGTAGGGGGCTTTCTTGATTTTCTTCACTTTCACGGGTTGGGGTTCGGTCAGCGGAGCGAGACTGCCAATTCGGCTGATGTTAGCCGACACGCAAACCTCGTTATCAGGAATGCGGCAGGCAGCCCACACAGCACCTATTTGGTCAGGTCCTTCGCCTTGAATCTCAAATATCCATGCCTCGCTGGGGTCAATGATGGTCAGGCATTCGCCGCCATCACGATAGCCATATTCGTATGCCAGCTCACCCATATAAAGAATCGCCTCACGAGCTGTGCTGCAGCGTTGCAGGGCAAGACGCTGCAGTTCCTCAATCATAAGAAGCCCCTTGTCATTGCGCAAGGTGTCCTTGCCGCCGTAGGTGGTTTCTCCCATTGCTAACTGCTTCTCGTTCATGCAAGGATAGGCTGTATCCAACACGCGGAAGGTGCGCCCCGCTTTTTGACGTACTTGACCGGTCACTTTGACTCCGTCACGGCTACCCGGGTACTCGGTGTGCATATTGCCGGTAACGACATCTACCAGCGTGTCATTCTTATATTCGACGGCAGGGAGCCAACGCATCCAAGTACGATACCATGAGTCGCAGGTATGGCTGGTGATGGCTGACCCATCGGCGGATGCACCGGGGGCCACCAATATACTGGTACAGTTGTCCCCCATTGTAGGTTGTGCGTCATAGTCTTGGGCTATGAGCGACAAGGACAATGTAAGAGAAAACAGAAGAAAAGCAGCTTTTTTCATACGGGTTCTATTATTCAGTTTTACTGCGAATTGCGTATATCAATTTTTAGTTCGTCTAACTGTATTTGGTCAATAACGGACGGTGCGCCAAGCATCACGTCCTTGCCTTGGTTGTTCTTGGGGAAGGCGATGCAGTCGCGGATGCTGTCTAATCCGGCAAACAGACTGACGAAGCGATCCAGACCATAGGCGAGACCTCCGTGAGGCGGTGCCCCGTACTTAAAGGCGTTCATCAAAAATCCGAATTTCTGCTGCGCTTGTTCGGGTGTGAATCCAAGCACCTCAAAGATTTTCTCTTGCAGCCCGGCATCGTGGATACGGATTGAGCCACCACCGACTTCTACCCCATTGATTACCATATCGTAGGCATTGGCGCGGACAGAAGCAGGGTCGGTATCCAGCATCGGTATATCTTCAGGTTTGGGGCTGGTGAAAGGATGGTGCATTGCCATCAGGCGTTGCTCTTCGTCCGACCACTCATACATCGGGAAGTCGATGACCCAAAGGCAAGAGAACTTTTTCGGGTCGCGCAAGCCCATTTGACGCGCCATTTCAAGACGCAATTCGCTCAGCTGCTTGCGGGTTTTCATTGCGTCATCGCCGCTGAGAATCAAGATAAGGTCGCCTGCTTCGGCATTCATCTGACGGGCAACGGCTTGCAGTTGGTCTTGCGTATAGAACTTGTCGATGGACGACTTAACCGTGCCGTCTTGTTCCACACGTGCATAGACCATTCCTTTGGCTCCTACTTGCGGACGGCGAACGAACTCCGTCAGGGCATCCAACTGCTTGCGCGTATAGACGGCTTGTCCTTTGGCGCAAATACCGCCAATATAAGCGGCTGATGCGAAGACACCAAAGCGTTCGTTTTCCGCTTTCTGCTCTTCTATCGAATGGAAGAGGTCTTGCAGTTCGACAAAGCGCATGTCGAAGCGTGTGTCGGGTTTGTCGCTCCCATAGTACTTCATCGCGTCCGCCCACGTCATACGCGGCAGAGCGGGCAGGTCGATGTTAAGGATGGACTTGAACAGATGGCGGGTCATACCCTCGAACATCTGAAGGATGTCTTCTTGCTCCACAAACGACATCTCGCAATCGATTTGCGTAAACTCGGGCTGACGGTCTGCGCGCAGGTCTTCATCGCGGAAGCATTTGACAATCTGGAAGTAACGGTCGAATCCGCTGACCATCAGCAGTTGTTTGAGCGTTTGCGGCGACTGGGGCAAGGCGTAGAATGTACCCGGATTCATACGGGAAGGCACTACGAAATCGCGTGCCCCTTCGGGGGTCGAATTGACCAATACGGGAGTCTCTACCTCAAGGAATCCTTGTTGGTCAAGGTAGCGGCGCACTTCAAATGCCATTTTGTGGCGCAGTTCGAGGTTCTTGCGCACCGCCGTGCGTCTGAGGTCCAGATAACGGTACTTCATTCTCAGGTCATCGCCGCCGTCGGTGTCGTCCTCAATGGTGAAAGGCGGCGTGAGAGCGGGATTAAGAACGTTCATCTCGCTCACTTCGATTTCTATTTCTCCGGTCGGGAGTTGGGCGTTTTTAGATTGACGTTCAATCACTTTGCCCGTTACTTGAAGGACGTATTCGCGTCCGAGCGTATTGGCTTTATCGAAAGCCGTTGTACCTTGATTGAAAGCGAGTTGGGTGATACCATATCGGTCGCGCAGGTCAATAAAGGTCATACCTCCCATTTTGCGGATGCGTTGCACCCAGCCGGCAAGGGTTACCGTTTGGTTCACATCGGCGATACGTAGTTCGCCACAAGTTTTTGTTCTATACATAGTTATACAAACATCTTAGATTGATTTTATACGATTCTAATGCAAAATTTTGTAGATTAGTTCCTTCCAGAGGTCTTCATCGGATGTGGACGGATTGTTGATACCTTTCAGTCGGGCATCTATATCCCGAAAATAGCCTATGATTCGGAATGTTTTTCCGGCTGAATATCGTTTAGCCGCCAGTGCATAATCTTTGACAAAGAACGGCGACACCCCTAAGATAGGTGCAGCCACTCTCTCCGTTTTGTCCGGCAGATAATGGTATAGCATCAGGTTGGAGAAGAAGGTGTATAACACGCCTAATTCTTTAATCATCGGATGTGTTTTGGATGTGGCAAAGTGATGGGTTATACGATATGCTTTGAGGGCATTGCCTTCCTTGAGCGCATTTTGGAGTTCAAAGACATTATAATCTTTGGATATCCCCAAATTTCGTTCCACCAACGCCGCATCGATTCGTTTCTGTCCTTCGGGCATACCGAGCAGCAATTGGTCGATGGATTTGACCAATCGGTCTAACTCCGAACCGATATATTCGGCAAGGAGTTGAGGCACAACCGGCTCGACGGTTAGCGTCAAATGTCGGTCACGGATGATCGTATCTAAGTAAGATTGAATCCAGCGGGGCAAAGCATAGTCTTTTATCGCGTCCGACTGCATCCATACCCCTTTGTATTCCTCAAAGTGTTTCCACAGTTTCAGTTTTTTATCCGGTGTTCCGTACTTATAGCAAATAATCAGCACCGAATTAGGTTGCGGGTTCTGCATATAAAGTGCCAGTGCTTCCCATTTGCGTATGGATTGTGCTTCCTTGATAATAATTACTTTTTTTCCTCCCGTCATTGCGAATCCGCGAGCCTGCCCAATAGCTGGGGCTATATCATCTCCCGGCAGGTCTTTGCCATAAACTACCATCTGATCCATTTCACGCGCCATCGGGTCGGTGAGGATGTTTTGCTCCATGTATTGGCAAGCCAAGTCTATGTAGTAAGACTCTTCTCCGCACAACAAATAGACAGGAGCGTAATCAACCGCACCGGCGAGACTTTTTATGAGCGCATCGTACTGAATCATCGGGTTTCGTTTTTCAGGCTTTCAAATCCTTGTCCATAAACTCCTTGGGTAGGTGTTTCGCTGATGAACGCATTGGGGTCTATTTCTTGTACCAGTCGGAAGATACTGGTTGCTTGTGATTTGCGAACCACGAGCACAATCAGTTTGGAGTCTTTTTTTGTGTAAGCCCCTTGCGCACTAAGCAGCGTTACACCGCGTCCTATTCGGGTCATGATAGCATCGGATATCTTTTCATATTCTTTGGAAAAAATGAAGAATTGGACGCTTTGCCTACCACGGCTCATCACCCAGTCAACGGCTTGCGACTCAATAAAGACGAAACAGAAACCGAATAGCAATTGTTCAAACTTCGTTACCTGCGGCAGAAACCATGCACTACTGATGACCAGTACATCGACCATAAAGAGTGCACGCCCCATTGACACGTGACGGTACTTATTGACAATCATCGCTACTATATCCGTTCCACCTGTATTGCCATTGTTGGAATACACCATACCGAGCGATGCTCCGTTAACCAATCCGCAAAGGACAATCGCCATAAACGGATCGGAGATAAGGGGTGTTTCCGCCACCGTAAAGATACGCAGCCATAGAGTCAGCCATACGATGCCCCATAAGGCTCTAACGCACGATTTCCAACCTAATAGAATAATACCGGTAATAAGCAAAATCGTATTAATAATCAACGTACTAAGCCAGATGGGGATGACCTCCCCACTGGCAAAGTAGATGATTTCACAAAGGCCGGTCAGTCCTCCTCCCACAATAGCGTGAGGAACAAGTACCTGATTGACCACAAGGGCATACGGTGCCACGCAGAGTGCTATAAGCAGCAACTCCTTAATTTCTATAAGAACTTGTTTGCGTGTCATTTCTCAAATCGAGCCACAAGGTTGCGATCACCAAACCCGTTATCCACACGGCTAACAGGGATCCAGAACTTATTCTCAGCTACCCATTGGGTAGGATAAGCGGCTTTCTGACGGCTATAGGCGTGGTGCCACTCGTCCGCTACGATTTCGTACTCGGGGTGCGGTGCGTTGAGTAGTACGTTGTCCTTAGCATCGGCTTTGCCGGTTTCCACTTCACGAATTTCTTCGCGGATAGTGAGCAGGGCGTCAATGAACTGATCCATCTCGTGTTTGCTTTCGCTCTCGGTAGGCTCAATCATCAGCGTGCCGTGAACGGGGAAAGACAAGGTAGGTGCATGGTATCCGAAGTCCATCAGACGTTTGGCGATATCCGTTTCGGTGATGCCGATGGCGTGGAACTGGCGGCAGTCAAGAATGAGTTCGTGACCTACCCGACCCGTTACGCCGGTATATACGATGCCGTAAGCGTCTTTGAGTTTCTTAGCCATATAGTTAGCGGAGAGGATAGCGGTGGCTGTAGCCTCACGCAGTCCTTCGTAGCCCATCATACGGATATAGCCGTAGGAGATAAGAGCCATATTGGCATTGCCGTAGAGGGCAGACGAAACGCGGTTATTGTCCTCAGAAGGCATACATTCTACAAGGTGCTCGGCGCAGCAGATGGCTCCTACACCGGGGCCGCCACCACCATGAGGCGAAGCGAAGGATTTATGCAAGTTGAGGTGGCATACGTCGGCTCCGATAAAGCCGGGATTGGTGTAGCCGATTTGGGCGTTCATATTCGCGCCGTCCATATAGACCTGACCACCGTTCTTATGAATAATGTCGCACATCTCACGAATAGCCATCTCGAATATACCGTGGGTGGACGGATAGGTAATCATACAGCCGGCGAGTACGTCCTTGTTGGCTTCGGCTTTCTCGCGCCAGTCGTTGAGGTCGGTATTGCCGTTCTCATCACATTTAATAACCACGGGCGTGAAGCCAGCCTGTACGCAGGAAGCGGGGTTGGTGCCGTGCGCCGAAGCGGGGATGAGAAGCACTTTGCGATTGTCTTGTCCTTGACGGTGAAGGTACTCACGGATAGTTACCAAGCCGGTGTATTCACCTGCAGCACCGCTGGTGGGTTGGAGGTTGCAAGCCGCAAAGCCGGTGATGGATGCAAGTTGGTTCTGCAACTCGTCCAACATCTCGTTAAAGCCTTCCGTCTGGTCTTGTGGAGCCAAGGGATGAACAGCCATCCAGCCGGGCATCGTGATAGGCATCATAGCGGCAGCCGGATTGAGTTTCATCGTGCAACTGCCAAGCGGAATCATTGTATGGGTGAGGCTGATATCTTTACGGTCAAGGCGTTTGATATAACGCATCATCTCTGTTTCGGTATGGTACTTCTTGAAGACCTCAGCCTGCATATAGTCCACATCACGAACACGACTCTCATCAATAGCCCACAGCCCTTGGAAGGCTTCTTCCGACTGCTCATACTGCGGCTGATTGCCGGTCAGATCGGCGAAGAGGTCAATGAGGTTGTTCATATCGTCAAGGGTAACTGTCTCGTCAAGGCTGATGCCCACGAAATCTTTGCCGTAATAGAGGTTGATACCGCGGTCAAGGGCTTTCTCTTGCAGCGCATGAACATCTTTCACATGGAAGCGGAGAGTATCAAAGAACTCGGTGTTATCCTGCTCAATGCCGTAAGCCTGCATCAGTTCGTTCAGATAAACGGCTCTGCCGTGAATACCTTCGGCTATCTCACGAATGCCTTCCGCACCGTGATAAACGCCGTAGAAGCCAGCCATCATTGCGCAGAGAGCTTCTGCAGTACAGATATTGGAAGTGGCTTTTTCGCGTTTGATATGCTGCTCGCGGGTCTGCAACGCAAGGCGATAAGCGGGATGGTCATACGTATCTTTGCTAAGTCCGATGATACGTCCGGGCATATCGCGTTTGAACTCATCGCGGGTAGCCATATAGCCGGCAGTGGGACCGCCAAAGCCCATCGGCAGACCGAAACGCTGCGCCGTACCGCACATAATATCTGCATCTAACGGACGAAGCAGAGCCATAGCCATCAGGTCGGCTACCACCGTAACTTTCATACCGGCTTTGTGACAGTCGTCAATGAAAGCGGCGTAGTCCTCAATGCTACCATCTGCATTGGGCAGTTGAACGAGTGCGCCGAAGTACTCAGCCGAAGGCTCAAACGAAACGTAGTTACCTACTACGATGTCAATACCTTGTCCTTTGGCACGGGTACGGAGTACGCTCATGGTGTTCTCGAACACTTTTTCGTCCACGAAGACTTTGCAAACATTGTTCTTGACTTGTTCGCGAGTGCGGAGGTTGCGCATCATCGTTACGGCTTCGGCAGCAGATGTGGCTTCGTCCAAGAGCGAGCAGTTGGCAAGGGGCAGTCCTGTCAGGTCGCTTACCATCGTTTGGAAAGTGAACAAAGCCTCCAAGCGACCTTGACTCACTTCTGCCTGATAGGGCGTGTAGGAGGTGTACCATACAGGGTTCTCCAACACGTTGCGGGCAATGACGGCGGGAGTGATGGTGCCGTACCAACCACGACCGATAAGGCTCTTGTAGGGCAAGTTCTCCGCAGCCATATCGGCAATGCTGTCCAAGTGCTCTTGCTCAGTCAGCGGCTCATCCAAGTCTAAAGGCTCTTTGAGGAGAATGTCTTTCGGCATAGTCTGCTCAATGAGTTGTTCCATCGACTCAACGCCCACCTCGGCAAGCATCTGTTTCTTCTCTTCTTCGCTGAGACCAATGTGTCTCTTGTTCAGATAGTTGACTTTCATTGTTTTGTATTGTTTTATTTGTGTTTTCGAAGTATTCGGAAAATTCTGAAAATTCGGGAAATTATGATTTTTCCTTTCAATCGAGGCAATTATCGAGGTTGCGCTCTATGGTTTCTCGGTCAAGGTGTTGACCGATGAAAACCAATTTCTGCATACGATCGCCGTACTTCTCGTCCCAATCCCGTCGCAGGATAGGGTCTTGCGCCATCATTTGCATTAGTTCCTCTTTTGGCATAGTGGCAAAGAACTCACCGGCTTGCTTGAGGTTGAACTGACGCCCTGCCTGCTCAAAGAGGTAGCACATATCGGGCTCATTGGAGAAGTAGCACATACCCTTGCAGCGGATGATATGTTTGTCCCACAGCCGTGCCACAAAGTCGTCAAACTTATTGAGACTGAACGGACGACGGCGGTAATAAACAAACGTCCCTACCCCATACTCTTCGGCTTCCCCTTCGTCCTCGTGGTGATGATGGTGGTGTTCGTGATGATGTTCATGTTCATCGTGGTGCTCGTGATGATGCTCATAGTGGTCATCATCATCGTCATCGTCGTTGTCTTCCTCTACGGCACCTTCCACACCTTGCAACCAAGCCGCGCTGCCTACTACGTCATCGAAATTGAACAAACCGGTGTTCACCAATCGCTCCATCGGCACATCGCAGTAGTCGCAATCAATTATCTCCGCCTGCGGCTGAATGGCGCGAATGACGGCACGTACATGTGCGCGTTCCTCTTCGCTGATTTCGGATGCCTTATTGAGAAGTATCAGGTTGCAGAACTCTATTTGCTGAATGACCAACGAAGCCAAATCCTCTTCGTCCAAGTCCTTGCGTTGCAAGTCATCGCCGGAGGCGAACTCATCGCGCAGACGCAAAGCATCTACCACGGTAACGATACAATCCATACGCGGATATGGATCTTCGGTAAAGGGCACCATCCGTGTGTAGTTACAAATCGTTTGTGCAATAGGAGCAGGCTCGCATATACCGCTTGCCTCAATGACAATGTAGTCAAATTGCCGCATAGCACAAAGGTCGTGCAACTGCTGCACCAAATCCATCTTCAGTGTACAGCAAATACAGCCGTTCTGCAACGCCACCAGATTATCGTCTTTAGAGGACACGATGCCGCCTTTTTGAATCAAGTCCGCATCTATGTTCACCTCACCCAGATCGTTCACTATCACGGCAAAACGAATCCCTTTTTGGTTCGTCAGCACGCGGTTGAGCAGCGTTGTTTTGCCGCTGCCTAAATAGCCCGTCAAAAGCAGGACGGGAATAGATTGATTATTATTGAGCATATTTTTGATAAACAGGATAGTATTCTTCAAACAAATTCGTTTCGCGATAACGACTCCAATTCTGTAACACATAACCCAGTATGCCGATATTCTGATTGAGCGTTTGCTGAACAGACTTACGACTTTGTTTGGACAATGTGTCGCCCCAAACGAGGTATTCTACGCACGTTTGAGCCACAGCGGCAAATATCTCATTGGCTTTCTCTTTTTCGCCCAATTGGTAGTAGATGGCAGCCATGGATGCAGACGTATAGTCATACGGGATATTGTATGCCGGCAGCATCTCATCGGCAAAATTCATGACCTCAAGAGACTTGTCGTATTGACCTTCGTTGTAGAGTGCTTCCGCCAATTCGAGGAACATCATACGGTGGGTATGACACATGCGCATCAAGTTTTCGTCAATGTAAATACCCGGTTTGTTGATATTGCCATAGCGGAACCGATGCATCATATTTTCGTACATCACTTCGGTATTGACCCGTGCTCTGCCGTCCTCGCTACGAGTAGGAGTAATTCGATATGCCAAACCGGTCAACTCAAAGTAGGGACGCAGTCCGAGGTAGTAGTCATCGCCTACGGTAACAGCAAAATAGATGGGGCGTTCCCAATTGTTTTGCTCAAGCATTTCCATCACCATCATTTCCGAACGGGTATATCGGCGCGCGTCTTTGAGCATGATTCGCTCGCCATGAGGTCCGTCAAAATAGAGTTGAGAGGACGGTATGTAGTTGTCGTTGTCCCGCTCACGCAGTTTGGTCTTAGGGTCATCCGAGCGAACAAAGCGCAAAGCCTGATCCACGGAAATGGGTTGTCCCACTTTGTCTTCCACCCATACCACCTCGTTCGTGCCGGGCATATAGTCCTTATATTCCCACGTGATGGGCAGTCCTTTGCTTTCGTAATACGGACGCTTCATTTGGGCTATGTACCAATCGGTTTGCAGATACGAGAGGTTGCACACACGCAGGTCGGTACCTACTCCTTCTACCTCCTGATTGTACCACAAGGGGAAGGTGTCGTTATCACCATTGGAGAAAATTATACCTTGCGTTTCGCACGATTTGAGGTAGTTGGCACCAAAGTCGCGGCACGTATATCGGTCGCTACGGTCGTGATCGTCCCAGTTCTGGGAAGCCATTTGAGCCGGTACGAGCAGACACACCAACGTCACTGCCACTGCCGTTGCCGTTTTTCCAAATTCGCTCTGCATATACTTAGCGAGCAATTCGTATAGACCGATCACACCCAATCCTATCCATATACAGAAAGCATAGAACGAACCGGCATAAGCATAGTCACGCTCACGAGGTTGGAAAGGTGTCTGATTCAGGTACACCACAATCGCCAAACCGGTCAGGAAGAAGAGCAGGAAGGTAATGGCAAAATTAAGTGCCCCTTTTTGTTTCTTGCTCAATTGCCAAACAATACCTATCAAGCCCAACAACAAGGGTAACATATAATACACATTATGACCTTTGTTTTCTTTTAGTTCGGTAGGTAACGCATCTTGATCACCCAACATGGCGTTATCTATAAACGATATACCGGTTATCCAGTTACCTTTATGCAATTCGCCATACCCTTGCAGGTCGTTTTGCCTGCCGGAGAAGTTCCACATAAAGTACCGCCAATACATATAGTTCACTTGGTAGCGGAAGAAGAATCGCATGTTTTCAGCAAACGTGGGACAGTATTCCGATTTTTGCTGACCACAGTAGTCATACTTGACTCGGCGTCCTTTCACTTCCGCCCACTCCTTGTATGCGCGCACATGGTTGCCCTGTGCGGAATACATACGAGGGAAGAACATGCAGAACTGGTCCATATACTTATAAGTCGTTTTGTAGCCCGTAACGACATAATGGTCTTTTTGTCCTTCCGCTTCGGGAGCGGGTGCATATTGGGCATGTCCTTGTTTCTCCACAGGAATACACATATTGCCTTGTATGCGCAGTTCAACGGGGGCATTATAGGTCTGTCCGTACAGAAGGGGACGGTCGCCATACTGCTCACGGTTGAGGTAGTATTTGAGCGAGAACACGTTGTCCGGCGAGTTCTGATCCATTGGCGTATCGGCTGCCGAACGAATCACGATGGCGGCATACGACGAATAGCCTACCAATATGACTGCCAACATGATAAGTCCCGTATTTGCCCAACGCCAGAGTTGTTGAGCAGACGAATTAGACGGCTGTTGGTCTAACTTTCGATAGGTAACCACAATACCTGCTACGAGCAGAACGATGGTCAGCACGATATAGACAAACAAACCCGTATTGAACGGACAATGGAGTGTATTGACGAAGAATAGTTCAAACCATCCTGCCACCGTCGGCACACCGGGTATGATACCATACAACACAGTCGCCAATACAGCCACAGAAGCCAAGAAAGCAATCGTCACCCCTTTCCACGAAAACTCATAACGCCGCACATAGTAAACGAGCACAATGGCGGGAATCGTCAGCAGGTTCAGCAAGTGAACACCTATACTCAATCCCATCAAATACATAATGAGAATCAGCCATCGGTCAGACCCTTCTTCGTCGGCGTGTTCGTCCCACTTCAATATCAGCCAAAAAACGACTGCCGTGAACAGCGAAGACGAAGCATACACTTCCCCTTCAACGGCACTGAACCAGAACGTATCCGAGAACGTATAAGCCAACGCCCCAACCGCTCCGGCACCTAATACGGCAATGGCTCGGGCAAGACTATCCGTATCTACGAGTTTGCGCGTAAGGGCAGTTATCGTCCAGAAAAGAAATAGAATAGTGAAAGCGGAAGCCAATGCAGACAAGGCATTCACACACATTGCGACATGACTCGCATCTTCGGCAAAAAGGGAGAAGAAACGCCCCATGAGCATAAAGAAGGGGGCTCCTGGGGGATGTCCGACATCTAACTTATAGGCACTCGAAATAAACTCGCCGCAGTCCCAAAAAGAGGCTGTCGGCTCCATCGTCAGCAAATACGTTGCGGCGGCAACAGCAAATACAAGCCATCCGCAAAGCGTATTCCACAATTTGAAATTCTTCATTATTCAGTTATGTTTTTTGTACTCCTATTGAGCCTGCAAAAATACATATATTCCGACTTTTTCAAGTTTTTTTTAGATAAAATGCGTACTTTTTCCGCAAAAACACGCGTTTTTTAGCGATTTTATCGTTTTTTTCGTTGTCCGCCACACGAGAAAAATCTATTTTTGCGCGCTTAAATAGAAACATAAACAAAAACAACCAAATTTATATGAAAAATTTTGACTTATCAAAACGAACGATTGCCGTAGTGGGATTGGGATATGTGGGATTACCGTTGGCGATTGAGTACGGCAAGAAGTACCGAGTTATCGGATTTGACGTTAATCCGAACCGTATCAACGAATTATCAGCCGGTCGTGACCACACGATGGAGGCTGATTTAGTCGGTCTTCAGACCGCCCGCAACTTATATGCAAATACGCAGGGGCAAATCGGTTTGACACTGACCAACGACATGAACGAATTGAACCAAGCGAATACATACATCGTTACTGTTCCAACTCCCATCGACCGCTTCAATAATCCTGACCTTACTCCCCTTTTGAAAGCCTCTGCCACCATCGGCAAAACGCTACAAAAAGGGGATATTGTTATCTATGAATCCACCGTCTATCCGGGTTGCACGGAGGAGGACTGCGTACCAGTATTGGAAAAAGAAAGCGGACTACGTTTCAACGTGGATTTTTTCTGCGGCTATAGTCCAGAGCGCATCAACCCGGGCGATAAGGTGAACACACTCACCAAGATAAAGAAAATCACCTCCGGCTCCACCCCCGAAGTGGCAGATATAGTGGATGCGCTCTATAACAGCATATTGGAGAACGGCACACACCGTGCGCCCAACATGAAGGTAGCAGAGGCTGCCAAGGCGGTGGAGAACAGCCAACGCGATGTGAACATCTCGTTTATGAACGAATTGGCACTCATCTGCGATCGCGTAGGCATTGATACGAACGACGTGATAGAAGCCGCCGGCACCAAGTGGAACTTCCTTAAGTACCGCCCCGGGTTGGTTGGAGGACACTGCATCTCTGTCGATCCGTACTATTTAGCGCATAAAGCCAAGTCGTTAGGCTATGACCCGCAAGTCATCCTTTCCGGCAGAGCCGTCAACAATTCGATTGCCAAGTTCATTGCCGACAAGGTGCTTAAACTCATGATTCAGAAAGACCACAAGATTAAGGGTGCCCCCATTTTGATGCTGGGCGTTACCTTTAAGGAGAATTGCCCCGA
>DFIN01000047.1:0-13700 GCA_002372135.1 Bacteroidales bacterium UBA3696
TAATACCTCAAACAACGCTTGATTACCGTCCGAACCTTCGCAAGTTGAAACCAGATTATGTGGTGCACGGTGACGATTGGAAAACCGGTGTGCAGCAGAAAACACGTCAGGATATCATTGATTGTATGGCAGAGTGGGGAGGTAAGGTAATCGACATCCCTTATACCCCCGGTATATCGTCTTCTATGCTCAATGAGCGTCTTAAAGAAATAGGCACGACACCTGAGATTCGAATGAAACGGCTCCGTCGTTTAATCAATGCCAAGAAGATTGTCCGTATAATGGAGAGTCATAGTGGTTTGACGGGATTAATAATCGAAAACACATCCGTGCAGAAGAATGGTATAAAATTGGAGTTTGACGGTATGTGGGCTTCTTCGCTAACGGACTCGACAAGTAAAGGTAAGCCGGACATTGAGGCTGTAGATTTGACAACACGTTTACACGACTTGAATGACGCCTTGGAGGTAACGACTAAACCGGTGATCTTTGATGGCGATACGGGTGGAAAATTAGAGCATTTCCCGTTTATGGTTCGTACATTGGAGCGTTTAGGTATTTCTGCGGTTATCATCGAGGATAAAGTAGGATTGAAGCAAAATTCGCTTTTTGGAACAGAGGCGAAGCAAACGCAAGATACAATAGAAGGATTCTCTGCAAAAATACATGCAGGCAAGCAGGCGCAGATAACGGATTACTTCATGATTATTGCGCGAGTTGAATCTTTAATCGCCGACAAACCAGTAGAAGATGCCTTAGAACGAGCATTTGCGTACGTAGCAGCCGGAGCGGACGGAATCATGATTCACTCCCGCAATAAAGACGGTGAAGATATTCATGAATTCTGTACCCGTTTCCGTGAGAAAGACAGCCATACGCCTATCGTGGTGGTTCCGACTACCTTTAATCATATTACGGAAGAGGAATTTGCCGAGTGGGGCGTGAATATTGTTATTTATGCTAACCATTTGCTCCGTTCTGCATATCCTGCAATGGTTCATTGTGCAGAATCTATTCTTGAGCATGGCCGATGTAAAGAAGCCA
The DNA here is from genome assembly GCA_002372135.1 of Bacteroidales bacterium UBA3696. GTDB lineage: Bacteria > Bacteroidota > Bacteroidia > Bacteroidales > Paludibacteraceae > Colicola. The sequence goes on from DFIN01000047.1 coordinate 1,045, forward strand.
GCGAAGAATATTGTATGCCAATTAATGAGATTTTAACTCTCATTCCCGGAACAAAACAATGATAGCACCCAAAGATTTTATAGAAACCCTGTATGCCGGAGGCATTGAGTTTTTTGCAGGAGTGCCGGATTCGCTGCTGAAGAATCTATGCGCGTATATAACCGATAACTTATCACGCGAGAATAATATCATTGCAGCGAACGAAGGGAATGCCGTAGGATTGGCAGCCGGATACCATTTGGCAACAGGCAAAGTGGGTTGTGTTTATATGCAGAACTCTGGTGAAGGAAACATTGTCAATCCCCTGCTTTCGCTAATGGATGCCGATGTCTATAGAATGCCTCTATTGCTAATCATCGGTTGGCGAGGTGAACCGGGAGTGCATGATGAACCCCAACACGTAAAGCAAGGAAAAGTGACGCTTCCATTACTTGAAACAATGGGAGTACCTTATGCCGTATTGGATGAGAATTGGCAGAATCAAGTAACTCTGGCGCTTAAAACAATACAATCCGCCAATGCAGTCTATGCATTAATTGTTCGAAAGGGATTATTTGCCGAATACCAATCTAAATACGCCCCCCCCCCTATTCGATATGTATTAAGCAGAGAGGAGGCAATAAAAATTGTTGTGAATAAGTTAAGAGATGATGATATTATTGTCTCTACTACTGGCATGATTAGCCGCGAGTTGTTTGAATATCGTGAGGCAAAAAAGCAAGGACATGCGCATGATTTTCTGACCGTAGGTTCGATGGGGCATGCCTCCCAGATAGCTTTAGGTATCGCGCTTCAGAAACCGAACAGGCGCGTAATCGTATTTGATGGAGACGGAGCTATGTTGATGCATATGGGCGGAATGGCAATCATAGGAGATTATTATCCGAGGAATTTAGTGCATATCATTTTCAATAATGGAGCACATGACTCCGTAGGAGGTCAACCAACTGTCGGCCAGAAGATAGATGTTGAGGCGATAGCAAAAGCCATCGGATATAAAGATGTAGTTTCTGTAGATACCCAAGAATCGCTTATGTTTGCGATGAACCATGTGAACCATGCGGTGATAGATGGAGTATCGCTCATAAATGTCAATGTGCACAAGGGAAACCGCAAAGATCTTGGTCGCCCAACCACCACACCGCAACAAAATAAAGAAGCATTAATGAAGGAGTTAGCAAAATGAACCCTATAATAGACTTTACAAACGATATTGTACCCATACTGCGTGGCAGATTAGTCTCCATGCATGCACAGTATGTGTTTATCGTGCATGGTAAACATTCGTATGCCCAATGTGGCGCAGCAGCAACGGTTAACGAAGCCTTGCAAGGTTTAACTATCCATGTAACAGACTTTGAGAACTTTTCATCCAATCCGAAAGATGAAGAGGCGCGACAAGGGCTGTCTCTTATGCTTCAGACTAAGCCGGATGTGATTATTGGTATTGGTGGCGGAAGTGTTATGGATATGGCGAAACTGATTCGTCATTATGCGGCTGAACAAGGATATATTGTGCCATTATGGGCAATACCGACAACAGCGGGCACAGGAGCAGAGACTACCCACTTTGCTGTTGTGTATAGAGATGGCAAAAAATGCAGCGTTGAAGCGGAGGATATTTTGCCAGACGTAGTAATGCTTTACCCTCCTTTTACGTACAATAATGATGCGTACTTGACGGCATGTACCGGTTTTGATGCGTTAGCACAGGCTATAGAAGCCTATTGGAATCCAAATGCCACAAAGGAGAGCGACTCCTATTCGTTGCGCGCTATTGCTCACCTCCATAGTCAGTTACTAACATGTGTTCATAATACGGATGTACATTATCTGCGTGATGACTTGTTGTATGGCGCGTATTGTGCAGGCCGGGCCATTAATATTACCAAGACCACAGCTCCCCATGCCTTCTCGTACGCATTTACTACCTATTGTGGCTATCCGCATGGACATGCCGTAGCAATCACCTTCCCTTATTTTGCGAAACTGAACATGGCAAGCCATCCGAAAAACGAAGAACTAAGATGGTGGTTGGGGGTATCTAAAGAAACTGACTTGCAGGATTATTTTTCCACATATGTTAAATCTATTGGATTAAGTTATAAAGGGACAAAAGGAAAAGATTTGCATACCCTTCTAGACCAAGTAAATTTGGAACGTCTGAAGAACAATCCGGTAGAACTGAACGAAGCACAAATGAAAAATTTAGAGAATTATATCAACGTATTATGAATCAGGTCAAATTGGTTATATGGGATTTAGATGAGACTTTTTGGAAAGGAACCCTTTCTGAGGGAGCTGTTCAAATCATTCCTGAAAATGTAAAACTGGTTAAAACACTGGTGCAGCGAGGCATCATGTGTTCAATTTCTTCAAAAAATGATTTTGAACCAGCAAAAAAAGAACTTGAGAGGGTCGGTATCTGGGAGTATTTCATCTTTCCTGTAATTAATTGGAATCCAAAAGGAGAAAATATCCGCAATATCATTAGCAGATGTCAATTACGACCAGTCAATGTACTCTTCATTGACGATAATACATCTAATCGAAAAGAGGTGGAGTTTTATAATCCCGGTCTTATGACTATGGATGCACATGATATTCCAAAACTTTTAGGTGATGAAGGCTTAAAAGGAAAAGATGATAATAAATTGAGCCGACTCAAACAATACAAAATCTTAGAACAGAAGGAAATTTTCAAAACCTCTTGTTCGGATAATACAGATTTTTTAGTCAAATCTAATATTCGAATAGAGTATGTACCTGATATAAAAGCAAATAGTACTCGCATTGCAGAGTTGATCGCTCGGTCCAATCAACTGAACTTTACGAAAATTCGCATTGACGAGAGTGGGGTCTTTGCATTGGCTGAAAACCCGAATTATGAGTGTGCAGCTATTCATGTGGTAGATAATTTCGGAGATTACGGAATATGTGGTTTCTACGCATTGGATAAGAAACATAAGCAATTAGAGCATTTTTTGTTCTCATGCAGAATCTTAAATTTGGGTGTAGAGAATTTCATCTATCAGCAATTAGGATGCCCGACATTGGAAATTGTGCCGCAAGTATCCGAAACAATAGACCCATCGCGAAAGATAGATTGGATAAAAGTCGTTGCGGCTGATGAGTTGGATAAACCAAAAGAAAAGAATGTGTCTGGCAAAAGAAAACGGGTGCTGTTGATGGGAGGCTGTGACTTAGATCAATTAATACAGTATATTGATGCTTCAAAGTATGATGTGACGACAGATTTTAACTATGTTAACAAACTCGGTGTTCCCGTACACCGTGATTCTCTTTGTTATATCAAAGCATCAGAGTCGTTAAGCGAGGAAGACAAAAAGATCGTTCTTTCATTGCCGTTCAATGATGAAAATCTATTTGATTATAACTTGAATAAAGGCAGATTTGATGTGCTGATATACAGTGTATTAGTAAACTACACTCAGGTGCTATATCGCCATCGAAAGAAAGGATTTGTAGTTTCTTATGGGGGATACAAAGATATCACCAAGAAAGAGATAGAGCGAGGCTTTACCAAAGAATCATTAGCTCAATTCGCACAAGAGTATGAGTGTATAGGTCAAATGACACCTGATGATTTCTACCGGGACTTAAGTGCTTTGGTGAAAAAAGTAAAAATGCCTATAATTTTCGTTAATGGAGCGGAGGTCGATTTTGACAATCCAGAAGAAATCGGAGCAACAGAAAGACACAAGCAGATGAATGCTGTTTTGGATCGTTTTATAAAAGAGCATTCTAATCAATGTAGATTATTAGATATACGTCGCTTGGTATCACAAACCGATGACTGTACAAATTGTATCCGCCATTACAAACGCATCATCTATGTCCATATCGCTGAAGATATAATGCGTATGTTAAGTTCTGAAAACAGACTTTCATGCTACCATCAACTGAAGATCAAGAGCAGATATTGTTGTGAGCGTATTGCCTTTAAGATGAATAAGATTATACGTAAATGTAAAAAAATGTTGAAATAAAATGAAAATACCTCGTTTTGTAAAAAAAATCTATTTCCGCTATTTCCTTCGGGTAAAGAAAGGGAAATGTTTGTTTATTCCTCATCCAGGATTTACTAAACTCGATAAAGCTTCGATTATAAATTATAAAGCGGATAATTGCTTGATATTCGTTCGCTATATGCTTGAAAATAAATTGTACTATAGCAAAGAGTTAGTAGTTGTCTCAACAACGCCTGAACGAGCCCAGCAAGAACAAGATTTTTGTAGCCAATATTACCCCGACGCAAACATAACAATCATACCAAGTGTGTCTCGCAAAGTTAAATCTGCATGGGCTAGTGCTGAATATATCTTCTCAAGTGAAGCTATCTTTCCTATACCAAAGAAACCTTATCAGCAATATATTGTGCTAGGTTATTATCCCGTTGCTCTAAAAAATGATTGGTTTAGCTCCATAGAAGATTCCAATTATCGCAATCGGACAAATTATGCCAAGCAGATAGATAGAGTTTATTCAGTATCCTTGATTTATAGCCAAATAGAATCATCATCATATGAAATCTCTTTTGGCAAATTTCTGCCAATAGGAAAGTGTAGATCTGATGTTATACTACAAAAAGAAGATGTCTCATTTGTAAAGGAGTATTTTCAACAATTTTGTGGAGATTATAAGTTCTCAAAAATAATTTTATATACTCCTACTCATCGTGATTATGAGCAATCTGTGTTTGATATAAAACGATCCATACTTGGCTTTAATATAGAAAAAAAACGTTTTGAAAATTTTCTGCAAGAGAATGAGATATTGATTATATGCAAACTTCACCCTCGCCAAAATGCAGATGTGGTAGATAGCCTATTACCCAAGGGAGTATTGAATTTTAAAGGCTGTGATAGATTTGGGCTAGTAGAACTAATGAAGGTAAGTTCTATGCTTATGACAGACTATACTTCCGTATATGTTGATTATCTATTGTTAAACAAGCCTGTGATTTTTAATTTCTATGACTATGATCTATACAAAAAAATACGAGGATTCTCTTTTTATCCACTACAACGAATATGCGCAGGAGAAATATTTACCGATGAAGAATCTTTTTATAAGGTTGTAAAAGCAACACTTGATGGATTAGATAGGTATGCAGACAAACGTCAAGAAATACTTGATGAGTTGATGACCTATAGAACTAATGTATGCGAGAATACATATAAAACGATATTCAATCAATAAACAATGAACTCAAAACAATATCAATTAGCAATAGTTATTCCATGTTGGAACGTAGAAAAGTATATACCCTCAATGCTTGAGAGTTTAGTAGCCCAGTCTTTCAAGGACTGGAAAGCACTTTGCGTTGATGATGGTTCAACTGATTTAACGGCCAAGATAATTACAACATATCAGCAAAAAGATGACAGGTTTCAATATATACGTAGAGATAGAGAACCGAAAGGCAGCCAAACATGCAGAAACATAGGAATTGATGCAGCCATAGGTGCAAAATACCTGATATTTCTTGATGCAGACGATATAATAGCCCCTTATTGTTTTGAGCAGAGGGTAAACTATTTAGACAAACACCCTAATGATGATTACGCTGTGTTTAGAGCCAAATCATTTCGCAATAGTTTATTCGAGACAGATAGCGACATGTATGGATTTCCATTTGTTGATAATGCGCTAATGGCAATGCTAAATTGGAATCTGACAATGCTTGCAGTTACTAATATTTATAGATATCAGTCTTTAGTGGATAATAATGTCCATTGGGATGAAAGGTTGTCATCATTGCAAGATTCGGATTTTAACATTCAAGTGCTTGCAAAAAAACTTAAATATTCTTTTGCAGAGCGGACTAGAGTGGATTATTTCTACCTAATAACAAATAACGGTATAGCGAACAAAATAAAAACTAAAGCCCATTATGAGTCGCATCTTTATTTGTTGAACAAAACATTAACCACGGTTTCTCAATCCACTCAAGCAAACGATGTGGTTTTGCAAAATAATATCTTGCTATTCTATAATCTGATCAAACAGGATAAAGAATCTGTAAAAAAGATACTTCGACTTCAATGGCTGCGTGAAAGGAAAATCAATTATCTTAAAATGTGGTTGTATATACTATGGGGCGGTCGAGGGAAAAAATATCTTTTCCCAAAAGAAAGGAATTTCTCCCGCGAGATGAATCAGAAATGGCGTCAAGCAACAGAGAAGAATATTGTGGAGTTTCTAGAAATGGCTAAAAACGATGATGATATAATAAAATTAGATGCATCTTTGAAACCATAATCCAATATGAACCCGATACGAAAGAAAATACTTATATTCTTTGGCGCGCTTTCATGCCGATGGCACAAGACATGGTTATACCACCACCATGAGAATGGGAGGAACTTTATACGCCAACAACGGACGGCTATGTTGTTCAAACATGCGCAAGGTGTGTTTTTCCCTAAAGACCTGACATCGCTTGGTGAGGATTGTATATCCATAGGTGAGGGTACGCATATTGGTGAACATTGCATCCTGACGGCTTGGAAGACAACCTGCGCAGGAGGGGATTTTCATCCGGAGATTTTCATAGGAAAAGGTTGCTGTTTTGGAGAATACAATCATATCACTTCAACAAACAAAATTGTCATCGGGGATAACCTCCTAACCGGACGATGGGTGACCATTACGGACAATAGTCATGGAGAAACAGACTATGAGACCTTACAACAGCCACCATTGATGCGGTTGGTAACGAGCAAAGGCCCTGTCATCATCGGCAACAATGTCTGGATAGGCGACAAAGCAACCGTCTTACCCCATGTAACCATTGGCGATGGAGCTGTAATTGCCGCCAATAGCGTTGTAACAAAGAATGTGCCGGCATATAGCGTTGCTGCCGGTAATCCGGCAAAAGTGATAAAGTCTGCAAATAACCCAAAATAACAACCACCCCTAGCGAGTGGTTGTAAAAGCGATCTTTGACATAGTGGATTACCCTATAATGAACGAAATGAGTGATTCTCGTTCTTAAAAATGTACAATTGTAGTCGAAAGTCATTCATAAAAATGTGGTATTTTTAATAAAAGTGGGTAAAAAAATGTATTTCATTTGCAAATATCATTTATTTTTAGTAATTTTGCACCGAAAATAATGAAAATGCAAAAAATGTACGTATATGGATAGGCAGATTTTACAAGAATTGTATCACTGGAAATCCAACCCACGCCGCAAGCCCTTAATACTGAACGGGGCTCGACAGGTAGGTAAGACATGGATTCTAAAGCATTTCGGAACTACATGTTACGACAACGTAGCATACCTCAACTGCGACAAGGAACCGTTAGCAGCCAATCTGTTTGAGGATTACGATGTTCATCGAATAATCCGAATGTTGGAGGTTCTGACCAAAACACAGATAGTGGCAGGAAAAACGCTTATTCTTATCGATGAGTTGCAGGAAGTTCCTCGTGGTTTACACGCACTGAAGTATTTTGCGGAAGATGCACCCGAGCAGCATGTGGCGGTTGCCGGTTCTCTGCTTGGGTTAATGCTCCATGAGGGAGAGAATTTTCCCGTTGGAAAGGTCAATATACTTCAGATGCACCCGATGTGTTTTACGGAGTTTCTAAAAGCGATAGGCGAAGATCAATTGAGCAGTAGCCTGCGTGCCGGAGAATGGCAGATTACCAATACCTTGCATGAGAAAATCAATCGGTTGCTGAGGCTCTACTTGTACGTAGGTGGAATGCCGGAAGCTGTGCAGGCTTATTGTGACCAGGTGCCATTACACGAGATACGGACTATCCAGAATGAGATACTCACGACATATATCAATGACTTGTCAAAACATGCTCCTAAAGAGCAAGTTATCCGTATAACACAAGTGTTCCAATCCATCCCTGCTCAGATAGCCAAAGAAAACAAGAAGTTTATTTTCGGTCTGTTGAAAAAGGGAGCAAGAGCAAAGGAATTTGAAATAGCTATACAATGGTTGTTAGATGCCGGAATAGTTCATAAAGTATGCCAAGTCAGCAAACCACAAGCCCCATTGTCGTTTTATGAGGAATATGATGCTTTCAAATTATTCCTCTTGGATTGCGGATTATTAGGCGCGATGAACGCAACAGACGCATCCGAAGTGACCTTGACAGAAAAAGTCTTTGAAGAGTACAATGGTGCCTTAACGGAACAGTTAGTCTTGCAAGAACTCAAATGTATTCCGGATCTGTCTGTTTATTATTACACCAAACCAAATGCCAAACAAGAAATAGATTTTATGATTATGGTCAATAATCAAGCCATTCCTGTAGAGGCTAAAGCCGGTGAGAATCTGCAAGCGAAATCACTCAAGCAATATATCTTAGAAAACAACCCGACCAAAGCCATAAAGACATCCCTGATGCCATTCAAGAGCAATGAGATAACTGATAATGTGCCACTATATGCCATTGCCAATTATGTCCGGCTAATGGTGCATTAGGAAACTATACTTAACACTTCTTTCTAAAGCGGTAATCCACTATTCAAAGGGTTACCGCTTATTGTATATGCAATTAAACGAAGAAACAATATATGACATCAGAACAAAAACAACCGAAAGCCAGAGTATTGGCGTATTATCTGCCGCAGTTTCATCCGATACCGGAGAACGATGCGTGGTGGGGAAAAGGATTTACGGAATGGACGAATGTAGGAAAAGCCAAACCGCTTTTCCCCGGACACTATCAACCGCATGTGCCGGCGGACCTTGGCTATTATGATTTGCGAGTACCGGAGACTCGCGAGGCACAAGCCCAAATGGCTCGCGAAGCCGGGATAGAGGGCTTTGTCTATTGGCATTACTGGTTCGCAGGGAAAGAACTGATGGAGAGACCTTTTAAAGAGGTATTGGAATCTGGAAAACCTGATTTCCCGTTTTCTTTAGCATGGGCGAATCAAACATGGAAAGGTTTTAATTTTGGAGTAAATAACAAGCGCAATGTGCTGATAGAACAAACTTATCCAGGAGATGAGGATTATATTGCGCATTTCAATGCAGTGCTTCCGGCTTTTAAAGATAAACGCTACATTACCTGTGATGGAAAGCCAATCTTTATCATTTATCAGCCATCCGATATGCCAGATCCAAAACATTATGTGGACTTATGGCAAAGCCTTGCTAAAAAGAATGGGTTGAAAGGCATCTATTTCATAGCCTTGGAGAATGGCTATTTTACAGAAAAAGAAGGGTTGGAATATAAAAAATGGGTAGAGGAGTTGGGATACGATGCCGTTAATTATATGCGTTTGCACCCGAATAAACAAACCTTTTGGCAGCTGCAGTTCCATCGTTTTACCAGTTATATATTGCGCTGGCCGAATATATATTCCTATAAGCGCCAAATGAAATGGTTTTCTAATGATACAGACCGAGAAAAAAATGCATTCCCCTGTCTCATACCGAACTGGGATCATACACCGCGTAGCGGAAAACGAGGAATGGTTTTCCATGGTTCTACACCCGAACTATTTCGACAACACGTGCGTGAGACATTAGAGCGCATCACACATAAGCCTTATGACAAACGTATCGTAATCATTAAATCATGGAACGAATGGGCAGAAGGCAATTATATGGAGCCGGATTTAAAGTTTGGTAATGGCTACCTGAATGCACTGCGAGATGAATTGTTCAGCTAAAATCCGAAAACAATGACGAAAATATCTGTTATCATTCCTTGCTATAATTGCGCTCCTGTTATTGGGCGTTGTTTGGATAGTATTGATTATCCGGACGCGGAAATCATCGTGGTGAACGATGGTTCAAAAGATGAATCTGCTCACATTGTAGAGCAATACATCCATTCCCACGAGCAAATGAAGAACGTTGTTCTGCTCAACAAACCGAACGGCGGCGTATCTTCTGCCCGTAATTTGGGTATTAAGCACGCTACGGGAACATACATTGTGTTTATAGATGCCGACGACTACCTGATGGCAGACGGTTTGACACGAATGGTGGAAATGGCAGAAAAGGTCAATGCGGATGTCGTCCTTTACCAAGCCAACTACACGACCGAGCAGAAGTTAGTGCCTATCCGATCGGTGGGCAATGACACTATCCGCTCCACCGTTTACGCCTCCGGTAGAGAGGTGCTTAGGCATTTCGATATTCCGGATTACTATGTATGGGATGCGGTCTATTCACGACAAATGCTTGTGGACAACCATCTTATCTGCCGGGAAGATTTACACCTGCATGAAGATGATGTATTCAAGGGCGAGGTCTATAGTGTAGCGGGCAAAGTGGTGGTTACCGATTTGCGTTTGTACTGCTATGTACAAGCATCCAGTCAAAGTTCCACCCACCGACAGTCCATTGAGCGTCAGCGGATATTGATGGATAGTTGTTGGCGAGCCGTTCAGCATCGCAAAGAGTTTATCCTCAATCGGTGTCCCGAACTGATGGATTATGAGCGACTGAGATATATGCGCTGGGTATGCCCTCCTCCAATGGGTATCAGCGCGCAAATGAGTTTGGAGGAATACAGAACCTATTTGGAGAAGTTTCGCGAATTAGGAGTCTATCCGCTCAGTTACAAATGGATACGTTCCGTTCACTGGTATGCAACGCCTAAGATGCGGCTAAAAGATGCCATCAAGACTTTTCTAACCAACCATCCCAGATTAGGGTATTGGTTCTACCAACATCGTTAAAAAACAGCACACAAAAGATGAATATCGTACAAGTAGGCAATTATCCGCTGTCAGCGGATTGCATTCGCGGAGGGGTAGAATCATCTGTGTACGGATTGACGCAAGCATTAGTTCGTGCCGGACACACCGTTGATGTGTTTGACTTTCCGCGCATCGGTGGCAAGGATAACAGCGACCGCAATGACTTGTTGACTATCCATCGCTACGCCAACAACGGTAAGCACAATGAGGATGCCATGCTCCGTGGCAAAGAGATGTTTCGCGACATAGTAGCCCTGCATCCCGATGTTGTACATGTGCATGGCACAGGCAAACTAAGCGGAGCTATCTATCAGGCTGTACAGAACTACGGGATACCAGTTGTTCTGACCGTTCATGGACTATTACACGAAGAAAAGAAACAAGCATTGCGGCGCAAACCATCCCTGAAACACATGTATCAGTATATCGTGCAGTCACGTGCGGAATTAGATGTGCTCAATAGTGCTTCGCGCATTATTGTCGATACACCATACGTGGAACGAATGCTGACCCGATACCAACAGAAAGGGAAGTTAGCTAAATTGCCGGAGATACATGTTATTCCGCAAGGAATTAGTGCGGCATACTATGGTCTTTCTTGTGCCACTGAAAGTAACACCATCCTTTCAGTCGGCTCTATCTCTCCGCGAAAGGGACACTTACACAGGATTGAGATGTTCAACATCTTGCGAGGTTGGGGTTCAACAGCCAAGTTACGTATCATAGGCTCGTTGGCAGACAGCAAGTATTATGCACAGCTCACAAAAGCCATACAAGATAGTCCATATAGCGCAGATATTACGTTGGATACCAATGTGAGCCAAGAGGATTTGTTTGCCGCTTATCAATCCGCTAAGGTGTTTGTCCTGCATTCGCAAGAGGAATCGCAGGGCACAGTTTTCGCCGAGGCAATGGCAACAGGCATGCCCATTGTCGCAACGAAAGTCGGAGGCATACCGGATGTAGTGGAAGATGGCAAATCGGGCTTTCTGTGTGACTTTGGCGACACGCGCTCAATGGCAGAGATGGTCGAGCGTCTGCTTACCGACCAACAGTTATGGCTCTCGTTCTCCCAATACGCTAAGTCAGCTGCTCAGAATTACGATTGGAACTTAATCGCAAAGCAAATCCTTCAACTCTATAAAGCACAATAGCTATGTTCAAATACACGAAAAGATTCGCATCTACCATTCGTTTCTGGTGGAACGAGATGAAACTGCGTTCGGAGGAGAACACCAAGTTGTGAACTCCAAGACAACGAGGAGATCGAATGGCGTCATCCTATGGTAAGTTATGGCTATTACATGACCATGCAACATAACCGTAAAGAACGGATACATGAGGAAGAAATAACAAAGATAAATTAAAAAATAGGTGTGGATACACCTGCTGGCAATCTACTACGCCCGAAAAGTAAACGCCATTAAAAATTTCTCAGCGTGCACGACTCCTAGTAACTGCACGTACTCGGCAGGACACCGTGAAGTGTCCTGTTGTTCTTTATAGTGTCTTTTGGGGTGCCGTACAAAGTGTGTAACTTTGCATCAAAAATTGCACCATGGCACTTCCGCTTCTTACACCCATACCTGCAACGTGCGTGACCTTCCTTTATACGCACGCAATAGCCCACCACCGCCCACCTCGCTTTTGAGGTGAGCTTTTTTTTCGTAAGGGCAAAGGGCAAAGCGGTAGCAGGGAGATTGCAAAGGCTTTCGGAATAGTGGGCGACTTCATCGGCTTGCAGGTAGAGCAAAAACTCCAAAGGTCGTTTTGATGTATGGGGACACACCATAGGCACACACGGAAATCGGCTGTTTTCGGCTTCAGGAAAGTGCTATCTTATCGAACGCGAAAATCTGTATTATTTTGCTGATATTCTATAAAAATAGCAATGAGAGTTCCATTGATGAAACTCTCTTGTTAGTCGAGAAGAGGCGACTCGAACGCC
>DFIN01000047.1:13779-22011 GCA_002372135.1 Bacteroidales bacterium UBA3696
GTGCGCTACCAACTGCGCTACTTCTCGAATGTTTTAATTGCTATTACGATACTCCTTCGGCGTCATATTCGTTCTCAAGCGGAAGAACCGATTGAAAAACGCCACGTTCTCAAAGCCCAACGAAATGGCTATTTCCTTCACCTGCAATTTGGTCAGTTTCAATTGCGCCTTTGCGTCGGTAAGGATAGCCTCGTCAATGATTTCTCCTGCTGCCCGCGTACCCACCGAACGAATCGTACTACTCAGATGCGGTGTGGAAAGGCGCATGTGCTTGGCATACTCATTGACATGATGCCACTCGTGGTAATGCTTCATGACCAACTTGACAAACTCCTGATAGATCTCTTCTTTGCGGTCATTAGGTTGCAAGAGGTTATCTCCATGTTTCCGTGCAAAGTCAAGATAAAGCGTCTGCAAGAGGTTGAATATATTGACCATCACTTCGGTATTGAGCATCGAGGGTCTCGTATTCGCGGCTTTGAGCAGCAACTCCACTGTGAGTTTGAGCACCTCAGCGGCTTCCTCACGAACGGATAAGAGGGGATTGCGTAGTTGCAAGGTATCCAACAATATACGATCGCGAAAAGCATGCTTTTCCAAGAACGAAGAGGAGAACAATACGTAATAGACCAATGCGTCTTCGGAGAAATGGTGGATGAGCAAAAAACTATTCGGCTCTAACAGCAGTATATCATTTTGCTTGACCTCGTAGCGTGTAATGTTAATGGTAGCCGAGGCTGTTCCTCTCACCATCAGCGCATACACTCCGCACTTGATTTTGCAGGGAAAACGCCCATACTCATTCATTATCTTACCACTGGCATCCCCTATCAGGTAATCCACCGGGCAATCCAATAGAGGTATTTCTTTCTCTTGCTTTGCCATAGACGAGTGGGGGTTGAACCTGCTTTCTCCGAAAAACGGCTGCAAAAGTAGGGTAAATTTCACAATCCCGCAAATAAATCTCATTTTTTTCGTAATTTCTTGGCTGAACATAACTATCTTTGCGCACCAAACGATAAGTATATGAAACTATTGGCTAATTGCAAGGTGAATGTAGGTCTTCGCGTTCGCCGGTTGCGCGAAGACGGTTATCACGATATAGAGACGCTATTTTATCCTGTAATGGGTCTGCACGATGTATTGGAAATAGAGTATCTGAAAGGTATGAAAAACTGCCAAGAGATAGAGTTTGCGCAGGATGGTATCATGGTGGATTGTGCAAACGAGGAAAATCTGGTGGTGCGCGCCTATCGGCAAGTGGCGCAGGCGTTTCCTCGGGTGGGTTCAATCAGGGTTCATCTTAGGAAGCAGGTCCCCTTTGGCGCAGGTTTGGGAGGCGGTTCGTCGGATGCTGCACATACTATAATCGGGCTCAACTCGCTGTTTGACTTACACATGACGCGCGAGCAGATGGCAGCATTGGTGCGTCCGATAGGGGCTGATTGTCCGTTTTTTATCTACAATGAGCCATGCTTTGCGCGTGGGATAGGCGATGAGTTGCAGCCAAGGGATTTTTCTTGGTCCGGCAAACGTATGCTGATGCTCAAGCCGGATGTACATGTTTCCACCAGCGAGGCATACGCAGGGATAGAGATGCATGACGAGCCTTGGGATTGGCGCGTGAATGACTTTGAGCCGACCGTATTCCGTTTGCACCCACAGTTAGCCCGTGCCAAGCAAGCCCTATTGGACGCAGGAGCGGAATATGCGGCGATGTCAGGCAGCGGGAGTGTTATCTACGGTATCTTTGAGCGTGATTCGAAAAACGGAGCCTTGCCCTACCGTCGATTCTTGGACGAAGAGTTTGCCTCGATGGTAATCTTCGATGATACGCTTTGAGAGTGACAGACCTAATCCCCACCCTCTTTGTTTGGTGGTGAATCCCGGTCGGAAAATGCGTTTGAAGAGTTTGCGCTCCATGCCTTTGCCGGTATCGGCTACATCAATAAAGATGGTGCGATTGCTTCGATGAACACGCAGGGTAATGGTTCCTGCTCCGCTCATTGCGTCCACGGCATTCTTAATCAGATTCTCCAACACCCACTGAAACAGAGGGGCATTCAAGTCAGCTTGCAGGGTCTTGTCCTCGTCGTTACAAAAGCAATGAATGACCACCTTCTTGGATACACGCGACTGCATATATACGACGGTATCTTCTACGAGCGGGAACAAAAGTTGCCGCGTTAGTTCTGCCTCACTACCTACTTTGGAGAACCGTTCAGCCACGGCTTGCAGCCGGTGTATATCTTGCTGCATTTGGGGTATGAGTTCATCGTCGGGATAGCGTTCTCGAAGCAGTTGTTCCCACGCAGCAAGCGAGGAGATGGGTGTGCCCAACTGGTGGGCTGTTTCTTTGCTCAACCCTACCCAAACGCGGTTTTGCTCACTGCGTTGCGTCATATATAAGATGATGAGTCCGATGAGCAGTAGCACTGCCAATACGCCGAACGATATGAGCGGAAGATGTTGCAGGCGTTGGAGCGCAAGAGAGTCGTCGTAATAAATGAGTTGGGTCGCATTGCCGTCGATGGTAACGACGATGGGGCCATGCAACTGAGTAGGATCTTTGACGGGACGTGTTACATTACGCGTTAGCAACACATTTCCTTCTGCGTCTAACATATAGACGGGTATGGTTGTATTCCCCTCAATGATGGACGAAACAAAGTCTATATCCGTTCCTTCGTCTGCATTGACGAGTTGTCGTGTGGCTTCTGCCCAAATCTCCATTTGCTTGGTTTCTGTTTCGGCAAGACGGAGGAAAAGGTAGTTGTAATACAGGATAGACGCTACCACAAAGAGGGAAGACAGCGTTAGGGCTATTTCCCAGACTCGGTAATTATGCAGGCGTTCGATAACGGATTGTTTACGATTCATGGACGAAAAGGTCAAAAAAAACGTTTTTTATTTGCACGGTAAAAAAATAGCAGTACTTTTGCGGTCGCTTTTAGGGTGCTATCGTCTAGTGGCCTAGGACAACGGCCTCTCACGCCGTAAACCCCGGTTCGAGTCCGGGTAGCACTACCAAAAGGGAGAGCAAATACTCTCCCTTCTTTTTTATGTCTATCTCAGCCGCGTACCGGTAACGGTATAAACAGATCCGTCCTCCCGAAGGATCAGTATCTGTCCGTCAATGAGTACTTTGCGTGTGCCTTCGTTGGACGAAGGCAGCCATTCTACTTGCTCGATGCCGTCTGCATAGTCGTATGCCGAAGGAATGACAGGGGGCTGAACGGACGAGCCTGTGAAAATGCGGAACTCGTTGGGTTGCAGTGTATAGGTTGATTTTGCCTTCGAACCGCCTGCATAATAGTCGTACCATGTTCCGGCGGGCAAGGTTATATCCAGCGTCTTGGTGGCAGAGAAGTTCGCCACGGCATAGACATCATTCCCCCATTGCACATAGCGTTTTTGCGCGCCGGTGTACAAATGGCTTGCGGTGGGTTTACCGGTAAAGACATCGGGCATGATACGAGTGCGGAGCCGGATGGCTTGTGCCAAACGCTGATAGGCTTGCATACGCGGACCTTCTTGGAACCAACCGCGCGATTCAGGACGCGGTTTGGGGTTCATCTTGAATTCAGCAGTATCTTTCTTACTGCCGTTGATATAGATATGGTCTGCTTTGACAGCCATTCCATAAGGATTCTTACCCCAATCTTCGTCAGATCTCTGCCATTTGGAATAGTCGTAAGCCAATTCGTCGAAGTGATAGAAGAGTTGCGGTCCGTCGAGCATGCACTGCAAACCGATGACAGCCGGAACGCGACTTGCACGGTCAGCTACGCTGGTTTTGAGCGAACCTTCGCCCCACTGTTTGGCTTTGAAGAAGGGGCGTTCCTCGTCGTGGTTATTGCTGTAGGACACATAGTTATCCAAGTTAGCAGCGGACAAATCGTCCCCTGAGAGCCATGCACCGGCTGCTTGCTGGAACTTTTCTGCCGTGTTTTGCCAGCACATCATACCGTTTTGAACCAACCGAGGACGATCGCTGTTCATATTGCTTCCCCAGTGTTCGAGCATGAGGTATGAGCCGGGGGATGTGGTTTGCATGACTTGATAGTACTCGTTGATATTGGCAAGTGCTGTATAAGTGGTGCCGCACAAGCCGTGGGAAAGGTCAAAGCGATAGCCGTCCACCTTGTATTCTGTCAGCCAATAAGCCACAGCACGGCGGAACATATCCTTGGCAGGGGCAAAGTCGTGATTCCAATCCTGATAGACATTATCCGGATGGGGTACGCGCGAATCAACGTTGAACCACGGATTGAAACGGAGGTCGGTCAAAGACTCGTTGCTTGATGTCCACGGGTAGAGTTTGTTCATGGGGTTCTGTCCTGTGGCATGGTTGAACACCATATCGAGGACGACAGCGATGCCGCGTTTGTGGCACTCATCTACCAGTTGTTTGAGGTCTTCCGGCGAACCATAGGTCTTATCCACGGCAAAATAGTGATTGGGTGAATAGCCCCACGACTCGTTGCCGTCAAACTCGGTAACGGGCATAAGTTCAAGGCAGTTCACGCCGAGGTTGGCTATATAGTCCAAACGTTCTAAGAGAGCGGGGATACTATGGTTGGGAGTGAAATCATAGATCCAAGTCTCGTAGATGACGAGATTGTTTTTGTCAGGGCGTTGGAAGTTGAGCGTAGCGTTTGACCACTGATAGGCAGGTTTGCCGGGCTGAATAACCGTAACATAGCCATCATCTGCGCCGGAAAGAGGATAGCCGATCAGGTCGGAATGCACCCAACGGGGTTCATACATATCATCGGGGTGAATGACTTTCTCGGAAAAGAGGTCAGATATTTGCTTTTTCGCGCCATCGGCACGCACGACTACATATTGGAAACGATACTCTTTGCCCTTCTCCAAGCCAGTGAGGTGAATCCAGAAATAATTGCCGTCGCGATAGAGTTGGTAGTCGTTGTTCAGTTGCCAGTCGGTCATATCGCCCAAGAGGAAAACGTGCTGTGCAGGCTCGAGGGTGGAGTTGTTGTTGGCAGTCTTATTGCCGGCAGCATAGGTACAGAGTGTGACAGAGGTGCCATCGTTGCCATAGTAGATACCATTAACTATCCCCGACGGGCGTGCTTTTTGCTGCGCTGCAGCGGGTGTAAATCCGTCCCAAATAGAGCCTTTGTTTTCCTTGCCGAAATAGAGCAGGATATCACCACCGGTAGCCGTTTTTCCTTGCAGCGAGCTATTTCCTTTGCCATTGTGGAACACCATCACGATAGCCGTTATTTCTTCCGTTTCGGGGCAGGAGAAAAAGGTGTAGATGTTGGGGATGGTGAGTTGCCAAAGTTCGCCCGACCGGGTCCATTGCGGTTCTTGGGTCGTTCCCCAAGTGTCGGTACCCTTTTGGATATACTTCCAGTCGTGGATATCCTTGGAAGCAGAGGTGATGAGTCCGATGTGCGAGTAGCACTCGGTGGCTTTCACCATGCCGCCATTGCCTTGTGAGGGATCAAAGGTGAGGACGATTGGACCGGTATAGCCTTTCTCGATAATGGCGGGTTGGCTGGTTACTTGGGCTGTAACAGTAAGCGACAGCCACAGCAGCATGAGGGTCAGAAAAGAATGTTTCATAGTGATTTATATGGGGTTATTTATCTTGTACAAGTTCACCTAACATATTGTACCATTTGCCATCGCGCAAGATAAAGATTTGTCCGTTGCGCATCACTTTTTGGGCGGTCTGTTCGGGTAGTACTTGCTCATTGAGGGCAGAAGCGACACCTTTGCTTCGGGCATAGATGGTCACAGGTTCTTGTCCTTGGGCGTATGCCGAGAATATGTGGTTACTCTTATTGTAACGAAGTATATTGCGCTTATTGCCACCTTGTGCCACTATTTCCGCCTCTCCATCTACGATGGAGATAGCCCATGAACTATTGTCGGTCAGACCGACTTGGGTACGGAGATAATTTTTGGTAGAGGAAGCGGCATAGAGGTAGCCCGAAACGACCTCTAATCCGTACGTGTCTGTCTGATTACCTGCGGTCAAGGTGATGATTTGGACATCTGTATTGTCATCCTCAATCTCAATGGCATCGTCGTTGATGGTAACAGCCGCTTCGGATCGGTTGTTGTTTCCTTGGGTCGTACTAAGTGCCACGCTGTTCTCTTCATTTACGATTAGGATCTCCATATCCGTTTCTAATTCGCTTGCGTCCGTCACACGCACGAAAGCATCGGACATCGCTACTTCGCTTGTAACCGTAATGGTAGCGGTGGCAGACTTGTTTTCTGCCGTGGCGGTAATGGTAGCAGTGCCTTGTTTCAGCCCCTTTACTACCCCGTTATTCACCGAAACGACTTGCGGATTGGACGAAGTCCATGTGGCATTACGGATAGTGGCATCAGCGGGAGCGATGGTAGCCTTCAAGGGTTGTTTTTCATTGATTTTGAGCGTCAGTGCCGTCGGGGATACGGCGATGGAAGTAACATGCACGGTATCAATCACCTGCGGTTCGATACCGAGGATAGCATCCAAATCATAGGAAAAGTCGTATCCGGAAGCCTCTAAGGCCGAGATTGCAAAGTAGCCGTTATCATCGCCCGACCACCCCCAGTTGATATGAAATTTACCACTGGCATCGCGCCCGTCGCATACAAACTCGTGACCACCTTCCTGCCACTCGTCGTTTCCGCCCATGATAATCGGTCTGCCTGCTTCAAGATCAGCGTGGAAATAGGATGTCAATTGGGTAGTGGTTACGCTATATTCAGCAGGTGAATACATGGTTGTACCATATTCGCGTTTGCTCCATTGAGTAACAAACTTCTCCACTTTATAGCCCAAATAGGTAGCCAGTCCGCGAGCCATATTGTCGGTTTGCGTGCCACTACCTGCGTCATACGAATAGTCCATATCGCTTGCCACGCCGCAATGGTACATAAGGGTTGCAATCGCCTTGGCTTGGGCTGAGGTATAGTTGTTTTTAGTGTACTTTTCGAGCATATTGTCCCAATCGTAGGTCGTAGCCCCAAAGTCCACGGAAAGGACTTTGTTGAGTGTGGCAGTGGTATACGAATAGGTGCCGGTACCCTGTGCGGGATATTTCCATTTGCGCATTACCTGAGCAGCCGCGGTGGCTACACAGCCTGTCAATGAGCGGTGGGTCCCGTCCATCGGACAAAGGTTGCTATATGGTGCTTCTTGGTCATACTCGATGTTACCCAATAGCGGGGCGATTGGCGTATAGGCTTGCGATTGTTTGTGCGCAGCCACTGCTGTTTCGTCGGTCATCGTAGCTATCTGCTTGCTATAACGGCTGAGCCACCAACGCAGATGCGGATTGGCTTTTTCCATATCAAACGAACCGGCATCTGTATATCCCAAAATCGTTTCCGTGCGGTCGTCAGCACTAACAATCACGGCACCATTGCCCTCGCTTTGGTTGAATACATAGTAAGCAGGCGCTGTTTGGTTCGTTTTTAAGCCCGTATAGGCTAATCGCATGGAAGCAGCGGTTCGCGGCGAAGCATACCGCGCACGAAGAGCCGGCGATTGGTTCATAAACTCGGCTGCCAAACGGGCAGCATCCTCCACTGTTCGCTCACCCGCCCAAAGATTAAAGGTAAGCAGTCCCATAAATAGATATGAAACAAGGCGTTTCATGGTGTGTTTCATGATAATAAAATCCATTGTTAATAAATTCCAACTTGTATCGGATCCATCCGATACCCTATTTTAGCAAGTAAGGGCGGTAGTCAGCCGCCCTTACCTTCGTATGGGCTACAGGTTAGCGAACCTGCATGCCTTGTACATTGTACATCTTACCGTCGCGAATGATGTAGAGTACACCGTCCACAAGAACTTTGGCTTTTACGCCTTCCATGCGGATTTCGTCCAAACCGGTGGTGCTGCTCGGATAAACCACACTGAGTTTCTTCTCGTCAGCATTCCAGTTGAAGGTGTATTCGCCGGCGGTCTCAACCACAAGACGGATATTCGCATTTACGTCGCTGTACAATATCCAGTCGGTGCAGTTGTCTTTATTCATCTCGCCGTCTGCGCTGTACCAAACCATACCCTCAGCGGTAACCTCGATGACCTTCATCTCATAGGTCTTCACTTCGATCAGGCTCATGGTGATAGTGCCATCTTCAAATTTCACCTTACCATCAGCCCAGTTGGTCATGTCGCCTGCAAGATAGAAGCCCAGATCAAGTTCGGGATCATCGATAGTTTCGGGCTCAGGAATAACTACGGAAATCATG
>DFIN01000023.1 GCA_002372135.1 Bacteroidales bacterium UBA3696
TGAATGGTGTTTTCGCCCGGTTTGCTAACCTTTTGAAAATACATATTCGGCACTTTTCTCTATTCTTTTCGCTCAAAACTCACCAACTTCTTTCCACTTTCCACTTTCCACTCTCCACTTTCCACTTATATGTGGCACCAATCAAAGGGTCGTTTGATAGGTGCCATAGGAAGGGGATTGTAACAGGGGATAATACAATGTCCTTTGATGTATTGATATTACCGCGAAAAACAACAAAATGACATACAACGTCTTGCGGGGTTGGCTGAAAGACTGTACCTTTGCGGGCAGAAAATGATTAGCAGATAGCAATAAGAAAATAAGGAAGGAGGCAATTATGAAAGATGCAAAATTAAAACCCGGATACCGCAGATACGTGGTGTATATACTTACTCTTCTGTCGATGAAATGATCAAATCGATACTATAATGTACACGCTGAAAACAACCAAGAGATTTAATTCCGATTTCAGACGCTGTATAAGACAAGGCAAAAGCGTTCAAGCGTTTCGCGAAACCGTTGAAATACTTGCCGAAACAGGTACATTGCCTATCGAGTACAGACCTCATCAGTTGAGAGATAATTTTGCAGGCTGTTGTCACATGAGTGCAATCGCACTCTTACTAATCCATGGGTACATACCGAAAATATCGGAGGTGCGTTGTCTTCCAAAAAACTGCTCACGGTAGAAGAATTTAAGCAGTTAGGTCATCTTCGTTTGCGCGAAATCCCAAGGATGTGATTTGTTAAGAAATATAAGAAAAGCGGTAATATCAGTAAAAGGGATATTGCCGCTTTTTTTGTTTGTTATCGGCAACAATCTTTGAAATCTATGAATCTTTGAATTCTTGAATCCCTAATTTGAGGAGAATAATATAAAGAAGTCGTTCATTGACGTATTGCAGAAATCGAAAAAAAGCAAAAATTTGTGTAAAAGAAGTAAACACCGTACTTTTGCTGCGTGTTTATAAACACATTATCGGCTATAACGAAGAAAAATTATACGACTATGGTACAAGAATTTACTTATTCAGATGTTCTCAATATGGCATTTATGCTTCCGTTAGAAGAACAAAAAATCGTGATAAGGGCTATGCAAAGTAGAATAGAGGATACGCAGGTAGAAGCATCTGTAGTTCCCTACACGTGGGACGAAGTAAAAGCACGCTTTGAAACGGCAAAACAACAATTTGCTACAGGACAATATAAAACCCATAAACAAGTAATGGCACATCGTTCAATGTAGAGATATGGATATACTTTGGTCAAATCAAGCACAGGAAGCTTTTGGTGATATTCGAGATTACTTGTTTACGCATTTTGGAATTGAAGCAGAGGAATCGTACCTCAATAAGGTAGATGATACATTGGCTCAAATAGTAAAATTCCCGAATGTTGGTGTTCCCGTTTATCAATTATCAGCAGATGGTACTGTAAGGAGTTTTCTTATCAAGGGCTTAAGTAAATTCATTTATTATGTGCGAGATAATACGATTTATATAGCCGATGTTTGGGATGTACGTCAAGACCCTGATGTCCTTTTAGAACGTTTTACTTGATAATGTCTATATCAAGGTAAATCTCGATTGACAAACATATTTTGCTTCAGACACGAAACATTGTTTCGTGTCTGTCTTTTTTCTGCAATCGTTAATTCCGCAATGTTTGAATCTTCAAAGCTGTAATCTTTGAATTTCAATATATTAACCTCTTAAAAATTTATGAACGTATGAAAAAAACAACCCTTTTATTAGCTGCAGCGTGGATGCTGTTGCTATGGTTTGTGCCGCAATCGGCAAAAGCTGACGTGGACTACCTTAGAGAACCATTTACTATTGAGACAACCACTGGGAGCAGCGGAACATATTATATTCGATTCTATAATAGTTCCTTATATTCTGCAAACTACACAGTAACAATCAATTTGGATTATCGCTTGAAAGAAGCGACAGATGAGAATTTCGGGGATTGGACGACAGTTGCAACAGCAAACACTACGACTGCCAAAGGCTTGTACGACAATAGTATTTCCTTAGCAGCAGGAAAAACTTATATTATTCAATTTAGAGGAATTAACTCAACGGGGTTCAGTAAAGAAAGTGGTATTACGAGTTGGGCTGGTTTTTTGTCAAAAAAAGATAATTATCAAATTCTACCTCAATCATCAACATCCGATTGGAATGTTACGATGTACGGCAACATAATGTCGCTCATTGTCGGATATGATACAGATAATGAGGTTACTGCAAAAAACACATTAGCGTCTGAGAATACAATACCAAATAATTATTGCTTTACTTCATTGTTCTATATGCATCAGTCGTATTATACGGACAACAATGCATCAAGTAATATCAGCCCTGCTAATTACGCCATTATTGATGCGTCTAATTTGATTTTTCCCGCAACGATATTGAAAACCGGTTGCTATATGAATTTGTTTAACAACACATATAGCCAGGCCAATGGTGTAAAGTACGGTCCTACATTCCTTGTGACAGACTTAAATAATGCTGCCAATAGTGGTGTAACGGATGCGTTTCGCAGTATGTTTTGGGGGTGTAATCAACTTCAATCAGTTCGCCTAAATTTAACTACCTGTCCCACTCAGACGGATAATTTTGGATCTTTTATTTATAGCAGCAGTTCCACAGGTAAGATGCTTTATTGCCCCAGTGGATTCAGCTCCTGTAGTACCTGTTATAACAGCGGTGCAGGAGATACTTCATATCAGTGGAATACATCTGCTTGGTCTTATGACCCGAGTGCCGAACCCGGCGGCGGCGATGAACCCGGTGGCGGTGTTACATCCGACCCTGCTGAAGTGGATGTGTATCAAGCGGCTACGGCAGATACGACGAAGATTGTGTATGATTATCCTGCCACTATTACCGGCGATGATAATAAAAGATACGGACTGGTGGATATGGGTTACGGCGTTATCTGGGCAGACAGAAATGTGGGCGCAAGTGCTGCAAATGGTTTGGGTGATTATTACAACTATGGTGGTATTGAGCCTATTGAGGCTGGTGCTGCTTGTACTTATCTTGAGATTGTAAGCAGCATGAATGCAGGCGATATTTTACCCGATGATGCAGAAACAGCAAAAGTGATAATGGGTTCCAATTGGCACATGCCCACCAAAGCAGAATGGCAATCGTTGTTGGATAACACAACCTATTCGGGAACTGTCTTTACAAGCAAATCGGATAATAAAACACTCATATTGCCTACCGGAGGATTCTATGGTGAAGATTATTATGACCAATTTGTATTACAAGCAACTACAAATGGCTATTATTGGAGCAGCGAGTTTACAAGTGCAAACTATGATAGTTATTATTATGGTTATGCCTTTTCTAATGCCGTCATATTCTCTAAAGAAGGTGATAATTATATAGTAGACAATCAAGGATATGTACTCTATGGCGCACAAGTCCGCGCCATTTATGAACCTTCCTTTACAACCTACACTCTAACTATTCACGCCGGAGATCAGACTTACACTTACGTGTGCGAAGATGGTCAGAGCGTGACGGTGACGGCTCATGCAGATAAAAATGCCGAGTACAAACAGGTGTTCAAATGGTGGTCGGACGACCATAGCAACACCAATGCCGAGCGCACCTTTACCGTCGATGACGACATAGAAGTGACGGCTGTCTTCACATTGGATCCAAGTGTGCCGCAACACACGGCTACTTTCGTGAATTACGATGGAACGCAACTCTATCAAGTCAATGTAGCAATAGGAGCAATGCCTGTTTATGCGGGTTCGACTCCCACCAAGACCGACTGGTTCTTCAATGGTTGGTCGCCTGCTATCAGCGTTATGGGCGATGCGGATGTTGTCTATACTGCTACGTTCCGCGATTTAGAGTCCGCTCCCGCCAACGTGAATATCTATCAAGGTATGACTGCGGACACGATGAAGATTCTTTACAATCTTGACCCGAAGACCGGTGCAGACGGCAAGACTTATATCCCTGTAGATATGGGCTACGGTGTGGCTTGGGCTGACAGGAATGTGGGGGCAACTTCTACAACAAATGTGGGTACATATTTTGCTTGGAGCGATACGAATCCTAATAGAAGTTGGCCATCCAACGGGAGTTTATATGGTCCTATAAATCAAGGTAGTAGCACTTTCGTAAATGGTTATACATTAACATCAACCTACGATGCTGCTTATCAAAATATGGGACCTACTTGGCGTATGCCTACTAATACAGAATGGTCTGATTTCCTTGCAAATACTACAGTGGCTGCAGATGGCGGGACATTCAAAAATAAAATAGATAACACGAAATCTATTTTCTTACCTGCAAGCGGCTATTATATTCGTCAATCATTAGATCAATCAACCTATAGGTATTATTGGTCCAGTAAGATGTATAAAGGCACACTTAAGGTTGGATATAGTAATACAACCGTAAACGGAGCATATGCACTCCAAAATTACGGAGGAACATATTATGTCGACTGGTATGACCACTCGGGTGGAACCACTAATAATGCTAAATATAATTACGAGTTAAGCACACAATATTACGGTATGCCCGTCCGCGCTATCTATGTGCCGTCTTACTCCACCTGCACGCTGACCGTCAATGTAGGTACAAAGAAATATCGGTACATCTGCCAGTCAGGACAAGAGGTAACGGTTACCGCTAATGCCACAGTAGCGGGTCAAGTATTTGACAAGTGGACGGAAGACAACAACACCAATGCCACCCGCACGTTTACCGTAACGGGGAATGTCGCCTATACTGCAACCTTCAAGGAGGCACCTTCTGTAAGCACATATACGGTTCATTTCCTTGCTGGCGAAGGTAGCGGAACTATGTCAGACCAAGAGATTAATGTGGGTGAGCCAACTAATCTCAATGCCAACACCTTCACTGCGCCGACGGCTACCATCACCTATGACTATCAAGGCGCAACAGGCGGCAATAGCAAAGAAACAGATGTCGTTACGGCAGAATTCGATAGTTGGTACGATGAAGATAGCGAAACGTCTTATAATGATGAAGACGAAGTGACCGACCTCGCTGCAGCCGATGAGACTGTTACCCTGACCGCACAATGGATGTACAACACGATTACTCTGCCCACACCCACTAAGACAGGTTACACCTTTGCAGGATGGGAAGATGAGGACGGCGGTTCGCACGATGGCGATGAAATGTTCTTCCCCGAAAAGAGCCAAACCTTCACCGCCACATGGACCAAAGCCACCACCCTTGACCTGTACGATAATCGCAATGCGGCATACTACAACAATATCAAAGACCTCAACGGAAAGACCTATGACGTAACCTACCATCGCTCTGTCAAATACGAAAGCGACAACGGCAATGCACGTTGGTACACCCTCTGCCTGCCCTTTGATGTGGATCAAAGCCAATTAGACCTCAACGGCTTGACCGGCAAGGTATATGAGTACCGCTATGCCGAAGGCTCGGCTGACGAGAACGACCACGTTACCTTCCACTTCCGTGCAGTTAAATCACCCAATTATATGCACGCCGGTCAAGGCTACCTCGTCAAAGCCACAAGCACGATGCCTTCCGAATATACCTTCGCGAATGTTACACTCAACACCGCCACCGATGTAGCGGACGGCGATGTGAATGACCTTAAAGAGACTAATGCATACAAGGAGAGCGGAGAGATAGCCATCGTAGGTGTATTGCGTAACGGTACATTGTCGGCAGTAGGCAAACAAGTGATGGGTTTGGCAAACAATAAGATTTGGTATCCGCACTCAAGTGGTAATCCCATGCCTGCTTACCGTGCGTACTTCTATAATCCCAATGCTTCGGCATCGGTTATGCCTCGTGTTCGCATCGAGGTGGAAGGCGAAGGTACGACCGAGTTGGAAGTAGTGGACGGCGAACTGTATGATGCCCGTGGGAATAATGCGGGCGGGGACGTCCGCGCTCCCAGTGGTGCCGCCAGCAAGTACATCCGAAACGGCGTACTCATCATTGAGCGCAACGGCGTAACCTATGACGCACAAGGGAAGAGACTATAGCAACTCCATTTCATAATCATAGTTTTAGGCAGGTACGGGGACGTTTCACAACGTCCCCGTACTGTTTGTTAATAGAAGTAAGAAGTTAGACCACTGCGTTGTAAGAAGTAAGAGCCTAACCTCTAACTTAGAGTTGGAAATAGTCAATCTGTTCCCCGCTGTTGATCTCTCGTGTCTCGACGGTTAGCGTATCGCGGCTGAGGGTAACGAGTTCGTACAATTGCCTCTCGCTGCAGACCACTTCGTTCTTGTCGCTTTCTTTGGCGCGGTAGAACTTGCGTGCGCTGTTAATCCCTACAAACGGCAAACGGCGTGCGTAGGTGTGGTCATGCCCTGTAAACACAAGGTCGGCTTGCTGCAATATACGCCGGAAAGTGATGTAAACAGGTATGTTCTGCCTGCCCTTGGCAGAGGAATAGACGGGGTGGTGCATCATCACTATCACAAATCGGTTGCCCGCATCCTGTATGGCTTGACTCACCCATGTATTGACTTGTGTATAGTCCGATATGCGTTGCAGTCCGTTGGTGTCAATAGCTATGAGGCGCAACTGCGGGAAATCGACGAAATAGGTGGTGCCGATAAATCGTTTCGGACCGTTCTTCGGTTGGGGGAAGAGTTCGTACCACAAAGATGGCAGCCGGCGCACAATGCCCTTTCGATATTCATGATTACCGGGTGTTGTAACTACGGGCAGTGCCTCAAAAGGTGTTCCTTCCAGTTCACTCACTAATTGTTGTGCATAGTAAAAATACCCCCGTTCGATAAAGTCGCCCAACTGGGCATAGAAATCTACTTGCGGGTGGCGTTGGTAGATCTTTTCCCACTGCAGGCTGTCTATCCCGTTGTGCACATCGCCGAGCATGATAAAGACGAGGCTGTCTGGGGTTGCTGTATCGTGCCAAACGGGTACTGTTTGTCTGCCACGTTGCTCGTAGTGCACTTGGAACGTTGGAAGCGAGTCTTCGGAAAAGGTGTGGAAACGATAAACGACCGTATCTTGTTGCCACACAGGTTCTTCGGGGTTGCCAAACCAAGCCTTCCAGCGAACGGTACAAAGGATGATACCGCCCGTCAGAAGGCTAAGAAGAATAGCGTATAACGCAATCCGTTTTTGGTTCATGTGTTAGAAGGGTAAGTCTTCCGTTTCGTCGCTTTGGGCTACTGCGTCAAAGGTGGCAGTATTAGCCGGAGCCATAGCCGTTCCTGCTTGTGCGGGTGCTGCGGCTGCGGGAGCGTTCTGCTGCAATACATTGCCTTGCTGTACGCGCCAAGCACGAATAGAGGTGTACCAACGGCCGTTGTACTCGCGGCTGTCGATGTCAAACGAAACGGTAACTACATCGTCCACCTGGCAGGCGTTGTTCTTGATGCGGTCTTCACCAAACACCTCAAAGCAGACTTTACGTGGGTACTGTTCTTGCGTCTCCAGTACATACGATTGCGATTTCCACGGATTACCCGTTTTGCTCACTCCCTCTTGCAGGGGAAGCACTTGAATGATTTTACCTACTATATCCATTGTAGTTGAAAGTTTAGAGTTTACGAGTTTAGCCTTTGATGGCGGCTACGCCGGGCAGTTCTTTACCCTCAATGGCTTCGAGGAGGGCACCTCCGCCGGTGGATATATAGCTTACTTGGTCTGCCAGGTGCAACTTGTTGATACATGCTACGCTGTCGCCGCCGCCTATGAGGCTGTATGCACCATTGGCAGTGGCTTTGGCGATGGACTGAGCAATGGCTTCCGAGCCTTTGGCAAACTTATCCATCTCAAACACGCCTGCGGGACCGTTCCAGAGGATGGTCTTGGCTTCTTCAATCACCTTGGCAAAGCGTTCGCGGCTGTCCGGACCGATGTCCATACCCATCCAGCCGTCGGGGATGGCATTGGCGGGGCAGATCTGCGTATTGGCATCTTCGGCAAAGCGGTCTGCCGCTACGGTGTCTGAGGCTAAAATAAGGTTAATGCCTTTCTGACGGGCTTGCTCCATGATGTCAAGGGCTAATTGCAGTTGCTCGTCTTCGCACAGCGAGGTGCCTATTGTGCCGCCCATCGCTTTCATAAAGGTGTAGGTCATACCGCCGCAGATGATGAGGTTGTCCACCTTGTTGAGCAGGTTGGTTATGATACCAATCTTGGTGCTCACCTTCGAGCCACCCATGATGGCGGTGAAGGGGCGACGGATATTGCTCAGTACATTCTCCACGGCTTGCACCTCTTTTTCCATCAGGTAGCCAAGCATTTTGTTGTCTTTGTCAAAATAGTCGGCTATCACGGCGGTGGAAGCATGTTTGCGGTGGGCTGTACCGAAAGCGTCGTTCACATAGCAGTCAGCGTAAGATGCCAAAGTCTTGGCAAACTCTTTTTGTGCCGTTTTCATGGCTTTCTTTGCCTCGTCGTAAGCGGGGTCTGTTTTCTCTATCCCCACCGGCTTACCTTCTTCTTCCGGATAGAAACGCAGGTTTTCCAATAGCAGCACCTCGCCGCTTTTGAGAGCTGCGGCTTGGTCGGCAGCCTTGGCGCAATCCGGGGCAAACTGCACGGGTACGCCGAGGGCTTGGCTGACAGCCGGTACGATTTGTTGCAAACTGAGTTTGGCATTCACCTTGCCCTTTGGTTTGCCCATGTGGGACATGATGATGAGTGCGCCTCCGTCATTCAGTATCTTTTTGAGGGTGGGAACTGCCCCGCGAATGCGGGTGTCGTCTGTGATATGACCATTCTCGTCCAAAGGAACATTAAAGTCCACGCGAACGATGGCTTTTTTGCCTTGAAAGGCATACGAATCAATTGTCATAGTATGTGTTTTTTTAGTTAATATGATGTTTTGTTTTTATCCGATGGATGTTAGCATTTGCCGTATTCCGCGGTAGTTACGTTTGGTTTGCAGCGTGCGCTGAATGACTTGTTCCAAACTTAACTCTTCGCCGGTTACGTCGGTGGAGATGAACTGCATCTCGCTTACCGCCTTGTCATGCTGGTAGGTGAAGTAGGTGCAAGTACATTCGATACAGAGTTGGTTGTCCGCATCGCGTATTTCCCCTTTTACAACGGCAATCCGATGGTTGAACGACTCCAGGTGGGCACGCAGCAACACGTAAGGTTTGAGGGTCGAAACGGGTTTGCGGTATCGCATTTCCATTTTGGCGGTTACGCCAGCCGTGTCCAACTTGCGGAACACGACCCAGCCGCATACCTCATCCAAAAGGGTGGCTTGTACGCCGCCGTGCAGGTAGTTGACCCACGACTGGTGTTGGGGTGTTGCTTTCCAGACTGAGACAATGTCATCGCCATCTTCGTAGAAAGTCATTTGGCATCCAAGCGGATTGGTGGGGCAGCAACCATAGCATTGGTAGGCTTCCAACGCTGTCCATGGATTGATCAGTTGCTTCATCGTTAGAGTGTGTCAACCGATGCACCGTTTTTGAGTTCTTGGTAGAACTCGGCGCGTGCCGTCATGTGGTAAGGTACAACGATAAGGAGGAGTAGTCCAAAAGTGAGCATCGACAGCAAGTACCAACCGATGAACGACAGGTCGAGCCAGAAGAGGCGAGCTTTGTTGCCGTCCATGATACGCATACTCTCGTTGATGGCCTCCGAGGCAGTCATCTCCGGATTCTCTTGCAGCAGGTAGGGAGCCATAGCATACGAATAGGTCTTGATGATACCCGGAATGACGAACAGCAACGTCCACAGGAAAGTATAGATTGTAACTAATAACTCCAAGAGGAACGAGCGTTCAAACTGGTCGCGATAGACAGTAAATAGATCCGAAACATGCACTTCACGCTCTTCGCTAATAAGGCGAAGGAACATAACACAGAATGCATACTGCATGGGCAGAAGCAGGATGGTCAGTGCTCCCCAAGTCAGCGACGAGGCAGCAGCGGATAGTGCCCAAAAGACCAATGTAACTAATACGGCATTACCTTTTTGGTCGCCTAACGCGTTCCAAGCGCGTTCACGGATTTCGGAAGAAGTGGAATAGTTCATAGTGAAAATGTTTTTAAGGGTGAGTATTGAGGTTAATAGATGAATTTCGCCCAGAGTCCTTTTCGCTTTACCTCGCCATTAAGGCAGTACTTGACCAAGTACAGTTGTCCTTTGGTCAAAACGGTGGATGGAATGTCCGCAGCGTTGTCGCCTTCTTGGAGGGATAGGGTATAAAGTAGGGTACCGGCAGTAGTGAAGACTTTCAGCAGGCTGTTCTTTTCTGCCGGAGAAGGCAGGTAAGCACTTATCTTGCCGTCTTTTTGGTAGATGGTGAATTGTTTGGAAGTCTGTGTAATACCAGCCAGCGTGCGCGTCAGCATGGTCGTCCCCATATCGCTGATATGCAGTTCGCAGCCTTTATGCTCTTGGCAGAGCAGGTAATAGTAGTAGTTGGTAGCAGGTTGCAGACCGGTAACGGTGTATTCAGTCAAAGGTGCATTCAGTCTGAGTGTGGTATCAGCATATAGGTACTCCGCTTTTTCGGTGCAGGTATATTTCAGGCGGCTTAACGTGGCGAAGTGTGAGCCTGCCAGTGTATCGTACGTAACACGTATTTGCCGGTAGTCTTTTTCAGTAGGGAATGTGTATTCGTGCTCAATGGTCGTATTGATGGCGCGAATGGCAAAACTATCCACCCGTTCCCATTCGTTTTCCGTATTGAGTGCATCGGTCAGAATATAAGCGCGGTACTTGTCTTTTCCATTTCCGTAGGACATGGTAATAGCGGTTTGCAGCGTGCGGATAGGCACGGGTGAGAAAGCTGTCGTGTAGGCGGCTTTAGGTTGAGCCATACGCAGTTGAGGTTGAACTTCTGTTTCTGATTTTTCTTGCGAAACGCTATATACAGCCAGCCGATATTGTTCGGCATCCGACTGCTCTTCCCAGCGGGCGGTAAAGGAGTAGGGAGTAATATCGCTTGCTGCGAGAGCCTGTACGGGCGTGATGAGTGTGGCACGAGCACTCTCGCCATGCAGCATTGTTTGCGTGAATTGTTGGTTGTTGGTGGTTTGAACGAATAGGGTGGCATAGTGGCTTTCGCACGCTTCAGAAGGAATATAGCGCACATAAAGCGGGGCGGAGTAGGTGCTGTCTTTGTTCACGGCTACGGTTAGCGTGTCTTTGGTCCATGTTGCGCTATCCAAACTCAGTTCAAATTCCTTGGTGTTGATGCTGATATAAAGCAGTGTGTCTTGCAGTTGGCTGCCTTTTACGGACAGCGTGACGGCTGCCGGTATAGGTTCTTGTCCTTCAGACAGGACGGTGCGTAGTAAAGGGGGATTCTCGGGGGTAATGGTCAGTCCTGCACCGGTGTAGGGACCATGGTGGAAGGCAATATTGACATCGCCCGCTACGCGTATGTTTTGCAAACTATGCGAGAGCAAACTATCGCCGTCATTGCTGACAGGGCAAAACGAGGTAACGCGGAATTGCCCGGGATACGTGTCTGTTCCTGTGCTCATATACGGGTTCTGATACCATGCTTCGCATATATCATATACCATTGGCAGGTAGTTGCATGGGGTGTTGTTGTTCCAGCGCGACTGGTTCCACGTTATGTGGGTGATGAGCAGTCCTGTTCCGGGCAAGCATCCATCGGGAGCGTCCCACCCTACGCGTTGCCGGTTCTCAATCATCCAGTACTCTTTGGGGGTCGGGTTGGTGCCACTGAGATTGTGCTTGGTCGCCGCCATCAGGTAGGCTTTGTTGGATGTATTGAGAGGTTCTAACAGCAAATCCTGTGCTTCGGTCAGTTCTTCGGGGGTGAGCCAGCCCAACCAGAAGCGTTCAAAAGCCGAGTAGGAAGGCGGGGTGCGACCGTCGTTGTTGTAGTTGCCCTGACTCATGATATCCCATTGGCCTACCGTATAGTGTTCGCCGTCCGAGGTGTCATATAGATCGTCTAACCCTAGCACATGGCTGAACTCGTGACAGAAAGTGCCGATACCGCACATGCGAGCACCCTGATAGTCTGTCAATTCAGAGGTGCAGGCATAGTCCCATAGCCAATATTTTTTGCCGCCAGCCCCTTGATAGTAATAGCGTATGGACGCGCCGTCTTCGTTGGTATAGACATAGGCTCTGTGGGGCCAAACAGACTCCTCGGGACCGCCTTCGGCTTCGTTGTGGCCGGCAAAGTAGATGAAGATATTGTCAATCTCGCCATCTTCGTTGATGTCATATTTGGACCAATCTATCTCATCTTGCAGCAGGTCGCAAGCGTCAATAACCATCTCCGAATAGTGCGTGGCTTGTCCGTCTCCGCCACCATAGTATGCGCGTTTGCGGGGCAGAGTTACAGGACCATAGACATCAAAGGTGGGACGAAAATTACCAAATGAATTGGCCAGAAAATAGTCTCTTGCACTGCCCGTACCTCCATTCTCGCTATATCCTTCTTCGTTCAACATTCGCGAAAAGGCTTGCTGCGGGTCAGGAATAACAAAGGATACGTCTGCGTAATTGACCAGTATGATCAGACTGCGAATGTCGCCTTGCGTAGGAAATGTGGTTTGTATCTGCGGAAGGTCGCGCGGAACAAGACGTTCCTGCACGGGAGCATAGATGTTCCCTTGAAAATCTTTGCGATAATGATAGTGTTCGTCCCCATAAACACCGCTACCCGGCTTGGCAATCACGGCAAATGCCGAAAACGAAACGAGGCAGCCTGCTAACAGCAATCCTATTCTCAACCCATTTTTCATACAACTTGTTTTGTTTTTTATATTCGTTGTTGCGTTCAAACTCAAATAACGCTGCAAAAGTAGTAGCTTTCGGCAAAATACACAATAATTTTGCAGGTATTTGGGACTATTATTTACCCCACATATCCTATTTTTACCCCATTAAATACGGCTTAATCCCACAAAAAGGTTATAAACAGCGAATTTTTGACTGTTGAGAGATTTGCACTACTTTTGCCCGCAGTTTCCGAATGGGAAGCCGTACGTATTTGTTGATATACCCAATTATTTAATTATATTTGTTTATGACACCAACTACCCACTTTTTTACTTATGTAAATCATACCATGCAGACCAACTGGAATGGTCCCGCCTTTACCGACTTTGGTGAAAAGACGAGTTATACGTATGGTGAGATAGCCATCCAAATGGAAAAACTGCGTTTGGCATACGAAGCCTGCGGCGTGAAAAAAGGCGATAAGATAGCCTTTTGCGGCGTGAATAGCAGCAACTGGGGCATCAGTTACCTCTCTATCCTTGCCTATGGAGCTGTAGGAGTTAGTATTTTGCCCGACTTCACGGGAGAGGACATTGAAAACCTTGTCAATCACTCAGATGCTAAGATTCTGATGGCAGGACCTATGGTTGCCAAGAAGATTCGTCCCGAGAAAATGCCCAATCTGCGTGCCATTATTACCTATATGGATTACGGGGTCATGTATGCTGCCGACAAGAACATTGAGGATGCCATTCTGCACATGGATGATTTATTTGAAAAAGCCCATCCTAATGGCTTTACGGCTGCTGATGTACATTATCAGGACGACAACTTGGACGACCTGGCGTTAATCAACTATACATCAGGCTCTACTGGCAATCCTAAAGGCGTGATGCTGTCTTATCGCTCGCTCAGCACCAACGTAACCTATGGACAAGAGCATATTCCTAACGATCCGGGTAAGAATATGGTATCGCTGTTGCCTTTGGCGCACATGTTCGGTATGGCGTTCGAGTTCCTCTATCAGGTGGCAGGCGGAACGCATGTGTTCTTTATACCCCGCATGTCTGTACCTACGCTCATGAAGGCGTTCAAGGAATGTCAGCCGTATCTGATTTTCATGGTGCCGCTTATCATTGAGAAGATTTACCAAAAGAAACTCCGTCCGATAGTGCGTAAGCCTATTGTGCGGCTGCTGTGGAATATGCCGATTGTCGGCAAGAAGATCCGCCAAAAGGTGTATGACGGTTTGCTGGAAGCGTTTGGAGGCAAGGTGGAGAACCTGATTATCGGCGGTGCAGCCCTCAATTCAGAGACGGAACAATGTCTGAAAGACATCGGTTTCCCGTTCGTAGTCGGATATGGTATGACGGAGTGCGGTCCGCTGATAGGTCATTGCACATGGCAGGAGTTTGTGCTGCATAGTTGCGGACGCATCGTTGACCGTATGCAGATTCGTATTGACTCCGACGACCCGCAGAATGTAGTGGGTGAGATTCAGGTAAAAGGCGATGCTGTCATGCTCGGGTACTACAAAAACGAGGAAGCCACAAAAGCCGTATTCACCGATGACGGTTGGCTCAAAACAGGCGATTTGGGCGTAATTGACAAGGACGGCTTTATCTTTATTCGCGGTCGTAACAAAAATATGCTCTTAGGTCCTAACGGGCAGAATATCTACCCCGAAGAGGTGGAGGATGTGGTCAACGGACGTGGCGGTATATTGGAGTCGGTGGTTGTGATGCGTGACGGCAAATTGGTGGCTCTTGTTTATCCCGACGAGGAGTACGACCGCCGCGGGCGCAGTTTGGAAGAAATGAAAGCCCTTTGGAAACAGCGCAGCAACCGCCACTTGCCTCAGTACAGCCAAATCGCAGAAATAGAAGTGGTGGACAAAGAATTCGAAAAAACACCGAAGAAATCTATCAAACGTTATTTGTATAAGTAACCATCATATAGAATTGTATGCAACACTATCTGGCTCATTTGGATGGAATGATTGAGCGTTATCCCGACCGCTTGGCGTTGGTGGATTATGCGGGGGACGACGCGGCGCAATACACGTTTGAGCAACTCGGGCAGCAAATCCGTCATCTGGATTTGCTGTTTGAGCGTTTAGGCTTGCAAGCGGGCGATAAAATCGCTTTGGCAGGACGTAATTGCGCCAACTGGGCAGTGGCTTATTTGGCAATCGCTGCCTATAGGGGTGTGATCGTGAGCATTTTGCAGGACTTTGTGGCTGCGGATATCAGCCGTCTGTTGGAGCACTCTGACACCAAAGTGCTGTTTGTGGGGCCTTACGTGTGGCAGCAACTTAAAGAAGAAAAACTGCCGGATATGGATGCCGTCTTGTCGCTGACCGATTTCTCCATGATTTGCGGCACCAAAGAGGCATGGACCGAGTGGGAGGCATGGAAAGAAACCCCTGTATCCACCGAGGAATTTACCGGTTTTTGTACCTATAATTTGGACGATTTGGTGCTCATCAACTATACCTCCGGTTCGACGGGCAATCCCAAAGGAGTGATGCTGACCAACCGCTCGCTGAGCAACAACATAGAGATTGGTCAGGAAACGCTGCCTGCTCTCCCGGGCGAGAAGGTGGTGTCTATGTTGCCTTTGGCTCACATGTACGGACAGGTTTGCGAATTGCTTTATCCCCTATGCTCAGGCTGTACCGTTTATTTCTTGTCGCGCACGCCCACACCCGCCATCCTGCTCAAGGCGTTGCAGGATGTACAGCCTTATTCAGTGGTAACGGTGCCATTGGTGATTGAGAAGATTTATAAGAAACACATAGCTCCGGTTGTCAACAAACGCAATATCCGTTTTTGGTGGCATGTGCCCATCATTGGCGATATTATCCGTGCCAAAGTGAAGTATAATCTCAAGCGCACGTTCGGCGGCAAGTTACGCTATTTCCTATGTGGCGGAGCGGCTATGGACGAGGATGTGGAGCGTTGTCTGCTGGATGTTCATTTCCCGCTGATTGTGGGATATGGTATGACCGAATGCGGTCCGCTTATCGGGGGCGATACGCCTAATCGCTTCAAAGCGCGCTCGGGCGGCAAAACAGTGCGAGGAATGGAAGTCAGGGTGGCTGAACCCAACGAAAACGGAGTAGGCGAACTGCAAGTAAGAGGCGATAATTTATTCGTTGGATACTACAAAAACGAAGAGGCAACCCGCCAAGCCTTCACGCGCGACGGGTGGTTCCATACCGGCGACTTGGGGGCTGTGGATAAGAAGAAAAATATCTTTATCAAGGGACGCATCAAGACGATGATTTTGGGGGCTACCGGTCAGAATATCTATCCGGAGGACATAGAGAGCCGCATCAATAGCGAAGCCATCGTAGAGGAGTCGCTTGTGGTGGAACGAGAAGGTAAATTAGTGGCACTTATTTTCCCGGATAGAAATCAAGATACAGAGGAAAATTCGCTACGAAAGAAGATGGATGAACTGCTAAGGCGACTGAATGACATGTTGCCGTCTTATAGCAAGATTCACCATGTAGAGATTATGGAAAAAGAGTTTGATAAAACGCCCAAACGGAGTATCAAACGATTCTTGTATCATTAATTCCTATAATTATGAACTATTCCTTTATCCGTCAGCGAGTCTATCGCTTTCGTCGCTTTGTAGGTAAGGGGTATGCAGCATTTGCGTCTATGCACAAGATTGTGAACATAGGCCATCTGTGCGCCCTCCTGACCGACAAAGAGATGCTCAAAGCCGGTAGAACCACTGCTGTGTGCGGAATGTTGTTGGCAACTCCGATTATGTATGCCGACATCACGCCGCCCGACGATGGCGAACAGCGCGACTTGCAATTGCAAGAAGTGAGCGTTGTCGCACAGCAGTCGTCTTTTCAGTCGGAATCTTTCCGATTAGTAACTAACCTCAATGCCGACCAATTGGTAGGGCTCCCCATCAAGACGGTGAGCGACCTGCTCAAGTACATACCCGGCATTGACTTGCGGGAACGAGGAGCCGGAGGTGTGCAAGCCGACCTGACTATACGAGGCGGTACGGGACGGCAAGTTAAGATCCTGCTTAACGGGGTTGATATAACCGACCCGCAGACCGACCACTACTCCATGGACATTCCCATCGACCCGTTGCTCATTGAGCGCGTGGAAGTTCTTCAGGGCACCAACTATGCATTAGACGCTTTCTCAGGTGCCATCAATATCATCACCAAATCAGAGAATAAGCAAAAGCCGTACCGTGTTACCGGCGAGATAACAGGCGGTGAATACGGGCTGGTTCGTCCCGCATTAGCGGCTCGGATAAGCCGACCGGCGTATTATATCAATACGTCCGCATCCTACAACCGCAGTTCGGGTTATATAGAAGACTCGGACTACAAGATTACCAATGCTTTCTTTCAGGCAGGTGGAAAAGGGTTGGATTTTCAGGTAGGTGCGCAGCATAAAGATGCCGGTGCCAATTC
This sequence comes from Bacteroidales bacterium UBA3696, assembly GCA_002372135.1. Taxonomy (GTDB): domain Bacteria; phylum Bacteroidota; class Bacteroidia; order Bacteroidales; family Paludibacteraceae; genus Colicola. Next base: position 17,167 of record DFIN01000023.1, read on the forward strand.
GTTCTATACGGTCAAATACCCGAACCAGTACGACCAGACGCGAACGCTCATTACCTCGTTGGGCTATGCGCAGCATTGGGGCAACTGGAACTTGTCTGCCAATATGTATTATCGCGGACACTTTGACCGTTTTCATACTTATCGCAACAATGTGGATTTAGAGGGCAATCCGGCTCCCTCGTGGTACAAGGGACCGAATGTAACTTGGACGCATACCCAAGGTGCGCACATAGAAGCCGCGTGGCATAACGAGTGGAGTCAAACCACCTTCGGCGTGGATGTACGCGACGAACTGATTCGCAGCAGCAGTCTGGGCAATCATAACCGCGTGAATGTGCGCTACTTTGTGGAGGAACGGGTCTATTGGCGAACGCTGTCGGCAGCATTGGGTGCCAGCGGTATCTACAATACGCAGTTTGGTAACGACTGGTCGGTAGGCGCTAATCTGGGTTACCATCCCATTAAGGACCTGCACTTATTCCTCAATTTCAACCGCGCTATTCGTATCCCTACCTATACCGACCTGTATTACAAACAGGGCAATACACAGTTGGCAGACCCCAATACCCGTCCCGAAGAGGCTCTGCAAATTGAGTTGTCGGCGCAGTATAAATATAAACATCTATATACCAATGCGTCGGCTTATTATCGCTGGGGACGAAATATCATTGACTGGGTGAAAGACCCCGACCCGCAAGTTACGCTATGGCGTAGTACCAACCATTCGAAGGTAGATGCCGCCGGTTTGGAACTTGCTGTTGGTGTGCAAGGATATGAGTGGATCAAGCGGGCGGAAATCAATTATGCCTTTGCTGATGTAAGAGCCGATGCAGGGCAGTTGCTCTCGCTCTATGCGTTAGACTATCTCAGGCATAAATTGGCACTCCATTTGGAGCACAAGATCTATAAAGGGTTCGGAGCCACATGGTGTGCCCGTTTTGAGCAGCGTGAGGGGCAATATACATCCATGTCGGGCACAACGGAGAGTTATAAGCCCGTTTTCCTATTGGATGTGGCTCTTTATTGGGCGAACTCGTATTTGCGTGTACAAGTGGACGGACGCAATATTACCAATACGCGCTATGTGGACATAGGCGGAGTCGTGCAGCCGCAGCATTGGGTGAGCGGCAAGATACAATTCACGCTGTAAGGCAAAACATAGCAGAAAAAAGGAGAGTGTGCCCACAAAAATGGCACACTCTCTATTTTGTTTATCGCGCTCTTATACGCGTAAGCAAGCAGTTTATCTTACCACTCCAGCAGCACTTTGCCGCACTGACCGCTGACCATTACGTCAAAGCCTTTCTGGAAGTCGTCAAACTTAAAGCGGTGAGTGATTACAGGGCTCAGATCCAAGCCGCCTAATAGCATTTGCTCCATCTGATACCATGTTTCCCACATGCGGCGGCCCGTGATACCTTTGATGGTCAGAGCGTTGAAAATGATGTCGCTCCAGTTGACTTTTGTATCGGAGGGCAGAATGCCTAATTGGGCGATGTTAGCCCCTTTGTACATGTGCTCCACCATGTCGTTGAATGCACTGGGAGCACCAGACATCTCCAAACCTACATCAAAGCCGCGAATACCCAATTCGTCCATCGCGCCTTGTATGGTCTCCCCCTTCGAGCCATCCACAATGCGCGTGGCACCCATCTTCTTGGCTATGTCAAGACGAAGCGGGTTAAAGTCGGTTACCACAATATTCTTGGCTCCAGCAAAACGGCATATACCGGCAGCCATCGTCCCAATCAGACCGGCACCCGTAATCAGCACATCTTCACCCAACAGCGGGAAAGCAAGAGCCGTGTGGGTGGCGTTGCCGAACGGATCCATAATGGCAGCAAAATCGTCGGGTATCTCGTCGCGAAGTTTGACGATATTCGACTCAGGTATGCTTACATATTCGGCAAAAGCACCATCGCGGGTAATACCTACGCTCAACGTGTTTTCGCATACGTGTCCGTATCCTCGGCGGCAGTTGCGGCAGTGACCGCATACGATATGTCCTTCGGCAGTAACGCGCTCACCTACCTTTACGTTCTTCACGCCTTGACCTACTTCTACCACGGTGCCTACAAACTCGTGCCCTTGGATATATGGTGGACGGCAATGAGTCTGCGACCACTCGTCCCACTTGTACATGTGCAAGTCCGTTCCGCAGATAGCGGCTTTCTTGACCTTGATGAGCACATCGTTCACACCTACCTCAGGCATCGGTACCTCTTCCATCCAGATACCATACTCCGGTTTTCTTTTAACTAATGCTTTCATAGCGAATTAGATTTATTGGTTGGTTAACTCCTTTCCGCCTGCAAAATTACGTGTTTTTTTGCGTTATAAAACAAGAATATCGTACAAAAAAATACCCTGCATCGCTAAAAACACCATTCATTTCTTCATGAGCAGCAAAATCCCTACATTTAGGGATTGTCGGCGTAATCGATGACCTGTACTTTTGCAGCGGTTTTTAGGAAGAGAAAAGCCAAATTTTGAAAAATAGTTTGTGAGTTTTATAGACGAGGAATTTTTGGGGGGAGTACAAAAAGAAAAGCAGCACGATGAGGTGTTGCTTTTCTTCTTATATGAGTCTATGTAGTATGCCTTAACGGTTCTTGTACATATCTTCGTAGTACTTCTCGTACTCCCCGGAGGTGATGTTGTCCATCCAAGCTTGGTTGTCAAGATACCAGCGAACGGTGCGCTCAATACCTTCCTCAAATTGCAGAGTCGGTTCCCACCCCAATTCGCGTTGCAGTTTGCGCGAGTCGATAGCGTAGCGCATATCGTGTCCGGCAC
>DFIN01000046.1:0-5533 GCA_002372135.1 Bacteroidales bacterium UBA3696
TGTTATAGTAGGTTGCATCATCGCGATTGTCGTATAGGTCAAGGGTGCGAGTGAAGTGTGCGGTGATAGTTATGTCATCGGTAACGGTGTTCGTGTTGCCGGTGAGTTGGGTAGCGGGTTCGGTAGCGTCATTATACCAACCGGTGAAGGTGTAGGTGTACAGTGCATCGGCGGCTGTCGGTGTGGCGGTAACGGTGGTTGTGCCGATAGTCAACGTATTGCCATCAATGGTGATAGTTGCTCCATCTTCTACGTTGGTGATTTCAGATTCATCTACGCTTCCATATTCGGTGTTGTCTGCTACGATGCTGACGGTGTGAGTAGTGGGAGCCGGTGCACCTATAGTAGCGATTAAAACTCCTGACGGATTAGTAACCCGGATATACATATTGTCATTCAAGCCACGCTCAACATGAACGGTAGAACCGATAGGGAATCCTGAAGTGTTACTAATTGTATTCATTGCGGTCATATTGCCTAGCCAAGAAATATATCGTGGTTGATCACCTGCCCAAGCTTGCGTGTTTCCATAACTATATGAACCTATTCCAGATGATGTATTATGCCCTATGACAGCTGCATCCAAATACTCATCACTTATACCCCAGCCGTAATACTCGTAATTGTAATCTGGTTCATAAATAATATAATCACCTTCAGCCGGTCCCATATAACCATTATATGTATTGCTAAAATCTGTCACCCAAAACATTAAACGCATAGCCTTGTCACTGGAGTTTCGTGCATCCACACGCACAAAATCACAATCATTATAAACCCAGTTCGACCAATCAGAATTAAAATTATTATCCCCCCATTTTTGTGTTCTTATGTCATCAACCCCCCATTGGTAGGCATAATAAGAAGGTGCTTCAACGACAAACATTGCAATATAAGCCTTATCTCCGTCCACATAAACGGTACGCGAGTTGTCTGTATTGTCAACAATACCGTCATTGTTGTCATCCCAGCCGGTAAAGGCATAGCCAGTTTGGGGCGTAGCGGTCAGTGTGACAGCCGTACCTCCATTAGTACTTGACTGACTGACGGTCGCACTGCCGTAGTCGGAAGGCGAAGCGGTAGCGGTAATCGTACCATTGCTTGCCGTGCGGAATACAGCCGTATATTTTGCATCCGCTGTTACTATCGGGGTGATGGTAGCACCACCCGGATATGTTGCACCGCCAGTCTCCCAGTGATCAAAGAAATACAAATGCACATTATTAGAAAAAGCCGTCAAAGTGGCTTCACCGTTGACATCATACGTATCACTACCGGTTGTATAACCTTCGGCACCGCAGGTAGCAGTTATAACATACGTTTTGATGAATTGCGCAGTCAAAGTGGTATCTTTGCTGATATTGAAAGTGATAGTGGGTGTTGTTACATTATTACTCCATTTCTTAAAACGATAGCCAGGATTCGCTGTGGCTGTCAAAGTTACGGAAGTTCCACTGGTAAAATCATTTTTACCGGATACAAAATCTGTAGCAGGGCTACCATAAGTGTGAGTTGTAATTGAACCTCCTGCATTAATGTTTACGCCATAGTTTACGGTATATGTAGTTCCTGATGCTCTGAAATTGGCGGTGATTGTGGCTGATGAAGAAACGGTCAGAGTATATGTCCCGTCACCATTATCTACAGGTGAGGCACCAGTCCAACTATCAAACTCATAGCCCGGATTTGCTTCAGGTGTTAGGGTAAGTATTGTTCCTTCATAATAGTAATTGCCGGATAAACCATATAGGATACCACCTTCAGGATAACCATGTCCATCTTTTGACGATAAAGAATTGCTTCCATTAGAGGGTGTTCCCATCGTTATCTGGTAGAGAGCAGGAGCCTCTCCTACTGTTACTCGCTGACCAAAGCCGTATGTATTAGCATCATCCATACGCACATACATCGGTATTTGCGTTTGATTAGGATTCACCACCATTACTTTGCCGCAATACGGGAAAACATATACCGGATTATAAGGCTCATCTGAATACGTAATTTTCATCGCAGATGGAGAAGGAATATAACTGGATACGGAACCTGTACTTTTAGCCACATAGTTAGAACCACTACTTGCTATATCGTATGAACCGGAAGGAATATACTGACCGGAATATGCTACAGAAGGCACTACAAAATTTAGAGCAGAGTAGTAAGATGTGTTATATTGACTGCCTAATTCTGTACATTCGGCTTTCAGTAATAAATTATTTGCTCCATTTTGTGTAAGCGTTGCTTGAGCAGTGGTGAAAGTCATGCCTTTTGCTCCCTGTCCGTCATTTGTATAAGTCTGACTTGCACCATCTGTAGGATCAAAACCTATGTTGAAGTAAACGTACTTATTGTTTGAATTCTTGCACCTACCGCGAATAATAATGTCACCTCGAGATATTCCTATTGAAATTGTTCCGCTGGTAATAAAATAGCAATAATCGCCGTTTTCTACAGCGCTACAGGGGTATAATTTTTGGTCGTTCACATCAATACATTTTGTTGCGGTAAACGGATTTCCCGAGTCGCTTACCGAATAATATCCGACAGGAATATAAGTCGTTGGGGCATCGCATCGCGTAACATGAAATTCCAATAAGAAATAATCGCCAGTATTATTTGCATCGCTAAATTCTATCTGTGCTAATCCGTCATCAGGGATTCCATCTGAATTCGCATCTACATAGTTGATTGTAACCAAATTCGGATGTTCATACCAATAAGCAGTACTACCATTACGGAAATGATACTGGTATTGATCATAGTCATAAAAACTATATTGTGGAGCACGGTTTGCAGAATGATTTGCAACTTGTTGTTTCTGCAGTTTCTCATTCACTTGTTTAATAAGTTCTGCTCTTGGCACATGCGTTACTCGCACTTCTGCCAATGTGTTTACACTGACCGCCAATAGCAGTACAGCGGTTAATAACAAGAATAGTTTTTTCATGATTTTTTTGTTTTTTGAGGGTTAATTATATTGTTAGTTTATTTGTTTTGTCGTATATCTTTTATGAGTATTGATTTGCCAAAAAAGAAAAAGCAACAATGCTTTCGCATCGTTGCCTGAAAAACAGATATTTTTTACAGTTACTACTGCTTCTTATCGTCCGCAGACTTGAACGGCAGTTCTTCGGGAGTGGCAGTGAAGTTCACTGCGCGCTGCTTGGAGATAACCGTATCGCCAAGTTCTTTCTCCAGTTGTCATCGGTGAGAGCCTTTCGAATCTCGATGGTCTTGATGCGTTGGTTAATCCATTCCTCCGAATATCCGAGACGGCGGTAATCGCGGACAGCCATCTCTATGCTCTGTTCGGGGTCTTGCATCTGCTCCAGACGCTGCCGTCCCAACTGTGCCAGCCATAGTTTGAACGGCTCGGCTTTCTTGGACGGGACGGATTGGATGATACGGAAAACCTGCTCTGTATCAGCCATATCGGTGAGATACTTTTTACCATCGGCAGCCGTAATTTTCAGTTGTACGATTTTATCGTACAACTCACTTCCTTCTGCTTGCAGCTTGTGCTTCAAGTCACTCCAATAGCGGCGAGGCGTATTACTCTCGGTCAGTATAGAGATGATATCTACAATGGAAAAGAAGTACTTTTCCTCGTCCCAGATGTAACGAATCAGTTGTCCATCAAATAATGAAAGTTGGTCTTGCATAGTGGTCAGATAAATAATTTTTGCAAAGTTACAGTAGGCGTGCAATATATGCAAACATTTTTATTTTCAGGCAAATCAATACGTCAAAGAACTCCTTCTTCCGTTCCTCTTTCCGTTTCCAACGTTTGGAGGCGGTGGCTACTATTCTCAAACTTCTTCTATATGCAACAGGGCTAATGCGAAGAAAATTGAGAAAAGCTTTTGTTTCATAGTTGTAAGGGTTTGAGGGTTAGTATAATTTTAGTTGATTTATTTTCCTATATACAGTTTGTATAGCGGACATATTGACGTAAAACAAGAACAATTTGCACAAAGCAAATTGTTCTGATTTTGACAAAACAAACCTCTAACGGTTTGCTATAAAAGACAATGGTTATAGATACTTTTTACGGAAATTACAGAAAAGGCTTTAAATCTCTACCATTCCACAGATTCCGATTTAAGCAGAAAATCGGTCAGCGAGATGGTAAGAATGCCATTGTTATCATGCCACGGTACAATCGGTGCGCTTTGTATGATAATGCGTTTGAACCCATCGCCAATCTTTCGAAAAGATTGCGTTTCCTGTGTTCTTTTCTCCTCACTCTGCATCTCAAAAGCGGATTGTATATAATAGCGCCTGCTGCCGCTGTTCGCAACGAAATCCACTTCATACTGCCGACGTACAAGTTTGCCGTATTCATTCTTCTCCGACACCGGTACAATACCTACATCCACTGACATACGCCGCGCAAGCAGTTCGTTGTAAATCAAATTTTCCATCAGATGCCCATCGTCCTGCTGCCGGAAAAGCAGTCGTGCGTTGCGCAACCCCAAATCCGTGAAATAGTACTTCTGTTGTGCGCCGATATATTGCCTTCCTTTGATGTCGTACCGCTGTGCTTCGCTGAGCAGGAAAGAGTCTTTCAGATACCCTATATAACTGCTGACCGTGTTCGGCGAGATACGTGACTTGCGTTCCGAAAGGAACGTGTTCCGTATATTCAGCGTGTTGGTCAGCGAGCCGACAGACGATGCCAGCACATCGGTAAGGATACCTATCTCCTCCACGCCGCGCAGGTGATAACGACCGATAATGTCAGAAAAATACACTTTCTCGAATAAGTCTTTCAGATATTGTTCGCGCTCTTCCAAATTCTCTGTCTGCCATACTTGTGGCATTCCTCCGTAGCGAAAATACAGAGGTAACAACATCTGCGGATGTTCGTCATAAAGCGCGCATATATCCGCGAAACGAAACGGCATCACCCTCACCTCATCACCTCTGCCGCGAAATTCCGTGATGATATCCGTAGAAAGGAAGCGTGAGTTGCTGCCCGTCACATACACATCAAGGTTATCCTTGTGCAGAAAACCGTTCAGCACCGCCTCAAAACCGCTTACCATCTGTATCTCGTCCAGCAGTACATAATAGGTCTGCTTGTCCTTGATACGTTCGATTACAAAGCGATAAAGGGATTCGGGATCAAGATAACGGCGGTTGTCAAAGTCATCTAACGCAAGTGTAATAATGTGTTTCTCGTCCACACCATTAGCCATCAGGTGACGATGGAAAAGAGTGAAAAGCAAATAGGACTTACCACATCGGCGCAGACCGGTGATAACCTTTATCATACGGTTTCCACGCTTTGCTTCAAGGCGGGTGATATACTCGCTGCGACTGACTTCCTTCATAGTGCTATTGAAATTTTGTGCAAAAGTATGCAGTTTTTTTCAATACACAAAAAGCTATTGTCACTTTTTTGTCAAAATGTCCACTACGTCAAAGACCGCTTTTTGCCTTCTGTCAGGCGTTCTTTTGCTCCTATTTTTTTTAGTGCCGGAGCGGGCACATTGCAATTGATGATCTAATCCCCTAATACGCAGCATACCTA
>DFIN01000046.1:5700-70430 GCA_002372135.1 Bacteroidales bacterium UBA3696
AAACGACCCTTTGATTGGTGCCAAAACTTACTTAGCAGTAAAGTTGCTTTCAATGCGTTCTCTTACGCATTACTTGCTATTCTTTCTCAAAAGAGCGAGGCAAAAGTACCATGAATAATGTATTCGGCAAAATCTTTTTGACAAAAATTTGCAATTTTTCAGAATCTTGTACGTTTTGACCAGCATTACCACGATAATTGATTACATTATTGCAGAAAGAATCCGATTTATAGGTTACATATAGACAATCGTACTTGGCAATATCTATAAGTACGTTATGAGGATTAGGTAAATCTCTATGTTGCATCGTAATTGGCTTATTTAATTGCCTGATTTATTGAATTTAATATTCGATTGACCATAGTATTCTTTTTAGGGTAATCCCATTGCGTTCATAGTTTGTTACTATAAAGCGTAGCCTACTTTTTCGATGATTATGAAATATAGATAAAGGGGATGAAAGTTTTGCGGAGAATTTGGCACCAATCAAAGGGTCGTTTGAGAGGTGCCACGCAGAGAGGTTGCGAAAGACATATATTAAGAAGAACCCTATCCCTAAAACTATGATTACTAACCTCTTCTTCTATTGCTATACCTACATGTTGCCCTGAGGCAATGTGTAGGTATGCTGCGTATTAGGGGATTGGATCATCAATTGCAATGTGTCCCGCTCCGGCACGATAAACATACGAGCAAAAGAACGCCTAAAAGAAAGGCAAAAAGCGACCTTTGATGTATTGAAAACAAACAACACGCAGTCACAGAAACGGCGTGAAATACACCGGCACGCAGGTAGTCTGGCCGTCTTTACAATAGTCTTTCGTGTAGAGCAGGATCCGCTCACCAATGCGTTGTGAGTACTTATCGCAGAACACGTCAAGCGACTTGTGCGTCTTATAGCCGGACGACTTGACCTCTATCGGCACAAGTTTGTTCCCCCGCGACAAGAGAAAATCAATCTCATAGTTGGTGTTTCCTTTTCCTGTCGGGAAGGTGTAATAATATAACTCGTTGCCTGCCGCACGAAGCATTTGCGCCACAAGATTCTCATATACATAGCCGAGATTGGCTTCGAGTTTGTCGGAATCCGCAAATTTAATTTTAGTAAAAATGTCAAAATCCGTAAATTTATATTTAAGAAAAGCGTCAGAATCCGTAAATTCATTTCACCCAAAAACTGCAGAAATATCTAAATTTATTTCTCTCCAAACTGCAGAAATACCTAAATGTTGTTTGTTTTCAGTATAACCAAATAGAAAAACAATAAAAAACAAAATATAAGTTTAACCCTCAAAAAACCGAATTATTATGAAAAAACTATTTCTTTTATTAACCGCCATCGTGCTGTGTTCAAGCATGAGTTTTGCGAGATTATCTGGAGATCAAGACAATTCAAGTCTGAAAGGTAATTTATCGCATATCTATGATTTGAAAATGGATAAAAGTAATCTTTTGAAAAGTAAAGTTAATGATTCAACTGTCTCAATAAAAAAGGCGAGACGGGCACCAATGGCTTATGATAATAGTCTCGCGGGATTTGATTATTTTTTTGATCATTTTGTATGGAATGATGTTACAAAGTCATCCCCTGCTACGGGAGTAATTAGGCTGTCAGGAGGAAGTTGTTTGGATGATTATTGTTGGGATTACATAGATTTTGGAATAAATTTTTATGTCCCGTCTGGAGTTAATTACATACCCACAGGAGCATATACTGTAAGTTCCACCGGGGCTGTTGGAACAGTTGCACAAGGTCCTAGTGAATGTAATACCAGCAATGCCGGTTTTTTTAAGGATGTTGATGCCTATCAATATACAAATTTTTGGTGGTTTTTTAAATCAGGGTTTGTTTACATAGTAAATGCAGGAAAACAAGAAAAACCGACGTTTATGTATTTATCTATAAAAGATAGTGAAGAAAGTGTTGTTAGTGCAATAATAGGTACGGAGCCTACGAAACGCACTGTTAATATAACTTATGGGGATGAAAATGGAAATGGCATTAATGCTAGTGCTGCTATTGGATATTGGGATGAAGACGGGACGCAATTTTGGGAAGGAGACGAGATTACATTGACTCCTGTTGATGCTGAAGGCTGGATTTTTGAAGGATGGACAGGTGACAATAGTAACGAGTTGAAAAAAATAATGACGGCTCTTACACTTTACTTGTAGGTGCAAAAAACTATACTTTGACACCTTCATGGAAAGAAACGGTAACAGGAACTGTTACAGCATCAGCAGATCCTGTTGCAGGTGGTAGCGTCACGGTTAGTCCATCAGGTCCTCTACCAGGTGGGACACCAGTTACACTTACGGTTGAAGAAAACGAGGGATATCGCTTTGTTATGTGGGAAGATGATGAATCTACAGACAAAACTCGTCAAGTAATTGTTGCCGGAGATGATTCCTATACAGCTATTTTCAAAGAAAAGGTACAGACCACAGTAAACTTCAACAATAATTACGGTCTTGTAACAGTGAATGTTGATCCGATAGATGGTTATTATTACGAAGGACAAAACCTTACGTTGACAGCAACTGCTCTCGCTGAAAAATATACAATAACAGAATGGTTAAAAGATGGTGATCATTACGCTGGGGCTTCTTTGGTACTTGATATTGAAGCTGGAAATAATACATATACAGCAGTATTCGAAGAACGAGATACAATCAATATTGACATCCCATTTGCAGCATATAGTGATAATTTGGCTACATATTCGCTACGTGGTAATGACGCTGGCGGAACTACCAATACTAGCAGTGGTTATTATATTAGTGCCCATTTTGATGCAAGCAATAATTCTTTAGATCATGTAGAATCAATATATCATAATGGCACGAATTTGTCATTTACCAATTATGTGTTAGATGAGCCTGACCAGCCATGTGGTAACCGTGTTGTTTCGCATCTCTATTGCAATAATGCTACTGGTGATATCTATCATTTTAGTATACACTGGAGGTTCCCATGGAATGCTGACTCAAATGATTCTTTTAATGCAGAACAAACAATGACAATAACCAATGTTTCTTATAATAACACATATGGTGCATTGGAAATTTATGGTGAAGCGACTTGGACAGATTGGGGCAAAACGTGCTATAATAAAATGGATTTGTTGTTTATTACAGGAACAAGATGTTCTGATGACATTATGCTGCCGGAAGGTACTTATCCTATTGAATGCACAGGTAATCCGAATACGGTATATGCAAATCCAGGAGTAACAAGTTGTGCTTATGCAAAAGGTTGTAATCAGGGAGTAGTGTTTGGAACTCTGTTGATTACGACAGGAACAGTAGTGGTAAGTAGGAATGGGAATAATTATACTATTCAAGTAACAGCAAAAAATAGTTATGAAAATGATATTATTGGTACGCTTTCTGGTTCTATTACATCAACTTCTGTTCCTTCTTACACATTAAATGTTAATACTGATGGGCATGGTACTGCGCGCGTGTATCGCTACGACTGCAACGACAACGAGAACCTCGTTAGCAACAGCGGTTCGTACAAACAGGGCTCGTACTTCAAACTTGAAGCGGAAGGCAATTCAGGTTATGCTTTCGACTATTGGACGATTGATGGCGTGGACGAACACTTCACCAACAACCCCGAAACACTCGACGGACTGTATTCCAATGCTATTATCACCGCTCACTTCAAGACCGTATCCACCGACCTTGTCCTCAAAGACGGTGTAAGTACAGGACAGACGGACATCAACTTCGATGAGTTTGCCGCCACCTACAACGGACAGACCATGAGCAGCGTCACCCTCAACCGCACCTTCACTGCCGGCAACTGGGCTACCCTCTGCCTGCCCTTTGATGTGAACGAAAGCCAACTGTCAAGCACAGGACTGCTCCGCAATGTGTATGAGTTCCGCTATGCTACGGGTTCAGCCGATGCGGGCAAACAAGTAACCTTCCACTTCCGTGTCACTACCTCCATGGAAGCAGGACGAGGCTACCTTGTCAAAGGTGAAAGCGGATTAGCTAAAAAGTCGTCCTTCACCTTTGAGGGTACTGAAAGCGACCCGATAGTCATCGACTTATCGGCAGATACGAAAACAGATGTGAATGACCTCAAGGATGTAAATGCTTACTACGATGAGAGCGTAGGTAGCGATATCGCCATCGTGGGTGTATTGCGTAGCGGCACATTGAATAATGACGGACGCAAAGTAATGGGCTTGGCAAACAATAAGATTTGGTATCCGCACTCAAGTGGTAATCCCATGCCTGCTTACCGTGCGTACTTCTATAATCCCAGTGCTTCGGCATCATCGGTTATGCCTCGTGTTCGCATTGTGGTGGAAGGCGAAGGTACCACCGAGTTGGAAGTAGTGGATGGCGAATTGATTTCCGCAACCGAGGACAGTTGCGCTCCAAGAAAGTACATCCGTAATGGTGTGCTCATCATTGAGCGCAACGGCGTAAGATATGACGCACAAGGGAAGAGACTATAACACACGCCCCCCTGCCCCTCTAACTTAGAGGGGGAGTCGGGTTAGAGAGGCGCAGGACGTTATCGAACGCTCCTGCGCCGTTTTTTCGTTTTTTCTTTTGCGTTTTGTGTTTTTTTTGTATTTTTGCCGCCGAAAGAACAGACGAATTGCTCATTCGATATGAAACACACTTTTGCTACTTTTTTAGGTCATTGTTCGCGGATCCTATTGGGTTTGGTATTTCTTTTTTCCGGTTTTGTCAAGGCGGTTGATCCTCTTGGAACGGTATATAAGATAGAGGATTATCTGAAGGCCTTTGGCGGTTTTTTCACGGATTTACTTCCTTTGGCTACGGCGGCTGCATTCGTATTGATTGCGGCTGAGTTTGTATTGGGTGTGTGCTTGTTTCTCAATGTTCGCACGCAATGGACGGCTTGGTTGAGTCTTCTGTTTTACCTAATAATGACCCCGCTGACGCTATATATAGCGCTCGCCAATCCGGTGAGCGATTGCGGCTGTTTCGGGGACGCGATAGTGCTGACTAATTGGCAGACATTTTGGAAGAATGTAGTCTTGCTTTTGTTGGTGATTGTGCTCTTGTGCACAAAGCGATATATCCGTCCTCGTTGGCGTTGGTATGCCGAATGCGGTATTGCGGTGATTAGCCTGGCGGCAGTGATTGGCTGGATGGTATGGACGCTGTATCACTTGCCGGTGATAGATTTTCGTCCGTACAAGGTAGGCAATAACTTGGTTGAGTTGATGGAGTACCCTGAGGATGCACCCCGCGACGAATATAAGGTTACGCTTGTTTATTCGCGTGAGGGGGTGGAAAAAGAGTTCAGTTTGTCCGACTATCCGAAGGGAGATTCGACATGGACTTTTGTTCGTCAGGAGTCGCAGTTGGTGAAGAAAGGTTATGAGCCACCTATTCATGATTTGGAGATCATGAATAGGGATTATGAGGACATTACCTACGACATATTGGAGAGCGAGGCGCCAGTGGTATTGGTTATTATGTACGATTTGGACAAAGCGGACAAGGTGTGCGATGCGGAATTGAGTAGTTTGCAAGCAATGTGCGAAGAGAGGGGTACGTCTTTCTATATTCTGACGGGTTCCGGTTCGGACCGGATAGATGCTTTTGTCAGCAAGGAGGGGATGTACTCGTTGGAGACTGCAGTATGCAGTTGTGATCCGGTCACGTTGAAGACGATTGTGCGCGCCAATCCGGGCGTTATGGTGATACAGAACGGCATCGTGAAAGCGAAGTACAACCTTCGCGCCACTCCCGCCCAAGAAGTCGTTGAATCCTTAAATCTTTGAATTTCTAAATTTTTGAATATATTATGAGAACACGAATGGTAGCAGGTAACTGGAAGATGAACATGAACCTGCAAGAAGGTGTAGCGTTGGCTACTGAATTAAAGCAAAGAGTTACAAATCCCGGATGCGAGGTAGTGATAGGAACTCCGTTCATTCATTTGACTGAGGTGTCCCGTCTTTTGGAGGGCAGTCCGATTCGCGTGGCAGCGGAGAACTGTGCGGACCAAGTGAAGGGAGCCTACACGGGTGAGGTGAGTGCCGCGATGGTTCGTTCGACGGGTGCTACGTATTGCATCTTAGGTCATAGTGAGCGTCGTGCTTATTACCACGAGACGGCTGAGATACTGAAGAAGAAGGTTGATTTGGCGTTGGCTGAGGGTTTGCGTGTGATTTTCTGCATCGGTGAGGTAAAAGAGGAGCGCGAGTCGAATCGTCAGAACGAGGTAGTGGCTGCCCAGTTGGAGGGTTCGCTGTTCCACTTGAGCGAGGAGCAGTGGAAGCAGATTACGTTAGCCTACGAGCCTGTATGGGCTATCGGCACGGGCTTGACGGCTACTCCGGAGCAGGCTCAGGATATGCACGCCTATATCCGCAGTTTGGTAGCCAAACATTATGGCGAGCAAGTGGCAGAAGATACAACTATCTTGTATGGCGGTAGTTGCAACGAGAAGAACGCAGCCGAGTTGTTTGCCAATCGGGATGTAGATGGCGGTTTGATAGGTGGTGCCAGTTTGGTAGCGGACAAGTTCTGCGCCATCATAGCAGCCCGCTAAGAGTAAGACGAATAGCGGCACAGAAAAAAAAGAATTGTTATGGCACTGATAAAGAGTATCAACCGTAACGGAGAGCGCTTGACTCCCCGTATAGCGGAGGGAGTGTTTATGGCTGAGAATGCCACAGTAGTGGGTGAAGTTACGGTGGGCGAAGGTAGCAGTATATGGTTCAACGCGGTGCTGCGCGGTGATGTGAATACGATAGAGGTAGGCAAGCACTGCAACATACAGGACGGTGCCGTATTGCATACGCTGTACCAGAAATCGACGATACGTCTCGGAGACTACGTGTCGGTAGGGCATAATGTGACCATCCACGGTGCGGATGTGGACGACTATGCACTAATCGGTATGGGTTCCACGCTGTTGGACGGCGTTCATGTAGGCGAGGGGGCTATAGTAGCCGCCGGTGCATTGGTGCTGAAAAACACGCAGATTGGTCCGTATGAGTTGTGGGGCGGTGTGCCTGCCAAGTTCATTAAGAAAGCCGACCCAGCGCAGACGGAAGAGATAAATCGGCGCATTGCCCACAACTATGCGATGTACGCCACTTGGTATGATGAAGAAGAAAAATAAATAGTTATAACCCCAAAAAACACACGCCTATGAAAGAACCTAACCGCATTCTATTTATATCGCAGGAGATATTCCCTTACCTCGCGGAAGAGACTCCGGTACGTGTTCGCAATCGTCGTTTGCCTGAGTGGTTTCAGTCGAAAGGATGGGAAACGCGCACGTTTATGCCCAAGTTCGGTGAGATTAACGAGCGTCGCAATCAATTGCACGAGGTGATTCGCTTGTCGGGTGTCAATATGATCATAGACGATACGGATCATCAGTTGATTATCAAGGTAACAAGTATTCAGTCTGCCCGTTTGCAGATATACTTTATCGACAACGATGACTATTTCAACCGCCGCAAGGGTATAGGTGACGAGATGGGCGAGTATAGCGACAACGACGAGCGTTGTATCTTTTTCACCCGCAGTGTGCTGGAGACGGTTCGCAAACTTCGTTGGACCCCGAGTGTGATTCACTGTTCGGGGTGGATGTCCGCGTTAGCTCCGTTGTACCTGAAGAAAGCGTATGCCGACACGCCTTTCTTTGCTCATTCAAAGATTGTAGTCTCGTTGGAGAACGAGGAATACGAGAAGCCGTTTGGCACCGCTTTTTCAAAGAAGTTGATGATGGAAGGTATGAAGAAGAACGACGTACGCAGTATAGCAGGTTTTCCGGTGGGTTATGAAGAGTTAATGCGTTTGGCGATTGACAATGCGGATGCCTTTGTGGTAGGCGGGGACAACGTGAATCAGCGTGTGCTCAACTATGCAGAAACGAGCGGCAAACCGATGATGCAATACAATGAGAACAATGGTCAACAAGAATATCTGGATTATTACCTTAGTTTGCTTTCTGAGTCTTCTAACGGGTTGTAAGGACGATGTCGTATCGGCGGGCAGTTCGCTGTTGCAAGGTGAGGACGGCGTAGTGGTACGTGCAGACACGCTTCGCAACATCGGTTCGGGTGTTGTGGCGGCTCAGCCTGTCTATATGGCTCCCGATTCAGGGTTATTGGGCGAGTGCCGTTCGCAGGATTACGGGACGCTCAAAGCGGACATATTGACCCAGTTTGCCTGCCCTGAGGGTTGGGTCTATCCTGACTCGTCGGAGGTGGACTCGGTATGTCTATACATCTACTACCGCTCCTATTACGGAGATGGGAGTGCACCGATGGGGCTGAATGCGTACTGGTTGGATCGTGAAGGATTGTCCTACGACTCGACGTATGAGAGCAGCGTGGATGTATCGCGTTTTACATCTTTAAGTCGTTCGGTCCTGAATGGCACGGAGGTCATATCGCCTGCTCATCCTACGGATTCAATTTACTCGTCTTCCCTTGGTCAAGCGATGCCCTTTATTCGGATGAGACTTAATGAGAAGACGGCAAAACAGTTGTTTGCCATTCGCGATTTCTCGTCGCAAAAAAAGTTTAACGAGCAGTTTCCCGGACTATATATCACTTCGACCTACGGTTCGTCGTCCGCCTTGTATATCTATTCGCTGTGTTTGACCATTCACTACCATTTCACGTATGAGTCGCAAGGTATGACCAAGACGATGCAGGACAGCAAGGTGTTATATTCCAACGCCGAGGTAAAGCGTGTTTACCACTATGACTATGCCGACCGCGAGCAAGTTCTGGCGCGTTTGGAGCAGGACACGGCGCACAACTATATTTTATCCCCTGCCAATATATATGCGCGTTTGGCTATCCCGACGACGGCAATCGTAGAACGCATATTGGATGGGGTTCAATCGCGCACCCCCTATATCAATTTAGCTCGTCTGCGTGTGGATGTGATGAATGGCGGCAGCACGGGTGCTCAATCGGATAACTGGGCTCAACCTGCTTCGGAAATGCTATTGCTGAAAGAGGGGGCGTATGACGATTTGTTTCGCCGCAATATACTGCCAACCGACACAAACGCCTTGCTGTCCTCGCTAACCAAAGAGTACAATACGGATTCGGCGCGGTATGACTATTACTACTCATTTGACCTCTCCACACTTTTTACGGCATTGCTGCGCGAAAGTCGCGAACGGTCGGTAACGTCAGCCGAGTCGGACACGATGTACATGCTATTAGTGCCGGTGGATGCCGAATATACGACCAGCAGTTCAACCACCTACCTATCAGGACTTAAACTCAAGCAGTCGGTATCCGCTACCTGTATCCGCAGTTCGCAGAACAATGCATCGCCGATGGATGTGGATGTGGTATATAGCGGATTTTACACCAAGCAGATAGGGAAATAAAGTATTAACGTATTAAAGAATTAACAATAAATTATGTTCAGCGGAATAGTAGAACAGATGGCGCAAGTGGTGCGCATAGAGAAAGAGCAGGGGAATAAACATTTCACGCTTCGCAATCCCTATCCGGACGCGATGGGTATTGACCAAAGTATCGCCCACAACGGAGTATGCCTGACAGTAGTCAAACACGAAGGCGACTTATACACGGTTACCGCGATGCAAGAGACGCTTCGTCTGACCAATTTAGACTTACTCAAGGAGGGCGATTGGGTTAATCTGGAACGTGCCATGTCGATGGACAAGTTGTTGGACGGTCATATCGTGCAAGGACATGTGGATCAGATGGCTGAGTGCGTAGAAGTGAAAGAGACAGACGGCAGTTGGTACTATCGTTTCCGCTACGACAGCAGCGAGGAGATGATACGCCGCGGCTACTTCTGCGTGGATAAAGGTTCGGTATGCATCAACGGTGTGAGTCTGACTGTATGCGAACCGGATGTGCAAGACGGGAAGGGGTATGTCAGCGTATGTATTATACCCTACACGCACGAAGTTACCAACTTTAAGTACATACAGGTCGGGACAATGGTGAACATTGAGTTTGACATCATCGGCAAGTACCTCGCCCGTATGAACCAACTTTTGAAATAAACATACAATCCTATAAAACAAACAGAATGAACGACATTAGTTATCAATTAGGTCAGCAGGTAGCCGCCGTACTCCAGCAATATGGCATACCTGCCTTAGATTATGAATCGTTTCGCAAAGGTGTGGAGCAAACCATGCGTGCTGCCAAGAATGCAAAAGCAGACGGCGAGAAGTTTTTGCAAGAGAATGCCAAGCGTCAGGGAGTAAAGACGACCGCCAGCGGGCTGCAGTACGAAGTGATAGAGAGCACTTTGGGTCAGAAGCCGAAAGCCACAGACACGGTGAAGGTGCATTATGAGGGCACGCTGATTGACGGCACCGTATTTGACAGCAGTTACAAGCGGGGTGAACCCATCTCGTTCGGACTGAACCAAGTGATTAAAGGTTGGACTGAAGGGTTGCAACTCATGTCTATCGGGTCGAAATACAAACTCTATATTCCCTACCAATTAGGTTACGGCGAACAAGGTGCCGGCGGCAGTATTCCTCCGTATGCCACACTCGTTTTTACCGTGGAGTTGTTGGGGATAGAGTAGAGGATTTGAAGATTGATTGAACAACGTATAAAATAATTATAATAGAACAAATTTTTAAGCATGAAAAAACACATGTATGTATTAGCAGCCGCCTTGATGATGGTAGGTTGCAGCAGTAACTTCAAGCCCAAGGAGGTTACGTTAACCGACGAACAAGACTCCGTGAACTACGCACTGGGCTATGTGAACGGCGCGATGATTCGCATGCAACAATTGCAAAACGACAGTTCGGAGGCTACCGTGATAGAGTTCATGAACGCCTTGCAACGCGGCTATGACAACAAAGTAGATTCGCTGAGCGAAGCCGGCAGCGTAGGCAGAAGCATCGGTATGGCAGTCAAAGCCAGCGAAAAGACCGGTTTGGCAGAAAATAAGTCGTGGACGCTGAACGAGAAAGTGTTCTTCCAAGGCTTGGTCAATGGTATGAACGAGGATTCAACCGTCATGACAGCCGACGCGGCTCGCGAGTTCTTCCAAAACCAGTACCAGGCTTCGCTGATGGCGAACGATTCCACAGTGGCCGACAAACCTATCAAAGGTAAATGCCCTACGAAGGTGAAGACGATTGCTCTGAATAGTTTCAACGACAGCTTGAACTACGCTTTCGGTATGCTCAACGGCAACGAGATTAAGATGTACGTACTGTCAGCCGATTCGACCGGTGCAGAGCAGAAGGAGTTCATCAGCCAGATTAATCGCGCCATGAAGATGTCGGTACACAATCCCCAACTGATGAATATGGGTGAGCAGATCGGCAAGACCATCCGCGAACAAGAGCCCACAGGATTGGTAGGTGAGCCGGCATTGGACACCCGTTTCGAGTTGGTTAAGCAAGGTTTCTACGACGGTATGGTGGACAACGATGTACATTTCAGCCAACAGACAGCCGGCGAGTATGTACAGAACACCATCAACCGCATCAAGTACGGCGACACGAAAGGTGAAGGCGAGCGTTTTCTGGAAGCCAACAAACTGAAAGAGGGCGTACAAGTTACCGAGAGCGGCTTGCAATACGAAGTGATAAAGATGGGTAATGGCAAACGTCCAACGGTGAGCGACAAAGTGAAAGTTCACTACCACGGCACCCTGATTGACGGCACCGTATTTGATAGTTCGGTAGAACGCGGCGAACCTGCCGAGTTTGGTTTGACGCAGGTGATTAGCGGTTGGACGGAAGGTCTTCAACTGATGCCCGTAGGCTCTAAGTTCCGCTTCTATATTCCCCAAGAATTGGGCTACGGCGAACGTGCCACCGGCAAGATTCCTCCTTACAGCACCCTTATCTTTGACGTGGAGTTGCTGGATATCGTTAAGTAATAGATGGGTGTCATAGCACAACAATCGTTACGAGGAACTATCGCCACATACATCGGTGTGGCGATAGGTTTCGTAACGACTTTTTTTGTGCTGACCCGCTTTTTGACGGCTGAGGAGATAGGGTTAGCGCGCGTGCTGATTGACTCCGCTACGTTGCTTGTAGGGTTGGCGCAGTTGGGCAGTTCGTCAGCCATTATTCGTTTTTTCCCCTATTTCAAGGACAAGGAAGATGGCGGTCATCACGGGTTCTTTTTCTGGACACTGGTGATTCCACTGACTGGTTTTGTGCTGTTTGCACTTCTTTTTTGGTTGTTTCGCGCACCGATAGCCGGTTGGTTTGGGGATAAGTCGCCGCTGTTTGTCGATTATTACTATTTTGTGTTGCCATTGGCATTTTTTATGCTCTACGAGACGGTATTTGAGAGCAATGCCAATGTGCTGATGCGCATTGTTGTCCCTCGTACCGTTCGTGAGGTATGGGTTCGTGTCGGTTTGTTGGTCTGCTACCTGCTGTATGCTTTCCGGGTGCTGTCGATGGACGGATTTGTGGTGGCGCTGTGTGCCAACTATGCCATTGCGAGTGCCATCAATATCGCATACGTATGTCAGGTGGGGCATATCCGATTTAAGCCGGACATACCCTTTTTGCGTGCTAATCGTCCGTTGGTTCATTCATACACCCGTTATACGGCTTTTTTGGTGCTTTCCGCCCTTGCGTCCGTGTTGGCTCCTATGCTGTCATCCTTCTTTGTAACCGCTAAGATGGGATTGAACTATACGGGAATCTTTGCTATTGCGACCTATATCGCTGTGATGGTATCCATTCCGTATCGCTCGCTGAATGCCATTGCGTCCCCCCAACTATCCGCCGCCCTCAAAGAACAGAATAGGAATGAAGCGCAGCAACTCATGCAGCAGGTTACGAATGCCATGCTGCTGGTCGGATGTCTTATTTTTCTGCTTATTTGGGTGAATATAGACCTCATCTTTGCCCTACTGCCCAACGGAGCGACGTATGCCGTAGCACGAACCACCGTGTTTCTCTTAGGCATCGGTCAACTGCTAATGGCTATCGTGCAGATTTCCGTGTCGGCTGTATCCTACGGGCGTTACTATGGATTCACCTTGCTGTTTTCGTTAGTGCTGACCGTAACGGCTATTTTGCTCAACAACTATCTCATCCCCCTTTATGGGATGGACGGCTCGGCATGGAGCAACCTGATATCGTATGGTGTCTATGCCGTATTGGTGATTGCCGTAGTAGCAGGCAAGATGCAGTTAAGCCCGTTTTGCCGCACGGAGGGCGAAACGGTTGCACTATTTATTTTCGTATTGCTACTTAACTACTTATGGGGACGTTTCCTACCCATAGAGAGTGTGTGGTTAAGCAGCATAGTGCGTAGCGTGGTACTGATTGGCGGTTTTTGCCTAATAGCCTATCAACGCTGTTTATCCGAACAAATCAATGCGTTACTTCATACGTTTTTCGTACATAGGCACTGATTTTCACGGTTCGCAGATTCAGCCGAACGGCATAACGGTGCAGGAGGTGTTGCAACAGGCAATGACCACCCTTCTTCGCGTGCCGGTGGAGTTGGTGTTTGCGGGTCGCACGGATGCCGGCGTGCATGCCACGCAGATGTGGGCGCATTGGGACGGACCGACAGCCGAACGGCTTGCCATACGGCTCAATAGTCTATTGCCACAATCCATAGCCGTACAGGCGATTGTGCCGGTGAAGGAAGATGCCCATGCGCGTTTTGATGCAATTGGTCGTACCTACGAGTATCATATCACCATGACCAAAGACCCTTTCCAATATGGCAGGGCGGCGCGCGTGGCTGCTGGATTGGATTTTACGGCGATGAATGAGGCGGCGCAGTTGCTGTTGGGCAGACACGATTTTGCGTCGTTCTGCAAAGTGCATACCGATGTCAAGACTACTTTTTGCACCGTCAAGCAGGCGCAATGGACCCAACAAAACGAATCGCAGGCCGTATTCACCATTGAAGCCGACCGCTTCTTGCGCAATATGGTTCGGGCGGTAGTAGGCACCTTGTTTGACGTAGGGCGGGGCAAGATGTCCGCTTCGCAATTCGCAGACGTAGTGGCAGCTCATAACCGCTCGGCAGCCGGACAGTCGGCACCTGCCGAAGGACTCTACCTAACCCGAGTAACTTACCCTGAAACCATCTTTTTACCCGCGTGAAACGGACCATAAAATACATAGTATGCGCCCTGCTCATTCTTCTTGGTTTGGGCTTTGGCAGCACGCTGCTCGTTGTCCGAAGCGGCAGGGTACAGACATGGGTAATACAGCAGATCACCGGCCGATTGTCCGACGAATTGCAGACGGACGTACATATTGACCGCGTGAAGATACATTTTTTGAATCGCCTCCAACTATACGATTTCTACCTAAGCGATCAGCAAGGCGACACGCTGCTCTATGTGCCGCAAATGGAGGTGCGATTTCGCCCGAAAGCCTTGCGCTACGATCAACTTGATTTTCCGCTTATCCGCTTGCACGAACCGTATATAGTCATCCGCCAAGACACGGCATGGGCTAACTACCAATTCTTGGCAGAGGCTTTTTCTTCGTCCGAGCCGCGTGAGCCGCTACGGATGCCCTTACGGGTGAAGGAAGTGGCCGTGGAAGAAGCCACCGTTCGCTTGCAATATATCCCCCGCGATTATGACATTCGGATCCGACCTATAGACATAAGGTTGTCTGCCCCGTGGGTGACAGCGGACAGCATGGATGTCAGGTTGCAACGCCTGTCCATGCAACTCAATATGCAGCAGCCTGACCTCAAATTAGAAACGACCCTTCACGGCTCAACGGACTTCATCGTGGCAGACCGTATCGTGTTCACGTATCGCGACAAGCAGATTCTGTCGGGACAAGTAAGGGTGATCCATCCGCTGCATAAAGATTGCCTTCAAACGCAAATCGACTGCCACGACTTGTATGGCAACCGAGCCCTGCTGCAAGACTTGCTGTCGGAGTTACAGCAACGCCCCGTTCAATTGCCTGAGCCGCTGATGCATTTAGGCGACATACATTATAAGGGGCAGATTGTCGGAAGGTTGAGTCATTTGGTACTACGCGGTTCATTACGCACTGCCATAGGCGCGGTTTATACCGATTGTGTATTGAATACCGACACCTCGTTCAGCGACCTGAGAGTAGCCGGTTCGATTTCAACCCCTCGTCTAAGGCTTCATCGCCTGTTGCCGGATGTACCGATAGGCGACCTTGCCATGCAAGGGGATATACGTATGCACTACCGGCAAAACGAACCGATAGATGCCTATGCTCAATTGAATATATCGGGGTTGACCTACCAAGACTATACCTATCGGGATATGCACCTTACGGGCACCTATCGCAAGAACTTGATTCACTTTGACTTGCGCTCGCACGACCCCAACGCGCAGCTGCGACTACAAGGTCAAACTGACCCGCTATCCGCGCATCCCTACATAGAAGCCTCGTTAGGAGTGGAGCACCTGTGTTTGGACGAACTTGGTCTGACCTCCCAAGTGCGTGAACAGGACCTGCAACTGCAAGCCCGACTGAATCTTTCTACCCACGGGGAACAAGCCACATGGTTAGACCATTTGAACGGGCAACTGACCATTGACTCTGTTTGCTATACAAATTTCGGGCATCAACTGGCATCCCGAAATATCTCCGTACAGGTTACCAACAACAAGAATGAGAATAGTCTGATTGTCCTATCCAATGGGGTAAGAGCCACCGTGAAAGGTCAGTACCGGTGGTCCACCTTGCCGCAAACCTTTCATCAATATGCCTACTCGCTTTTCCCTCGTCTGCTCCATCAACGCCCGTACCGGCACTCGCCCAACGAGATGGAGTTCTACTGCTACATACAGCAAGCGGACAGCCTGCTGCAAGTACTGACCGAATCAGACATCCATCTGCCCCAACAACAAACCATCAAGGGTTATATCCGCGAGCGGCAAAAAGAACAGGGGCTGCAGATCTTTATTCCTACCGTGGCAACGGGCAAACTGGAAACGCAGGATATAGCCTTGGCGGCTGTGCAAAACGATGACAAAGCGTCCTTGACATTATCCATGACGGAGCACCCCGTTCTGAGCGATTCGGCACGGCTCAACATCAGCGATACGGAGATAAACCTGCAACTGGAAGCCGAACGCGACTCCGCATGGCTCAACTGCCGTTTCGGCACACCCAATAGCACGCAACCTCACGCCAACATACAGGTGCTGACCCGCTTTGACCAATATGCCAACCGCCCGTTTGCGAGTGCAACCGTTCAGCCCGGTTCATTCTATTTTCGCGACACCTTGTGGACCCTTCAGCGCGCCCACGTAGAATACGCTGCGGCAGATACAGCTCTTACCATCAGCGGCTTTGACCTACGAAGTCCTACCCAATATGTCCGTGCTAACGGTACGGCTTCCACCCGTATGACCGACTCCATTCGCGTTGATATGCAGAATGTGAATTTGTCGTACATCATGCGCAATTTTGACTTAGACCGCGCCATTACTGCCGACGGACAAATCACAGGTGCCGTAACGCTCTTTTCCTTATTCTCCGAGCCTATGTTGGAAGCCAAAGTGCACATGCCCAAAGGGTATCTCAACGAAACACTACTCGGCGAACTGAATGCCACCGCCTCGTTAGACAAGGAGAACAAACAAATCCGCATTGACGCTATTGCACAACAAGACAATCGCACCATCGTAGATCTGCACGGCAAGGTCATTCCGGCAGAAAAATACTGGGAATTGGACATGCAATTGGATTCGGCTGACCTTCACTTGGTTAACCATTGGACGAAGCACATTTTGAAGGACGTAGGTGGCAGAGGATATGGTTGGTTGGGCGTGTATGGTCGCCGCCACAACACATGGGTACGTGCCCGTTTATTCGGCAAAGATGCCCATCTGACGGTTCCTGTTACCGGCGTGAGATATACGTTTACCGACTCCGTGCTGATCGATACCACCTATGTTGCTTTTCCTACCATACGGGTTCGGGATGACGAGCATCATTACGGAACCTTGAACGGTCGGGTAACACACAGCCGTTTTATGGACTTTGCATACGACCTCACGATGCAGGTGGAGGACATGATGGTTCTTAACCTACCCTATTCCGCCCAACAGCGCGTATATGGCAAGGTGTATGCTTCGGGGGATGCACACTTGTACGGCGATGAACAAACGGGTACGCACTTGGATGCCGAAGCCACTACGCGCGGCAAGTCGGACTTCTATTTCAACACCGGAGTGGCTTCCGAAGCGGCGGACAACAGTTTTATTGAATTTGTGAGCGAAGAAGAGGAGGACGAACCCGCCTCGGTCATCACTCAACCGGCATTACCACAGACCAAAAGCAATCCGTTTGTGATGAATCTCAATCTTGCCGTTACACCCGCTGCCACCGTTCATCTGCTGTTTGACTCCCGTTCGGGCAACGGCATATCGGGTCAGGGCGAAGGGGATATACGTTTGCGTTGGGAGACGGTGCCGTCCGATGTGAAGATGTATGGCTCTTACCGATTGCAGCAAGGTCTGTTCTCCTACTCGGTAGCCAATATCATACACCGCGATTTTCAGATAGCCGACGGTTCGTCCGTTACATGGAGCGGCAACCCGCTGACACCCGTTTTGGACGTAACGGCGAAATACAAAGTAACGGCTTCCCTGCGCGACCTATTTGGCTCGGACGCATCCCAACTCACTACCGACCGCACTTCAGTACCCGTGGAATGTCTTATCTACTTGACCGACAACCTGAACGACCCTGTCCTTCGTTTCGGCATAGACCTGCCCCAATCGGACGAGTCGGTGGCGTCCCAAGTCAAGTCGGTGATAAACTCCGACGAGATGCTGATGCGACAAGTGATCTACTTGCTGGTTTTCAATCGGTTCTTCACTCCCGAATACTTGCAAACGGCTTCCACGGGAGCCAACGACACCTACTCGCTCCTGTCCTCCACCGTTACGGGGCAAATCAATTCGTGGCTGTCCCGCCTGACCGACGTAGTAACTATCGGCTTCAACTTCCGCACCGACGGTGAGGGTTCCACGGCCTCGCAAGAATATGAAACACAATTTCAGGTACATCCCATCAATCGACTGAGTATCAACGGCAATGTAGGCTATCGTTACAACGACTTGAGTAATCGTCCTTTCTTTGGCGATGTGGATGTGGAATACCAACTCACCGAAGACGGCAAACTGCGCGTGAAGGGCTTTACGCATACGGTGGATAAGTACTCGCTCAAGCAAGCCAACACGGTACAGGGTATAGGACTGCTGTTCCGGCACGACTTCAATCCGGGGGATGCCAAACGCAAACGAAACAGCCAAGCGGCTGGCAGAAAGAAAACAAAGAACCAGAAAAAAACAGATTGAATATGCTCATCAAGTGTTTTTCCGCAGCCGTTCGCGGCATACGGGCGGAATTGGTAACCATAGAGATGCACGCCGTGGCGGGTACCGACTTTGTATTAGTCGGTTTGCCGGACACTGCCGTGAAGGAGAGTCGCGACCGCATACGCTCTGCCTTGCAAGTCAACGGCTTTACCCTGCCCGTAAAGCAACTGACCATCAATATGGCACCTGCCGATTTGCGCAAGGAGGGGACATCATTTGACCTGCCGCTTGCCATAGGTATATTGTGTGTATCTGAACACTTGAAAACCAACCTGCTGGACCGCTACCTGCTTTTGGGTGAATTGTCGTTAGACGGCACCTTACAGCCGGTACACGGGGTACTGCCTGTGGCTTTATGCGCCAAGCAGAACGGCTATCGCGGCGTCATTGTTCCCGCCGATAACGCCAAAGAAGCAGCCGTGGTGGACGGACTGGAGGTCATACCTGCCGTAACGCTTATGGAGGTGGTTCGCTTCCTTCGCGGCGAGCAACAGATAGACCCTGTTTCCATTCGGCTGGAAGACGAGTTTCTGCGCAATAATTATGCAGCATCGGACGATATGGCTGACATACGTGGACAATATGAGATGCGACGCGCCATGGAGGTAGCCGCAGCGGGCGGGCACAATATGCTGATGATTGGTCCTCCGGGGTCCGGCAAATCGATGCTTGCCAAACGACTTCCTACCATCCTGCCCCCCCTTACGCTGAACGAAGCGTTAGAAACGACCGCTATCCACTCGGTAGCCGGGCTGTTACCTCCTAATCAGGCGTTAGTTACCCACCGGCCTTTCCGCTCACCCCACCACACGGTAACCGATGTGGCACTGATAGGCGGCGGGAATAATCCGCGTCCGGGAGAAATCAGCCTTGCACACAACGGAGTACTCTTTTTGGACGAAGTGCCTGAATACAAACGCGCTACATTAGAAGTACTTCGCCAACCTTTGGAAGATCGGCACATCGTGGTGGCGCGTCAGAAACAGACGGTGGACTATCCCGCTTCCTTCATGTTGGTGGCAGCCATGAACCCTTGCCCTTGCGGTCATTACGGCGATCCGCAACATACGTGCACCTGCACGCCGTCACAAATACAACGCTACAAAGGACGTATCAGTGGTCCGCTGTTGGATCGAATAGATATACAATGTTATGTACAAGCCGTTCCCTTTGAGGTGCTCCACAAGCAACAACCCGGCGAATCCAGCGAGACAGTCCGCGAACGCGTCATACAAGCGCGGCTCGTACAGCAACAGCGCTTTACGGGTACCACCATCTACTGCAACGCCCAAATGACCTCCAAGATGGTTCGCCAGTACTGCCGCTTGGATGCAGAAGGCACCACCCTTTTGGAACAAGCCATCACCCGCAACGGTCTGTCTGCCCGCGCCTATGACCGCATACTGAAAGTGGCACGCACCATAGCCGACCTTGACGGAAGCGAACGCATACAGCAACCCCATATATGGGAAGCCATCAACTACCGCGTACTGGACAAAAACAACTGGACAGATTTTTAGAATATGCTTGCATAGATAGGTCAAACGAGGTATCTTTGCGGGCAGAACAGATGTGAGACACATTTTTTTCATTCAAATCATTAAAAATATGACATTCAGCATTCTATTAGTTATCTTCTTGATGGTGACAGGCGTGCTATTGCTGGTGGCGGAGCTGTTTTTGCTGCCCGGTTTCGGAGTGGCAGGCATCACCGGCTTCGGTTCGCTCGTAGGAGCCGTCATAGTAGCCTACGTCAAACTTAATCCGGTTTATCCATGTGCAGGTGAAATCACATTAATCGCTTGTATCGCACTTGCCGCAGTGGCTGTTTATCTATTTTTTCGCAGCCATGCCCTGGAAAAAATGGGGCTGGACACGTCCATCAACTCCAGCGTGGAAATGCCAGAGGCGGGCAAACACATGAATCAGATGATGGAACAAGATGCAAAAAAAGAGCCGGATACAAACACAGCATCAAAAACAGAAACACATAAATAACAACCTAACAAAACTTACAAACTATGGAAATTTTCAACATCATCGTTGTGGCACTGCTATTTGTTGTAGTGTGCATTTTCTTCTACTATGTTCCGTTCATGCTATGGGTTAACGCCCAAGTGAGCGGTGTGCGCATTTCGTTGGTACAACTATTCCTGATGCGTATCCGTAAGGTGCCCCCCACCAAGATTGTCAACTGCATGATTGAGGCTCACAAAGCCGGTTTGCAGGATGTTCGTCGCGACGGTTTGGAGGCTCACTACCTTGCCGGCGGACACATAGAGCGTGTGGTTCATGCTCTGGTGAGTGCCAACAAAGCCAACATTACCCTCACTTTCCAAATGGCCACCGCCATTGACCTTGCCGGTCGTGACGTATTTGAGGCGGTACAGATGTCGGTTAATCCGCGCGTGATTGATACGCCGCCCGTAACAGCCGTTGCCAAAGACGGTATCCAGTTGATAGCCAAAGCCCGCGTAACGGTTCGCGCCAACATCAAGCGGCTGGTCGGCGGTGCCGGTGAAGACACCATACTGGCTCGTGTAGGCGAAGGTATAGTCAGTTCCATCGGTTCGGCAGAGACCCACAAAGCCGTTTTGGAAAACCCCGACAGCATCTCCAAACTCGTTCTTTCCAAAGGGTTGGACGACGGTACGGCATTTGAGATACTCAGTATTGATATAGCCGACATCGATGTAGGTAAGAACATCGGAGCCCAACTGCAAATGGACCAAGCCAATGCGGACAAGAACATAGCCCAAGCCAAAGCCGAAGAGCGCCGCGCAATGGCTATCGCCAACGAGCAGGAGATGAAAGCTAAAGCCCAAGAAGCCCGCGCCAAGGTGATAGAGGCAGAAGCCCTCGTACCGCAAGCCATGGCTGAAGCCTTCCGCTCCGGCAACTTAGGTATTATGGACTACTATCGTATGCAGAACATGCAAGCCGACACGGCTATGCGCGAATCCATCGCTAAACCTGCCAAAGAGAATAATAAGGTCAAATAAGGTATGTTCCGAGTAGCCATTCTCCAATACCCTATCGTTTGGGCTGACAAACAGGCCAATCTGCAAGCAGCCGTACGCCGTATCCGCCGCCTGAAAGGCAAAGCGGATATGGCGTTGCTGCCCGAGATGTTCTCCACCGGATTCTGCACCGACCAACCCGAACTGGCAGAAACGACCGACGGACGAACCATGCAACTCCTGCAACAAACAGCAGACCAAACGGGAGTGGCTATCTGCGGCTCATTTATCTGCGAGGAGATAACGACCACACACCTCAACCAAAGCGAACAAGAGCAACGCCAACTCTACAACCGCGGTTTCTTCCTTCGCCCGCACGATCTGCCCACCTTTGTGGACAAAGCCCACCTGTATGCTCACGGGGGCGAAGACCGTTTCTTCACGGCAGGCAACGAACGAACGGTGATTGAATACAAGGGAGTTCGTATGCGTCTGCTCATCTGCTACGACCTGCGGTTCCCCGTATGGGCACGCAATCAATCGGGCTATGACTACGATGTGCTGTTGGTCAGCGCCAACTGGCCTGAGGTGCGCATCAACTACTGGAACGCACTCATTGCCGCTCGGGGGACAGAGAACCAGTGCTATATATGTGCCGCCAATCCGGTGGGAAACGACGGATTAGGACTGCACTATAACGGCCATTCCGTGGCATACGATACCCATCTTAACCCATTGGTTCACTTTGCCAACAACCAGCAAGGAACACGTATTGCCGAACTGGATATCGACAAGTTGCACCATTTCCGGCACGTGCTGCCCCTTTGGAAAGATGCCGACCGCTTCCAATTCGTATGAAAGAATCCCTATGGCAAATATGGCAGCCTGACGAAGAAGCGTTAGAGACTTGTAGCCGATTGAGCAACGAACTGCATATCAGCGAAGCCTCGGCACGTTTGCTCGTGTTCCGCAACATCCGTTCAGCCGAAGCGGCACGAGCCTATATACGTCCTTCGCTCAGCCAACAGCACGACCCGATGCTGATGCGCGATATGGACAAAGCCGTAGAAAGACTCACCCGAGCCGTTCGACAACAGGAACGCATCCTCATATACGGCGACTATGATGTGGACGGCACCACAGCCGTATCGTTGGTCTATCGTACCTTACGCCCATACGTGCAACACCTTGACTACTATATCCCCGACCGATACACCGAAGGATATGGCATATCCTACAAAGGCGTGGACTACGCTATTGAGCAGCAATGCACTCTTATCATTGCGCTTGACTGCGGCATCAAAGAAATGGACAAAGTGGCATACGCCGCTAAGCACCATATTGACTTCATCATTTGCGACCACCACACCCCGGGGGACACCATACCCGATGCCGTTGCCGTACTCAATATCCAACGCAAAGACTGTCCCTACCCGTACAAAGGACTATCGGGGTGCGGGGTAGGCTACAAATTCATGCAAGCATGGCTCAGAAGCGAAGGCAAAGACGAACAACAACTGCAACCTGCCCTGCAACTCCTCGCTATGTCCATTGCCTCGGACATTATGCCTCTGACCGACGAGAACCGCATGTTAGCCTACTTCGGACTGAAAGGCATGAATACGAACCCGCTGACAGGTGTAAAGAGTCTGATGGAAGTAGCGGGAATAGCCGGTCAGGTGGTAACGATGCAAGACTTGCAGTTCAAGATCGGTCCGCGTATCAACGCCAGCGGACGAATTCACTCCGGCTCAGAAGCCGTGGCGCTACTCATCACGGACAACGAGAACGAAGCACAAGCCAAGGCGCAAGACATCAATACCTACAACTCCGAACGGAGACAGTTCCAAGACAAAGTGGCTCAAGAAGCCCTCGAACTGCTGCAACAAGACCCTGACAACGACCGCAAGCATACTACGGTTGTCTTCTCACCCGATTGGAACAAAGGCGTAGTAGGCATAGCCGCCAGCCGACTCATTGAGACCTACTACCGCCCCACTATCGTTCTTACCGCCTCCGAAGGAGGGCTTATCTCCGGCTCGGCGCGCTCGGTGGCAGGCTACAACATCTACGACGCCATTGACTCGTGTCGCGACTTGCTCACCCACTTCGGCGGACACGCTTTTGCAGCAGGGGTTACGCTGCCTATTGACCGACTTGACGAGTTCAAACAACGGTTGGAAGACTACGTGAGCCGCACCATACGTCCCGAGCAAATGCAGCCTACCATTCATATCGAACAAGAAATTGCGCTGACGGACATCACCCCGCAATTCTACCAAATCATTCGCCATCTCGAACCTTTCGGACCGGACAATCCCCGTCCTACATTCGTTACCCGCCAACTGATTAACAACCGCTATACGCGCCGTGTGGGAAAGGGCGAACATCTGCATATTGACCTGACCGACACGCGAGTAGCTATCGAAGGGATAGCGTTCAACAAAGGCGACTGGGCTCCCTACTTGCAAAACGGCAACGCAGTAGATGTATGTTATTCATTAGAGGAGAACACGTTCAACCACCGAACTACCCTCCAAATGCGTGTACAGGACCTGAAAGAATCGTCTTCACAGCCTCAACGCTAATCTACCCCCTACAATATGACCGCTACCCAACAGACAACAGCCGCACGCGAGTTTGCCGACAGATGGAAAGGCAAAGGTTATGAGAAAGGCGAGAGCCAAATATTCTGGACGGAACTGCTAACCGAAATATTCGGAATCGAGCACCCGTCTGATTTTTTGCACTTTGAGCAGCAAGTCCACCTCGACCATACTTCGTTCATCGATGCCTATATCCCCCGCACGCACGTGATGATTGAGCAGAAGTCCGTAGAGAAAGACCTCGGTGCGCCTATCCGCCAGTCGGACGGCTCGCTCTTGAATCCTTTCCAGCAAGCCAAACGCTATGCGGCGGAGTTGCCCTATTCGCAGCGTCCGCGATGGATTGTTACCTGCAATTTCCGCGAGTTTCGGGTGCATGATATGGAGCAGCCCAACGGCGAGCCGCAAAAGATATTGCTGAAAGATTTAGAGCATGAATACTACCGCTTGCAGTTCCTTGTGGATGAAGGCAATGACCACTTGAAACGCGAGATGGAAGTGTCGGTGAAGGCGGGCGAGTTGGTGGGTATCATCTACGATAAACTGTTGGAGCAATACACGCTTGGAACGCGGATGTCTCCGTCCGCATCCGAAAAAAGTGCGGGCAAGACGACCGCGCTCCAAGCAGACATCCTCCGCAGCCTTAATATACTATGCGTGCGGTTGGTGTTCTGCCTTTATGCCGAAGATTCGGGATTGTTCCAATCACGTACTGCCTTTCACGACTATCTTGCCAACTATAAAGCATCGCAGATACGCAGTGCCTTAATGCGCCTCTTTGAGGTGCTTGATACCCCTCTCAGCGAGCGCGACCCGTATTTGGACGAGGACCTCGCCGCGTTCCCGTATGTGAATGGCGGGTTGTTTAACTCCCCCTCTAAGTTAGAGTGGGACGGGGGGCGTGTGTCAAATACCCTCATCATTCCCCAATTCACCGAAGAACTCAAGCAACTGCTGCTTGAAAAAGCCTCTGCCGACTTCGACTGGAGCGAGATAAGTCCGACTATCTTCGGAGCGGTGTTTGAATCGACTTTGAACCCTGAGACCCGTCGTAGCGGCGGTATGCACTATACGAGCATTGAGAACATCCACAAGGTCATTGACCCGCTCTTTATGAACGATTTGCGTGCGGAGTTTGATGGGATAATGCGGACGAGGGCAACCTCACTTCAAGTGCGCCAACTGTTGCAAGCCTTTCAAGACAAACTTGCATCACTTACTTTCTTTGACCCTGCTTGCGGCAGCGGTAATTTTCTAACAGAGACCTACTTGTCCTTACGCCGATTGGAAAATGAGGTCATACAGGCTATGTACGGCGGGGCGAACATCCTGACTTTTGACACGCTGATAAAGGTGAATATCAGTCAGTTCTATGGCATAGAAATCAACGACTTTGCCTGCACGGTAGCCAAGACGGCGTTGTGGATAGCGGAGAACCAGATGATGCAACAGACCTCTGCGATTGCGGGCAAAGCGATGGACTTCCTGCCGCTCAAGACGAACGCCAATATCGTGGAGGGGAATGCGCTGCGAATGGATTGGGAGAGGCTGTTTGGTCATCAATTGCCATCAATTGGTCATCAATTGGAGAAAGATAATAATTGTGGACGAATAAACTACCCCGACTATATCATCGGCAACCCGCCGTTTGTGGGTAAAAAAGAGCAAAGTAAAGCACAAAAAGAAGAAGTGTTTGATATTTTTGGCAAAAGGTGGAAAGGTATAGGAAACATTGACTATGTGGCTTGTTGGTACAAAAAAGCGATTGAGTTAATGCAAATGAGTAATAAAAATATTCACGCTGCATTTGTTAGTACTAACTCAATCACACAAGGCGAGCAAGTAGCCACACTATGGCAGCCATTACAAGAACACTATGGCTTGCAGATAGACTTTGCCTACCGCACTTTCCGTTGGGACAGCGAAGCCGACATTAAGGCGCATGTGCATTGTGTGATTATAGGTTTCTCGGTGGGTACGCACTCGTCCCCGAGTGCGGTTTCCAACTATACGGATACTATAGGGATACCGAAGGGATACAAAAAACTCATCTACCTCAGCGATAACCAAGTCATCACCGCCAAGAATATCAATGCCTATCTGCTTGATGCACCGAATGTGTTTATCAGCAACCGCACCAAGCCTCTGTGTGATGTACCGCAAATGATGTATGGCAGTATGCCCATTGACGATGGACACCTTATTCTTGACGAAGAAGATGTAGCCGAGTTGCTGAACGAGAACCCGCATAACGAGCGTTTCATCCGCCCCTATGCAGGTGGTGCTGAAATGATAAAAAATACCAAACGCTGGTGCTTGTGGCTACAGGGCATATCACCCCAAGAAATGTTACAAAGCAAGTTCGTTATGCATCGAATAGAGCAGACCAAGCAGTTCCGCCTCTCCTCCGACCGACCGCAGACACTCAAAGCGGCTGACACACCATATCTGTTCGGAGAAATCAGACAACCCGACACCGATATGCTTGTCGTGCCGAAAGTATCATCCGAAACACGCAGGTATATACCCATCTCATTTGTAAGTAAAAAAACAATCATTAACGGCTCTGCTCTAATAATTCCCAACGCCACGCTCTATGCCTTTGGTGTGCTTATTTCCAATGTGCATAACGCTTGGATGAGGATAGTAGCAGGGCGATTGGAAACACGTTATCAATATTCCGCTAATATCGTATATAACAACTTCCCGTGGTGCGAACCAACAGAAGAGCAACGCGCTAAAATTGAAGCCACCGCCCAAGCCATACTTGATGCCCGTGCTCTTTATCCCGACTGTTCACTTGCTGAGTTATATAATGAATTGACGATGCCCCCTGAACTACGCCGTGCCCACCAAGAGAACGACCGCGCCGTGATGGCGGCGTATGGCTTCTCGCCGAAGATGACTGAAAGCGAGTGCGTGGCAGAGTTGTTTAAGATGTACCAAAATTTAGTATCGGTAGTAAGATGAAGCAAGTTTATAATCTTTACATTGACGAATGTGGAGACCAAAATTTAAGTAATTTTGATTCCCAATTTCCAATATTTACCCTATGCGGTATATTAGTTCGCGAAGATAGGGATAGACTGTTGCAAGAACAAGTAAGAGAATTAAAAAACTATTTTGGGGGACATCAATATGTGATTCTTCACTCACGTGACATTCGCAAATGTCAAAAGGGTTTTGAAATCTTATTTGATTTGAATGTCAAGCAACGATTTTATGAAGCCCTGAATATAATCTTATCTCAAGAAGGCATTTATATTATTGTCAGTTGCTCAATATTGAAAGAACCTTATATTCGTAAATTCGGCAAATATAACGATGTATATGCACAATCTTTATCGTTTGTTATAGAGCGTGCTATTTTTTGTTTGGATGAGCAGACGTCTTCTCAAGTCACTGAATTACAAACAATAGTGGAGCAACGAGGTAAGAAAGAAGATGCTAATCTGTCAAAGTTTTACAATGAGTTATTGCAAAAGGGGACATATTGGGTAACGCCGCAAAGAATATGTAACTATGCATCTTCCTTTGCATTATTGCCTAAAAAAGCCAATATCATAGGTTTGCAGTTGGCAGACTTGGTAGCGTACCCGATAACTCGCCATTTATTAGATGAGCATGAGCCGAATTTGGCATACGATATCATAAAGAAAAATATCTACACATCCGGCGATAAGATTTTAGGTATAAAGATACTGCCATAAAAAAGAGTTATTGAACCCAATAACTCTTTCCAACCGGGGACACCCCAGTCCATTAATCGGAACACGTCCGATATTTTGGGTGCAAAATTAAAGCATTTTCATTAAACTACAAAAAATTAACAAAAAAAGCAAAAAGAAGACAACGCCCACGCCGTGATGACGGCTTATGGTTAGATGAAAAAGATATAACAAGCTATATATATATGTTTAACGAAAGAGATACACAGGGTCCTGCGCGCCGACGCGGCAGTATTGAAGTGGTATGCGGGAGCATGTTCTCCGGCAAGACGGAAGAACTGATTCGCCGCATGAAACGGGCACAGTTTGCCAAACAGCGGGTGGAGATTTTCAAACCCGCCATCGATGTTCGCTACAGCGAGCAGGATGTGGTCAGCCACGACCACAACGTCATCCGCTCTACGCCGGTGGATTCGAGTCAGAACATCCTGCTCTTGGCAGGCGATATAGACGTGGTAGGCATTGACGAGGCTCAGTTTTTTGACATGGGCATAGTTGATGTGTGCAAACAGTTGGCAGAACGGGGTATTCGCGTCATCTGCGCCGGTCTGGACATGGACTTCCGCGGCGAGCCGTTCGGTCCTATGCCCGCCCTAATGGCAGTAGCGGAAGATGTGTATAAGACACATGCTATTTGCGTACATTGCGGCGACTTGGCATGGGTAAGCCACCGCTTGGTGCATAACGACAAGCGCGTACTGCTGGGCGAGACGGAGAGTTATGAGCCCCTCTGCCGCAACTGCTACATGAAAGCCGAGCAATGAGCCTCTATGCGGATGTCATATTACCCCTCGCTATCCAAGACACTTATACCTATTCCGTGCCCGACGGTATGCAGGTAGAAGCAGGTATGCGAGTAGTTGTTCCCCTTGTCAAAAAACAGATGACAGGCATCGTCCGTCGTCTGCATACAGACTTACCCGCTCCCCTTCAAGCCGACCATATACGACCGATTATCGCCCCGCTGGATACGATGCCCGTTGTTACCTGCGAACAACTGCGTCTGTGGCAATGGATCAGCGACTACTACCTATGCCCTATCGGCGATGTATTAGCCGCAGCCCTGCCCCGCAAGGTCTTGGATAAGCAATACTCGTTTCAACCTACAGCACGGCGGCGAGTCCGCCTGCCCCACTTCACGGGAGAATTGAAGCAGCCTTCACCCCTCACCGAACAGCAGCAACGAGCCAAAGCGGATATCTTGCAAGCGTGGCAAACGAAACGGGTTACCCTTCTCTACGGCGTTACCTCATCAGGCAAAACGGAAGTGTATATCCACCTCATTGAAAAGCAGTTGCAGCAAGGCAAGCAGGTGCTTTATTTGGTTCCGGAGATTGCGCTGACCACCCAACTGACCGACCGGCTGCAAAGCGTATTCGGCGACCGGCTGATTGTCTATCATTC
The DNA here is from genome assembly GCA_002372135.1 of Bacteroidales bacterium UBA3696. Classification (GTDB taxonomy): domain Bacteria; phylum Bacteroidota; class Bacteroidia; order Bacteroidales; family Paludibacteraceae; genus Colicola. The sequence goes on from DFIN01000046.1 coordinate 34,717, forward strand.
GCGAGTAAGCGACACCCTGCGCGCCGAGACCTACCGACACATATTAAATCCGCCTACTTCCCAAACGGGACAACTGATTGTTGGGGCACGCTCGGCTGTTTTTTTGCCTTTTCGCCAATTAGGGATGGTGATTGTGGACGAAGAGCATGAAACGAGTTACAAGCAGCAAGACCCCGCTCCGCGCTATCATGCCCGCTCGGTGGCAATTATGCTCGGCGAACAGATGGACGCCCACGTACTGCTCGGCACGGCTACACCTGCCCTCGAAACGCTATACAACGTGCAAAACGGCAAATATGGTTTGAGCCGTATGAACGAGCGATTTCAGGGACTGCAACTCCCGCGCATCACCCTCATTGACCTCAACAGACAATACCACCGCAAAGAGATGTACGGACATTTCTCCGACCCGCTCGTAGCCCGTATTGAGGAGGAACTGCAAAAAAACAAGCAGATTATTCTTTTCCAAAACCGGCGCGGATTTGCGCCCTATATCCAATGTACTGCCTGCGGACGCGTACCTTCTTGTCCGTCATGCGATGTGTCCATGACCCTTCACCGCAACTTGCGGGGACAATACCTACAGTGCCACTACTGCGGCTACGAAATGCCCGTGTCTGCTGCGTGCCCCGAATGTGGCGGCCAGATGCACGTACACGGATTCGGCACCGAACGGATTGAGGACGAAGTCGCCCGCTTCTTTCCCACAGCCCGAGTAGCCCGATTAGACTTTGACTCAACCCGCAAAAAAGAAACCTATCAAGATATTATCCGTTCGTTCTCTACCCACGAGATAGACATCCTGATTGGGACACAGATGGTCAGCAAAGGGTTGCATTTTGATGATGTAAGTTTGGTGGCAGTGCTCAATGCCGATTCACTCTTCAACCAACCCTCCTACCGCAGTTACGAACGCGCCTTCCAGATGTTGGAACAGGTAGCGGGCAGAGCCGGACGAAAAGGGCAACAAGGGGAAGTTATTCTACAAACCTTTGACCCGCAACACCCTATTTTTCAGCACTTACAAGCGCACGATTACGACCGCTTCTACCAATGGCAAATGGAGGAACGGCAACAATTTCGTTTTCCTCCTTTCACCCATCTCATTACGCTGACCGTCAAGCACAAAGCGGAGGAAAAAGCCTTGCAAGCCGCAAATCGGTTGCAAAGCCGTTTGGCAGAGATATTCGGCACACGCTGCTCAGGCGTCATGCAACCGTCTATTACCCGTCTGCAAAACTACCACCTGCGCACCATCCAACTGCGTATCGAGCAATCCGGCTCATTTGGCAAAGCCCGCCAACTGCTGCGCGATGAACTCAACCAACTGACCCATACCAAAGAGGGAAGAAACGCAATCATACAAACCGACATAGACCCCTGCGAATAGAACCGTCAGGCAATACAACTGCATCATGAAACACAAGATAATCTTATTCCTATTTTTAGCGGCGACAATCAGTCTGTCTGCCCAAAAACTGCAACGGCTGAGCGATTCGCTGACCGTCTATGTCAAGCAATATGCCGATGTGGGTATAGTAGAAGTGAAGAGTTGTCGCGAGAAAGGAGAACGGATTGAAGTACGCACCAATCCCGTATTGAGTTATGTATCGTTCAGCCCCGCAGAACTGCAAGCCTTGCGCGAACAAGTCAGTCTGTGGGTCAGAGGCGATAAACGGGGGAAAGTGAGCCTATACAGCGATGGGCACGAACTGAGCGAACTGCTGACCTCCCGTTTTCGTTCACGTCAAAATGCCGAATTGCGTCCCATACGACCGGCTATCCCCCTCATCTCCTATCCGGATGCGCCCTACACGGCAAAAAAGGGATTAAACGGACACCATATAGCCCTTTGGGGAAGCCACGGCAAGTACTACAACGAAAAAGAAGACCGCTGGATATGGCAACGCGCACGGCTATGGACCACCGTGGAAGACCTGTTCACATCGTCTTTCACGATGCCTTTCCTCGTTCCGATGCTGGAAAACAGCGGCGCAGTGGTACTGCAACCCCGCGAACGGGACACACAAACCAAAGAACGCATCAGCCTGCGGCAAGGCACTACGCCCCATTCATTAGCTATGCCTCAAACAGACCAATATGCACTCTATATACGCTATACCGCCCGCCCGGCACAAAGTGACAAAGCCTTATACTCGGTTATGCACGAAGGGGTAACCACCACCTTTCTGGTCAATCAGCAGATAGGCGGTCAGCAGTGGCTGTACGTAGGCACCTTCACATTCGGTCCGGACTCGCTACTCAATCACCTGACTATACAAGACGGTTCGGGGAAACATTTACCCCTATCCCACGAAGGGATTAAGATTGGCGGCGGTATCGGCACGAGCGGTTCGCCCCGCTATATGGAAGCAGCCCGCTACCGCCTCATCGATGAAGGCTTACCCGACACCGTTTATACCTACGAAAAAGAACGAAGCGACTACTTGGACGACCTCGTCAGCCGCGGCAGATGGGTCAACTACATGCAGAAGAACCTGCATATCCCCATTTCTATGGCTATAGCCGTCCACTCAGATGCCGGCGTGCGGGGAGGCGACTCCATAGTAGGGACACTGGCTATCTATGCCGAAAAAGACAAAGAGGGAGGACAACAATTCACCACAGGCGGCAGCCGAATGATCGGACGCGACCTCGCCGACCTCGTGCAGACACAAATAGTGAGCGACATGCAACGCACCATTTGTCCGAACTGGGCACGAAGAGAACTCAAAAACGGGGGATATGCCGAAGCACGTATTCCCAAGGTCCCCACGCTGCTTATCGAAATGCTCAGCCACCAGAATATCAACGACATGCGATACGGGCTGGACTCGCGCACCAAATTCATTATCTCACGCGCCATCTACAAGGGTATGCTCCGTTTCTTGCACCAACAAGACGGCACACCCTACATCGTACAACCGCTCCCCGTACAAGCTTTTGGCATGCAACGAGAGGGCGACTCTATCCGGCTGTCGTGGCAAGAACGGGTGGATACCTTAGAACCGACCGCTCACCCCACCTACTATATCGTCTATACCCGCGAAGAAGGTAAAGACTGGGACAACGGCACACGTTGCAGCACCCGCTACCTGCATATCCCTCTTTCACGCGGCAAACGCTACGATTTTTGTGTAGCAGCCGGAAACGAAGGCGGTATCAGTCTTCGCAGCGAGCAACTGAGTGCCTATATCTCTCCATCCGACTCACAACAAGCCCTGATTATTAACGGCTTCACGCAAGTCAGTGCACCGCGTTTCTTTGCTACGGACAGTTTATTCGGAGGCATCGTGCCGCACTCCTACGCCATTCCATACGGCAAAGAAATAGCCTATATCGGCGAACAGGTGGACTACGAGCGTCAGCACCAGTGGGTAAGCGATGACGAGTGCGGATTCGGCATGTGCGCCAACGACTTTGCCGACATCGCCACCGTGGGAAACACTTTCGACTATCCGACCCTGCACGGCCGGCAGTTGCAAGAGTTGGGATGGTCATACATCAGCACCTCCATAGCCGCGTGGGATACATTGCCCCAAGTGCAACTCATTGACCTTATCTTAGGCAAACAGGCAGAGGGCATTGCCGCTTTGTCCGAGAAGCAACGTGAAAGGCTCACAGCCTATCTGCAAGACAAAGGCAAACTGCTGGTCAGCGGCTCCTACATCGCCTCCGGCGCAGAAGATACCTCCGTCCGTATGTGGGGACAACTGACCCTGCACTATCGCCTCAAAGCCCCGCGCGCCTCACAAAGCGGACGCATTTTCTTCCAACTCCCTAATCAACCTACTCAAACCTACCAACTTTCGGTTACCCCTAACGACCAACGTATCGTTTGCGAGGCGCCGGATGGCATCGAACCCGTCATGGCAGGACAACGGTTGGCACGATACGCCGACAGCGCAATCGGCGCAGCCGTCAGCACGGCACATCAAATCATCATACTGCCCTTCATGCCGGAAAGCGCAACCGACTTCCCAACACTATACAAACAATGTATCAACTACTTAAATCAACCATAACCTACTATGAGCCGTAAGAACTTACCGCTTCTGAAAGACATCGAAATAGAAAGCATTGCTGCCGAAGGCAAAGCCATTGCCCACGTGGACGGCGTGGTCGTATTTGTACCCTATTGCATACCCGGCGACCGCGTGGATCTGCAAGTAACCCGCAAGAAACATTCGTTCATGGAAGCCCGCGTGGAGCGTATCGTTCAGCCCTCCCCACTGCGCCAACCACCTCGCTGTCAACACTATGGCATGTGCGGAGGATGCAAATGGCAAATCCTGCCCTACACCGAACAACTCCGTTGGAAACAGCAGCAAGTGGAAGACAATCTGACTCGCATCGGAAAAGTGGAACTTCCTCCCATACAACCCATATTGGGCAGTCGGCAGGAATACGCCTATCGTAACAAACTGGAATTCACCTTTGCCGACCACCGCTGGCTCACCCCCAAACAGATGCAAGCCCGCATCCCCTTCCAACCCGGATTGGGCTTCCATATCCCCAACTGCTTTGACAAAGTGTTGGATATAGAGACGTGCCACTTGATGCCCGAGGTGAACGACCATCTGCGCAACCGCGTACGCCAATTTGCCATGGAACAGGGCATGACTTTCTACAACGAACACACCCACGAAGGTCAACTGCGTACCCTCATACTCCGAGCCAATCAGAAAGGAGAAATGATGGTTGTCCTCGTCTTCGGGGAAGATATAGACGAAAAAGGATTGCAACTGCTCCAACTCATACAGAACGAGTTTGAGCAAGTGGTCAGCCTATGGTATTGCGTGAACAAAAAAATGAACGACACCATTGCCGACCAAGAACTGATTCTCTATTACGGACAGGACCACCTGATGGAAACAATGGAAGACCTGCAATTCAAAGTCGGCCCCAAATCGTTTTACCAAACCAACACACGTCAGGCATACGAACTATACAAGGTGGCTCGGCAATTTGCGTTTGAAGACTTACCCGCCCCTGCCGAATCGAAAGACCTGCCACTGGTCTATGACCTCTATACCGGCACCGGCACAATAGCCCAATTCGTGGCAAAGCAAGCCCGGCAAGTCATCGGCATTGAGTATGTAGCGGAAGCCATTGAAGATGCAAAAACGAATGCGGCACTGAACGGACTCAGCAACACTCGGTTCTACGCCGGTGATATGAAAGATATCCTCACCCCTGACTTTGTAGCAGCTCACGGTCGTCCGGACATCATCATCACCGACCCGCCACGCGCCGGCATGCACGAAGATGTGATTCACGTCCTGCTGCAAACCGCCCCCAGACGTATCGTCTATGTGAGTTGCAATCCCGCAACCCAAGCGCGGGATATCAACCTGCTCGCCGACCTATACCAAGTAAGCCGTGTTCAGCCCGTGGACATGTTTCCGCAAACGCAACACGTAGAGAATGTAGTTTGTTTAGAAAGGAAAGATTAGACTTCTCTCTGCCACAAGTCTTCCAACGCAAGAGCGGTCATCGCTTCCACCACAGGAACGGCACGAACAGCTATACAAGCATCGTGCCGCCCTTTGTATAACTTGCCTATGGTAGCAGCCGGCTTGAACAGACAACGAAAACGGATAGGCGTACCATCGCTTATTCCGCCGACGATGCCACCTGTCCGTACTTGTTCGGACAACGGGTCGGCAGGACGACTATCTGCCATATAGAGATCGGATCCAAGCAACGATAAGGATTGGAACCCAAAGCCGTAGTCAAACCCGTGGCAACCGTTAATACTCAATATGGCAGCCGCCAATCGGGATGGCAGTTTATCAAATATCGGTTCGCCTACCCCCGCAGGCAACCCCGTTACGGTACAGCCTACTATGCCGCCTATTGAATCGCCGGCGGCTTGCACTTGCCTCAACAAGTCGTCAAATCGTTCAGGGTCTGTAGTCGTTCCTACAGCAAGCAGTTCGGCGTGAATATATACGCCACGGTCTGCCAAGAGTTGCTGCGCCATCTGCCCTGCCACCACACGTGCAGCCGTTTCGCGAGCACTCGAACGTCCGCCGCCTCGATAGTCACGCACACCATACTTCTGCTCATAGGTCAAATCGGCATGACCCGGACGATACGAATGTTTCAACCATTCATAATCCACGCTGCGGGCATCCGTGTTACGTATTAGAAAAGCAATGGGTGTCCCCAAAGCAATCCCGTCTGCCGTCACACCGCTCAACCACTCCACTTCATCAGCCTCACGCTGCGCACGAGGCGATACTCCCTTCATTCCCTTACCGCTGCGTCGCAAAAGAGCCTGACGAATCGTATCCATACGGATAAGCGTACCGGCAGGCACCCCGTCTATCACCCCGCCGATGGCCGCTCCGTGCGACTCACCAAACGATGTGAAACAAAATGATGTTCCGAAAGTATTATGTGCTACCATAGTGGCAGCAAATGTAGGGGTTATCCGTAAATTACGAAAATTATTTTTGTACGAACGATTTATTTGCTTTACTTTTGCCGCTTGATGGAGTTGCTAACAAAACGTAACCACAAAGTTATAAACGTCATATAACAATAATGAACATTCTTTCCCATCGCATAAACGGTCTTCTGGTGTTGCTTTTAGCCGCCTACTTAATCGGGCTAATCAGTCCTGCGCAAGCCCAAACAAGGCGAAGAAAAGAGGCAGACAACTACCATTTCTTCTACCTCTCAGGCGGTTTGGGCTACACCGCTATGGACGAACAGATAGACAAAGTAAGCACACAAGGTAACTTAGGCGGATTGGTAGGAGCCGGCTACGAGTTTCGACGCAGCCAGTTCTGGATGAGTCTCGGCGCGCAAATGGCATGGCATACTTCGTCTGCCGCGATGAAACAAATAGATTTCGGTCCCGTTGCCGGTGAAGACACCTACGGACAGCAGGCCAACCTATATTACCACTTCTCGCAGAGAGACGAACTGCATTTCTCGCAAGTGGAAGTTCCGCTGCTGATGGGGTATTACTACAACGGATTCTACGCGGGTGCCGGTGTCAAAGTCGGGTTCTTCTCCGTGGGCTCATCCGTTCACACAAGCGGCAGTTTTTCAATGGAAGGAACCTACGACAAATATCAATCCATACCCGTCAGTTATGAAGAATTGGGCTATAAGAGTTACACGTATTCAGACCATTATTCCGTAGATTTGAATATCAACGCGGCTGTAATCGGCGAATTGGGATATGACGTACTTTCTACGATTCGCTCCCGAAGTTTATACTGCCAAATCCTCAAAGTGGGTTTCTACTTTGAGTACGGGCTTAATTCTATCATACCGAAGGGTCAGAACGCACCGCATATTTCATTCCCTTATTTGGATGCACAAGGCAATCAGGATGCTACCCGTCCGCAAGTAAGGCCCTACTACTATTCGGCAGAAACGACCAACAAACGCATTGCACCCTTTATGATTGGGGTCAAACTCACATATATGATAGGCGGAAGCCGAACAGGTATCACCGGCACATGGCACCGCGGATGTCAATGCTATGAATAACCGAAGAACGATGAAACACAACCTCATACTGCTGTTACAACTCAGTCTCTGCGCATTGGCTCTTATAGCCCGACCTATGCACGCAGCAGACACACTCATTGTGGAGCAAATACAAATTTGCCCCTCCCAATCCATTATCTACCGAGGCATTGAGATTGCCCGAGAAGGCGTGTACTACGACACGCTCGTCAGCCAAAGCGGCAAACCGGATAGTATTTATCGAATCGTGGTCAACGAAGCCCCCAGCTATTACTACCACGACACCATCATCCTGCCCAAAGGGCAACAACTGACTTGGCACGGACAAACTCTTAAAACAGCCGGCACCTACTACGACTACCAACGCACCCAATTAGGTTGCGACTCCGTTTACGAACTGACACTGCGCAACCCGATTGCCTATCAGCACGACGAGAATGCCGGTATATGCCGGCAAGACCTGCCCTACTTCTACAAAGGCGAATCGTTCTACGGAGCGGGAGACTACGAACTGGTACGCACATCAACGAAAGGGCTGGATAGTATTTTCCGGCTACACTTGGAGGTGTACGAAAGCACCGAGCAAACCATTCGGCGCGAGATATGCGAAGGGGATACCGTGCTGTTTCGCGGAAAGAAACTCGCTCTGCCGGGCTACTACTCCGACACCCTCATCTCCTTCCACGGGTGCGACAGCATCGTTCATTTGGTACTCAACTACGGCAGTACCTTTACCGTGGAGCAACATGAAAATATATGCGTCGGCGACTCGTTCTTCTTCTACGACACATGGCTCTATGAAGAAGGCGTCTATTCCCACACCACGCAAACCGCACACGGATGTGACTCAACCGTTAAACTCGTATTGAGCATCGTACCGCAACGCGAAACTACTCACGTGGTACATCTCTGTCAGGGAGAGAGTTACTCGTTCAACGGCTTGGAAATCAACCAAACCGGCGAGTACGTGGACACGCTCCTGTCCGCAGCCGGATGCGACAGCATCGTGCGGGTACGCGTTACCGTACAAAACACCATTCCGCGCTCCACCATCACGCTCCTTACCTGCAAAGACGAACCCGTCCTTTACAACGGCACACCCTATTGGGCACCTACCACATTCAACGACACACTCCTTTCACGCACCGGCTGCGACAGCATACTGACCGTTGTCATTCAATCTGCTCCCAACTATATCTTCCAAGAGAAAGGATCGCTGACCGAAGGAACTTATCTATGGCGCGGCAAACAACTGACCACACCCGGCATATACTACGATTCGCTGCGAACCGCCTATGGCTGCGACTCCGTCTATCAACTCACGCTCTGCCAAAACAACCGCCAAACAATCCATCTATACGGCTGCGAAGGCGACAGCCTGCGCTATCGCGACAAGACGTTTACTCAATCGAGTATCTACTACGACACACTGACCAATCAATACGGTTGCGACAGTATTCTGCAAGTTGTGCTTCACTTTACTCCTGATTATCATTTTGTTGAAAACAAATATATCTGTCAAGGGGAGACCTACTCATGGCGCGGTAAGACCTGCTATCAAGAGGGTTCTTATTTCGACACATTACCTACTATCAACGGATGCGACAGTATATACGAACTGCGGCTGACCGTCGGAAAAGCACAAATGGACAGTACGTATGCCGTAGTATGCGAAAGCGAACTGCCCTACCGGTGGCAAGGACGCAATTACTATCAAACAGGTATTTACACCGACTCGCTACTTACCGTCAAAGGGTGCGACAGCCTGCTCATCCTCCATCTGACGGTCAAACCGACCTATCTGACAGTAGAGTACCACGATATATGTCAGGGCGATTTTATTCTTGTCAATGACTCCATTGTTACCCAATCGGGCACTTTTGACAAAGTATATGTATCGGAAGGCGGCTGCGACAGCATCTGCCGTACCATCGTCAATGTAAAAGCTATTGATACCATCTACCAAAAAGCCGCTATTTGCAGCAACGAGCAATACGAATGGCGCAATCAACTACTGACACGCCCCAACGTCTATACCGACCACGTACCCTATTCGGGCGACAACTTTGCGGCATGCGATTCGGTGGTGTATATGCTCGAATTAGAGGTATTGGACTCACAAAACGAACAAACCGATGTTGTTATGTGTGCCGACTCGCTGCCTTATCTATGGCGCGGTCGCATCCTGTGGACAGACACTATTGTAGCCGACACGTTTGTCAACGTGGTGGGCTGCGACAGCATATTCACCCTCCAACTGACCGTGGCCAACTGCTCCGACTTTGATACCCTGTACTTGTGTCCGAACGGAACGCTGAAAGTAGATGGTGTCGTATATGACACATTAGGAGACTATCGCAACCAAGTGGGTGCCGACACCATTCACCGCTTTGTCATTGTGCGCGGCGATACGGCTATTACACGGTTAGACACCACCATCTGTTCCTCACAAATGCCTATCCGGTTAGGGTCAATCCGAGTGTTTGAAGACCAAACACGCACGGATACCGTCAATATAGTTGAGGAACATCTCAACACCATCCACGGTTGCGACTCTACCATCGAATGGCACTTAACCGTATTGCCATCCGACCTCGTAACCAAGCAGGTACGCATCTGCAACGACGATTTCTACTCGTTCAAAGGCAAAGAACTCACCCGTTCCGGTGTGTATTACGACACACTCTATAACCGCTTAGGTTGCGACAGCATCGTGCGCTTGGTACTGACGCGCGTTGAGACTGCCTTCGTGGACGAAAAAGCCGAACTCAACTACGGTGGCACCTACCCGTGGCACGGACGCAACCTGACCACCAGCGGCACCTACTACGACACCATTCGCTCCACCACGCTCGTGGACTGCGACAGCATTGTCTATCGTCTATACCTCACCGTACACGAAGGATACCACTTCTTCGATACCATACACATCTGCTCCGACCGTTTGCCGTACCTATGGTTGGGCGACGCGCTTGACTCCACCGGCAACTATGTTCATACTTACCGAAGCGTACAAGGGGCAGACTCTATCCATTCGCTCCGACTCATCGTGGATTCAGCCTATCTGCGCACCGAGTATATGACGACTTGCACGGGTCGGTCCTACACCTACGACGATACACTCACCACTCGACAGGGCTGCGATAGTATCATTCGCTATATCGTCAACCGCGCCACTCCTTCGCCGTTAACCACCATCCAAGTTGCCACTTGCCAAGGCGAACCCTACTACTTACGCGGAAAACAATATACCCCACCCTGCGTTTTGCACGATACGCTGCTCAACCAGCAGGGGTGCGACAGCGTGATTCGCTATGTGGTCAACGCTTATCCGTCGGTGAGCATTGACCGGTATGACACCATCATTGACGGCGAATCGCTTCTCTTTGACGGCAAACAACTCCACCTGCCCGGCACCTACGTAATGCGCGGCAAAACGGCTCTGCACGGGTGTGACAGCATCGTAAGGTTGCACCTGTTCGTGTACTACCCCAAGTTCCGCGAAGATACGGTTACTTTGTGCTACGACTCGCCGAACTTCCCCTATATCCACAACGGCCGCGAGTATCGCTCGTCCGAGTTCTTTAAGGATACGTTCCTTACACCCTATGGATATGATAGTATAGTATGGACCCATCTGCTTATTTATCCGCGTATAGAGGAGACGGTACTGCCTGTATCACTGTGTAATGACGATGTATTGTCTATCAACGGACGAATCATCACCCAAGCCGGCAATTACTATGACACTCTGTCCTCCACCGTTTCGGGCTGCGACAGCATACTCCACTATATCGTCAACCGAAGCACACCTTCGCCCGTTGTGTCCGTTACCGTCAATACCTGCGAAGGTGAACCCTACTATTTCCGAGGCAAACAATATGTACCGCCTTGCGTCATATTGGACACGTTGCTCAACCGTGTGGGCTGCGACAGCGTGGTTCGCTATGTGGTCAATACGCACCCCACCGTGAGCATCGACCGCTACGACACCATCAACGACGGCGAGACATACCTCTTTGCCGGGAACAAGTACTACCTCCCGGGGACATACGTCATGCGCGGCAAAACGACCTATGGGTGCGACAGCATCGTAAGGCTTCATCTCCATGTCTATTACCATACGTTCCGTGAAGACACCGTAACGATGTGTTACAATTCGCCCGAGTTCCCCTACGTACACCATGGACGCGAATACCGCGAATCCACATTGTTCAAAGACACCATCCTCAACCCGTTAGGCTACTACGATATAGTATGGACGCACCTCGTCATTTATCCGCGTATCCCCGAAACGGTCATTCAACTATCCCTTTGCAACGATGATGTCCTTCATATTCGCGGTCAGATCATTACGCAACCAGGTAACTACTACGACACCCTTGCTTCCAAACGCGGGGGATGTGACAGCATCATCCACTATATAGTACGCAAAGGACAGACCTACTATATCCAACAGCGCGACTCGTTCTGCCTCAACGAAGGGTATGTATGGCGCGGGCACATGAACGACACCGTTCTGCATTATACGGGTGTGTATTACGACCGCCTGCTGTCCACCGCCGGATGCGATAGTATATACGAACTGACTCTCTACGGCAAACCCGTCTATTACAGCGACACCACCATACTGGTATGTCCCGACGAGTTCCCCATCCACCACAACGGTAAACTATACTACCAAGCCGTGATGGTGAGCGACACGATGAAATCTAAGTCGTGCAGTTGCGACAGCATACGCCGCATACATTACCAACTCACCAATAAGTGCTCAGAGATAGACCATATCTATCGCTGCGTAGGCGAGACGCTCCACTTGGGTAATAGCGACATACAAGAAGCCGGCTACTACCGCTTTGAACAGTGGACACGTTTCGGTTTGGACTCTGTATATCGTGTGCGAATAGATACGGCCTACCCGTCGTTTGACACCATTTCAGCCGCTATCTGCCAAGGCGACTCCATTCTCTTTGGCAATAAATATGTGTCCACCCCGGGCACGCACCGTCTAATCAACGACAACCGCTTCGGCTGCGACTCGCTCACCGTGCTTAATCTCACCGTCTATGCTCGCAATTACGCCGAAGCGATGCGCGTCAATGTGGCAGACTATGAACTACCCTATATATGGCGTAACCAACCCTACTTGGTTTCCGGAAACTACGAAGACTATACCTACGATCTAAAGAAAGGTTGCATTGACTCCGTATATCGCCTCCAACTCAATGTCATCCCAACCCTCTACGATACGATCAGTTATACTATCTGCCAAGGAGACAGCGTGCAATATAACCGCCAATGGTATTACCGCACTACGGCTCTTATGGATACGTTGCACGACATGCAAACAGGACGATCGGCTATCACGTTCTTCGACCTGCAAGTAGTGGATTCCACACGTATATCGTCCATTGATGTCATCAGCGATTGCGCCGACGCAGAAGAAGTGCTGCTCCGTACACGATACACAGGAGCACCTCCTCAATCCTATTCGCTGCGCTTCCTCGATGATAAAGCCTACCAACGCGGATTTACCGACCAAATCAACCGACCCTTCACCCAACAAATAGCCATTCCCATTCCCGCCCATACAGGAACGACCTATACGCAGCCGGATAACTACCGCCTACGTATATCCTACTACAGCGGCACCTGCGGCACCGTAACCAGCGACACCGTCTTCACCCTTCGATACCCATCATGGATCATGGAGCAAAACTGGGACCACGTGATTGCCCTTCTTAACGATAAATACAACGGAGGCTACCGATTTACTGCCTACCGCTGGAGCATTCCTAAAAAGAACATCACAAGCACCGACCCGTACTTCTACTCTCCGCTGATGACCGCCGGTGATACGGTAATTGTGGCATTGTCTGTCAATGGAATAGACTATATCGAATCTTGTCCGTTTGTGGTACAACCGCTCAAAAACATCTACCACAATCAGCCCATCCTCGTCTATCCTACTGCAGCCCCCGCACGAAATGCAGTGGTCAATATCCGGTCCGACCGACAAGGAACATGGACCCTAATCGACACAGCCGGACGAGTATGCGCAGAAGGAAACGTAAGCAACGGTACACACTCTCTTCAACTGCCTGCCGTGAGCGGATGTTACCTAATCATATTCAACTCGCAGGACGGATTAACTACGACCCAAAAAATAGTACTATACTAATGCAAATTCCCCGTTTTCACATCGAGAAACCTGCCAATTGGCGCGATTTCATTCACCGATTTCTGCTCAATAAGTATGTGCTTGTACTGCTTATTTTCACGTTTGTTTTCCTCTTATCCGGCGAACAAAGCCTCATCAGTTTTGCCAAACGAGGCAGACGCATCCGGCAGACGCAAGCTCAAATTGAGCAGACTCAACAACAAATCAACGAATGTCGCCGAGAGATTCGTACCATGGGCAACACCGACTCGTTAGAACGGTTTGCACGCGAATACTACTATATGCACGCCGACGGGGAAGATGTGTATCTCATAGGCAAACAACCTTCATTACGCGTCCAATAATCTATGCAGGATCAACTCATTACGAGCCATCGTATCCTCGGAATAGACCCGGGGACACTCCTTATGGGCTATGCCATACTGGATACGGAACGACAAAAAACGACTCCCCTAACCTTTGACGTATTGGATGTGCGCAAATTAGACGGTCAGTATGCCCGTCTGCAACGCGAGTTCTTCTTCCTGCAAGACCTCATCGACCAATACCACCCCACCTGTCTGGCTATCGAAACACAGTTTGTGGACAAAAACCCGCAGACAATGATTAAGATAGTCCACGCACAAGGCGTTGCCATAGCCGCCGCCCTGAGCAAGGACCTGCCCATCTATGAATACTCGCCTATGAAAATCAAAATGGCGATCACCGGCAACGGACACTCCACCAAACAGCAAGTAGCGGATATGCTGCAACGATTCTTACACCTCCATCCTGAGCAAATCCCCCATCATTTAGACGCAACGGATGCGCTCGCAATAGCCTACTGCCATTTCCTCCAATTAGGGCTTCCCTTCTCAGCGGAACATACCGCCAAAGACTGGACGACCTTTGCTCGGCAAAGAGGGTTGGTACAATCCGCCCATACCACGCCTAACCAACGACTACGAGCCGCTATGGCAGCCAAATAACGCTTATACTAAAAGCCATATAGATATGAACACATCTCTGCTTCAACTTCTTGCACGCACGTTCCGCGCCACCGTTTCTGTAGGTGCCATGTGCACGTTTCTTGTAGTAGTTCTGACCGGTTGCCACACCCGTTCACAGTCGCCCGAATGGCACATAGCCGGCGATAAGATTACCACCCCTTGGGCTGAACAGGTGAACCCGCAATGCCCCCTACCCGAATACCCGCGCCCGCAAATGCGCCGCACCCAATGGCAAAACCTGAACGGACTGTGGCAGTATGCCGTCACAGAAAAAGGACTGCCCGAACCCACAAGTTGGGACGGCGACATACTGGTTCCCTTTGCCATAGAGTCGGCTCTATCCGGTGTGGGAAGAGTGCTGACCGACCGACAAGAGTTGTGGTATCGCCGCGAGATAACCATTCCCTGCTCATGGCGCAACAACCGCGTCCTGCTCCATTTCGGAGCCGTGGATTGGCGCGCCGAAGTGTATGTGAACGGAGCATTAGCCGGCACACATGAAGGTGGTTACACCCCCTTCTCTATGGACATCACTCCATTCCTGCAACGCGGTAAGCAAGTGCTGACCGTACGCGTATATGACTCCACCGACCACGGCTACCAACCCCGTGGCAAACAGGTAAGCAATCCGCGCTCCATTTGGTACACGTCTGTAACAGGTATTTGGCAGACTGTATGGATGGAACCCATACAAGACAATCATATCATCGATATAGTTGCCACAGCAGATATAGACCGTTCAATGCTTACCGTACAACTGCATACGGCTGACGAAAACGGAGACATAGCCTATGTCAATCTCTATGACGGCAACCAACTGGTTGCTTCCGGTCGAGGAATCAGCGGACAAGACATACTGCTCTATGTTCCTAATGCCCGTCTCTGGTCGCCCGAAGAACCGTTCCTTTATAAGATGCAAATCACCCTCAAGCGGGGAGAAAAACACATAGACCAAATCTCCTCCTACGCCGCTATGCGCAAAATAGCACGCGTAAAGGATACACAAGGACATTGGCGTCTGCAACTCAACAACCGCATTCTCTTCCAATACGGACCGTTAGACCAAGGCTGGTGGCCCGACGGACTCTATACCGCCCCCACCGATGAAGCACTTCGATATGACATACAAAAAACGAAGGATTTAGGATTCAACATGATTCGCAAACATGTCAAAGTTGAACCTGCCCGCTGGTACTACCACTGTGACCAACTCGGTATGCTCGTTTGGCAAGATATGCCCTCCGGAGATATGGGCAACCAATGGGACTACTCACGCTTCATGGGCGGCACAGATAAGGACAGAAGCGAAGAGTCCATCCTCAATTTCTACCACGAGTGGCAAGAAATAATGGACTTCTGCCGCCCGTTCCCATGTGTCGTTATGTGGGTTCCCTTCAACGAAGCGTGGGGACAATTTGATACCGAGCAGGTCGTTGAATTTACCCGCCAATACGACCCCACACGATTAGTGAATCAGGCTTCCGGAGGTAACTTTCGCAACGTAGGCGACATCACCGACCTGCACCACTACCCCGAACCCAAAATGTTCCTCTACGACCCCGAACGCGTCAATGTTTTAGGCGAATACGGCGGCATAGGATGGCCGGTGGAGGACCACCTCTGGTGGAACCGCCGCAACTGGGGATACATCCGTTTCAATAGCAGCGAAGAAGTAACCGCAGAATATGTACGCTACAGCGACAAACTCAAACATTTGGTCAAAGAAGGTTTCGCCGCCGCAGTATATACACAAACCACCGACGTGGAAGGAGAAGTAAACGGACTAATGACATACGACAGAAAAGTGATGAAAGTAAACGAACAGGCTGTACGCGATGCCAACCGGCAAGTAATTCAAGCAGGTAGTCAAGCCGCTACCACCCGCTCGGGATTAGACCCGACACGATTCCAAAGTCTAAAACAAGGCAAAACGACACGCCTCTTCGTGCTCGAAAACAAAAAAGGCATGGAGGTATGTATCACCAACTACGGCGGTCGCATCGTTTCCATACTCGTTCCCGATCAACAAGGCAATATGCAGGACGTAGTACTCGGCTTTGACAACGTAGAGGACTATGCCACCATTCCTTCCGACTTCGGCGCATGCATAGGACGTTACGCCAACCGCATCAACAAGGGGCAAATCACCATTGACGAACAAACCTACCAATTGGCTACCAACAATTTCGGTCATACGCTGCACGGCGGACCTACCGGATGGCAATACCGCGTGTTTGACGCAGAACAAACAGACAATCATACGTTGCGACTCTCGCTCGTGTCAGACAACGGCGATAACGGATTTCCCGGACGGGTAGAAGCAGGTGTCATCTATACCCTTACCGACGACAACACGCTCCGCATGAACTACTTCGGTACCACAGACGCACCCACCGTCATCAATATGACCAACCATACCTACTTCAACCTCAGCGGAAATGCCAATCGCTCAGTCATGAACCATATTCTTTGGATCAACGCCGAACAAATGACACCCGTGGACAATACCTTTATGACCACCGGCGAAATACGCGACATTGATCCCCATTCCGCCTTTGACTTCTTTACGGCTCCCAAACCGATAGGTCAGGACATCGATGCCAACGATGAACAACTGCATAACGGACACGGATACGACCATAACTTCGTGCTGCATACCTCGTTTGCCGACTTGACGCATGCCGCCATGCTCACCTGCCCCGAAACGGGTATCTGCCTCAACGTCTTTACTTCCGAACCCGGATTGCAACTCTACACCGGCAATTTCTTGGACGGTACGGTACGAGGAAAGCAAAATGCTGTTTATGGCTACCGTAACGCCGTTTGCTTGGAAACACAGAAATTCCCTGACTCACCCAATAAGTTAGATTGGCCTACCCCCATTCTGCGTCCGGGTGAAAAATACCAATCTACCACACTCTTCCGTTTCTCTGTCAAACAATAAAACAACCCCTAATTATAACCCCCAACAAACACTTAACTTTATGAAAAAAACTACTTTTTTCGCGGTGTGCTTTATTTTGGCTATGTGCTTGCTCCCTGCCTGCACGACCTATCAACACACCTCACGCCAAACAAGCATTGAAACACGCCAAATCGCTGCTCATCAAATGACAGCCGACATGACCGTTGATTTTACCAAAAAAGTAACCGGCGAATCGCGTCGCGACTGCCGCAGCCGCAAAGAGGCTATCAACGATGCCGTACACAACGCCATTATCAACTCGAATGCGGACATCGTAGTAGATCCGATCTTTGAATTTGAAATCAAACAACGCTTCGGTTACTTTGAGTATTATGCGAAAACAGTCGGTTTTGCAGGCTACTACCAAAAGGCTGAGAACTCCGACGAACTCGTAAAAGATGTAAAGGAAGCAGCCGAACTCACGGAGGAAGATATCGTTAAGTACAAACTGCTTACCGAACCCGATTTTTCTCGCATTTATTACCGCAGAAACCACCAAGAGAAAAAACAACAGCATCAAGGCAATAGTACAAGTACCGTTATCAATTTCAACAACGGTGACGGCACACAGCAAGTTACTACTCCCGCTGCTACAACTCCTAAAAAAGGTCAAGCCGGCACCCATCCTGCTAAGCAGAAAAAAGAGAGAAGAGATAACAAAAAGAAAAAATAATCGTGTTCATCCTAACGAATAAAGTATATGAAAACTACCAAATACATCATCGCTGCCCTTGTAGCACTATCGTTTAGTGCCTGCAGCATGTATCAACATACCTCCCGTCAAACGGAAATCCTGAACCAACCCATCCTCACCAACAAAACGGTGGTAGATGTACGCTGCGACTTCACCAAGCGCGTGGTGGCTGAATCCCGTTGGGCAAAAACAAAAGAGGAGGCTATGCAAGAGGCTAACTACAACGCCATTGTCAACAACAACATTGACATCGTGGTATCCCCCATCTATAGCCTGCAATTCAAAAAGAGAAACAAGGTGAAAGCCAGCCTCACAGGTCTGGCAGGTTACTTTGAGAATCAACGCACCATTACCACCAAAGAGTTGGTGCAAGAACTCAAAGATGTAGATCAAAAAGACATTGAGAAATACCTCCTGCTCTATAAAGACGAGTTGGTATTACCCTATCTCTATCCTACGGCTCCTGACGCCCAATCCATCATCATCAATGCGGACGGAAGACAAGACAAATGCCACGAAACCGTAGAGCCAGCTAACGCACAGCAAGCTGCTCCTGCACAACCTGCCAAACCCGCTCCCGCTCAGGGAAAAAAGAAAAAGTAAACGGGCTTAACTATTTTGCTCAGCCATCTGTATCAGATAAAAGACGGCATAATTGAGCATATCAAAATAGTTACCCTCACAACCCTCAGAAGCCAAGGTCTGATGATTGTGTGCCGCAATAGACTTGTTTCGATTGATTTTCGTAAGAATAATATCGGTCAGCGACGTGGCATACATCTCGCGCCAAGCCTCACCATAATCGTGATTCTTGCGCAGCATCAAGTCCTTGGCTTCCTGCGTATAGGCATCATACAACTCGGTAGCGCGCTCTGCACTCATATCCACCCCGTCCGCAAAACCTTGACGCAACTGAATCAGACCAATCACCGAATAATTGATAATCGCCATCATCTCGCCTTGTACATCATCGCCTACCAAGTTTTCACCCGTCATCTCAATCTCACGCACACGCTTTGCCTTGATGAACAATTGGTCGTTCACCGTCTGCACACGCATAATACGCCACGACGGACCATAATCCTTCATCTTAACGACAAATATACGGCGACATTGGGCTATTACGGCATCATATTGCTCTATGGTCTTATTCATTTGGATTGAAGTTTATGGATTAGTTCTTCCTGACTTACCAACTCCTGCTCCCCCTCTATCATATCTTTGAGCATTACTTGGTTAGAAGCCATTTCGTTGCTTCCCACAATGGCCACGTATCGAATATTGTTGGCATCCGCATAACCGAGTTGCTTTTTCATCTTTGCCACATCGGGATATACCTCCACGCGCAACCCTTGCTCACGCAAGTAGCATGCCCAACGCATGGAATATCGCTGTTCAGCCTCACCCATTGCCACAAAGATGACCTGCGTCCTTGATTGGTCATTATCTATGGTATAGTTATGCAGCGTGTCCAACACATCATATATACGATCAATACCAAACGATATACCTACACCGCTCACGCCCGGCATACCGAATATACCCGTCAGGTTGTCATAACGACCGCCTCCCGTAATACTGCCAATCTGTACGTCCAAGGCTTTCACCTCAAAGATAGCACCTGTGTAGTAGTTCAAACCGCGAGCCAAACACAAGTCCAACTCCACAGGCATTTTTATTCCTACCTCTTGGCAGAGAGAGAGTATATAGCGCGTTTCTTCCACGCCCTTTGTACCTATCTCGCTTCCGGCGAGCAACTGACCAATGGCATCCAGTTTCTCTTCATTCGTACCGCTCAGGTGAAGAATGGGCTGCAATTTATCCACGGCTTCTTGGCTCAACCCCCTCTCTATCAACTCCTCATTCACCTTGTCAATCCCTATCTTATCCAACTTATCAATAGCCACCGTGATGTCCACTATCTTATCCGGAGCACCTATCGTTTGGGCTATTCCCGCCAAGATCTTGCGGTTATTCAGATGCAGACATACGCGTATATTCAAGCGGCTGAACACGGATTCTACAATCTGCACCAACTCCGCTTCACACAGCAACGAGTCCGTGCCTACTACATCCACATCGCACTGATAAAACTCACGGTAACGACCTTTTTGCGGACGATCAGCACGCCATACAGGCTGCATCTGAAAACGTTTGAAGGGGAAGGCTATCTCCTCACGATGTTGCACCACATAGCGCGCAAAGGGTACGGTCAAATCATATCGCAAACCCTTTTCGGGTGCCTCGTTCGCCTTTTCACCTGAGTTCTGAATGCGAAACAACAACTTATCTCCTTCCTCCCCGTACTTACCCATAAGAGTTGTCATCAGTTCCATTGCGGGCGTTTCAATCTGCTTGAAACCGTACAAAAGAAACACATCACGGATGGTGGATAAAATATAATTACGCATCCGCATATCAGCGGGACTAAAATCGCGAGTCCCTTTTGGAATGGATGGTTTTTGTGCCATAGAAGTGTGGGTTATGATTTAAGGATTTAAAGATTTGAAAATTTGAAGATTGTTCTGCTCTTAAACATACTCTTTACGAGAATAAGTCAGCATAAATAGTATCGGTTGCACCCAATTCGGACTGCACATACGCCGCCGCCTTCTGCCCCATCTCCTCGTGGTGCAACAGCATATCGTCCATTGCCTCCTTAAACTCCTGATAATTACTTACCGACCGCGCTGCACCCGCTTGAATAAGTCCTTTGGCCTCACGGAAATGCCGATAATTGGGTCCGAAGGCTATCGGAATGCCCCATACAGCCGGTTCCAACGTATTGTGAATACCTACCCCAAAACCGCCACCTACATACGCTACCGTCGCATACTTATATATTTTTGAGAGCCACCCCATCGTATCCACTACCAATATCCGATTGACCATCAGACTATGTTTAGTAGCTTCGGTCAAGCGTACATAACGCCCCTCAAAATACTGAAATATAAGCCTAAGGTGTTCTTCATTCACCTCATGCGGCACGAGAACCAACTGCACATCTTCACGCTCTTCCATATACCGTGCCAACAACTGCTCATCCTTTGGCCAAGTACTTCCTGCCACTATTACCGGACGGGGCTGTTGCATCGCTTGCGGCATGATAAAGGCTTCCATCTCAGGTATTTTCTTCGCCTGCTTGGCTATCGCCTTCACGCGGTCAAATCGCGTATCGCCCGCCACTTTTACCTCGGTGATTCCATAGCGAGCCAACAACTGACGAGAAGACTCATCTTGCACATACAAACGGGTGAAGTAGGTCAGCAAACGGAGATACCCCTTGCCCCAAGGAAGAAAGAACAACTGCTTGGGACGAAAAATGGCACTGATCAAGTATGTCGGTATCTGCCTGTCATGCAACGCTTTGAGATAAGGTTTCCAAAACTCGTACTTGACGAATATGGCCATCTGAGGTTGCAATGCGTCCAAGAAAACGGTTGCATTCCTATTCGTAGCAAACGGCAGATAAAGCACCTTATTCACTTGCTTGTCGTTCTTGCACATCTCATAGCCGGACGGGGAGAAGAAAGTCAGCACTATACGTTTGTGCGGCTGCTGCTTGCGAAGCTTCTCAATGATGGGACGCGCTTGCTCGGCTTCGCCCACAGAAGCCGCATGCACCCATATACACCCCCGCAAAGACTCCACTTGCTTGCGCTCCTCTTCATCCTTCGACTGCAGATACGCCAGCGTCTGCGCCTGACCGGCTACCAATAAGCGAGCCTTGCGATGCCCCAACAGAGCGGCTATACGAACCAATAAGAAATATAGTTTCATCACATTTCAATATCCCTGTTTAACGCCGCAAAAGTAGTACTTATCCTTGAATTTCCGATACCCCATTACCTATTTTGGCAACATAAAATTCGGCATCAATCCCCGTTTCATCCTTATATCGCTGTCCCACTATCCGGCGGAAAGCAGGTATATGCTCATTCCGAACCAGCGATACCGTACAGCCTCCAAAGCCGCCGCCCGTCATCCGGCTGCCCAAAACACCTTCCACCTGCCAAGCCGTTTCTGCCAGCAGGTCCAGATTATGTCCTGTTACCTCATAGTCGTCCCGCAACGAACAATGGCTGGCGTTCATCAGTTGACCAAAAGTAACTATATCGCCGCTTTGTAGCGCACGAACCGCCTGACGCGTTCGTTCACACTCACTTACCACATGACGTGCACGACGATGTATGGTCGGATCGGTGAGCGTATGCTCTACTTTGTTAAACGCATCCGTAGTCAATTCCGCCAACCTGCGAATAGGCAACTTTTTACTGATCATTGCTACCGCCTGCTCGCACTCTCTTACCCGCTCGTTGTACGTACCTGCATCCAGTTTATGCGGGCTGTGACTATTGGTCAGCACAATGGATATACCATCCATACGGACAGGTACATAGTCAAATTCCAGCGTCTCGCAATTCAAATAAATAGCATGATTGGCTTTACCCCAAGAGGACACGAATTGGTCCATGATACCGCAATTCACTCCGGCATAGCGATGTTCGCACTCTTGCGCCAATTGCGCTATTTGGGTGCGAGTAAGTCCGGCATGCAGCAACTCGTTAAAAGCGAACGCCGTAACTACTTCTATGGAAGCCGATGACGACAATCCCGCTCCTTGCGGCACATTGCCCTCAAAGACCATATCATAACCACAAGGTAAGCCGCCTATCTTCTTGGATAACAAGGCTATACAACCCAACGGATAATTAGCCCACAAGCGGTTAGGCAACGGCTGAAACGCTTCATCTATTGACACTTCTACAACCTCAGGCATATTCGCCGACCTAAATCGAAGCACGCGATCCGAATTAGAAGTAATGGTCAAAGTTGTTCCCATATCAAGGGCACAAGGAAAGACGAACCCACCATTATAATCGGTGTGTTCGCCTATCAGATTAACGCGCCCGGGAGCAAAAAAAGTGCTCATCAGCGTACGCGTTCGCAATAACTACCATCGCGTGTATCCACGCGAATGATCTCACCTTCGTTAATAAAGAGAGGTACACGAATCTCGGCACCCGTTTCCAATTTAGCGGGTTTGAGTGTGTTGGTAGCCGTATCACCTTTCAAGCCCGGCTCGGTGTAAGCCACTGCCAACTCCACTTTGGTAGGCAACTCGGCAAAAAGAATGGTATCCGTCGAAGCGTCCGAAACGACATCGCACACAAATCCTTCCTTCAAGAAATCCACACCCGTAATCAGATCGTGAGCGATAGGCACTTGCTCATAAGTCTCTTGGTTCATAAAGATATAGTCCTGACCATCAGCATACAGGTATTGGTACGGGCGACGCTCTACGCGCACGTCTTCCAATTTCTCGCCGATATTGAAACGACGCTCCAATACGCGACCGTCCACTACATCTTTGAATTTAACGCGCATGATGGTATTACCCTTTCCGGGCTTTACGTGCAGAAACTCTATCACGAAATACAAACGACCGTCCATACGGATGCAAACGCCGTTCTTGATGTCTTGTGAGTTAATCATAAATCAATCGTGGTTTTATATTATGGGTTATTTGCTCATTTCGGCTTTTGTATCGCTTACAGCCTTGGCTAATTGTTGAGCCAACGACGTCCAACGCGACACTTGGTCGGACGACATGGAACTCTTAAGAGATTCCAACTGGCTACCTACTCCGTTAGCATCTTGCAGGAGTTGAGCCGCTTGGGTGGCAGCACTGATCTTGGTCAGCGGATCACCGCTACGCAAAGCCTTGTATGCATCGATGTACTTACCGATATATTGGTCGTACAGATTCAACAGGTTGTCAATCTTGGTTGCCACATTGGAAGCGGCAGCCACGGCTTGATTAGTTACGGACGTTGTAGCAGCAGAGGAAGCCGAAGAAGCAGTTGTTTTGGACAACGAACTGCATGCCATCATAGAGCATGCCAAAACGGAAAAGAGAATAATTTGAACTTTTTTCATTATTGTATGTGTTTTAGAAATATACTGTCTCACTCTTTCGGACGGCAAAAGTATAGTATTTTCTGATAATACACAAACTCAACCTCATTTTATCATTTTGTGTCCTCTTTGCATAGTCAATATAACAAGTTTCCGATTTTTCCATTTTTATTTGTCCATCTATCCCGTTCGCCCTATCTTTGCCGCGAATTAAAAAGATTAATCAACAATAATCAACTAACTAAAAACAAAAATACTATGACAAAAGTTGGTATTAACGGCTTCGGCCGAATCGGGCGCTTTGTTTTCCGCGCCGCACAAACTCGTAACGATATTGAAATCGTAGGTATCAATGACCTCTGCCCCGCTACGTATTTGGCATATATGCTCAAATATGACACGATGCACGGTATGTTTGACGGCACCATCGAAGCCGAAGACTTCATCGACGCTGACGGCAATGCCCATGGTGGCAAACTTATTGTGAACGGCAAATGCATCCGCGTTACCGCCGAAAAGAACCCCGCTGACCTCAAATGGAATGAGGTAGGTGCTGAATATGTAGTTGAATCTACCGGTCTGTTCCTCACCAAAGAGAAAGCACAAGGTCACATTCAAGCCGGTGCCAAGTATGTGGTTATGTCGGCTCCCTCAAAGGACGACACTCCCATGTTCGTTTGCGGTGTGAACGAAAAGACCTATGTAAAGGGAACTCAATTCGTCAGCAACGCTTCCTGCACCACCAACTGCTTGGCTCCTATCGCCAAAGTGCTGAACGACAATTGGGGTATCGCAGACGGTTTGATGACCACCGTTCACTCCACTACGGCTACTCAAAAGACCGTTGACGGTCCGAGTCTGAAAGACTGGCGTGGCGGACGTGCCGCTTCCGGCAACATCATTCCTTCATCCACAGGTGCTGCAAAGGCTGTAGGTAAAGTCATTCCTGAACTGAACGGCAAACTGACCGGTATGTCGTTCCGCGTTCCTACTTTGGACGTTTCGGTAGTTGACTTGACCGTTAATCTGAAAAAGCCTGCCAAGTACGATGAGATCTGCGCTGCCATGAAGAAGGCTTCGGAAGGCGAACTGAAAGGTATTCTGGGTTACACCGAGGATGCCGTTGTATCCAGCGAC
This sequence comes from Bacteroidales bacterium UBA3696, assembly GCA_002372135.1. GTDB lineage: Bacteria > Bacteroidota > Bacteroidia > Bacteroidales > Paludibacteraceae > Colicola. Next base: position 60,093 of record DFIN01000046.1, read on the forward strand.
TTCTTGGGTTGCCCCCTGACCTCTATCTTTGATGCCAAAGCCGGTATCGCCCTGACCGACACATTTGTTAAGGTTGTTTCGTGGTACGACAATGAGATTGGCTACTCCAACAAAGTGCTCAACCTCATCGCCCACATGGCTCAGGTGAACGCTTGATTTCAGACGAACTGATAGTTAACCCTCGCCTTGTGCGAGTTGTACTGACGCTTGCGCTGTATATCGTAGTTCCTTTAGGGATCATAGCGATATTCAAGCGCAAGCGTTGGATGCAACATATCGGCACTATCATTGCCGCCTATACCGCGGGGCTGCTGATGGCTGTTACCGGTTTGACACATCTGCCGGCAGACAGCATTGAGGAATGGACGCTAACCGCTTGGCAAAACGGGTTAATGAACTTCTCTGTGGCAGTGGCTATTCCCTTGCTGCTCTTCAACTGCGATTTTCGGCTCTGGACACGCGCCTTGCCAAAAACGATGCTAACCTTGTTTTCGGGTTTGGCAGCCGTCGTGATTTCCGTACTGGTCAGTTACGCCGTGGCTGTCAACCACATGCCCGCTACCAACACTGCCCCCGAAGACATTTCCCAATTGGGCAAGATATGTGCTATGCTAACCGGTATGTACACTGGCGGCACAATGAACTTCAATGCGTTAGGTGCTTCGTTAGGAGTTAATAAAAGTCTTATGGCTATGGTGTTGGCATTTGATATGCTGCTTACCGTTCCATTCTTCTTCTTTTTCCTAAGTGGCGGGTATAAACTGATACGCAAACTACTCCCCTATACGGACGAAACGACACCCGCTTTTCGCAAACAACTCAGGCAAACAGAAGCCCCCGTTACCGATGTGGAGAACTACCATGACATGCTCTCCCGTGAGAATTTTCCGGGCATGCTGATAGGGCTATTGCTTAGTATCGCTTTTTTAGGCATAGGATGTGCCATCTCCTACTTGCTTTGGCGTATAGGATGGATAGCACCGAATCCCGAAAATCCCGATCAACCGGTGATGAACGAAATGGTAATCATACTGACCATCACTACGTTAGCCATCCTTGCCAGTTTTTCGGAAAAAGTGCGTAACCTGCCTAAGACGTTTGAATTAGGGATGTTCTTTATCCTTCTTTTTAGCGTCATTTTGGCATCCTTATTTGATTGGCACAGCGTAGAAAATTCAACATGGCTTTTAGGTTTGCTGGTGATGATAGTAATAGCGGGTTCTTCGTTGCTTCATCTGCTTTTCTGTCGGCTTTTACACATTAGCGGAGATTTATATACCATCAGTCTGACTGCCTTGCTGTGCTCACCGCCTTTTGTACCTCCCTTGATTGGGGCTATGGGAAATAAGAAAGTGCTCATTTCCGGTATCGTTGTCGGATTGATTGGCTACGCTGTAGGAACGTATTTGGGTATAGGTGTAGCCGCATTGCTCCATGCGATATAAGGCCATTCTAATATTGTATCTGTTATTTATACCTGTCCTCCTATTCGCTCGGAATAGGCAGGATAGAATCGATACAGTATCTACAATACCTACCAAAAAAGGATGGACTTTCGCCGTTTTACCCTCCGTAGGCTACGATGCCGACTTAGGGTTTCAGGGCGGTGTATTGACCAATGTATATGACTTTGGAGATGGTACTCACTATCCGGACTACCGTCAATCCTTCTTCTTGGAAGCCTCCTACTCCACCAAACACTACGGCACGATCCGCTTCAATTACGACACCAAATTCCTCATTCCGCACTACCACCTCATTGTAGATGCCACCTATTTGCCCGATGCAATGTGCGATTTCTACGGATTCAACGGGTATCAAAGCAAGTACCAATACGAATGGCACCACTGGAACCGGCATCCCGAGCGAATGGATACAGTCAACTACCTCTCACGGGCTTTCTACAAGTACAAACGCGATTTCGTGCGCGTCAGCGTAGATATGGACAGAGACCTTTCGCCGCACTGGCGAATCAATTTTGGAGCCGGTGTGCTGGGCTACATGACCGGACGATGCGACTTCGCACGCATTAACGCCTTCCATCTTAACGATAGCACCAAGTACTTGCCCGACATTGAGTGCCTATATGATAAGTATGTCCGCTGGGGGCTGATAGACCATTCGGAAACGAAAGGCGGTTGGCATCCTTACGCACGCATTGGCGTAACCTACGACACGCGCGACCAACAAGCAGGTCCCACACAAGGCATTTATGCCGATGCATTCTTCACCTATACATTAGCGTATGATAGCCCCACCTATGGCAACCAAGCCGATGCCGGATTTAATCACCTAAGTTTTAACGCTACTTTTCGGCATTACATTCCCGTCTATCGCAACCGTATCGTTTTTGCCTACCGCATAGGTACTCAGAACATTCTGTGGGGCAAAAGCCCCTATTACCTCAATACCTACCTCAATACGCTGTTCATCCAACGCGTTTTATACGAAGGGTTAGGTGGCGGCAATTCGCTACGCGGGGTACTGCGCAACCGTATATTAGCCAACGGATACGCATATACCAATATTGAGTTTCGTTTTCGTATTGTGGACTTTGATTTGTTCAAGCAGCACTTTTACGTGGGTTGCAATCCCTTTTTTGATATGGGCATTATCACGCAACCCTATCTCATAGACGAAACCGCCATCCGCCAACAAATTGCAACGACCAACCTGCAATATGGAGTATCGGACGATGCGGATGACTTTTTCTCGTTTGACAAAAAAGATGCCTACCGACCGCATCTGTCGGCAGGCATCGGACTAAAAGTCGCTATGAACGAGAACTTTATTCTCTCGGTGGATTGGGCAGCCGCATTCTCCAAACAAGACTCACGCGACTACACCAATTTCTACGTCAAGATGGGCTATCTCTTCTAATTGAGAAGCGATATAATCTATTCACTCCCCGGCTCGGGTCTCCAAAAGAACTGCCTCCCCGTTGACGGGAATTAGTGCTATGTCGGGCAGGCAGGCAGGGATAAGGCAGGTTTGACCCGCACTGAGCGTTTGCTGCCCATCTTCATATTCCACCGTAACAGATCCTTCCAAACACATATAGACCACAAACGAGTCATAGGGTGCATAATCGCGCTGCAGCGTTTGATTGATATGCAGACGATTAGTGACAAAATGGGGGTCATTGACCAATCGTTCAACGCTTTGTTGTCCCTTGGTCGTAACTAACGGTTCAGCCATACGGTTGTACTGCAATACGTGCAACGCTTCCGCCACATGCAGCGGACGTAACTTGCCATCCACTCCGAGGCGATTGTAATCATACAGCCGGTAGGTCGTGTCGCTCGTTTGCTGTATTTCCGCCACCTGCGTTCCTTTCCTGAGTGCATGCACAGTGCCTGCTTCTATGAGTGCCACATCTCCCTTCTTGACAGGAACCATTTGCAGCAAATCCATTATAGTATTGCTTTGCAAACTTGCAGCCACCTCTGCCGCATTAGTTGACTTGTTGAAGCCCAATACGATAGAAGCCTCATCGGTAGCTTTCGTGACCACCCACATCTCTGTTTTGCCGAAAGCGGGAGCGTCTTCTTCGTTTTCGCATGCCATAGCCGCAGCCTGCTCATCGTTCGGATGAACCTGTATGCTGAGGTCGTCTTGAGCATCAATGATCTTAAAGAGCAAGGGGAAGTGCAAGCCGTACCGGTCATAGACTCTGCCGCCCACTAATTCGTCCATATACACTTCCAACACTTCGCTGAGCGTGTTGCCCTCAAGAAAACCATTGCACACTACCGACTGATCCTCTCCGTAGCCGGACAACGACCATATCTCCTTACCCCAAATTTTGGGCTTTACTATTGGTTGAAAAAGAAGCGGATATAACATAATAACTACTGAATATGACGAATACGTTTTTCCCAATTCCACGCAGAGAGCAGCACTTGCTCAATGGGCGTCTCGGCTTTCCAACCTAACACGCGATTAGCTTTCTCGGGTGATGCCCAAACTTGCTCTATATCGCCTTCGCGACGACCTACAATCTCATAGGGAATGTTCTGACCGGTTACACGCATGAATGTATTTACTATCTCTAACACGGATAGCCCTCTACCTGTACCAAGATTGAACACTTCCACACGCTCAGCGTCGGGGGGAGTTATCGTTTCTTGCAGGGCATTGGAGAGCATACGCTCCACGGCTTTCACGTGGGCTTTAGCCAGGTCCACCACATAGATATAGTCGCGAATACACGAACCATCGGGCGTATGGTAATCATTGCCGAACACGCGCAGTTTATCGCGTAATCCGGCGGCTGTTTGCGTTACAAATGGTAACAAATTATTGGGCACGCCATTGGGCTGTTCACCAATCAAGGCTGAGGGATGAGCACCTATAGGATTAAAGTATCGCAACAACGTAACTCGCAATTCCTTATGGGCATACGCAGCAGCATAGAGTATATCCTCATTCACCTGCTTGGTATGTCCGTAGGGCGACAAGGCTTTTTGAACAGGTGCCAATTCGCTAACAGGCAGATGTTCCTTGTCGGGCTGACCATAGACGGTACATGAAGACGAAAAAACAATATGATGCACGCCAAAGCGCAGCATCATATCTAGTACATTGAGCAGCGAACCTATATTATTGCGATAGTAAAGCAGCGGTTTTTCCACGGATTCGCCAACCGCCTTGCTGGCAGCAAAATGAATGACAGCATCAAGGGGAGCATGCTTTTCAAACACCTTTGTCAGAGCCTGCTTGTCCAAGCAGTCCACCTCTTCTAATATAGGTCTTTTTCCCGTAATAGCGGCTATACCGTCCACTACCTCGCGGTTCGAATTGCTCAAGTTATCTACTATGACCACTTCGTAGCCACCCTCCATCAGGCTCACCACGGTATGCGAACCAATATAACCGGTACCGCCAGTTACCAAAACCTTTTTAGCCATAACTAAGGTTGATTAGTATGAATAATGCCGCGGCTAAAACAGCCGTTGCGGATAAACTCCTTGCTTGATGAGTTGGTTGAGTTTCATGATGACCTGCTCGCGGTCGTCAGCATAGGTAACGCCAAACCATTTGGACGGAGTGTCTAATACTTTACAGGTAGCTTTGCCCGAGCGAATCATATCATTCACCACGGTAGGGATATAAAACTCTTTCTTCAACTCCTGACCATACTCCTTCAAGAACTGACAAAAAGCAGCCTCACTATACGCAAAGTAGTCGGGTGTGAATCCCCACATATTCATAGACACAGGAGTATTGGGTTCCAACACCGTATCCGTTCCGTCTTCGGTATAGACCACCGTATTTCCTACTGCCTCGATATGGGTACGCTCCACCACATCGGTCAGGTAGCCGTTCTTATCCGTAGTACATACTCCGCGGCTGACACTACCGTTCTCGCTGAGGGTATTGGCAACGCGATAGCCAACCATACAATAACGACCTTGCTGTCCCTCCACATTCTTTAAGAAATCAGCCAAGACTTCAAATGACTCTTTGCCATAGAAGTCGTCGGCATTGATGACAGCAAAAGGTTCGTTAATCAAGTCTTTTCCCATCAATACGGCATGATTGGTTCCCCAAGGTTTGGTGCGTTCGCGGTTGTAAGAATAGCCGGCGGGCACTTTATCTATTGACTGAAAACAGATTTCACAGGGCACTTGATGGGCATATTTGGCCAGAACCACTTGGCGAAAATCAGCTTCAAAGTCTTTGCGGATGACAAAGACTATTTTGCCGAAACCTGCTCGCAAGGCATCAAAGACGCTATAGTCCATGATGGTTTCTCCACTGGGTCCCAGACCATCGATTTGTTTAAGTCCGCCATAGCGGCTTCCCATTCCTGCCGCTAAAATGAATAAGGTGGGTTGCATATTATCGTTCCCGCTTCGTCGGGATGCAAAAAAGGTTTCACAAAAAGGGGTATATTTTTTTCGCGCAAGGGAGCAATGGTTTTGGGGTGGATGACTTGTGCTCCACGGGCTAAAATTTGCTCTATCTCGTCATACGTCAGTTGAGATAGCAGTTGCGCATCGCGATGACGAATCGGGTCGGCAGTCATTACGCCGGGCACATCTTTCCACAGCGTAACCGACTTAGCGTTCAGCATATTAGCCAACAAGGCGGCTGTATAGTCCGACCCTTCTCTGCCTAATGTGGTGCGTTTACCTGCCGCAGTACCACCTATAAAACCTTGCGTAACATAGACGCGAGCCGGATGCGTTCGCATAAAACTACGAAGCAACCGCTCGGACACGTCCTTGTTCACTTTGGCTTCACGATACGTACTATCCGTAATCAATACCTGCGTGATATCTATCCACACATTGCTTATGCCTTGGTGATTGAGGTACGCACTCACGATGCGGGTGGACTGCAATTCGCCGGTGCTGACAACTTGGTCGTACAACTCGTCAAAATCCTTCAAGTCGTATTCGCAGAGGGCACGGGTCAGACCCTCCAACGCATTGGTGGTCTTTCCCATAGCCGACACGACTACTATAAGCGGTTCCTGCTCCTGCTCTACGATGCGTGCCAAGTTGCGGATGCCTTCGGCATCTCGGACAGAAGCACCGCCGAATTTATAGACATTCATAGTTTGAGATTTGCCATTTGAATAGCCGTCACCGCGCCCTCGTCTCCTTTGTTCCCCAATATACCTCCGGCACGCTCTTTGGCTTGTTCCTTTTCGGTAACGGTTAATACAGAGAAGATGACGGGTGTTTTCCCCAACGAGTTGAGTCGTGTTACTCCTTCCGTAACCGACTGACATACATAATCAAAATGAGGAGTATCTCCCTTGATGACGCAACCGATGACGATGATGGCATCCACCTTCCCCATCAGCCTTGCCGCCGCATAAGTCAATTCCACCGTGCCCGGAACATGCACCACCTTAATGTGTCGATCGGGAACGCCGCATTTATGCAGGGTATGCAGTGCGCCATTTGACAACCTATAGGTAATATCCGCATTCCAATCGGCTACAACGATGGCGTAGTGCTGCGAAGCCACTATCTCTTTGTCGGGGAGTTTAGCGGCATCATACTTGCTAAGATTCGTAGTCACGGCTTATTCGGAAAAAGCGATGTACTTATCGATATCGGCAGCCTCGGCAGAAGAGGGATAGTCGTTCTTGATGGTCTCAAACACTTTCTTTGCGGCTTTCTTATCGCCTAATTCCAGATAGACGAAACCGGCTTTTTTGAGGCTCATCGGTGCGACTATTTCGTTACCCGAATTGGCAGCAGAGCGGAAAGCGACGGCGGCTTTCTCCAATTCGTCCATCTGCACATAGGCATCTCCTAAGAGTTGGTGTGCGGCAGGATCGATGGTCAGGTCGTCAGCTGAAAATTTCTTCAGATACTTGGCGGCTTCCTCGTAGTTACCTAACTGATAGTGACATATACCGGCATAGAGGGCAGCCAATTCGCCGGCTTGGTACCAACTATATTCGTCGGCAATAGCCTCAAAACCGATACATTCGGCATCGTCGCCGTTGAGGGCTTTAGCCCATTCGCCTGCTGCAAAATAGACCACAGCCTTTGCGTTCTCATTGCTTGCTTCCAACGCTTTGGGTTTGAATACATACTTGTTGATAGCGATGCACCCCAACACGACGGCGGCAATCGCCACGACAATCCATGTGAGCATTGCACTGTGTTCTTCCACCCACGCTCCGGTAGCGGAAACTGCTTCGTTCACGTTCTCAAGATTCTCATCTTGCTTTTGAAAATTGTTGTTCTTAGCCATATCTATAATTAGATTTATTGTAAATAAAAAGCGCGCAAAAGTACAGCCATAAAATGAACAGCGCAATAGTTGGGCTATTTTTTGTTTGGCTTGCTGTCAAATACTCTTTACCTTTGCGCGCTTTTTTTAGAAGAATACAACATGTACCCACAACAGATTATTGATGCCCTTCGCCATGTTCGTTACCCCGGCACGGGCAAAGACTTGATAGAAAGCGGTATGCTGGAGGACGACATCCGCATTTCGGGATTTGAAGTCAATTTTTCGCTTATTTTTGAGAAGGATACCGACCCGTTTATCAAGTCTGTGATACGTGCAGCCGAAGTTGCCGTACAGACGTATGCAGATGCCAATGCCGCCGTTCATATCCATCCTAAATACCAAGAAACGCGCAAGACGGACGCTGTTTCCGACCGTTCGCTTCGCGCTAAAAAGATGATCGCCATCCATTCGGGTAAAGGCGGAGTAGGCAAGTCCACCGTAGCAGCCAATCTGGCGATAGCCTTGGCGCGCAAAGGCTATAAGGTAGGTCTTTTGGATGCGGACATACATGGTCCGAGCATGCCCAAGATGTTTCACACCGAGGACTGCCGCCCGTATTCGGTAGAGGAGAATGGACGCACGCTGATTGAACCCATTGAACAATATGGAGTTGAGATGTTAAGTATCGGATTTTTCGTGGATCCGAACAATGCGCTTATCTGGCGTGGTGGGATGGCGAGCAACGCTATCAAACAACTCATTGACGATGCCCATTGGGGCGAATTGGACTATTTTCTCATTGACCTTCCTCCGGGCACGAGCGATATCCACCTCACACTCCTGCAAACGTTGTCGCTCACAGGCGTTATCGTAGTTACCACTCCCCAACCCGTTGCTCTTACCGATGCCCGTAAGGGTGTTTCCATGTTCCGCAACGAAAAAGTGAATGTGCCGGTACTTGGGCTGATTGAAAACATGGCATGGTTCACACCTGCCGAACTTCCCGACCACCGATACTACATTTTCGGCAAGGACGGCGGCAAACAATTGGCTGATGAATTGGGAGTTCCGCTGCTCGGTCAGATTCCGTTGGTACAATCCATTCGCGAGTCGGGCGATGAAGGAATGCCTATCGCTCTGCAAGACGGTCATCCAGCCGCTTCCTTCTTTTATGACATTGTAGCCCGTTTGGAACAGGATGCGTAGAACGGGTTCACTGAAAGCCGCTGAATTAGGTACCGAACCAATACGTCGTTTGCTGTTCAAGTACGCTATGCCCGCCATCATTGCCATGACGGCCAGTTCGCTGTACAACATTGTAGATAGTATCTTTATCGGTCATGGTTGCGGTGCACTTGCCCTATCGGGACTGACGGTAGCCAAGCCGATGATGGATATATGTGCCGCCTTCGGCAGTTTTGTGGGCGTGGGTGCCAGTACGTTAGTGGCTATTTTTTTAGGGGAAAAGAACTACGAGCATGCCGGTCGCGTATTGGGTAACGTCATCATACTCAATGTGATTTTGAGTACGGTAGTAACCGTAGTCGGACTGGTTTGGTTAGAGCCTATTCTGTACGCTTTTGGTGCGGGACCGGACACGCTGCCATACGCCTATGAATATATGGAGATTATTCTGTTTGGCAATATTCTGACGCATATCTACTTCGGGCTGAACAATATGCTCCGCTCCATGGGACACCCCAAGAGCAGTATGGCTGCCACCATTGTCGCCGTAACGGTGAATATACTGTTAGACCCCATCTTTATTTTCGGGCTGGATATGGGTGTTCGCGGGGCTGCGCTCGCTACCATTATTTCGCAAGCCGTGGCAGTGGTATGGCAATTTACTATATTTTGCAATCCGCACGAACTCATCCATTTCCATAAGGGAATATGGCGTTTGGACAAGCAAATCACATTGCGTTCATTCGCTATCGGTGCGTCCCCGTTCTTGATGAATTTAGCCCACTGCTTGGTTGTGGTAGTCATCAACCGCCAGTTAGTCCGTTTCGGTGGCGATACGGCTTTAGCTTCATATGGTATTATCAACCGGTTCACTTTTGTGTTTGCGATGATTGTGATGGGTTTGAACCAAGGTATGCAACCTATTGTAGGGTTTAACTACGGAGCCAATCAGTACGAGCGTATGCTCCGTGCGTTCCGTTTAACGGCTATCTGCGCCTCGATTGTGATGGGGTTTGTGTTTGTCTTAGGAGAATGTGCGCCCCAATGGATCACCCGTATTTTCACCCACGATGCGCAATTGGTAGAAGCCACCATACGTCCTATGCGTATTCTTTGCTGCTCCATGTGGCTTGTAGGTTTTCAGATGGTAACCGGCAATTTCTACACCAGCATCGGCATGGCTGGGAAAGCTATTTTTCTCAGTTTGACTCGACAAGTGATTTACCTCATTCCGCTCACCCTTTTGTTACCTACCCTGTTTGCGCAATACGCTTCGGGGTTGTCAGCCGGTGCAGACATTTTGCACGAATACTCACTATTGGGTGTATGGTGGAGTCTGCCTGTGAGCGATACCCTTTCAGCCCTTACTGCAGGCATAATGTTATTTTTTTTGAAAAAAAATTTGGCGCGTTAGAAAATTGCAGTACTTTTGCAGCCGCTTTTGAGAGA
>DFIN01000044.1 GCA_002372135.1 Bacteroidales bacterium UBA3696
AAGAGAGTGGCGATATAGCCATCGTGGGTGTATTGCGCAGCGGCACATTGAGTAATGACGATCGCAAAGTAATGGGATTGGCAAACAATAAGATTTGGTATCCGCACTCAAGTGGTAATCCCATGCCTGCTTACCGTGCGTACTTCTATAATCCCAATGCTTCGGCATCGGTTATGCCTCGTGTTCGCATTGTGGTGGAAGGTGAAGGTACGACCGAGTTGGAAGTAGTGGATGGCGAACTGTATGATGCCCGTGGGAATGATGCGGACGGGGACGGCCGCGCTCCCAGAAAGTACATCCGCAACGGCGTGCTCATCATCGAGCGCAACGGCGTAAGATATGATGCGCAAGGAAAGAGACTATAACACACGCCCCCCTGCCCCCTCTAACTTAGAGGGGCAGTTGGGGAGTAAAGTAGTAGAAAGAATAAACCGCTTTGCGTCGTGAGACGCTGCACGGAGAGAGAACTCCGTTTTACATATAATTTTTAAGTTTTAGGGAAGCGCAGGGCCGTTGAGAAACGCTCCTGCGCTGTTTTTTTTACTCCTTTACTATTCCTAAACAATTGCTAAACTACTGCTATACTATTATTATTTTGAAAGTTTTGTACATAAAAAGAAAGGGTGTGCTCAATCGGCACACCCTTTCTTTTTATGTATTGTATCCGTAGGATAGTGGACGGACAATCGAACATCAGGCTTTCTTGCGGTTGCCGTAGCGTGAGAGGAACTTGTCCACACGTCCGGCTGTATCCACCAATTTTGCCTTACCCGTATAGAAGGGGTGGGAGGTATTGGAGATTTCCAGTTTTATGAGCGGATACTGCACACCATCTATTTCGATGGTGTCTTTGGTGGCGGCTGTGGAGCGGCTGAAGAACTGTGTTCCGTCGCTCATATCTTTGAAAACGACCACGCGATAATTATCGGGATGAATACCTTTTTTCATAGATTTAGTGATTTTAGATTCGTTTATTCGGCAGCCACTATTTCGAGACGGATGTCGGCTTTCACTTCGCGGTGCAGACGTGCTTGCGCTTTACCTTCGCCCAGTTGTTTGATAGGTTCCGGGATGGTGATGACGCGGCGGTCAATCTCGAAGCCTTGCTCTTTGAGTGCGTCGGCAATTTGTTGGGTGGTTACAGCACCGAAGATCTTGCCGTCCTCGTTGGCTTTTACAGCAACGCGGATGACGATGGTGCTCAGGCGTGTAGCCGTATCTTGTGCGTTAGCAAGCAGTTGAGCCAGTTTGCGAGCCTGCTGACGCAGGTTCTCGGCGTTCTGCTTCTTGTTGCTGTCGTTGGCGATGATGGCCAGTTTCTGGGGGATGAGATAGTTGCGGGCATAGCCGTCGCGAACTTTCACGATGTCGCTCTTGTAGCCGAGCGTGTCAATGTCTTGCAAAAGTATAACTTCCATAATACGCTCCTCCTTATTTCATCATATCGGTTACATAGGGTAGCAGTGCCAGGTGGCGTGCTTTCTTAACAGCCTGCGCTACTTTGCGCTGGAACTTGAGGCTCGTACCGGTGATACGGCGAGGCAGGATCTTGCCTTGTTCGTTGAGGAACTTCTTCAGGAAATCAGGATCCTTATAGTCGATATAGCGGATACCTGCTTTTTTGAAGCGGCAGTACTTTTTCTTTTTCTTGTCGCTCACTTGGGGGGTGAGGAAACGGATTTCATCGTTTTGTGCCATAACTTAAGCCTCCTCTTGGTTAGCGGGTTCAACATTCTTCTTACCGCCGCGACGTTTTTCGCTGTATTGGTAAGCGTATTTATCCAAGCGAGTGGTTAGGAAACGGATGACGCGTTCGTCGCGACGGAACTCCGTTTCTAACGTAGCGATGACGCTCGCTTCGGCATCAAACTGCAACAGGGCGTAGAAGCCTGTCGTTTTACCTTGGATGGGGTATGCCAATTTGCGCAGGCCCCACTCCTCGCGCTCAAGAACGGTACCGCCGTTTTGCGCAAGAAGGTCACTGAACTTGCTGACTGCTTCCTTCATCTGCGGCTCAGACAAAACGGGAGTGAGAATGAAAACAGTCTCGTAGTGATTAATCATTTGTGTTTTGTATTTAGTTAATTAGACATAATGCTTTGCGCACTGCGCGCAAAAACGCGGCAAAAGTAGAGCAATAATTTTGACTACACAAATGATTTTTTCAAAAAAATAAGTCAAAGCGTATCCTACAAAAGGAATTTTGCGTTACTTTTGCGCCCTATAAGGGCATAATCGGTGTCCTATGAGAGCGAACAGATGAACATAAACCCCATAATGAACCATGACACTTACTTTTCAAATTAACTATCGCGCTGTGTACGGGCAGCGTTTGTGCGTAATAGAGACCGGCAGTCAGACATTTGGCTGGACGGAGCAGAAGCCGTTGGAACTTCGTTGCGAGGGCGATGATTTTTGGACGGCTACCGTATTGGTGGAGCAGCCGTCAGGTGAAATAGGTTATCACTATGCGATTCGTTTGGACAACGGCGGCTTCTTGTATGAAGTCGGTGCATGCCGTGAATTAGCATGGAAGACGACCGACAAGAATATAGTGATGCGTGATTTTTGGCGTGCTGCCACCGAGGAAGACTCGTTCCGTTCGCGCGCGTTCTCTTTCCGCCGTCAGACTCGTCAAGCCGCTTCGCGTCATATTGCTCCGAAGAAGGATGAGGCGGTGGTTGTTTTTTCTATTGATTTGCCGCAGATCTTACCCACGCAGGGCGTAGCCGTAATGGGTGGCAATGATGCCATCGGCAATTGGGACAAGGCAGCCAAATTATGTTTGAGCGACCATTCGTTCCCCATCTGGTCGGGTGCTGTACGAGTAAAGCCGGGTGAGGTGATTGAGTATAAATACTGCATATACGACCTTGCAACGGGCGAGATAGCCGACCTTGAGTGGGGCGAGAATCGTCAGATTTGGGGCGTACAGGCAGGTATGACCATTCGTCAGAACGACCGTTTGTTCCGTCGCACGCAGCCTCGCCTGAAAGGTGCCGGTGTGGCAGTGCCTGTTTTCTCGTTGCGAACGGACGAAGGATTTGGTACGGGTGAGTTTTTAGACCTTAAGAAAATGGCAGATTGGGCAGCCATGACCGGTCAGAAAATGATACAGACGCTGCCTATCAACGATACGACCATTACACATACTTTCCTTGATTCGTATCCCTATAAAGCGGTGAGCGTGTTTGCACTGCATCCCATCTATCTGCATATTCCCGCTATGGGCAAATTGAATGCCGCACAGCAGAAGAAGTACGACAAGCAAAAAGCCGAGCTGAATGCATTGTCTATAGCCGACTATCCGAATGTGTATGCCGCCAAGATGGAATACTTCCTTATCCTCTATAAGAAAGACTTTGCCAAACTGAGTGCAACCCCTATCTATCGAGCTTTCTTCCGTAAGAATGAGGACTGGTTGGTGCCGTATGCCGAGTTCCTATCGCAGCGCGACAAGCAGGACAAGGAGTTCTACTATTATTTGCAGTATCATGCTGATAGGCAGTTGAGTGAGGCTGTGGCGTATGCTCATTCGGTGGGTGTAGCCATCAAAGGGGATATACCCATAGGTATCAGTCCGGACTCGGTGGATGCGGCTTCTCATCCCGACTTGTTCCATTTGGATGCTTCTGCCGGTGCTCCGCCTGACGATTTTTCGATTAGCGGTCAGAACTGGGGATTCCCGACCTATAACTGGGATGTGATGTCGCGTGACGGGTATCGCTGGTGGCGTCGCCGTTTCCAAAAGATGGAAGACTATTTTGATGCTTATCGTATTGACCATATCCTTGGTTTCTTCCGTATATGGCAGATGCGTCGCACGGACGTATGGGGTTTGTGCGGACATTTCTCGCCGGCGATGCCGTATTCGATGCAAGATTTGTATAATATGGGGGTACGCTTGGACGAGGGTCGAATGACGTTGCCGTATATCCGAAGCAATTTCTTGGGCGATGTGTTGGGTTACGACACGGAGTATGCTAAGCAGCATTTCCTCAACACGCGCGATGGGTATGTCTATTGGTTTAAGGATGAGTTTGATACGCAAGTGAAAGTGCAAAAGTACTTTGACGAGCAGTTGGCATTGCCGCAAGGTGATCGTCGCGACGGATTGTCGGACGAGGCATTGCAGAACCTGCTGAACGGCTTGTTGTACTTGCATTGTGAGGTGCTGTTCGTGCGTGACCAAGAGCATCCTGAATTGTTGCATCCGCGTATCTCCATCTATCAGTCACATTCGTACAACGAGTTGTATGATGACCAAAAACAAGTGATAATCAACTTGTATAACGACTATTTCTACCGCCGTCATAACCAGTTCTGGCGTGATTCGGCGATGCGTAAATTGCCTGCCTTGATAGGTTCGACCAATATGTTGTGCTGCGGTGAAGATTTGGGTATGGTGCCTGACTGTGTGCCGAGTGTGATGAACGAATTGCACATTCTCAGTCTGGAGATTCAGCGTATGCCGAAGAATCCTAAATTGGCATTTGCTCACCCTGCCGATGCGCCTTACCTGAGTGTATGTACAACGGGTACGCACGATATGAACCCGCTTCGTGCTTGGTGGGAAGAGGACAGAGCGGTTACGCAGCGTTTCTACAACGAGCAGTTAGGTCGTTGGGGCGATGCGCCGGAGAAGATGACTCCTGAGATAGCCGAAGCCATCATCAACCAACACATGTACAGCCCTGCCATGTGGGTTATATTGCCTTTGCAGGACTGGCTGGCTATTGATGGCAATGTACGGAGAGAGGACGCGCAGGCAGAGCGAATCAATGTGCCGGCTAACCCGCGTCATTTCTGGAACTACCGTATGCATCTTCGTGTAGAAGACTTGCTGAAAGCCGACGAACTGAATGATAAGATACGCCGCTTGACGAGGGTGAGATAATCACTCACCCTCTACGCGGTCTTCTTCAACAACGAGGTTGTTGATGATGAATTGTTGCCGCTCGGTCGTATTTTTACCCATATAGAAATTGAGGAGGTCTTGAACGGCGTCCTCTTTTCGTAAGGTAACTTGGTCTAAACGAATGGTCTTGCCGATGAAGCCTTTGAACTCGTCGGGCGATATTTCTCCCAACCCTTTGAACCGCGTTATTTCAGGGTTCTTCAGTTCGTTGATGGCTTTGATTCGTTCGTCGTCGGAATAGCAGTAGCGAATCTCCTGTTTGTTTTTAACTCGGAAGAGGGGCGTTTGCAGAATATAGACATGTCCTTTTTTGATGAGGTCGGGAAAGAACTGCAAGAAGAAAGTGAGCATGAGCAGTCGGATGTGCATACCGTCCACATCG
>DFIN01000045.1 GCA_002372135.1 Bacteroidales bacterium UBA3696
GTCTCTGGATTACCGAACATGACACCAATCCTTTCGCGCAACTGGTTGATGAAGATGCATGTGGTTTGTGTTTTGTTGATAGTGGCTGTCAGTTTGCGCAGAGCCTGGCTCATCAGTCGCGCCTGCAGGCCTACTTTATTGTCTCCCATATCGCCCTCTATCTCAGCCTTCGGGGTAAGGGCTGCCACGGAGTCAATGACAATCAGATCCACGGCACTGGAGCGAATCAGTTCATCGGCTATATCCAACGCTTGTTCACCGCTATCGGGCTGTGCAATGAGCAGGTTTTCAACATCCACTCCTAATTTCTCTGCATAGAAGCGGTCAAAAGCGTGCTCCGCATCAATAATAGCCGCTATACCGCCCTGTTTCTGCACCTCAGCCATCGCATGGATGGCCAATGTGGTCTTACCGCTTGATTCGGGACCGTAAATCTCAATCACGCGACCACGTGGATAGCCGCCTACGCCCAGAGCAATGTTCAACCCCACACTACCCGTAGGAATAACCGCTACATCTTCCACTTTATTTTCACCCAAGCGCATAATAGCACCCTTACCGAAATCTTTGTCTATCTTAGCCATTGCTAATTGCAAGGCTTTCAGTTTCTCTGCCGAAGGCATTTTTTTCTCGTCTGCCATAATTATGAATATTTGAATTTTTGAATCTTTGAATCTTCAATCAATAGAAGAACAGGTATCCCAACAGGATAGCGGACACTATACCGCACACGTCAGCAATCAATCCGCATACCACGGCATAGCGCGTGTCACGTATATGCACGCTGCCGAAATAGACTGCCAATATATAGAACGTCGTATCGGTACTGCCTTGCACGATACTCACCAAACGTCCTACAAACGAGTCGGCACCATACTGTACCATAGCATCCACCATCAATCCGCGTGCACCGCTTCCGCTCAACGGACGCATCAACGCAGTCGGAAGGGCAGGAACCCAATCGGCATTCAGCCCCATAAGAGACACCAACCATGCCGTGCCGTTCACCACATAGTCCATCGCTCCACTGGCACGAAAAATACCGATAGCCAACAGAATAGCAATCAAGTACGGAATGATTCCCACCGCCGTCTGAAAACCATCTTTTGCACCATCGATAAAGGCATCATACACATTCACCTTGCGAACCATACCTGCCACCAAGAACCACACAATCACGCCCAACAACAGCAACGCGGCTATGATACCCGACCATTTAGCCACTGTTTCCTGCGGCAACGACATAGCGCCCCAAATGATGAGAGCTACAAAAAGTGTCAAACCACCCAGCGTACCTATCACCACACGATCCAACAGGTTGATGCGCTGTGCTATTGCCACACTAATCAATCCTGCCATTGCCGCAAAATAGGTAGTCAGCAAAATGGGTAAAAAAACGTCCGCCGGATTGGCGGCACCCAACTGGGCACGATAAGTCATTATACTAACCGGCACCAAGGTCAATCCGCTCGTAACCAACACGAGGAACATAATCATCGAATTGGTGGCACGGTCTTTCTGCGGATTCGTCTCCTGCATCTCGCGCATCGCCTGAAGCCCTAACGGAGTAGCCGCATTATCAATTCCCAACATCGTAGCACTAAGGTTCATCAACATCGAACCGAAAGCAGGATGCCCTTTTGGCAATTCAGGGAAAATGCGCGTAAAAAACGGACTGACCACACGCGACATCTGGTTAATCACACCACTTCGCTCGCCAATCTTCATGATTCCCATCCACAGCGAAAGCACACCTGTCAAACCCAGTGAAATCTCAAAACCGGTCTTTGAACTGCTGAATGTGGAGTTAAGCATCTCCGTGAAGATATCTGCCTGACCCGTCAGAATCCAATGTACAATTCCGACCAATACACCCGCTAAAATGAGAAATATCCAAATATAATTAAGTATCATATACTTAAACCATTATCTGCAGTTCTTAAACGCGTTCTTACCCATACGCACCCCGCCCATATCACGCGGTGCGGTCAGTTTGATACAATCACGAAAAGCGTCCTGACCGATCTGTTCCAAACCGTCCGGCCAGTTGATTTTTTGCAAGTTCTTGCACTCCAAGAAAGCCGCCTCACCTATCTGCACCAACGCCTGCGACATAGACACCTCTTGCAAACTGCGGCACTTGGCAAAAGCACGGTCGCCGACCTTCTCCAACGTCGTATTCATAAAGACTTTGCGCAGGTTGATACACAACTCAAACGCACTTTGTCCCAACGTTTCCAACTCTTTGGAAAAACTGATTTCATACAACTGTATGCAGTGGAAGAACGCACCTTGCTCAATCACATGCACATGGTCATTCATCACCACGCGCTCCAAACTCTGACACTCGGCAAATGCGTTCTTACCTATCCGGAACAAGTCCTTCGGCATAACTACTTTAGCCAAAGCCAAACAACTCATAAAAGCCTCATCATCTATCGAATACAATCCTTCGGGGAAACGAACGGAATACAAGTGCGTACAATCTTTGAAAGAGCCTTTGCCCAACTGTACTACCCCTTCGGGAATCTCCAATTTGGTCAATGTCTGACAGCCGGCAAACGACATATCGCCCAGATGCTCCAACGTAGTCGGGAACACGATTTTTTCCAACTGAGTACAACCGGCAAAAGCACCATCTTCGATACGCAGCAACGCATTAGGCAACTCCAAGTTCTTCAAACTTCTACACTTGGAAAAACACCCCGTAGGGATGGACAATATAGCATCTGACAATACCTGTTCTTGCAGATTCAAGCAACCGTAGAAAGCATACGACCCTACCTGTTTAAGCGTGCGGGGAAGCAGTGCGTTACGCAGTTTTTCGCACCCGTAAAAAGCATAGAATCCAACTCTTTCCACCGTAGAAGGAATCACTACCTCTTGCAACTCTACACAATTAAGAAAAAGAGCCGAAGGCACTTCCAATAGACTATCGGGCAACGTAATGGTACGAAGGACAGGATTATCGGCAAATGCTCCGCTGGCTATCAAGCGGGTATGCGTTTTCTTGGGAAAAGTGAACTTGGCATTGATACCCTCACCGGCACGAATAAGACAACCGTCCACATACAGCGCACCGCGCTTCCATCGGCTCTCATCGGCATACAAGGCCGTACCGGTCAGTATATCCTGACCTACGCGCTGTACGGAAGCCGGTATGTTAATCTTTGTCAAGTTCTTACACCCTTTGAACATATCATGGTCAATCTCTTGCAAGCCATCAGGAAGAATAACACGCGTCAGCGTCTTGTTGTTCTCAAACGCACCGGCTGCAATCACCCGAACTTCCTCAGGAACGGTATATTTAGTCGCAATATCCTTGTTAGACGCTATCAGACAACTGTCTATAATGAGCACACCCTCATTCCAATATGCCTTGTTTTGCATAATGCCGGTGCCATCAAAGGCATTCCGATAGATATGCTCTATCGTATGAGGCAGCACAATGGCGGTCAGTTTCTTATTTCCCTTAAAGGCTTTCTCGCCTATATCGGTTACCGTGTACCAATGACTACCTACCTGTATTTTCTCCGGAATAATCACATCGCCTGATATCTTAGGCGTCTCGGCTACCATGGCAGTCATACTGATAGGGTCTAACTCATAGTTGATGTCATTCCACTGAGCACGCTCCACTTGACCATAAGCAACCACAACTCCCACTAATCCCCCAAAAAGAGTTAACCACAATGACTTTTTCATACACTCGCTATATTTAATCGTTTATTTTTTTCTATAAAGATTGGTAAATCTGCGTCAGCCGGCGGGCTATCGACGCATTATCCAACTGCAATTCCAAAATCCGTTCCCTGCCCTGCGTGCGTTCCGTATGAGCAAGTGCTTCATCAATAAGTTGTGCCAATTCGCGGGCACTATCAGCATCCGGCTCCCATCTGACGGTTGTATGCAACGGGTTACGAAGCATGTAATGACCTTTCAGCCCTCCCAACAGATAGGCTATATCTGCCACATCGGTCGCCACAATGGGACAATTGCAAGCCATAGCCTCTTTGAGGGCTTGCGGACTGCCCTCACTATGGGTAGGCAAGGCAAACAAATCGCAAGCACACATACGCAACGCACACTCCTGACGCGACAAACCGCGCATCTCCAACACCTCTATATCGTCCCTGTGCAATAATGCCAACGCCTCACGCAACAACGCAACATTCTTGCGTGTATTGGCAAAAGCCCCGCCAAATAGTATATACTTCTTATCGGGCGACATGCCTAATTGCGCACGCGCCTGCTCATAGGGAGTAACAACCAAATCGTCCAACTCCACTCCGCAGGGTAAAATGGAATAATGACGCGCCTTGAAATAGCATAAATGGCGAATATGCTGCGCCACATACACCACATAATCGGCAAAAAGTGAACAAAACGATGTCAGCAGATTCACCCAACGGTTCAGTGTTTCGCCATTATGAAACGTAATCACACATTTAGGACGAATAGAACGGGGCAATCTCCTGACTGCTATCACAGCCGTCATACCCGACAAGCCGAAATGCGCATGCACAATGTCAGGGCGTTCCTGCTGTAAAACAGTTCGTAGTGCTTTCACCTGCTTCAGGTACGACCACATACCCGTACCCTGTATGGCAAAATAACTTACCTCGTGCCCCGCTTGACGAAGTGCCTCACCCTGCTCCTTCACAAAAGGCAGGATATGGTCGGGCACAAACTGCTCCTTATATCTTCCTACTTCGCATATTTTCATATCATTCCGCGACCGCGTAATTTGAACCAGTTCCAGAATACACAAAAGCCGACCTCCACAAATAGAGCCAGATTATACCACCGCTGATAACGAATGCTGTTGTGCACCTCCTTTATGCCGCAAGCGGCAAAGAGCATCAGCATGGGCATAATAGGCATGTGGAAACGCCCGGAGTGCGCGAAACTGCTAAATGTCAATATCACCAAATAGCCTAACGTAAAGGACAATATGAACATGTGCTTTCGCCATTCGCTGGTAAATAGAAAGACAAACATCATCAATATGACGAAAAACGATAACACATTCTTTATATAGTTGCCACCCGCAAGCGTCGGCTGCAATATCTGCCCCTCAAGGGCAGCATTGTAGGTAGGGAAAGGTATTGTGAAAATCAGTGGCGCAAACACTGCCGCACCGGCATAGCGGGCAAAACTCTGCTTCTGACCTTTGCCGCCACGATTAGCACGCCACTCCATATTCACCTCCTGATCGGACGATTGCACCGAACTAATGGCACTACGAGCCTGCTGCCGCAAACTATCTCCCATACCGACAAACAGCACAAACGCCACCAGAAAACCGGCTAACACCTTCTTGCCCGTATTCATAATACGCGACGAAGTCATCACGATAGCCGCCATTACAGCTGCAAAAGCATCCAAACCCAAAGCAGAGCGAAAACCGAATAGCGTCATTCCTATCAACGAAGCCGGCAACACACGCACAAACGTAATATTCTGCAAGCTCAACACCTCGTCCATCTTATCCACAAAGAGAATAACGAGGAAAACCATTTCTGCCTCCTTGAACATCGTTCCGCACCAATAGATCAGGTGAGGGAAGAATGCAGTAAAAACGGCAGTCAAACGCGCCACATCTTCTCCAAAGTGCCGCTGACCGATATGGTACATACACACTACGGTATAAGCACTCATCAGCGCCTTGAGCACAAACGGGACAAACACATCGCTCCAATCGCCTACCACAAGGTACTCCAGCATCAATAGGAAAGGATACCCCATATCGTCAAACGCTGCCCCCCACGTCGTACTCCAAAGGTCATACAGATGGAAATTACCTTCCTTAATAGCCTCTACACCTGCTTTCGCCACAGGCATATACCAATCCACATCCGCTCCGTCCCCATAAGGATTGCCATAATACTCCGGATTATAGACGAAATAGGCATATAACACCCAAGCCAAACGAATCAGCAGCGCAAGCCAAAAGACTTGCCTGACAAAACGCTTGGGAGAGGCATACGCATAACTGCGCAAGAACGACTCGCCTCCTAAGAAAAAAAGCAAAACCGACAAACTGCTCAGCACCGCAAATCGCCACGCCACAGCATACTGCATCCACAGCACAGAGCACAAGCCGAAACTGATAAAGAAAAACACCACCGCCCGATTGGTCAACCATTTAGGCTGACCAATCACGGGGCGCAGGTATTTATTCTTTCGGAAAGCCAAACTGTATTAACGAAGTTTCTTGTAGCCGTACACTGCACGCTTACCCAACTCCTCCTCAATGCGGAGCAACTGGTTGTACTTAGCCATACGGTCGGTACGGGACATCGAACCGGTCTTTATCTGACCCGAATTGGTAGCAACGGCAATATCGGCTATCGTTGTATCCTCCGTTTCACCCGAGCGGTGGGATGTTACCGTCGTATAGCCATGACGATGAGCCATCTCGATAGCATCTAACGTCTCCGTCAGCGAACCAATCTGATTGACTTTAATCAATATACTATTGGCAGCACCCATTTTGATACCCTTCTCCAAGAAACGCACATTGGTTACGAACAAGTCATCACCTACCAATTGGCAACGGCTGCCAATACGCTCGGTCAGACGTACCCAGTTGTCCCAGTCGTTCTCGTCCAAACCATCCTCTATCGAATCGATAGGATACTTGGTAATCAGTTGTTCCAAATAGTCAATCTGCTCAGCAGCCGTCAGTTTCTTTCCGTTCGGGTCTTTCTTCTTGCCGTCCTTCAGTTGACGATAGTCATAGTACCACTCGCCATTCTCGCAGGTTGCAAACTCAGAAGCAGCACAGTCCATCGCAATACGGACATCCTTACCGGGTTCATAACCGGCATCACGAATAGCCTGACAGATACTATCCAAGGCATCCTCAATACCATTAAGTGCCGGAGCAAAACCGCCTTCATCACCTACGGCTGTACTCAAACCGCGTTTCTTGAGCAACTTAGCCAAATGATGGAACACCTCTGCGCCCATACGGATAGCCTCGCGCTCAGAAGGAGCACCTACGGGACGAATCATGAATTCCTGAAAAGCGATAGGAGCGTCTGAGTGAGCACCACCATTGATGATGTTCATCATCGGAACGGGCAATACATACGCGTTAGCACCGCCTATATAACGATACAGAGGCATATCCAAATAGTTAGCCGCTGCATGAGCCACTGCCAACGAAACACCCAAAATAGCATTGGCACCCAGATTAGACTTAGTAGCCGTGCCGTCCAAAGCCAACATCGTGTAGTCAATACCACGCTGATCCAAAGCCGACATACCGATAATGGCAGGGGCTATCTTCTCATTCACGTTGGCTACTGCTTTCAGCGTACCTTTGCCTAAATAACGAGACTTGTCACCATCGCGCAACTCAAGAGCCTCATTCTCACCCGTTGATGCACCCGAAGGAACACTGGCACGACCCATTATACCACTCTCTAAACGAATTTCTACTTCTACCGTAGGATTGCCGCGTGAATCCAATATCTCACGGGCATGAACTTGTTCAATAATCATAATTGCAAATTGTTTTTTTGTAAATAAAAAATGACATTTCTTGTTTCTTTTATCTCGTACGATGTGTCATCATTACTCATACAAGTCATAAGCGCGCAAAAGTACTACAAAAACACAATGCGCAAAAGAAAAAACGAAAAATCGGCACAGGTATGGGAAACGCGCGAAAAAACGGCGCAGGAGCGTTCGATAACGTCCTGCGCCTCTCTAACCCGACTCCCCCTCTAAGTTAGAGGGGCAAGGGGGCGTGTGTTATAGTCTCTTCCCTTGTGCGTCATATCTTACGCCGTTGCGCTCGATAATCAGCACGCCGTTGCGGATGTACTTCTTGGCGACACCACTTGGACCGCGGCCGTCCCCGTCCGCATTATAACCACCGGCATCGTAGAGTTCGCCATCCACTACTTCCAACTCGGTGGTACCTTCCCCTTCCACCACAATGCGAACACGTGGCATAGAAGCATTTGTAGCCGTCGGGTTATAGAAGTAAGCACGGTAAGCAGGCATGGGATTACCACTTGAGTGCGGATACCAAATCTTATTGTTTGCCAAACCCATCACTTGTTTGCCTGCTGCCGACAATGTACCGTTACGCAATACACCTACGATGGCTATATCGCCACTCTCTTTGTAGGCGTTGCTGTTTTTGAGATTGTCCACATTGCCGTTCACGACATCGGCAGACGTATTGAGTGTTACGTTTTCGAAGGTAAAGTCAGGACCCATATTGCCTGTGGCTTTGACAAGGTAACCTTGACCGGCGTGCATATATCCGGGCGATTTAACCGCGCGGAAGTGGAAAGTAACATGGTCGTTCTCGTCAGCCGAGCCTTCGGCATAGCGGTACTCATATACCTTGCCGGTCAAGCCGTTGATGTCTAATTGGCTTTGATCCACGTCAAAGGGAAGACAGAGGGTGTACCAACGTGCATTGCCGTTGTCGGATGTATATGCTACTGAGCGATGGTAGGTTACATCGTAGGTCTGTCCGTTGAGGGCTTTGATGTTGTTATAGTAGGTTGCATCATCGCG
>DFIN01000014.1:0-21837 GCA_002372135.1 Bacteroidales bacterium UBA3696
CATCGGGTGCACCCAAGCGTATGCGCTTCGTCTTCCCGCAAGAGCAGATGCCCACCGGCATTGACGAGACCAACACTGCCGACAAAGCGCAAAAAGTGATGGAGAACGGTACACTCTATATCATCCGCGACGGCGTGCGCTATAATGCCACAGGTCAAGTTGCACAATAAGGCTGCAATGCACAGAAAACGCGCTTATCGCACGTTTATAAACTTACGTTTGATGTGAAAATACGTAACACTAAAAAACATAACGAATCGCTATGATAAACAAACAATATATCAGCCCCTCTGTCCGCGTGGAGAAGATGGCACTTGCAAACATGCTTTTGGCAGGCAGCACGACGGACGACAACACGATGAGCTTCAGCCCCAATACCGGCAAACAGTGGTAAGGCTATAGACAAAAGGCAAAAGTCGAAAGACAAAAGACATTGTTAATAAGACCTCCCTCTGCAGATAATAGTCTGCGGGGGGAGGTTGTTTGTATATCATCCCGCATGTATTTGCCTAATTCAATAGTATCAGTAGTTCAGCCCGAATGCCCACAACGGAACGACATTGTGGTGACCGTATTCGATATCGTCTTTTACGATAAATCCGTTCGCCACATCCTCTATCTGCTGTTTGCCTTTCTTGTGTCCGCCGATTTCAAAGGTATATTCGCCGATGGTGAAATCCGAGACGCGGGAAGCCAACACACGGTTCTGCACACGCGTCTGGTTGTAGAAAAAGGTCTCCCGCAGGCTGCCTGTATCGGGTTTGCCGAAAGTCAAAACAGTCATCAGGCTGGGATTGTCGAGATACACCAAGTAATCGGAGATGTTGTTTTTGCTTACTCCGACTTCTTGCGACAGGCTGCCCGCATTGGGTTTCATCGGTGCAATACCGGAGATGACCCCTAACAACTGAATCAGTTTGCGTGCCGTGGAGGCTTTGAGGTCGGCGTATTGCGCAATATCGGATTCGATGGTCTGACGCACTATCTGCTCCATACGCAGCGGGAAATCTTCTGCATCGCTGAACGGGTAATAACCGCGCTGTATAATGAGCAAATAATCTCAACGAAAAATCACTCAATAAGGGATATTTGACGTAAAAACAAGCACTCAATAAGGGATAATTGTTATCAAGACAGGTAATCCAATCAAGCGATTTACGATTTTTGTATGTTCGGAGGAATATATTCAAATTCCACAAGAGATTACGCGAGACCCTTATTTTTTTGCGTGACTGCTTTCGCCTGATTAATCTTTTTTCGCCTGATTGATTTTTTTGCGTTTCCTCTTGTATGTACAAAAATATGCCGTACCTTTGCCGCCGAAATACGAAAAGGAGAGTAGTTTTATTATGACCGCTTTAGAATTGAATGCAGAGATTTACCGCAGTTTAGGGGTTATAGCAGAAGACGAGACGATGCTTCAAAAGGTGGCGAAATACGTCAGCAAACTGGCTAAACAGATAACCTCTGACCCCACGCTTATGACCAAAGAGGATTTCTTTGCCCGTGTGGATAAGGCCAAAGAACAAGCAAAGCGAGGAGAAATCTACCGTTTTACTGACAAAAGTCAAATGCTTGATTGGCTAAATTCGTTGTAAGTATGTACATCATAGATTATACGGAAACTGCCAAAGAGCACATCCGTTTGCTGCGCCATAATGATCCGTCCGCTTTTAAGAAGGTAACCACTCTCTTGCTTGAACTGTCGGAACACCCCCGGACGGGTACAGGTCATCCCGAGCAACTTAAAGGAGATAAAGCTGGCTTGTGGAGTCGCAGAATAAACAAGAAACACCGTCTTATATACGAGATACACGAAACGGAAGTGATTGTTCTGATTCTTACTGCCTACGGGCATTATGAAGATAAATAGACACCCTAAAACTACCAATTTGTTACAACTCATTGATAATATGGCATTTACCCCCCCCCACGAACGGGGCTTAACATAAACAAAAAACAGCGTATTCGCAGCCATACAGGCAGTGCATAGCTTTGTGCTATGTGCTGCCTTTTTTTTGCGTTCCTCCTTCCGCCTCCTCCGGAATAACGTAGCGGTCCGGAACCTCTGGAAAACACCGCAACAACCAAAACAAATAAACAAAATATAACAACCAAAAAACAAATCAATTAAATCAATCAAATCAATTAACGTGGCAAAGCCACCATTATTAACAATTAAAAATCAAAAAACATTATGAGGAAAAAGATTTTTACTTTTCTTCTTGCCCTTGTGGCAAGCGTGGGGCTGAGTTGGGCAACTGACCCTATCGTCATTTCCACTAACACCGGGCAACCCAGTTACACGCAAGGCGATATTACAATCACCTGCTCGAGGCCAGGAACTGACAGTGATGGCTTTTATTTAGAATACGAAGCCAGTAATACTGCAACCATCACCAATTCGGGTTCTTCCACTATTTCTCAGATTGAGTTGAGTATTGGATGGTTTCCTCAGAATCGCTCGTACGTGCGCGCTAATGGTGCAGAACCGACTTCTTCCGACCAATACTCAATCACCTTTACGAATGTCAATTCCAATAATGTGACGTTAACGATCACTAATGAGAAGATTCAGATCAGAAATGTCACAATTACTTTAGCAGACGAAGGTGGTTCGGCTTCTTCGGTGACGGCAGCAAGATTTGTTTATAACTACGACTGTCAGCGTAACCCGCCTTATCCGAAAGTAAATAATGCATGCACTCTTTCCGGATTCAAAGATCCATACGAAGGATATAAAGGATCAAGAAATGGAAATATTGCCCTTGGTCCTTGGAAATTAGAGTTCGTAGCATACTATACTCCTTCCAATAACTACGGTTGCGCTTCACAGGTCAATAGTGCAGTCAATCAGTACTACATGGGTATGAGTAGCGAAGACAAGGAAGCGAAAAAATTGGAAGTACCTATTTTCCGTCTCTTGCAATATAATTTGACAGCAAGAGAGTACCAGCACGCTACGTATGGTATCGTTTGTGCATACGCAGGAGAAGCCAATGCACAGGATCACGCAGCTTTGTTTATCTCTTCCAATGATTACGGTTGCTTCCTTTCGGGACATCAACACACGACCAGTTTCGCCCTTACTTGCGAAAATGACCTGACTACAGGTTTGGCAACCTTGGTTGATGCTGCTTCTGCTCCTAGCGATCCGTATTATGATGTTGTATGGCCGGTTATCGTATCCATTGATGCTATCGGACCTGTAGAACTGTCTGAGCATTGCAAATATTATATTGAAGGTTCGCGCGCTGCGTACGACGCTTTGACTGATGAGCAGAAAGCGCAAGTCACCAATTATAGTACGCTGACCGATGCTGAAACACAATGGGCTGATTTGGCCGCTGCTGCACAGCCTTATGCAGATGGTGTCATTGCTTTGATCAACGCGATCCCGAATCCGGTTGTTTACACGCAGCAGTGCAAGGATGCAATTGATGCGGCACAAGCTGCATATGATGCTTTGACCGATGGTCAGAAAATTTTTGTGTCCAATTATGAGACGCTGAAGAATGCTCCGTCCGATCTTATCAATGCCGCTCCGTATGTGCATATTCTCTTTAAAGCAAATGACCAAGAAAGGAAGGTTGAGAATGTTACACTCCCGCGTGAGTTCACAGAAGCAGAGATGACAACAATACTTAAAGAACTATACGGTGTTGAAGGAGATTACGATATGTATGCTAATTCTAATTCTAATGCCGATGCTGTGAATATTATTCCCTACGAAAAGTGGACAATTTCTCCTTTTATGGGAATGGTTAATGTTAATGGTGGGTTGTATAAGTATGACCCACAAACAGGTTTCGATCAGATTGATTTCAGCCTCGAAATCTCTTTAGAGCTTCCGCCATTTGCTCCGGCACCGACTTCGACGGAAGAGCAAGTACCGACGAATGCTGACCCGGAGAACCCGAGTTATCGCTACTCGACCTTCTTCCACAGCACGCAGAACTACAAGCTCTCCAACGATGGTACGCAAGCGTTCATCGCTGACCTGAGCAATAACGAACTCGTGCTGACGGAGATTGCACATGGCGAACAAGTCATTCCGGCTAACACAGCTGTCATCCTCCGTAAGACCGGTTCGGCTGATCCTGTTGTCCTCATCCCGACGGAAGAGAACGGCGTAATCATTAATCCGAACGACAACAGCCTCGAAGGTGTGGATGTCGCTACCCCGATAGCAGACAAAGGTATGACACAAGATAACTGCTACGTCCTCTCCGGCGGCTCGGAGGACGAAACGGTAACAGGCGTAGGTTTCTATCGCATCTACGGTACCACCCTCTTGGCGCACAAGGCATACGTGCAGTACAGTGCCACATCGGGTGCACCCAAGCGTATGCGTTTCGTTTTCCCGCAAGAGCAGATGCCCACCGGCATTGACGAGACCAACACTGCCGACAAAGCGCAAAAAGTGATGGAGAACGGTACGCTCTACATCATCCGCGACGGCGTGCGCTATAATACCACAGGACAAGTTGCACAATAAGGCTGCAATGCACAGAAAACGCGCTTATCGCACGTTTCTGTGAGAATACGTAACACTTAAAAAACATAACGAATCGCTATGAGAAACAAACAATATATCAGCCCCTCTGTCCGCGTGGAGAAGATGGCACTTGCAAACATGCTTTTGGCAGGCAGCACGACGGACGACAACACGATGAGCTTCAGCCCCAATACCGGCAAACAGTGGTAAGGCTATAGACAAAAGGCAAAAGTCGAAAGACAAAAGACATTGTTAATAAGACCTCCCTCCGCAGAGCATATCTGCGGGGGGAGGTTGTTTGTATATCCTCTCGCTTGTTTTTGCTTGATTATATGTTTTTTTCGCGTTTCCCCTTGTGTATAAACAAAATTGCCGTACCTTTGCCATCGGATTTCTAAATCAGGCACGAATATAACCCGGAAAAAGAATACAAGATACATCCATGGTACGCAGTTTTCATAGAATCATCGTTTTGTTTGCACTCTTTGTCGGGGGTGCAGGGATGAACGGTGTGCTTGCCGAATCGGACTTGGAATGTGTAAAGGCTTCCGGTACTTGTGGAGCCGCCGGTAACGAAGACAACGTCACTTGGTCGCTTTCCTGCGACAGCGTGCTCACTATCAGCGGCACGGGAGCTATGAAGGATTGGAATACTTCCGGTAGTACGCCGTGGTATGCCTATAAGGATGCCATCAGACATCTGATTGTCGAAAAAGGCGTTACCACGATTGGTAACTTCGCCTTTATGAACTGCCATAGTCTGGAGACCGTCAGTCTGCCGGACGGGCTCACGCAGATTGGTTATACGAAATGGAACGCGTCGAATAGCACTTCCGGACATGCCTTTTATGACTGCTCCCGCCTCCGGTCGGTGGTTATTCCTGCCGGTGTGACCACCATAGGACGAGACGCATTCCTGAGGTGCAAAGACCTTGAGTCCATACAGGTGGAGCAGGGGAACACGGTCTATGACAGCCGTGACAACTGCAATGCGGTTATTGAGACCGCTACCAACTTGCTGCTATGCGGCTGTAAGAACACCGTTATTCCCAACTCCGTCACTGCCATTTTTGAGTGGGTGTTTGAGTTTTTGCCCATTACATCCATGACTATCCCTGCCGGTGTGACCTCCATCGGCAAAGAAGTATTTAAGTCGTGTAACCAACTGAAGGATCTTTATCTGGAATGGACAGCGGATATTCCTCTCTGGTCTGCCTTGACCAACCGCAATCCGCAGTCCGCTATCACTATCCATGTGCCCTGCAGTGCGACAGGGCTATACAAAGCGGCAGACGGATGGAAAAATTATACCGTCAAAGGCGAAGGACAATATACCATCACCGCTACATCTGACGACAACACCCAAGGTAGCGTTACCGTAACCGTCATACCATAATCTTTTTTCGCCTGCTAACCATCCCATCCTAATAACACTCTGATAATATGATATTTACCCCCCCCTCCAACCAACACACACACCACGAGTGGGCGCGACATAAAGGATTTCAATAAATTCGCAGCCAAACAGGCAGCGCATAGTTTCATACTATGTGCTGCCTGTTTGGCTATAGGTCAGCTTAACCAATCAAATGCGTCTATATAACAAGCGGGCGCGACGCACCCGGTTACGATCTTTGACATATTGGATTACCGAAAAAACTCTCTTGTGGCAAAAATGCACTTAAACCGCATTTATAGCGGCTAAAATTTGCACACGCGAGAAAAAAATAGTATTTTTGCACCGGATTTACTGCAAAAACAGTCGTAAGTCCGACTAAATTCGCACTAACAACTACGATTATGGACATCTTACGAAATGACTACATCAGGCTATTGGAAGCCAAGAGCTGGAACGGCAAAGTGAAAATAATCACCGGAATACGCCGGTGTGGAAAGTCATATCTCCTGTCGCATTTATACAAGCAGTATTTGCTCAAAAAAGGAGTGAAACCGGATAGCTTTGTAGAGATAGATTTGGAGAAAGACTATAACGACATCTATCGCAATCCGAAAGTCCTGTACAATCATGTGATGAGCCTATGCAGAAACAAACGCAAGAGGTACTATGTGTTCATCGACGAGATACAGTTATGTTACAAAGTCAGGAATACGGACATAGACGAATCGCTTGTGCCGGAAGAAGACAGGGAACTGCTCTATACGACTTTCTATGATATTCTGAACAGTCTGCGCGGCGAGGAGCACATGGATGTATATGTCACCGGCAGCAACTCCAAGATGCTGTCCAAAGATATTGTCACCCGTTTCCGTGACCGCGGTAGTGAGATTAAGGTCTATCCGCTGTCCTTCGCAGAGTTCTATGCTTTCGCGGGAATGGACAAGAGGGATGCCTTGGACCGGTATCTGGAGTTCGGAGGAATGCCTCTGGCTGTATTGGAGCCGGAAGAAAGGGACAAACAGAAGTACCTGTCCGACCTGCATAAGAATGTCTTCCTCAAAGACATTGTAGAGCGTTACAAACTCAAAGACGATGTGGTCATAGATGCCTTGACGGATGTAATCTATTCCTCCGTCGGTTCGCTCTCCAACCCTCACAAACTGGCAAACAGCGTAGGTTCTATCATGGGCAAGGGAACATCTGACCATACCATCAAAGGCTATCTGGAGTACTTGGAAGATGCCTATCTCATTTTTCACGCGGAACGCTACGACGTAAAAGGAAAACGCTATTTCGAGAATATCAAGAAGTACTATGCCATGGACTTGGGGCTTCGCAATGCACGGCTTAATTTCCGCCAGCAAGAGCGCAGCCATCTGATGGAAAACCTGATATACAACGAGCTCATACGAAGAGGCTACCGGGTGGATGTAGGTGTGGTTGAGGTGGAACGTGTGGTTGATGGCAGGCGTCAACAATCGCAATACGAGATTGATTTTATTGTCAATACCGGTTCGGAGCAAATCTATATCCAGTCAGCGCTGAATGTCGATTCGAAGGACAAAATGGAACAGGAGACATTCTCACTGCGTAATATACGGGACTCCTTCCCAAAGATTGTGATTCTGGATGGCAATACGCGTCCATGGATGAATGAGGACGGAGTAACCTTTATGGGCGTGATTCCTTTTTTGCTTGGCACTGATAGGATACTGATATAACAGACCTGAAAACAACTTATAGATTAAAAGTGGTAATCCAATAAAAGCGGACTACCGCTTTGTCGTTTGTACTTCCGACGAAGCTCTTGCAAGTTCGTCTTAGGGCCCCCTCACCGGTCCGGAATATCCGAAACCTCCGGCAAACACCGCAACAACCAAAACAAATAAACAAAATAAAACAACCAAAAAACAAAAAAAACAAATCAATTAAATCAATCAAATCAATTAACGTGGCAAAGCCACCATTATTAACAATTAAAAATCAAAAAACATTATGAGGAAAAAGATTTTTACTTTTCTTCTCGCCCTCGTGACAAGCGTGGGGATGAGTTGGGCAACAACCACCGATCTTGCGTCAATAACTGGCGATTATACGGCGCAGGATGGAGAAATCCTCACAGGTACACTTGGAGTCAACGTAAAGATTTCAATTGCAGATGGCGCCACGGTGACGCTCCTGAATGCAAACATTAATGGGGATAAGTCATGGACAACCGGAGAATACGCCGGTCTCACGTGTCTGGGTGATGCCACTATTACAATTGTGGGGAAAAATTCTGTCAGTGGATTTAGTGCCGAAAATGGTTATCCTGGAATTTATGTACCTTCCGGCAAAACGCTCATTATCAATGGTACTGGTTCTCTCACGGCTCAGTCCAGTACAGAAGAAGCTGCCGGTATTGGTGCCGGAAGGAATATGTCTTGTGGCAATATTGAAATACAAAGCGGTAAAATTACTGCTATAGCATGCGGAGAAGAGGGTGCCGGAATAGGCGGTGCCTTCAACGGGAATTGTGGCAATATAACCATCAACGGTGGTATTGTTACTGCCGTTGGCGGTTACCGAGGCGCAGGTATTGGCGGAGGTAGACGTTCGGGTACCACTAACGCAGGACATTGCGGCAATATTCTTATCAGCGGCGGTGTCGTATCTGCTACGAGTGGCGAACAAGCTGCAGCCATAGGCGGTGGTAGAGGAAACAACAATAATTATAAGGCTAATTGCGGTACTATCACAATCACCACTGCATTAAAAGTGTATGCTGACAAAGGAGGAGGTTCCGGCAATACCATCGGAGCCGGTATGTATGGAACCTGCGGCACCGTAAAAATCGGTGATAATACGGGTGTAATAAACAATGACCCATATACTTACCGAACTAAAGAAGACAGAGAAATTGTGGTTGACTACATTGGCTACATCGGCACCGTTGTCTATACGCAGGAGTGTAAAGACAAGATTGATATAGCTCGTGAGTTATATGATGCGCTTGAAGACTCACAGAAAGATCTTGTAACGAACTACCAAACTCTGTTAGGCGCAGAAGCCGCATACGCTGCTTTGATTCCGCAACCCGCCCCGGCTACTCCGACGGTTTACAACAGCGGTTCGGTTGTTCTTAGCAATCTCAATGTAGGGGACATCCTCATGGCAGGCGTTACAGTGACTTCTGAAAAGGCAGACTACAAAATTACTTTAGCTGCAAATCGTTTAAAATTTATGAATAGTGTACGGACATCGGATTTGACTACGCAATTCAGTAGCATTAATCCTGTTTTAGGAGAAAACGCTGTTATTCTTACTTCTACCCCAGCAATGTTCTATACGCCGATAGATGAAGATGGTAACACTGGTAACGCATGGGAAGTTACAGCAAATGAGGTCGGAACAAAAGTGACTCTTGCCGGTATTACTTATTCCGGCACAACACCAGCTACCTCCGACGAGAACATCACCGCCAACGAAGACCCGCAGCACACTGGCGTTTATTACAGCACGTTCTTTGACAGCGCGAACAAGTACGCCCTGCCTGCAGGCGTAGAGGCATACGTGGCTGAGGTAAGCAGCGATGCTCTCAACCTCACGAAGATTGCCGGTGAAGGTCAGACCTTCCCTGCTGACAATGCCGTTATTCTCCGCTCCACTGTTGCCGGCTACACCCTTACGGTAAGCGATGCAGCCCCTGTTACCTTCACGGCGAACAACAGCCTGCGCGGTGTGGACGCAGAAACGACTGTTACTGACATTGCCGGACTGACAGCCAACAACTGCTATGTCCTCTCCGGCGGTTCGGAGGACGAAACGGTAACAGGCGTAGGTTTCTATCTCATCTACGGTACCACCCTCTTGGCGCACAAGGCATACGTGCAGTACAGTGCCACATCGGGTGCACCCAGGCGTATGCGCTTCGTCTTCCCGCAAGAGCAGATGCCCACCGGCATTGACGAGACCAACACTGCCGACAAAGCGCAAAAAGTGATGGAGAACGGTACGCTCTACATCATCCGCGACGGTGTGCGCTACAATGCCGTAGGACAAATAGCACAGTAAGGCTGTCAATACACATAAACGCGCTTATCGCAAGTTTATAAACGCACGTTTATGTGAAAATACGTAACAATTAAAAAAATAACGAATCGCTATGAGAAACAAACTATATATCCGCCCGTCCGTGAGCGTGGCAGAGATGGCATTGGAAAATATGATTTTGGCAGGCAGTGCGCAGGATGATACCTTGAGCTTCAGCCCCAAGACCGGCAAACAGTGGTAAGACGATAGTCGAAAGTCAAAAGTTGAAAGACACAATACAAAGCCGTCCCCGCAGACATTAATCTGTGGGGACGGCTTTGTACTTGAAAAATTAGTTCGCCGGTGTCCATTTGCAACGGACGGGGGAGACGATAGTGCCTTCTTTCTTGAGTTCGGCAAAAGCCTTATCCACCTCTTTGCGGTCCGCTCCAAGTGCGGCGGTTACCTCGCCCGCCGAAACAGGCTTGCCTGCTGCACGCATGGCTGCTAATACTTGCTCTTTCATAGAAAATAAGATGTTTGTTTATACCATCATCATGAGGAAGTTCTCATAGCCGAACTTCTCGATGTAGTTCATGTACTGCTTCTCCCAAGCCATGTGCTCTACCTCGCCGTCAATCCATTTCTCAATCAGTTTCTGAGTGGGAACATCGTCAGCGAAGGCAGCGTGCAGACGGCTCAGCTCTTCAACAGCTTGCGGGTTATAGTCCTTCTCGATTTGCTCTTTCGGGTCGTCGTAGAACGGGAACTCCATGGTCTTCATAGCCTCTTGCAGGTCAGCGGGTTTGCAGCCGAGTTCAACCAAACGGTTGAGCACTTCTTCTGCCTCGTCCCACTCTTCCTCTGCTTCCTCTTTCCATTTGTCGGCGAGTTTGTTCCAGCCGTTGAGACGGTTGTATGCCGAGAAAGCGAAATGTTGTTTACTGTTTCCAAACCAGCCGGCTCCATACATAGCCAGCTCTTTTAAAGCTTCTTCTTTGGTCATAATTGTGTAGTTTTAATAAGTTTAATAGTTGTTGAATTATAGATAAGAAGAGATGTATTCTCTTCTATAGTTGCTTAACGGGGAAGTCAAAATAGGTGTCTGGGAAGGGTTCATCGCGGAGCGTGAAGTGCCACCACTCGCTGTCTAAGGGTTTGAATCCGTGGCGGAGCATGGCATCGCGCAGAATCATTCGATTCCGATATTGCTGTTCGGTAAGTCCTGTTCCGTCGCCCGTGTATTTGCCTATTTCGGGATAAACGGTAGTGTCAGGATTCAGTTCGCAGTAGTCAGGATGGCTCTCCTGCCCGAACCAGTCGAACGTACCCCCCATGTCCACTTCTTTCTCGGTTTGCATGTCAAACAAGGTCAGGTCAACGGTCGAACCGCGTGTATGACCCGATTTAGCCATGATATAGTCTTGTTCAAACAAAATAGGTTTGTCCAACATCGGGTAGAAAAAACGTTTCATGCAAGTATCGGCAGGGTCTAACGACCAACGGACAAAATGGTCAACGGCACGTTGCGGACGGTAGGCATCGTATATTTTAAGGCGATACCCCATGCGTATCACATCGTCGCTGACTGCTTTGAGCGAGTCGGCTGCTTGACGGGTTAATAGGGCTGTTGGCTGCTCATAACCGTCAATCCGTCTGCCTACAAAGTTGTATGTACCATAATAGCGAATCTCCAAAATGGCATCGGGAATCACGTCGGTCAGATTGACAAACTCGCTGCTATCTTCCTCCTTACGAGGAACAGACTGATTTTGGCACGATATCACCAAGAGGGACATACAAGCCATCGTAAAAAAGATTTGCTTCATATTAAACATATTTTTGCGCAAAGGTAAGGTAAATTTCGGATATGGTGCAGTTGAATTTTTTTTTCTTGCAGGTAGGAAAAAAATAATTGTACCTTTGCGGCGCATTTAATATGCACGATGAGGGTTATAGCGCAGAAGCACACTAATCTATACTTTATGATATTTACATTAACATTTTCCAGTGAGGAAGTAGAGAACTTCCGAATGGTGTTTGAAGCGGATAGCGACAGCACGTTTCTTGATTTGCACAAAGCCATTTTGTCAGCAACGGGTTATCCTGACGACCAGATGACTTCCTTCTTTATGTGTAATGACCGTTGGGAGAAAGAGCAAGAGGTTACACTTGTAGAGATGGGGAGCAGTTTTGAGTACGACAATATGGTGATGGAACAGACGCATTTGGACGAGTTGCTGCACGATAAGGGTCAGCGGCTCATTTATATCTTTGATCCGATGTTTGAGCGTTATTTCTTTGGTCGCTTGACGGAGATGAAAGCAGGTCATGTGGCGGGCATTGTATGCAAGCAGAAACAGGGGAAGGCTCCCAAGCAACTTCAGACCGAATCTGAGATGGAGGCTCTCAATCCCAAGCGTGGTGCAGACATCGGCTTGGATGATGATTTCTACGGAGACAGCCAGTATGACGAGGGAGATTTGGATGTGGACGGCTTCCAAGACCTTAGTTTCGAAGATGGCTCAATGTTCTAAAATCCTTTCTGTTATCATTGGTCCGACAGGCGTTGGGAAAACGGAGTTTGCTCTTCGCCGTGCTCAGGAGTGGGGGTGTCCGATAGTCAATTGCGACTCGCGGCAGATTTATCGTGAACTGCCCATTGGTACGGCGGCACCCACGAAGGAGGATAGGCTGCGTGTAACGCATTATTTTGTAGGAACTCATTCGCTCAGAGAGAACTACAGCGCCGGTCAGTATGAGCGCGATGCCGTACCGTTGCTTATGCAACTGATGGAACAATCTACTCACCCGGACACCCCGTTTGCTATCTTAACGGGCGGCAGTATGCTGTATATGCAAGCCGTTTTATACGGATTAGATCAGTTGCCGATTGTTCCGATAGAAGTGCGTCAAACCATTCAGCAGGCATATACCGAACGCGGGTTGGAGTGGTTGCAGCAAGAAGTGCAGCGAGTTGACCCCGATTATTGGCAGGTGGTTGATAGGTGTAATTCTCAAAGACTCATCCACTGCCTTGAAATATCTAAAGTGGCGGGTCAGCCCTATTCGCAGTTGCGATTGCAATCAAAGACCGATGGGAATGTAGGGGAAGAGACAGGGCGTTGCAATGCCCGACCGTGGCAAGTGCATATCACCTGTTTGGCTCGCCCGCGTAGCGAATTATACGACCGTATCAATCGTAGAGTAGATGTCATGATAGCCCAAGGGTTGGAAGAGGAAGTGCGGAGTGCGTATCTGCCTTTTGTAAAACGAAACGAACCGATACCTAATAGCCTGAACACGGTAGGTTATCGCGAAATGATTGACTATTTGAACGGGATATGCACGTTTTGCGAAGCGGTGGATGCCATCAAGCAGCATACCCGTAATTATGCCAAACGGCAGTTGACTTGGTTTAGAAACAGCCTATGAATAATATATTGCAAATGAATCGATTATGGTAAGTAAAATGAGAAGATACCTGTTATTTTTCTGTGTTAGTTTGTTGTTGTGTGTAGGATGTCGTCGTGTGACGGTGGATTTTACGTATTCACCTGCTTCGCCTCGCAGCGGTGAAGCAGTAACCTTTACCAATCTGAGCACCAATGGAGAGGATTATGAGTGGAAATTCGGGGACAACCATACTGCGACCGCTAAAAATTCGACACATACATTTGGTAAAGCCGGTACATATATCGTAACGTTAGAGGAAACGCATAGTCATCAGCAATGCCGGCACGCGGTAGTGGTTACCGATAGTTTGCCTGCCATCGCCTTCTCGTCCGATAGTATATGTCGTTATGATAGCGTTTGGCTGTATGCACAAGTGTGGAATCCGTATGACCATAGCGTTACCTGTCAATGGAGTCTTGATACTTATACCCAACTATTGAAGGGGCAACTCACAGACGATTCGATTTGTGTGCTCTTTACGCGTGCTTCTGACGGATTGTTGGAGGATGTGGTCGTGGCCTTGACGGTTCGAATAGACGATACAAGTTATGAAGTAACCAAGGCCGTTACCGTGTATGAGAAACCCACTTGGGCAGTTGTTTTGCGCACAGGTTCGGGCGATTGGTATCAAACCGTCTATTTGCCTTATTATGACGAGCCTATATCGCTATCTGAACTATCTTCTGCCGTTCGTTTTGATGAGGCGGAGGCGCGTCAAGCGTTGGATGATGCCCGGACTACCCTGCAAGTTGCTGACCCGATGGAGCAGAAGAAGTACTATGGCGGAGCCAACGGCTTGTTTGTCAGTCATACCAATGGTGCGAATGAAGTGTGTATCACTGCCGACTCAATAGGTACATTGACCATTGACAGGGTGCATCAACGTCTGTTCTATTCCACCCAAAACGGCGTATATGCTTTGCCCCTGATTTATGCGGGCAGTAACCAAGTCGCCGATCCGCCGGTACGTATCAATAACCTGAATGAAGTGGTGGCAATCGTAACCATGGAATAACAAATGTGTCAGTAAGAAAAGTAAGAAAGTTATGCCTCAATATCTGTTTGAAACATCTTGGGAAGTGTGTAATCGCGTAGGGGGTATTTATGCAGTATTGTCCACCCGCGCTCGTCAGATGCAGTCGGAGATGCCCGATCGGATAGTTTTTTTCGGACCTGATTTAGGAGACCATTCCGACCGCTATTTTCATGAGGATAAACGCCTGTTCCGTTCGTGGAGACAGCGGGTGAATAACTCGCCGGATTTGCCTCAGGTGCGAGTGGGGCGGTGGCAAGTGCCGGGACAACCGATAGCGGTGTTGGTTCGATATGACCATTTATGGTCGCGCAAGGACGCTATCTATGGCTGGGCATGGGAGCAGTTTGGCGTACAAAGTCACGCCGCATACGGCGACTATGACGATTCGTGCCTTTTCGGCTATGCCGTAGGGCAGGCAATGCAGACCTTGTCCGAGCAACTGTCCCAACCTGTGATTGCTCATACCAACGAGTGGCAGACAGGATTTACGGTCTTCTATCTGCGCGCTTTTTGCCCCTCTATTCGTACTCTCTTTACTACGCACGCCACAGGCATAGGACGCTCTATTGCAGGCAATGGTAAACCGCTGTATGACTATTTTACAGGGTATCATGGCGACCAGATGGCGGAGGAATTGAACATGGTCAGCAAGCACTCGGTGGAGAAGCAGGCTGCCCATTATTGCCACTGTTTCACAACGGTAAGCGAACTGACAGCTCGCGAATGTACGCAACTGTTGGATAAGTCGCCGGATATAGTAACCCCTAACGGTTTTGAACCTGATTTTGTCCCCCAAGGTAAGGACTATACACGTGCCCGCAAAGATGCACGGACGGCTCTTATCCGTGTGGCGCAAACGATGACCGGTAAGCCTATCGATAATCCGCTTATGCTGGCTATTGCCGGAAGGTTGGAGTGGAAGAACAAAGGTATAGATGTCTATTTGCAGGCTATGGAGCAGTTGGCTCAGCAAACGGAGAACGAGGTTTCTTCCTGCCGACCGATAGTAGCATTTCTACTCATTCCTTATTTGGAAAGAGAGATATGGACTCGCGGGCGTGTTACGATTATTTCCTTACCCTATTACCTGCCCGTTTCGCAAGAAACGATGCAACAACCAACGCTGACCACCATCCAAAAGCAAGTGCTCAGTTTGCTGCAGGACAAGTCCTATTACGACTTATTGGTGGGTATGGATCTAACCGTTTTCCCCAGTTATTATGAACCTTGGGGCTATACGCCGATGGAGTCAATTGCCTTCCATATCCCCACTATTACCACCGACTTGGCAGGCTACGGGGTATGGGCTGCCGCGCATGCCAAAACCCTTAATCAACCGCTATCCCCTGCTCATCCGATACGACCGATTACTGTGCTGCATCGCACGGATAGTAATAGCCAAGATGTAGTCAATGGAATAATCAGCACCGTCAAGGAGTTTGCGGCTTTGACAGAAAAGCAAGTTCAGCAACTGAAACGGAAGGCAGAGCAACTGTCGAAGAAAACGACGTGGGAGCAATTCTTTCCTTTCTATCAAAAGGCTTATCGGATTGCGTTGCAGAAGAAGTCTTAAAACTCCGTAGCGTGCTGTATGTCAGTGGCTATTTGTGCGCGAAGAGCTGCCAAGGAAGCAAATTGCACTTCGTCGCGCAAACGATGTATAAACTCTACACGGAGCGATTGATCGTATAGATTGCCCTCAAAACCAATAATATGCACCTCCAGATGAGAGGTCTGGGAGGGCGTACATTCAATAGTCGGGTTATCTCCGATGTTCATTACCCCGCGATAGATCCTCTTGTTGAGTTCAACCTGAACGGCATATACGCCTTTTTGAGGAATCAGTTTATTGGCTTCAGCGAGTTGCAGATTAGCGGTTGGAAAACCTATCTTTGTTCCTATTTGTTTACCATGAACCACTTGCCCCGAAACGGAATAGGCATAGCCTAACATGTCGTTGGCGTGCTCTATCCTGCCATCTTCCAGAGCCTTGCGAATGAGTGATGAAGAGATATATGGCTCATTGTTGGTTGTGGTTTCTGTGTAAGGGAGTGCGTGAAGGATTTGTACTCCGGCTCGCTGACCGGCACGCTTATAGTCTTCTATTGAACTCAGGCGATCGCTGCCAAAATGGTGGTCATACCCCATAAGAAGAGTGGTTACCGACTCTTTTTCATGCAGGTAGCGAAGAAATTGCTCGGCTGTCAGGGTATGAATCTGCGAGAAATCAAGTATGCAAACGCGGTCAATACCGGTTGCTGCTAAGCGGGTTCGTCTTTCGTCGCAAGTGGTTAGCAACTTTTCCGGAGAGCCTTTGAGCATGGTGCGCGGGTGTTCGCTAAACGTTACAACCATACTCTCCAAACCGAGGCGTCGGGCTTCGTCCATAGCCTGACGAAGAAGGTATAGATGCCCTTTATGCACTCCGTCAAACATTCCTATGGTGGCTAATCGTGCGTTATACATGCCCCAATTCAATCACCTCCAAGTCTTTTATCTCTTTCCCGTCAATGACGAAGCGAAGTAGCGTTTGTACCGTTTGCCAGCCTTGTTTGCCTGCTGCTCCCGGATTCATGGTAAGCATACGATATAGCGAATCGTATTGTACTTTGAGGATATGGCTATGTCCGCATACAAAGAGTTGAATAGGGTCATCGCCCTTTTGGCTGCGCTCGAACATAGGGATGAGCCACGGATTATAATGCCCCGGATAGCCTCCTATATGCGTCATGAGCACATTGACTTCTTCTACTCGAAAACGGTAAAACTCAGATAGTGAATAGCGCACATCGCCGCCATCCATATTGCCGAATACGGCGCGTGTAGGTCGAAACTCGCGCAGGGCTTGCAATACTTCGTAAGAACCTATATCGCCCGCATGCCATATCTCATCGCAGGAAGCGAAATGGCTAAATACGCGCTTATCTAAATAACCGTGTGTATCAGATAAAATACCGATGCGGGTCATATCGTCATTTCTTACGGGAAACGATAATCATGGTTAGCCAGATACAAGCAATGGTCACGGAGAGAAAGAAGAACACGTCGCGAACATCAATCACGCCTCGGGCTAAACTGCGAAAATGCGTCTGGAACGTTAGCCAATAAAGTGCAAAACAGGTTACGACGCCGGTCAGATAACTGACAATCTGATTCCTATTCCACGAGGCGCACAACATACCTACGGCAGTAAAGGTACTGCTGAGCAATAGCAGTCCCACCATACCTCCGGCAAACGCACCGCCGTCCACATTACCAATAGGTTCGGCTATGTGATATAGCACCCGATAGTGCACAATGCATGGCAATATACTGACTGCGGTCAGCGTCCATGCTGCCATGTATTTGCCCCAAACCATGCGGGATACGGACACACGCTTGGATAGCAGCAGATCCCACATACCGGATTGTTTTTCTTCCGAAAAAAGACGCATCGTCAGTGCCGGACACAAGAGCATCAGCAGCCACGGAGAGAGTGTAAACAACCCGTAGGCATCGGCATAACCGCTCTCTATGATGTTCCATTCGCCCGGGATAACCCATAGGAACAAACTGATGGTCAGTAAATACAGCCCGATGACGATATAGGCAATGGGGGTCGAAAAATAGTATGTCAGTTCTTTGCGATACAAGGCAGAAAGGCGTTTTTGTGGCGAATGGCAGTTAATCTTCGCACATGAACATCGGATCCCACATGGGCAGTTGAACGGGCTTTTGGTTCATCAGTTTAAGCAGGCGTTCGGGCACGTATTTTTTCTCGGCAACAAGGCGGAACATGTATTCGTGGAACCATTCGTCGGTCATAATCAGATGTCCTTTGTAGCCGCTCTTTTCGCCCCAACTGTTTTCTACCATCCACTTAACGGGTTTGTCGTCGGCTATATCCACTGCCACCAACGCCATAGCATGGGTGCTACCGCTGGCGTGGGTCATGACGCGTTGCTTTTTGTTCATCGGAAAATCAACGCCTAACAGCGATCCGTAGTCGTAGTTGTTCATCGAGAGGTAGCCGCGCTCGCCGTCCAGTTCTTTACCTACATCGCAGCCGATGTACATAGCTGTGCTGTCTTTTAGTGAGGCTATGGCAACTTCCTGCATATCCTCAACGGGAACATTGAGGTAGCACCAGTTGTTGCCCTCGTAGGTATGACGGTCCATATCAATTTCGTACAGCTTGTAGTATTCACGAGAAGGGTCGTTCATGAGCATCACGTAGTCGGAAACTTGTGTGTTGGAAGCAAAACGTTGGGCAAACGAGAGTGGGGTGTAGGTCTCTGTGGAGAGAATGGAGTCTTTTTGGTTGCGCATCGACCATGTGAATAGCTGCGGAGGTGTGCCCAAAGTGAGGCAAAGCAGACGGTAAATGGTCTTCAACTGCTCTTCTTTGCGGGCTTGCAGTTGCTTGGCATTGCCTTTCATCTCACGCAGTTCCAAACCAAATTCGCGCAATTTAAGCACCAGAATCATGTGCATGCGGCCTGTGTTGTTGGCATTGTATGTTTCGTGCATAACCTCTTTGGGTACTGCTCCGTATTTGGTAACGAGATTAGCCACGCCCGTGAAGGTGCCGC
Source organism: Bacteroidales bacterium UBA3696 (assembly GCA_002372135.1). Taxonomy (GTDB): domain Bacteria; phylum Bacteroidota; class Bacteroidia; order Bacteroidales; family Paludibacteraceae; genus Colicola. The sequence continues at coordinate 18,972 of DFIN01000014.1, forward strand.
CATCGCTGATGGGGGACGAGAACAAGGCTTCAACCTTGCGGTCATCCATAGGTAGTTTGCGCGTGTCGATAATGGTTTGCAAGAACAGGTTACTTTTCTCCAACTGGTCGAAGAAGAACAGATAACTTTGTGAGAACTCAAATGAAGCCATATCCGGATTCTGACGATGCATCTCGGCGCGAAGTATATTCAGCCCGCAGAACAGCCAGCATCGACCCGATTGCTTTTGGTCGGTTATGCCCACTTGCGGTACGCGATACGTAAAGTGCGTGTCAAAATAGCCGTCCAACCCTTCTTGATTTTGAACCAGTGTGCGCATATCCACTTTGCCGATGGCATTGCGTATGGCGCGGTCTTGCGCTGTGGGTTGATAATCGGATTGCATACGCTGCATCAGCTCGGGCGTAATCTGCTGAGCCTGAATAGTCAATGAAAAACTAATCAATGCCAAAAGCGGGAATAGGGTCGATTTCATAGCTTGCTCCTTTGTTTAATGGTTACGTGTTTTTATTCTTCTTCAATGATGTACTCTACTTCTTCCGGCTCAATGCGAACGCTCATGGCTTCTTCGCTTGCCACATCGGCGTGAAGCACTAGTACATCGGTTTGGGTCATCGGGTAAGAACACCATATACGCATATCCTCCTTCGAGATGTCTTCGTATTGATTCACCCTAACGCGTACATACACATCGGCTTTGTTGGGGAAAATGCGGATGGTCTTTCCGTCGGGCACACCGATTACCTCAATAGGCAGTTCAAGGTGCTTCTCCGTGATACGCTGGGAAGGCAATTCGTCTTGCGACTCGGTTTCCTGATGGGTCTCGGCTGAGGCGGCTACTGACTGTTTATGCCAGGCGTTGACCCACCAAATGCAGAATGCAAACAATACGAATAGGAGGTAGGTTAGTATGTTCTTACTCCAATGCATGCCTTATTTTTTCTCGTCCTCTTTCTTCACGTCCTGTTGGGCATCTTCGGCGGAAGCATATACGCTGCCCTTGTCAATTTTAATGACGGTGTCTTTGCTGATCTCTATCAAGAAAGTGGTTTCTTGTACTTCCTTGATAATGCCGTATATACCGCCGGCAGTAACGACTTTGTCGCCTTTTTTCATCGCTTCACGCTGCTGTTGCAACTCTTTCTGCTTCTTGGTTTGCGGGCGAATCATAAAGAAGTAAAAAACGACAAATATAAGGATCATCATGATCCAAAAACTCCACTGACTGCCCTGGGCACCTGTGCCGGCAGCGGCATCCAATAAAAATAAGTTCATCATAGTAGGTATCGGTTTTTTGTTTGTTATATGGTTGTAAGGTTATTTGTACGACTTGAAGAGTGCATAATTGTCTTTCTCTTCCTTGAGCACTTGGTCCAAAATGCCGTTGATGAAGGTGTGACTCTTGTCGGAACTATATTGCTTGGCTATTTCGATGTATTCGTTGAGTGACACCTCGAGGGCTATCTCCGGGAATGAAAGTATTTCGGCTAATGCGGTCATCATGATGATGCGATCCATATATGCCACGCGGTCGGCATCCCAGTTCTTGAGATGTCGGTTAATCATTTCCATGTAGGTGTCGTGGTGGTCAATAGCGGCTTGCAACAAGTCTTGCCCAAAGGCTAACTCTTCCTCTTTGTCAAACATCGGCAGCAAGGGAACTTGATCGGATAGAGAATCGGAAGATGTATGTTCTTTGAACCGTTTGAGCGTTTTGATGACATAACTCAATACCACATCAAAATCGGTGGCCCAATGGTTGCGGTCTAATACCACTTCCATCTCTTCCAACGCCGGTATAATCTCTTCGTTACGGGGGAGCAAGTCTTGGTATATGCGGCGGAAAAGGTGCTTGTCGTCGTCGTATGTAACGGTTTCCAATTGCATATAGTTCTTCCAGAAAGGAGTGGTCAGCATCTCCTTATAGACACTGCTCACGGCATTCATACCCGCGTCCCAACTGAGTTGGTATTCTTCGGTAAAATGTCGCAACTCGTGGTGGTGGAACAAGTCGTCTGCCAATCGGTTGTTGATAAAACGGCGGTCGGGCACGAAGTGGGTATGTGTGGCACGTGCACGAGCCTCGCTTTCCTCCATTTGCTGCTCCGCATACCGAATCAGTTCGCCTGCAAAGCCGAACAACTGAATGTAAAGAGCATACGTGTCTGTAAAACTGCGAAGCAAGGCTTTTCTTGCTTGAGCGGGGGTAGAGTCCTCCGCCTGATAATAGGCGAACAGCGTCTGAATAACGCGGGTCCGCACCATCGTGCGATTGATCATAGTGTCTCTGTCTTTTGCGGCGGCAAAAGTAACACTTCCCTATTAACTACACAAAAAGACGATACTTTTTCTGCATAAAAAACGCAAGCATCTTCTAAATGCTTGCGTTGTCATGTTGCCTAACCAGGACTCGAACCCAGACAGACAGAACCAGAATCTGTAGTGCTACCATTACACCATTAGGCAATGCTCTTTCTCAAAAGTGGCGACAAAAGTAGGGCAAAGATTTGAATCAACAAAAAAATAACCTTAATTTTTTGTATCGTCTATGCAATACCTTTATTCTTGGCGGAAAGTGAGGGATTCGAACCCCCGGTACGACGTAATGCGTACACCACATTTCGAGTGTGGCTCTTTCGACCACTCAGACAACTTTCCTTTTTGCACTTCTTGTCGAAAAGCGACCGCAAAAGTACGGCTTTTTTCAAATTTGCCAAAAAAAGTGATAAATTTTCGTGAATTTTAGCCGCTTTTTAGGCGGGATTATGTGAAATAAACTATTTTTGCCCGCAACAATATCGTGAATATTAACAAGTAAAAGCATAAATATGGCAGACGACAAGAAGATTATTTTTTCAATGGTGGG
>DFIN01000014.1:21956-41675 GCA_002372135.1 Bacteroidales bacterium UBA3696
AAGATCGGTATTATCGGTCTGAATGGTGCCGGTAAATCCACCTTGATGAAGATTATAGCCGGCGTGGAGAAAAATTATGATGGTCAGGTAGTTTTTTCGCCCGGATATACAGTCGGCTACTTGGAGCAAGACCCTCAGTTAGACCCGCAGAAGACGGTTCGTGCTTGTGTGCAAGAAGGTGTGCAGCCCGTGATGGACGCCTTGCGTGAGTACGACGAGGTGAACGCGGCTTTTGCCGACCCGAATGCGGATTACGACCGTTTGTTGGCGCGTCAAGCCGAATTGCAAGATCGCCTGGATGCCTGCGATGCGTGGAATATAGACCAACGGTTAGACCGTGCAATGGACGCTTTGCGTTGTCCGGATGATAATGCCTTGATTGCCAACCTGAGCGGCGGGGAAAAAAGACGGGTAGCATTATGTCGTTTGTTGTTGCAGCAGCCGGATATATTGCTTTTGGATGAGCCGACCAACCATCTTGACGCAGAGTCAATTGACTGGTTGGAGCAGCACTTGCACCAGTATGCAGGCACTGTCATTTGTATTACGCACGACCGTTATTTCTTGGACAATGTGGCAGGCTGGATTTTGGAATTAGATCGTGGTGAGGGGATTCCTTGGAAAGGAAACTACTCGTCTTGGTTGGAGCAGAAGACGGCTCGCATGGCGCAGGAGGAGAAGCAGGCAAGCAAACGTCGCAAGACGCTTGAGCGCGAATTGGAATGGGTGCGGATGGCTCCCAAAGCAAGGCAGGCAAAAGGAAAAGCCCGATTGGCAGCCTACGACCGGATGTTGAATGAGGAGCAAAAAGAAAGAGAGGAAAAATTGGAGATATTTATTCCCAACGGACCCCGTTTAGGGAATAAAGTGATTAATGCCGAAGGGGTAGCCAAGTCGTTTGGCGACCGCCTCTTGTTTGAAGACATGAACTTCATGCTGCCGCCCAATGGAATAGTGGGAATTATCGGTCCGAACGGAGCCGGAAAAACCACGCTATTCCGTATGATTATGGGTATGGAAAAAGCTGACAAAGGTACATTCTCCGTAGGCGAAACGGTCAAAATTGGCTATGTAGATCAGGTTCATTCGAATATTGACCCGAATAAATCGGTGTATGAAACGATAGCCAACGGAACGGAATATATCCGCGTAGGTGGCAGGGAAGTGAATGCGCGTGCTTATCTGAGCCGGTTTAATTTCACGGGTGCTGACCAAGAGAAAAAGTGCGGCGTATTGTCCGGCGGCGAGCGCAATCGCCTTCACTTGGCACTTACGCTCAAGAGTGAGGCGAACGTGTTGCTTCTTGACGAGCCAACCAACGACATCGATGTCAATACGTTGCGTGCCTTGGAAGAGGGGTTGGAGAACTTTGCGGGCTGTGCGGTGGTTATCAGCCACGACCGCTGGTTCTTAGACCGTATATGCACACATATCTTGGCCTATGAGGGCGATAGCAAGGTCTATTGGTTTGAGGGTTCCTATAGCGAGTATGAGCAGAATAAACGCTTGCGGTTAGGCGAAGACGCTGCCGAACCGAAGCGGATTCGTTACAAACGTCTGACCTAACCGCAAGTGTAGGGATGTGATTTATTTTACATCAAGGGTGATGGCAAACCCAAGAAGGAAAAGCAGTTGCCCAACCATAAACCGCATGCCAAAAGCAGCAGTACGCCCAGCGTGATAAGGCAGATTCCCCACCAAGGCATTCCTTTTTGAGCAAACGGGTCATTGAGTTTGACCATCGGGAACTTGGCTTGCGTAGTCAATGTTGCCCCAAAGGGTACATTGATGATGGCTTCCGCATTCACTGCCCAACCGTTGGCATTGAGGATGGGAGCCAAGTTGCGGCGGCGTAATTTGAAGTAGGCGAGCAGCATAGACGGACCGGAAATACACAGCATGATACCTATGACTACCAGTATAAATTGCCACCAAGTCAGCATCGCAATACCGGAAACCAACGAGGTGAAGAACGCACCGATATAGCCAACTGCCATACCTATGGCGGCAAATATACCGGCGAACTTAGCTATATCAAACGGCGTTTTCTGCGGTTTGGCAGCCTCTTTGTCTGCCGCCTCGGTTTTTGCTTTTTCAGTAGCGGTAGTTGCGTCCGATTTCAGCGTTTCGATACTATTGGTTTCTTTTTCTGCTACCGATTTGGTAACCAGTCCGCTAACCCATTCTGCAAATTTGCGATAAGGAGTCCAAAAGGCTTGACGGATAGAGATGGGGTTGTCTATGATCTTCGTTACCACAGCTTCATAATCCAGTCCGTCACGGTCATAGAAGATGGCATTTTTACCTACCGAGAGATTGTGTATATCTCCTTGGGTCATAGCCGCCACGATGGATAGTTTTTTGCCCTGCGTTTTGTTGGTGCAGTCGCAGAAGAGCAGGTACATCCCGGACTTGTCAGCCTCGGCAGCCATTTTTGCGGCATCGGCTACGCGTACACATAGTTCGCATGCACGTTGATCAATGACCAACCGTCCTGCCTGAAAATCGGCTTTGTGTTCGCGGTTATAAAAGTCTTGGAACGAGATATAGTTCTTGAGCAGGGTGTAAAAATCGCGTTTGAGGCGTAGGAATTTGAGCAGGGGCTGGTATTCATTGGTGGCAGCGGCAGTGGCGGCGGCGTTGGCGGCGTTTATTTCAGCCACTTTGGCCTCGTAAGCGGCTATGGCGGCAGTCATTTCGCGCCATTTGTCCTCAGCAATCTTAGGTTGCTGTTCCGGGTCAGCGGTTGCTAATCCTAATTTTTCCAGTTCGGCTGCACGGAACCATGCGTTGTAGGCTGCTTCATTCTCATGAACGGCAGCAATGAGGTCGGCGGCATAGGGGGCTTCCGGAAGTGTTTGTTGCTCAATGGTTAAAGCCGCGATGGCCGATTCAATATCCGCTATGCGGATGGTCTGTTTGTCGCCGGCAATGCGTTGGGCTAACTGCGCCATTTGAGCGGCTTCTTCATCCTTCTCGTTGAAGGCGGCAAGAGGCATCTCGTCGTTTTCCTCCAACAGGATATCCGGGTTCTTCACAAGGCGGCAAAGCCATTTGGACGCATTGACCACTTCGTCTATACGGATGTGTCCGTCGCCATCGGTGTCAAGCAGTTGCAGCGTGGCATTGCTGATTTCCAAACCTGTGGTCGGACAAGACAGAACGGTCCACATTTTTTCGTCCAGTTCGCCCAAGTGGCGCAAGTCCTCGCCTTTGGCTATATGAACGCGCGTGTTACCACCGATGGTGGTGTAAGTGAATTTGTAACTCATAGTATTTATAATTTGGTTAAAATGGTTCGGTATATAAGGAATAGATAGAAGGGCAATAGGTAAGAGTACGGTAGCAAAAATGATAACATAATGCTGAAAACAAGGTAATAAATAACACGAAAATAGATCTTGTTATGTTCGTCAGGTAGCAGATGTTTCATCCATGCAAACCGATAATGGGGCATGGATAGTCGTTCCAGCGAGATTTCAAACGGATAGGAAAGGAACAGCAGTAGCAGTGCCATATACAGCGGCATGACTTCGGCTGTTGGTTTAACAAACGTTTGATTGGCTAATACGAGCGGAAGAAAACGCGAATAGACGAGTACAGGATACAGCAGTACGTTAGTCGGTCGGCGCCAGTAGTTGTACAGCAGAAAGATGGGAACAATCAGGAAAACCGCAATCGTAGTTATCAAGGCTTGGCCGGGCGAGGATGATACAAACCAATAGACGGCTAAAGCGATGGCTGCATATAGGATGCGGGTTAAGATAATTGAGATTGAGTGCTTGTAAAAATCGCGGGTTTGCTCTTGGGTCAAGCGCAGGGTGGGGTGCACCTCTCGGCGAATGGCATAAGTGTCATTGAGCATGTAACCTAATTCATACAGCGAAATAACTGCCAAGAGAACAAGTATATAATTCAGAATAGACCCTATATGGCAGTCGTTATATAGCGAGTAGAATGCAGTAGGCATGAGGAAAATGAACAGCCACGACAGCAACTTATCCATACGCTGCAATCGCACGCGGTAGATGTAAAGTAACGGTATATAGAAAGTGGTTATCATGGGTTAGTAGTGTAAGGCATCTGCCGGTGCGGGTATGAAGGTAACGCGGTTAGGACGTATGCGGCTTTGCTGCAATAGGTGTCGCCATTTTTTCTCGTTGTGGTAGGTAACGATAGTGGCATTTCGAGCCTGTTGAACCAAACGCAAGTCGGTTAGGTTGTCGGTGATTATATCGTATGGAGTTGTGCTATGAAACATTTGCTTGTTCAGGCAAGTCTGTGCACCCGTTTGCAGTGCCACTTCACGGGCTATACAACTCATCGTATCGCTGGCAATCACTATGTTTTGCTTCGGCAGGTGTTGCCACACAGCTTTAATACGGCGAGGCTGTAAATAAGTCAGGTAAAACGTATGAGCCTGCGCCTGCAATTCTTCCGGCGAATAGTCTTTGATGTATTGCATAGCCATCAGGCGTTGCAAATCAATATGAATGAGACGATAAAGGACGCGATTGATGAAATGTCCGAAAGGGCGCATATAGAAACGCCGCCAACGATGGTAGGAAGGAGCGGTCAGTAGTTGATCCAAAAAGTCAAACGTGGTGTTGGATGTAAAAAGGGTCCAACATACATCGACCAAGGTGACGGGTTCTGCCGAGAGGGTGTCTCGGATGATGTTGTCCATCTTTTGGGCTTGCACTTCACGGCTGAAAATAAGATGGTTACGAATAGGCTGGCGGGTAAAACCTTGTTGCTTCCACTCGGCGTATCGAGCTCTGATAAAGTGTTTGATGTCTTCTATATGGTCGGAGGCTATGCCGGCGTTTGTTTGTTGTATCGTCTGGGCCAATACGCCATCGTCAGAAGGGAAACAAACCACCGGTTTTTCACAGCCCAATGCTTCGTAGAACTTGGTGGTCATCATCCCCTTGGCTTGTTTGCTGGTCAGCACGATCATTACCGACGAACGGCGAATCGTATCGCCTACGTTTTGAATGGCTATGGGGTGATGTTCAGGCGTATGAATACATAGTTCGCTGTGGGGTAGGTTCAACTCGTAAAAGGCTTGACGGATGGGCTCCATCTTCTGAAACTCGTAGATACGACCGATATAAGAAACGCGAAATTTGTCGGTTCGAATGTCTTTCGGATAGAATTGTTGCGGGTCGTAGCCGTTATATACTAAATGCACGGGAGCCGTGGTGAGGCGTTGGATAAAAGTAGTATGCCATGGCGAAATGGTGGTAACGGCTGAGGCATATCGTAAGGCTTGATTGCGACGGCGGATATTCACTTGCCTGTATAAGTATCGAAAAGGACGCAGAAACCATTGCCTATGGCTTTGATATTGTGCCCCTGGTACTTGTTCGTCCACGTCTCGCAAGTCCATCATCAATGGGATATGCCGTTCGTTGGCTATGGCAACGGCTGTGGGAAGGGGGAAGGTGGAGAAGGTGGTACAAAGTACCATATCAAACTGTTCGTCCCGAATGGCGTGTCTTACCTGACGGGTAAAGTGCCGGTTGCGATAGTCCGTGAGCAGTGCCCATAATGACCGTATAGCCCATACCACAGGATGGTGGTTTATCGCCAATGCGTGGTAATAAGCAGGGGGTGTGAACGGCAACTCTTCCATGTGCTCCGTATAAACGCTCAATTCATACCCGTTGCGAATCAGGTAGTCGCACAAGTATCGGAGCCTTGGTGCATAGGCGGGTTTGCCGATGGGGTCGGTCAGTATGAGAAGGCGTGGTGCTGACACGGTATGGAACTATTGACCTTTGAGGTAATTGAGTAGGGTAGGATAGAGGCGGCGGTGATAACTGTTGCGTTGCACGTTGGAGTTGTGCCATAGTAGTACCACTTCCCCGCCCACTTGACGCGTCTTGTCAATCAGGCGTTGGCACAGGAAGTAGGCTTCGTCTTCGTCCAACCCCATATAGTGCGGCGCGGAAAAAGTAACATCCATAGCAGTCAGTGGGTGCAAAACGAGCGAGGTTAATTCGTAGGTATAAGGGTTCATCCAACGCACCGGTCGGGTCGTTTGCAGACGGAAACCGGCTTGGTCGGCAAAGCCCATCGAAAAGTCTTGCATCACCCCCTGATGAGAAATCTGCTCCATAAAGTCGATGGAGCAACGCAAATAATGGCTGCGATGAAGCGAATAGTTAATAGCAGGATTATTGTGACGTGGTAAATGGCGGTAGTAACTGCTGTGCCAACCTATTTGTGCGCCGGATTTATTCAGACGATGTGCCAAATACTGGAAATCGTAGCCGTCAAGGTTATATTGCGGGTAGTCAAAACCGCTGCCAAATGTATCCTTCGCGAAATAGAGTTGGTAAACGGGAAAACTTGTGTCGCGCAAAAGAGCATCCTGTTTGATAAGCCACGGGAATGTATATTCGGGGTCTTCGTAGATATTTTGCAAGGCTTTCCATACTTGTTTCCCTTCCCCGCGTCGAAGACCTCCTAACGCCCCCCGCAGATGACGATAGCGAGCGAGGGTGTCTATATCGTGGGTCAGATAGACGGCTGATAATTGCTGATCCGGAGTGGGCAGTTGCAGCAACTTGAGCAGCAAATGACCATATTCGTCGATCAACGGAATTTGCAGTCTGTTGTCAGTGCCTAACACGGAGTGCCGAGCAAGAAAACGGTCGTGTTCATCCCTTTCCGAGCAGAGGATCTCTTCGGCTCGTGAAATGAAAAAGAACGCGTTGTAAATTAGGTCGGTGCGGATAAGGTAGGTCGTCCCGTGCTGACCTTCGTGGTCCCATGTGTGTGTCTCAACTTGGGGCGAAGACAAATCGGGCATTACCAAGCGGTTGCCCAATGCACCGCAGGGTATGATCACCACTTTGTACTGATGCCAGTTTTTTTCCTCAGCCGTATAGCCTACCCATTGAATGGCATCCTTGTTTCCATAGAGTAAAAACTCTATAAGGTATCGGATAATATCTCCCATTCGTATAGTTTTTGTTGGATTGCGTGTTTGATATGCTCGTACTGTTGGAAGTTCTGCTGCGTCTGTTGTGCGGGGTTAGAGAGCAATTCTTCCATTTGTTTTTGTTCGTTTTCCAGTCGCGTTATTTCGGCTTCTGTTTCGGCTATCTGTTTTTCTTTTTTCCTTCTTGCTGCGGCTTCGGCTTTTTGCTGTTCGTAGGATTGTTTAGCGGCAGACCCTGCCGTTTCTTGTTTGGCGGCAGGCTTGACTTGCTTGCGCTCCAATTCCTGCAAGGAGTCCAATTTTTTTGCGCGCAGGAAGTCGTAGATACCGCCCAAATGCTCCTTGACCTTACCGCCTCCGAACTCATAGACTTTGGTGACCAACCCGTCCAAAAAATCACGGTCGTGACTGACGCATATCAGTGTACCGTTGAAGTCTTGTAAAGCGGCTTTTAGCACGTCTTTTGATTGCATGTCGAGGTGGTTGGTCGGCTCGTCTAATATGAGCAGGTTGCACGGTTCTAACAGCAATCGAATCATAGCCAGTCGGCTGCGTTCGCCGCCACTGAGTACTTTCACCTTTTTGTCGCTTGCCTCGCCGCCAAACATAAATGCTCCCAATATATCGCGGATACGGGTGCGTATGTCGCCTACTGCCACATAGTCTATGGTCTCAAAAACGGTCAGGTTGTCGTCCAATAGGGACGCTTGGTTCTGCGCAAAATAGCCGATGCGAACATTGTGCCCTATTTTGAGAGTACCCAAGTAGTCCAACTGCCCCATGATGCAGCGCACCAACGTAGTCTTACCTTCTCCGTTCTTTCCTACAAAAGCCACTTTCTCTCCTCGCCGAATCGTAAAAGTAACGTCGCTAAACACGGTTTTTGTACCAAAATCTTTACGCAGGTCTTCTACTATGACGGGAAAATCGCCGCTACGGGGTGCGGGCGGAAAGCGCAGGTTGAGCCGCGAGGTGTCCTCTAAATCCACTTCCAAGCGTTCCAGTTTATCCAACTGCTTAATGCGCGACTGCACTTGCACGGCTTTGGTGGCTTTGTAGCGAAAACGCTCGATGAAGGCTTCCGTTTCTTCAATCATTTTTTGCTGATTGAGATAGGCTCTAACTTGTTGTTCGTGGCGTTCTTGACGGAGGCTTACAAATTGCGAGTAAGGTACATTGTAGTCGTATATGCGTCCCAGTGTAATCTCAATGGTCCGATTGGTGGCATGGTCTAAAAATGCGCGGTCGTGGCTGACCAGCAGCACGGCACTCGGACTCTGGGCAAGAAACTCTTCCAACCACTGGATACTCTCAATATCCAGGTGGTTGGTCGGCTCGTCCAGCAAGAGAAGGTCGGGGTGTTGAAGCAGCAGTTTAGCCAACTCAATCCGCATTCGCCAGCCGCCGGAAAACTCGGTGCAAGGGCGGTCTAAATCCTGACGCTCAAAGCCTAATCCCATCAGCGTGCGATCCATTTCTGCCACGAAGCGTGCCTCGTCTTCCCCTGTGTGGACGGTCATCACCTCTTCGCGCAACGTGCGGTGGTCGGTAAAGAGCATTACTTGGGGCAGATAACCGATGGTGCAATCACTCTCTTTGGATATGTGCCCTGATGTAGGCTCATATTCACCCGCTATAAGGCGAAGCAAGGTGGTCTTGCCCGCTCCGTTCTTTCCTACTAACGCAATTCGGTCTTTGCGGTGAATCAAAAACGATATGTCGTCCAGAATAGGGCGAGACGAAAATTCTATGGATAGATGTTCTACGCTGATCATTCTTTCGTTATTCTACATCGGTATATCCCCTCGCCGTATCTCGGTACTTGCCAGTATCTGCTTGAGACACTGACCGGTATAACTCTTCTCGCAGTCCATTATATCTTCGGGTGTACCTTCCGCTACGATTTGTCCGCCTTCGTTACCGCCTTCCGGTCCGAGGTCAATGACGTGGTCGGCGGCTAATATCACTTCCGGATTATGCTCTATGATAACCACAGTGTGCCCGCGTGAAATGAGACGGTTGAGGGCTTGAAGCAGTACGCGAATGTCCGTATGATGAAGTCCTGTGGTAGGTTCGTCAAATACAAACAGAGTTGGCTGATTATTTTCCTGTGCGAGGAATGAGGCTAATTTGACGCGTTGGCTTTCACCTCCGGATAAGGTCGAGGACGACTGACCCAAGCGAACATAGCCGATACCTACGTCCTGCAACGGCTGAAGGCGTTGCACGATACGGCGGCATGCGCTGTCGGACGAGAAAAACTCTATAGCCTCAGATACAGTCATCTGAAGCACATCGTAGATGTTCTTACCACGGTATTGTACATCTAATATATCCTGCTTAAACCGTTTCCCGTGACAATGTTCACATTCCATCACGATGTCTGCCATAAACTGCATGGAGATGGTGATGGTGCCCTCGCCTTGACACTCCTCGCATCTCCCGCCGGGTGTGTTGAACGAAAAATGGGACGGACTTAGCCCCAACTGTTTGGACAACTGTTGCTCGGCAAAGAGTTGGCGTATCTCGTCGTAGGCTTTGAGGTAGGTTACAGGATTGGAACGGGAGGAACGGGAAAGCGGATTCTGGTCCACGTACTCAATATCTGATAGCAGGTGCAGACTACCTTGCAAATGCCCAAAGTCGCCCGTACGTTCTGCCACACCGCCGTAGTGTTTTTTCAGGGCAGGATACAACACTTTGCTCACCAATGACGACTTACCGCTGCCGGAAACGCCGGTGATGACCGTCATGACACCCAACGGAAAACGAACGGTCAGATTCTTCAGGTTGTTTTCGCTCGCCCCCACTACCTCTATGTAGTTGTTCCATCGTCGACGTTGGGCGGGTATGTCATACGTGAATTTTTCCAAACGCGGTTTGCCTTCATACGTAATCAATCCGCCGTTTTGACCGGCACCCGGCCCAATCTCCACAATGTGGTCGGCAGCGCGCTGTATCTCATCGTCGTGTTCAACAACCACAATCGTATTGCCTAAATCACGCAGTTCTTGTAGGACATGAATTAGCCGATGAGTATCGCGAGGGTGCAAACCGATACTCGGTTCGTCCAATACGTAGAGCGAACCTACCAAACTGCTTCCCAACGATTTGGCTAAGTTGATTCGCTGACTTTCGCCGCCTGAAAGCGTACTGCTCATACGATTTAAGGTCAGGTAACTCAATCCTACATCGTGCATAAAGGTCAGGCGGGATTGGATTTCTTGCAGCAGACGATCGGCGGTTTGTTGTTCGGTATTGGGTAGAGAAAGAGTATCAAACCATTGCTTCAGTTCCGATATGGGCATACGGCATAAATCAACAATGCTCTTTCCATGTATATGAACATAGCATGCCTCCTTGCGCAGACGCATACCCATGCAGTCAGGACATATACTTTTGCCGCGGTAACGAGCCAAAAGAACGCGATACTGCATTTTGTTGTATTGCTTCGTCTCTAACTCATGGAAAAAAGCGTTCAACCCGTTAAAGTATTCGTTCCCTTTCCAAATCAGGTCTTTTTGTTCTTGCGTGAGGGCATAAAAAGGAGTGTGAATCGGGAAACCGAACTTAGTGGCATTCATGACCAGCACATCGTTCCATTGACCGAGTTTTTCGCCATGCCAACAGGCTATGGCACCCTCGTAGATGGACTTGGATTTATCGGGTACTACCAAATCGGGGTCTATACCAATCACGTTTCCGAATCCCCCGCATGTCTGACATGCGCCTAAAGGATTATTGAAGTCAAACAAATGCTCGCTCGGCTCCATAAACGTGATGCCATCTGCCTCAAATCGTTCGGAGAAAGATACTATCTCCTGTTCGCCTTTTGCTTTCTCGATGACCAATTGACAAGCCCCATTCCCCTCAAAAAAAGCAGTTTGTACGGAATCCGCAAAGCGGTTGGACGTACTGCGTTCGCCATCCGTTACGACGCGGTCCACCAACAGAAATACCCCATCCCCTGCCACCTTATCTGCATCACTGATTCGCACTACCTCGCCGTCTTTCCAAAGTCGTGAAAAACCCTGTTGTTGCAACTGAGATAAAGTCTCATGAAAGTCGTTTCCCGTCTTGAGGGGGGCAAGCAGATAAACGCGTGTACCGGCAGGTTGCAGTTCCATCGTATGCACTACGTCTTGTATGGTATGACGCTTCACTTCTTGACCGCTTATCGGAGAAATAGTATGTCCGATACGTGCATACAGCAACTTGAGATAATCATAAATCTCAGTCGTGGTGCCGATCGTGGAACGTGGGTTGCGTTGGATCGTCTTTTGCTCAATGGCTATAGCGGGCGGGATGTTGTCTATACTATCCACATCCGGCTTTTGCATTCGCCCCAAGAACTGCCTCGCGTAGGCACTCAAACTTTCCACATAACGCCGCTGACCCTCCGCATATAGTGTATCAAAAGCCAATGACGATTTGCCACTACCGGATACACCGGTAATGACCGTCATCTGCTCTTGGGGAATATTCAGCGAGATATTGCGCAGATTATGGGTGCGCGCGCCTACTATTTGTATGGAATCGCCAATCATTCGTATAAATCACTCTCTATTCGGTCTGTTTTGCCTATAAATTGCTCTTTCAGTCGCCGCATCAATGCCTGCGTTTCCGGATTGGAGGTGTCCAATAAGTGCTCGTCCAACACAGGAACACGTATAGGAGTACCTATAAGAATATGGCTGGGATGATTGAGGTGATCCTTGTTGGCATCGTATAGGAATACCCACAACTCGCGGTCACCGTAGTACTTCTTGGCAATCCAAGCCAAACGGCTGCCCGGGGTAATGCGTTCCGTAGTTATCAGTTGCGAGTAGTCAGGATTCCACTCCCATTCGGACGCATTGGCTTCCAAATCTGTATCTTGAGATTCTTCCGGCAACATTTCAGGCTCTTCGCTCACTACCATCTCTACCTCTTCCGACTCGTGTTGAACCAACGACTGCAACCAATCTCCAAAACGGTTCTGAAGCAACAAATATAGGACGATAAGCAGGATAATGATAACGCTCATAATCACGCCCCTTACGAGCCATGTGCGACGAGGTTTGTTCTGCTCTTGCGGCTTCGTTTCTTGCAGTTTCGTCTCTTGCGGTTCTTCAACCGTGGTGTCTGTTTCAACATCCGGTTGTACAACTTCTTCAATATCCGGTTGTACAACTTCCTCAACAGAAGTTTGAACCTCTTCTTCCGTGGGGTGTAACACATCAACCACTATGGGTTCGTCCGTCGTGGATTGACCCAAATCCGCTAACAAACCCACTATCTCGTCGGCTTGTTCGTTCAGGTGCTGTATAGGGTCATTCATCGCAGCGGAAACAGAAACAACCGTATTGTTGAGGCTGTTTTTAAGCGATGCTTCCGACGAAAAGGTCGTCTTATGGTAGGCGGGAATCGTAATGGCTTCGCCGGTTTGTACATGAACGCTTTTGCGCTCTTGTACCTCTTGCGTCCGAAATGTACCTAATCCGTTGAGGCGGACACTTTCGTCTTGAGCCATCGCCAAAGATAATTGGCGGACCAGCGAGTCCATAAACACTTTGACCTGCTTTTCGCTCAAACCCGTGCGTTGAGCCACCTGTTGGCGCAGTTCTACCCAACTGAGTTTATTCGGCTTGTCCATGGCGTACTTGTTGTTTGAGGGTGGGATTAACTTGGAAACTGACGATGCGCTTGGCTTGCGCTTGTTGCACTTCTACCGTCTTGGGATTACGCACGGTTCGAGCCGGACGCTCCTTCACAGACAAGGTACCGAAGTTCTGAAGCATAACTGTCTGATTCTCATTGAGCGCTTCCACAATGGTGTCCACCGTGGCTTGTAGTAACCCGTCGGTCAGACGCTTAGTCATACCCGTCTCCGACGCGATACGGGCGGTAAAATCTTTTTGAGTCATAGTGTGCCTATTGTTCTATTATGCGCCGCAAAAATAGAACTTTTGACTTGTCTGTGCAAAAAATCTTTTTTACTCCATTTTGGGCAAACGGCTCAGCGAACGAGCTAAATCCTCATCCGTGGGGATATAGTCGGTCATCGTGCCGTCGTTGTATTGCTGATAAGCCACAAGGTCAAAGTAACCCGTACCCGTTAAGCCGAACAGAATCGTCTTCTCTTCGCCTGTCTCTTTGCAACGAAGCGCTTCGTCTATTGCCACACGAATAGCGTGACTACTCTCCGGAGCAGGCAATGTACCCTCTATGCGGGCAAAATATTGAGCCGCATCAAACACGCGTGTCTGCTCCACGCTGCGAGCCTCAAGCAGACCCTCGTGGTATAATTCCGACAAAATAGGACTCATACCATGGTAACGAAGACCACCCGCATGGTTGGGTGAAGGAATGAAGTCGCAACCCAACGTGTACATCTTGGCTAACGGACAAATCATACCCGTATCGCAAAAGTCGTAGGCATATACACCTCGGGTCAGACTCGGACATGAAGCCGGTTCAACAGCGATAAAATGATAATCGGCTTCCCCGCGAAGTTTCTCGCCCATAAAAGGTGCAATCAAACCACCTAAGTTGCTACCGCCACCGGCACAACCGATGATAATGTCAGGCTTAATGCCGTATTTTTCCATCGCCGTCTTGGCTTCCAGACCGATTACACTCTGGTGCAGCAATACTTGATTAAGTACACTACCTAATACATAGCGATAACCTTCATGCGTTACAGCATACTCAACAGCCTCGCTGATGGCGCAACCCAAACTGCCGGTCGTACCCGGGTGTTCTGCCAAGATGCGGCGACCCGCTTCTGTCGTATCAGACGGAGAAGGAGTTACTGTGGCTCCATACGTGCGCATCACCTCGCGGCGGAAAGGCTTTTGTTCGTACGAACCTTTAACCATATATACCTTCAAATCCATACCTAAATAGGCGCATGCCATGGACAATGCGGTACCCCATTGACCGGCACCCGTCTCCGTGGTCAAACCTTTCAAACCTTGGTTCTTCGCATAGTAAGCCTGCGTAATGGCGGAGTTCAGTTTGTGGCTGCCGCTCGTGTTGTTGCCTTCAAATTTATAGTATATCTTGGCGGGAGTACCTAATTTGCGCTCCAACTCGTAGGCACGTACCAACGGAGAAGGACGGTACATTCTGTAGAAATTGCGAATCTCCTCAGGAATGGCTATCTCACGCGTTTCGTTGTCTAATTCCTGCTTGACCAACTCTGTGCAAAATACACCCGACAACTCTTCCGCAGTCATAGGTTGATGCGTCCCCGGATTGAGCAGCGGGGCAGGTTTGATGGGCATGTCCGCACGAACATTGTAGTAATGGGTGGGCATCTCCTGTTCATCTAAATAAATCTTGTAAGGAATAGCCTCAGTTCCGTTTTTCTTTGTTTCCATAGTGGTAAAAGTTTTTATTAGTTATTTATTGTATGTGGCGACCTTCTTTTTTACGTCGTACCATAACAAAAAACAGCCGCCTTGGAGTGTGCGACTGTTTGTTCCTTTTATTCTGACAACCCTGTAATACACTAACCTTCCCAATTAGTAGGCAAACATGTGCGACCCTCCTATCATCTTGCAGGGATGCCACCACCAATTGTTATTTGCCATCGTGTATTGCATATCATGTTTGTCTTCTTTTGACACCGCAAAAGTATAGCAGGCTGTAAGACTATGCAAATTTGTATTGAAAAAACTTTGTAATAAGCAGTAAATGAGTAGTGTATTTTTTTTATTATTGCGCTACCGGCTTATTCTTTTTGTTAGCCACAAAAGCCTTGTGCTTGCCTGAAAATAGTTCGTACTCGTTAAAGTGACAATCCAATTCCCCGTTGAGCAGGCGAATACGCTTCTTCGGCTTAAGACCGATACAATGAAGAGCATCCTCGTTCGATGATAAAATCCATGCCGTAGCACCGGCAAATTGGTGCTTCAAACATTTTCCAATATCTTCGTAAAGTCGAAGTACATCTTTATCCTGCGACAAACGCTCACCATAAGGAGGATTGATGACCAACATAGCCCCATCGGCATGTATGTCGTGCAACTCTTGAAGTCGAACCTGACGAACATCAATCACGCGTTGCATACCCGCGCTACGGACATTCTTCAGCGCTTGCTGAACAGCGTAATAGCCCGAATCGCTTCCGTAGATATGATGCGTGAACTCGCGTTCGCGCGAATCGTCGTTGTATTCCGCTTCAAACAAGTCGCGGTCAAAATCGCGCCATTTCTCAAAGGCAAAACCCTTGCGAAACAGTCCGGGACCGATGTTTTGCGCAATCAAGGCGGCTTCAATCAGCAATGTGCCGGAACCGCACATAATATCGTAAAAATCCGACTGACCTTTCCACCCTGCCATCAGAAGCATACCTGCCGCCAACGCTTCGTTCAAAGGGGCTTGAGTCTGACCGACACGATAACCGCGCTTATGAAGCGACTCGCCGCTACTATCCAACGACAACGTAACCTCCTTACCCGATATATGCACATTGATATATAGGTCGGGACTCGTCAGATTCACATTCGGACGCTTGCCGACGTGCTCTGTCCAATAGTCGGCTATGGCATCTTTCACGCGGTATGTAACATATTTGGAATGACGAAAAACCTCACTATATACCGTTGAATCAATGGTAAAGGTGGTCTGAACGTCCATCCATTGCTGCCAATCCAACTGTTTGGCTCGGTTATACACCTCATCTGCGTCTGTGGCTTCAAAAGTAAGAAGCGGCACCAATACCCTTGATGCCGTCCTTAAATGGATGTTTGTCCGGTAAAGAAGAGATTTGTCTCCTTGAAATCGTACGGCACGACGCTGCTTCTCTATCTGCTCCGCACCCAACGACTTCAACTCATCTGCCAATACATCTTCAAGACCCTTAAAAGTCTTGGCTAACATTTCCATATACTACGGGTCTGCTTATCGGTCAAATACTAAAATATATCATTCTCTTCCAGCGTGTCGCTCGCCGAAATCTCAATCGAGTTGATAGAAGGTTGCTCTGCCTCGTTCTTGTTCATATTGCGGTACTCGTCAGGGCGGTACAAGATTTGCACATTCTCTGCCACAATCTCTGTTTTGCGACGCATCTGACCGTCTTTTTCCCAAGAGCGGGTCTGCAACTTGCCCTCTACATATACCTTCATACTTTTGCGTACATACTTCTCCGCCCATTCTGCTAAATTGCGCCATAATACAATCGAATGCCATTCCGTGCGTTCGGGAATCTGGGTGCCGTTCTGAGTGGTATAGCCCCGCTCGGAGGTAGCAAGATTAAAATTCGCAATGGCTACACCGCGATCTAAATAGCGAACTTCTGGGTCAGAACCCACATTTCCAATCAAAATAACTTTGTTAACTGATGACATAATGAATAATTTTACTTCGTTATAATTTGTTTATTCGTTTGTTCAATGTTGATTGCCGAATCGACAAAAACGCCGCAAAAGTATGCGTTTTTTTTGAAAATACATAAAAAACTACTATTTTTGCGGCGATTTATGCGAAACACATCGTTCTTATGAAAATCAAACTCTTTTTGTCGGCTTTCATTCTGTTGGGGTGGGTGCCTGTTCTTTCCGTGGCTCAGCAAGCCGATGCCTATGTGCGCTGCGTGGCGTTCTATAACCTCGAAAACCTCTTTGATACCATCCATGACGAAGGTAAAAATGACTACGAATACCTGCCCGATGGCGGTATGAAGTGGAATTCGCTCAAGTACGAGCATAAACTGATGCGTATGGCAGAAGCCATTGCTCAACTCGGTACGGACGAAGACCCCAGAGGAGCCATGTGCGTAGGAGTGGCAGAAGTGGAAAACATAGGGTGCCTGAATGACCTATGTAAAGAACTGAAAACGACCTATAACCGCACCTATACCCCGATCTTGATAGAAGGTCCCGACCGACGTGGAGTCGATGTGGGATTCCTCTATAATCCAGACCTGTTTAAGGTCAGCAAAGTGGACGGATACCCCCTCAAAGCCCATTATGCGGATGGTGGGGTCGTAAAATCGCGCCTGCAACTCGTTGTCTCAGGTTACATTATGGGGAGCGGAAGACCCGAAAAAATACACGTCATCGTTAACCACTGGCCCAGCCGGTACGGCGGCGAATTGTCTTCACGTCCTACGCGTGATACCGCCGCTATGCTAACCAGAACCATTTGCGACAGCATCTACCGCAAAGAACCGCGAGCCAAAATCATCATCATGGGTGACCTCAACGACGACCCGATGAACCACTCGTGCAAAGATATCCTCCAAGCACGCAAAACACGCGAAGAAGTAACCGAACAAGGCTTCTTCAATACCATGTGGCTCAAACTCGAAAGCGGGGTGGGAACATTGTTCTACAGAGGCTCATGGAATCTGTTCGACCAAATCATTATTTCCGAGCCGCTACTTAGCGAACAAATTGATTCCGAAAAATGGTGCTATTGGAAGTCACAAATCTTTAATAAACCTTTCTTGACCGTACAGGAAGGCTCCGAAAAAGGTGCACCGCTGCGTACCCATAAAGCCGGCGTATGGCAGGACGGATATGCCGACCACTATCCTACAATGATTTACCTTATAAAGAAAAAATAATATGGAAATACTACAGCGTAATAGTACGCCGATTCGCATGAGAAACTACGGGCGAATCATCGAACAGATGATTGCCGTAGCGGCAGAGGAGAAAGACAAACCCACGCAAGAACAAATGTTGCTCTATATTGCCCGCTGCATGAGGCAAAAAAATCAAGTCTGGAACAAAGACCAAGAAGCAGGACTGCAACGTATAAAAGATGATATCTATACCCTATCAGACGGGCAACTCAACTGCGATTTTCCCGCTTTTGAGCAAGAACAGCAGCACATGCAAAAAAATAACCAACCCAATTTTCAGGGCTCGAAAAAGAAAAAGAAAGCCTGAATACCACCATGAAACCCCAATCAATCTGTTTGACGTATGTATGCGTCATGTTAACCCTTTTTTCGGCGTGCAAAAAGGAAGAATCCACTCCACTCCCTACCAGTTTTCCGCGTAAGCAACTCATTGAGCAGTTCACATCCCAAGACTGCTCCTATTGTCCCAACGGCACCAACCTGATAGATGAGGCTATCAGCGGGCGTGAAACACAGTATGTAAGGCTTACCTACTACTGCGGGAATATATACGATGATTTCACAATCAGCACCAATGTGAAAGTGGCATCCGCGTTGAATATCAGTACAATGCCAAGTATGCTCTACAATCGTGCTCAGTGGGATTGGGAAGAACAGACTGGCGTTACGGCAAGCGGCAAAGTAATGCACCCCTATTATTTTAGTCAATTCGTATCAAAAGCAGCAACCACTACTACCGTTTCCATCAGTATTAACACCGCTTACGATGAAGCGACCCGTATGGCAGACATTACAATCAGCGGTAAGAATATCGGCGAAAATCAAGATATTAACCTCGTGGTGATGCTTAAGGAAAGCGGACTCCACGCCGTGCAACAAGATAGTTACAATACGTGGAACGGATGGACGGATTATGTGCACAATAATGTGGTTCGCACCTACCTGAATACCTACAAGGGACAAGCTCTGGAATTCGATGGCATCAACTACAAAGTCTCTCTTGACTATGAACTCTATAAATCATATAATGCCGACAATTGCTCTGTCGTGGCCTTTCTGGTGGATAATAATACCGGTGAGGTCATCAATGCCGAAGAAACTCCTTTGGTTAGTGGTACGAAAGGCGGTTCTGACTTCGTATCCGAAGGTATAAAAGCAGTATCTGTGCCGGAGTCCTATCCCGAAGTAATGGCTATACCGAATAGTCAAGCCAATACGCAATTCCTCACTGCTCAGTATTACTTGTCCAATTATACGGTCAATGGGAATAAAGTAATTGAAATCTTAATGCTTTCCACCAATTTCTATGAGAGTCAAGGCTCTAAATATCTTCCTACCGCAACGCTCTATATCGTGGTGGATGACGATGGTTCCAACCTTCCTATCGGCACTTTCCAATTATCAACTTCCGGCGAACCCGGTACGGCTTGGGCAGGGCAAAAAATAGAAGAGGAGTTTACCTACTATGGCTCAGAATTTATTCTGGCTAATTATAAAGATCTTAACGATGGGTATATCAATGGTTTTGAATGGCTGCTCACTTCGGGTAGTGTAACCATTACTGACAATAGCATTTCATTCGATGCCACCACGCTATCCGGTTATCATGTTACGGGAAGCTTCTCCGGACAAATCACTCATTTTACAGATGATGAAATGCCTATTCGCAAACGTTAATCTACTGACAACATGACAGCAATTGAATTTGAACATGTAAGCAAGCAATATCGGCTCGGACTCGTTTCTACCAAAACACTTTCTCACGATATAAGACGCTTTTGGATTACAAATGTGTTGGGAAAAGAAGATCCCTATCTCAAAATCGGTGAAACCAATGACCGTGCTACCAAAGGCAAATCCGAATATGTGTGGGCACTGCGAGACATCGATTTCAAGGTTGAGCAGGGCGATGTCGTTGGCATCATTGGAAAAAACGGTGCCGGCAAATCAACCCTGCTCAAACTCCTCAGCCGCGTCACCGGACCCACCACCGGCACGATTCGTGCGCACGGGCGCATTGGCTCACTCTTAGAAGTAGGTACAGGTTTTCACGGCGAAATGACAGGACGAGAGAACATCTATATGAACGGTGCCATCCTCGGTATGACCAAAGCCGAAATAGATCGCAAGTTGGACGAGATTATCGATTTCTCCGGCTGTGAACGCTATATCGACACCCCTGTTAAGC
>DFIN01000016.1 GCA_002372135.1 Bacteroidales bacterium UBA3696
GGTGCTCTTACATTCGCAATTCGTCAACCCCATATGGTGGTTGGGTAGTAATGCTTGCATTACATCATTGAGCGCTTTGCGCGATCATTGAGCGGCTCTGCCGCGCTCATTCCATCATTACCTATATTAAGGTGGTTATAGCGCTGAGGCCCCACCCCTTCCCATTCCGAACAGGGTCGTTAAGCTCAGCATCGCCGATGGTACTGCACTGCGTTGTGGGAGAGTAGGTAGCCGCCACTTTTAGAACCCTTCATCATAACAGATGAAGGGTTCTTTGTTTATATATAAGGCGATATTTCTTAAAATTTTCTCTCACTCTTTACGGATTTGTAAATTTGTGTACTTTTGCACCCGATTAGGTCGGTGTATTATTGTATACAATCTTCCTTCTCAACTTGCCCTCACGCCGAAACGGGATTATGTCGTTTCGGGGAGTGGCATACAGAGCACTCAATTATATTGTTTAATGAGTTCTCTATTGACATAAAAGGCGTTTATTGACGCTGTTAGCGACTACTCTGAATCTTCGCAAAGATATGCTAATGGTCGTAGCAGGTACAATGAATGTCCTCGGGATATGCTATTTATATCCTTATGTGCTCGTGTCGAGTACGTAGGGTGTGCATATTCGGCGTGAGGCATCAATTGTTTTTCTACCATTAGCGGGGATTGCGAAGCCCCAGAGTAGCGTGAAGAGCAACTGACTTCACGCTCTTTTTGTATATGGGTGTTGAATATTCATAGGTATGTTAAATCAAATCCCTTAATGTATTAGGAAAATGACGTTTAAGCCATGAAAAGCATATTGTTTATCTCTGATGAAAACCTTATTCGTAAACTTTTAATAATCTATAATAAAATTTTATCCACATGAAAAAACATTTTCTATTTGTTTTATTTTATGCAGTGGCAGTATTGTTCATAACTGCTTGCGAGTGTTCCCAAGAAACAAATTACATTACTAACTCTAACGCTATTTTTATTGCTGCAGAGTATGTAGATGTTGTTCCTGAAAATCTTTATTTACCTATTGGTGCTCGTGAGAGAAAGGAGATATTTTTAGCAGGTTCGGACACCATTATGCAATTTACCTACACTGAGCGCCATAGTGATCAGCAGCCCTTCAAGTTTGTTGTGAAAACCTATCCAATGTACTCTTTACTTGAGATAGCGGGGGGCTTGCAGTTAAATGCTGGTGATAGTACGATTACTTTATGGAAAGCAGATAGTTTTTTTGATGGTGACACTATAATGCGTGCATTACCGATAGGGAAATATGTTATTTCTCAAGTTATTGATATTACAGAAAAATCGAATAAACCAGCTTCTAAAATAAATCATATATCAGTTAGCAGTAGAGAAGCTTTGAGATACGACTGGGAAGTGAATTTACAAAACGAATATATGAACTTTAATGCTGACTCGGCAATCATTCGTTTTGATATACAAAATCATGCTAATGATTCAAGCATTTTAATTGACTCTGTGATCGTAAAAGGCACGGATAATCCTTACCTCGCATCTTCTACGTCATTGCCTTCTAACATGGAATCCCATATTTTCCTTAATGAAGATAGAAATTTTAACTATGTAGTTGAAGCATTTTATAAAGGTCAATCATGCAATAGTTGCTCCTACACTTTTACCGTTCACAAAAGTGAACTCCTTTTTGATGGTGTAAGGCAACAACATATTATCGGTATTTTTAACGGATTCAGAGAATAATCAATACCAAAATTATGAAGACAAAATATTTTTTTTTATTGCTTTCTGCCTTTCTGATGGCTGTTTCATGTGAGAAATCTGAAAAATTGAGTGCTCCTGTGGGCTTGCAGGGGCAACAAATGGGGAGTACTATTGTTTTAGCATGGAACAAAGTGGAAAATGCCGCAGGGTATGAAATTTGGCGAAATGGAACATTTCTAATTTACTGGTACGCCACAAACTTCACCGATGATAGCCCCGACAACGGATATAACTCCTATGAAATTTCTGCATTTAATGAAAAAGTTAGTTCACCATCCTCGCAAATCAATGTATTCTTTGACAGCAATTTGTCAGGAGGTGGCGGAAGCAATGATAACGGCGGTGACGGCGGTTCTACACCAGGCGGAGAAGCAGAACAAAGTCTTCCCATAACAAAAAGTAATCTCATCGGATACTGGCACGGAAAAACTGAAGCCTATTCCGGATCAAGTACTTATGATTATAGTGATATCTATATTAATATATCAAATGACGGTGTGTGGGAAAGGATAGATGTAGAATCGAAGAATAAATGTGCTGTTACTTACGGAACATGGTATCTAAGCGGAACGACCATATATGTTACAATAGTAGGTGAGAATGATTTTGAAAACGGACAGTGTCTAGTACAATATACGGGCTCATCTTATACAGACTTATATGGAGTGGAGTTACTGACAAGTAAATCTTTAGTTTACAAGACAGGTCAATATCCGAATCTGATAACTTACTCGTATGAA
Source organism: Bacteroidales bacterium UBA3696 (assembly GCA_002372135.1). Classification (GTDB taxonomy): domain Bacteria; phylum Bacteroidota; class Bacteroidia; order Bacteroidales; family Paludibacteraceae; genus Colicola. The sequence continues at coordinate 2,487 of DFIN01000016.1, forward strand.
AAAGTATCTTCTATTCCTGCTTCCTATATACACAATAATGACTTGAATAACGGAAGCAACCCCGACAATGGAGGTTCAAATGAGAGCAATCTAACGGTTAACAAAACAAATTTAACCGGTATATGGACATGTAATTTCAACGGCGATATCTATTATTGGGTGCTGCAATCCAATGGCACCGCTTATAGTATAGCAGACGAATCATCGTATATGTCCCGTGGCAGTTATCATAAGTTTGTAGGAAAGTGGTCTGTAAGCGGATCTTCGTTTATTTTCAACTCCACAAGACACAATTATTATGATGCAGGTATCTTGGATTATTCCGAGTCCGAAAATGAAACGGAAATAGTCTATGTTAGCAGCCTCAGTTCTACGAGGTTTATAGACGGGGACGGTAATACTTGGACGAAGACGACCTTACCCGCCTATATTAGTTTATAATTACTCAATGAATGATTGTCCTCACAGCGTATATCTGCAAACTATTATCTTTATGAAGAGATTAATTTTATGCCTGATTATCATCACGTCTTTGCCTCTAAGTGCATTTGCACAGTGGGGCGAAGAGTGGATTTATTGCCCGCTTTCTATACAAGTAAGTTATCAATACTCTTTCCAACCTAAAGGGGCAGGTGAAATATATCCCATTGGATTTGAAGCAAAAGTAACTAGAGCATCTAATGGATGGATTGGAGTCTCTACGGGCGGTGTTGCAGGCGGAAATTGGAAAAACAAAGTACTTTCCTATGATGAAATATCAAAATCAGACTCAAAGATGTATCATTATAATCTAATTTCCAATTATTATGTGATGCCATCTATCGGATTGGAAACCGGTCCACTGTCTCTACAAATTGCTCTTGGCGTAGTAGGCGTTCAGTTTTCCAAAGTAGGTCAAGCGGAAATGAGAGATTTCATCTATTATATACCTGTTGATTATCACAATACGGTTTATTTTATAATGGAGCCTTCTGTAAGTTTGAATATTCCTATATATGCCGGTTTCAAACTGCCGATCAAAGTCGGTTACCAAATCATCCCTTCTGCAAAGAAACTTAACAATTGGGTGATAGGAGCCGGTATACTTTTTCCACTTGAATTTGATTAATTCTATTCGCTATGAAAAATATTAGATTCATCATTTCATTTTTTATAATGGTTTTGTTCGTTGCGTGTGATAACGTAATCGTTTTTGGACCGGCCGAAAGGCATATTTACGATAGGATGGGTTATTATAGTATTCTTAACTATCGCTATCTGCGTTACACAGGGGATTCTGCAGTTTTGCAGATGTCAGTGCAAGAAATTGAGGGTTCAAAACGGCATTACAACAAGTCAAGTATATACGTTGGAAATGATTCCATTGCATGTGTCGATGAGTTACCGTTCGATATTGAAATCCCCATTCCGATTGTGAATGATTCTGTGTTTAAAATTACGCATGTATGTTGGGTCGATTCTGTCAATTCATTTCGCGATACATTGATACATACTGCCTATGTACATAAGAGTGAGATCGTGAATCCCGTGCCGGATACAGTTTCAATAGTAAGAGACAGATTGGATACGGTTATTGTTGAAACATACTATACCAAACCCGATAATGTATGGTGGAGAATACTCTTGTAAGGCGTATCTATATGAAAAGTGAATTAGGTGCTAAAACTGTCATATAAACCGAAATAACATATGAAAAGCAATTATCTTAATGTTTTACTGATGGTTGTGGTAGCCGCTCTTCTTACAGCTTGTGAATGGGGGATAACGTATGATTATACTTCATGTGAACATGTATATGTGGGTATGACCCCCATATTTGTGGTAAATGAAAGTAACTACTATCCTATCAAGAAAAAAGAGTGTCAATATATTTATACAACCGATACAGATACGATACTCGTCTTTACTTATACAGAACGAATAGGTGAGCAACAACAATTTGTGTTTTGTGCGAAAAAATATCCATCTTATGCTATATTTGATATAGAAGGCTCTGTTTCATTGGATACTGATGACGGTCTTATTGCACTCTGGAATTCCGATTCAAAGAATGAGAGCGATACCACAAAAGTTCATTTACGTGAGGGTAAATATGCATTTGTAAATACTCTATCTATTACCGAAAAATCAAACAAGCCAACAACTAATATCTATACCGAGTTGATAAGTAGTAAAGAATCTTTGAAATACAATTGGATAGTAAACTTCAATAATGAGGAGATGCACTTTAATGCCGACTCTGCCATAATAAGTTTTGATGTTGAAAATATGGTTTCGGACTCCTATATCTTGATAGACTCTGTGGTTGTCAAAGGGATTGACAATCCTTACTATGCCTATTCTAATTCCTTACCTTCAACTCTTGAGACTCATGTCTTCCTAAACGAGGATAGAAGATTTGCTTATAAGATAGAAGCGTATTACAAAAAGCAGCCCTGCGATACTTGTTCATATTCTTTTTATGTGCACAAGAGTGAAATTATCTATGAAGAGAGTCAGCAGAATAATATTTCAGGCACTTTGTATGGTTTTAGAGAGTGATAGCATCTTATGAAAATCAATCAGTCTTGTATAGTACTTTTGTGCTCATTGTTTTGCAACATAGCTTTTCTACATGCGCAAACGTTTGACACGATTCGCAATATGCGGGCATTCTCGCCTGAAGAGGCAGAGGCATATTCTAATGTTGGATTAGCGTGTCCGGAGATTGAGTTACCTTCTGTTACGGGTAATAAAGCCAATTTCCGTTATATTGATGCAGGCTGCGAAGCGTCCTTGACCATTCGCCCTACATTCGGTGTTTCCGGAGGTAAAATTACCGGTTATACCGTACATTCTATCCCGTATGCACCTCCTTTCCCCTTCAATCGCGGAGAAAGAATCTTTATTGACCAAGACGATGTGTGGGGCAACTTGATTTCGTTGCCGTTCAAATTTGTCTTTTGGGAAAATACATATAGTAGTGCTGTGGTGGGGGCTAATGGGTTGATTTCATTCAACACATCCGTAAGCAACACCTTAAGCGGTTATAGTCTATTAGGTAAGGGGAATATTCCCGATTACTTCTTTTTGGGTACAGGCGGCTTAAATTGGGGCAATGCTATCTATGGCGTTTTTGAGGATATTAACCCCCGTGAGATTGTCAAACAACACACGGGTGGTAGTATAAGACAAGGTGTTTTAGGTGAGTATCCTTGTCGTACACTCACTGTATCATGGTACAAGGTACCTAACTTTGGATGTCCGTTCCATAGTAGGAATTGGGATACGTATCAGATAGTCCTTTATGAAGGAACCAATGTAATTGATGTCTATGTCGCTCAAAAGTCGTATTGTACGTGGAATGGGAATAAAGGAATTATAGGCATACAGAATAAGGATTGCTCACGGGCAGTAGCTGCCCCGGGAAGAAACACCAATGACTCATGGACAGCGCAAAATGAAGCATGGCGATTTACTCCAATCAGTTCACCGCAATATACCATCACCTACTATGCAGGCAAGGGTATCAATGGAAAGAAATTAGGTACAGGAGATCAGATTACGATAAATCCGAACGAAGTAGAGTATTTAACTGCACGATTACAGTTTACCGCTGCTAATGGTGAGCAATTTGACCTGCGCGACACAGCACTCATTCTTCATACGGAAGTCGCTATAGAGACAACTAATAAGCAGACTTGCGATGGCAGCAGTTTCCAATGGAGAGGTCATACTTATACGCAATCAGGAACATATACCGACTATATAGGAGATAATAACGGCTGTTATGACAAAGTGTATCAACTAAATCTCAGTATAGGAGAGAATAAGACATACGAAGAAAATCGAACAATATGTGAAGGAGAGACATATACTTGGCACGGTAAAAAATATAGCCAAACCGGTACCTATTACGATAGGAAGAAGTCCGTAGCCGGGTGTGATAGTATTCATGTGCTGCACTTGCAAGTGTTACGTGGATATCATATTAAAACAGAAGCCACTATATGCGAAGGAGATGTATATAATTGGCGCGAAAAAAGTTATACAAAAGCCAATGTGTATAAAGAAGCATATAAGACCATTGACGGATGCGATAGTATATTTGAGTTGACATTGACTGTCCAAAAACCTTTTCTACAAGAAACAGAAGCCTATCTCTGCGATGGAAATAGTTATCGTTGGCGAGGAAAAACCTATTCGGAGGTCGGGGTGTATGACGATTCCTTAAAAACTATTTATGGTTGTGATAGTATCTACCGATTACATTTGGAACGAGCACAAAATTATCATTTTTATGATACGTTGACAATTTGCGATGGCGACACCCTCTTATGGCATGGGCAGAAACTATTTAGAAAAGGTAACTACACGGCTCACTACACAACATCTAAAGGTTGCGATAGTATTTATTATGTGCATTTTAACCTTTATAAAAAATATCTGTTCATTTCCGAGGGTACTATAACTACCGGAGGCACTTATTCATGGCGTGGTAAAACATATACTGCCCCAGGACAGTACTACGACTCTTTGAAAACGCAAAATGGATGTGATAGCGTGTTTCAACTAAATCTTGCTTTCGCTCGTGCCTATTTTTACCCGCGAACGGAATATCGGTGTTTCAATGATGCCTATACATGGCGGGAAAAAACTTATACGAAAAGTGGTATTTATCAGGATTCTTATGTGTCAAGATTCGGAACGGATAGCGTGTATCAACTTACCCTGTTCTTTGCAGAAGAACCATTCCATATATATGATACTATCTATCGCTGTGAGGGAGAAACGTTCAATTACAACGGTACAACCATCCGAAGTAGTCAAAAACTCTATGAAACCATTAAGACAACACAAGATCTGACTTGGACATGCGATAGTATCATCCGTGAAATCAATGTCATCTTTGGCAAACCATTTTACAGAAAAGAAACGAAACGGATATGTGCGGGCGAAAGTTATCATTGGCACGGATTTGACTATACGCAAGCGGGCACTTACTACGATGAATACAAAACTCGCGAAGGATGTGATAGTATATACGAACTAACCTTGATAATTGATGATAAATTTTATAAAGAAGAGTACAAAACAATCTGCGAAGGGACTCATTTACAATGGCATAAAAGGACTTTGACGGATGCCGGAATTTACTACGATAGTGCTTATACGGTACATGGTTGTGATAGCGTGTATAAACTTGTTTTAACCGTTGAAAAACCAATTACAATTGAAGAAAATGCTATCGTGTGCGAGAATGAGATTTATGACTGGCACGGACAATTCTGCATGGAAAAGAAGGATTATTTTGATACCATTCGAACTATAAATGGTTGCGATAGCTTAAGATATATTTTACATCTGGATAATTATCCATCTTACTCGTTTTATGAGGACGCAACGATATGTGAGGGAGAGTATTACGAATGGAGAGGAAGAAAACTAACCAAAACGGATACATATTATGATCGCTATAAAACTCAAAATGGGTGTGATAGTATTTATGTGCTCAATTTGACAGTTCATCCTACATACTTTCGCCGAGAACAAGCGGCTATATGCGATGGTAGTGCAGTGGAATGGCATAACAAAATTTATACGCAGAAGGGCGTTTATTATGACACGCTTAAATCCGTAAATAATTGCGACAGTATATTTGAACTTACATTGGTAATAGGTAATCACTATCTATTTGAAGAAGAATATGTACTTTGCGAAGGTGTAACCTATTCATGGCACGGCAAGCAGATTACAGATAATGGTATTTATTATGATAGCCTTCACACCCAATTAGGTTGTGATAGCATATATAAATTAACTGTTAGCAAAAATCCGTCTTATCGTTTCCTAACAGAGGCATCTATTTGCGCAGGAGATGCCTATGAATGGCGCGATTCTGTATATACCATTGATAGCATATATTACGATATCTATTCGACTACTCTGGATTGTGACTCGTCCTATCTTCTTCGGCTGAAGGTTCATCCTACGTATCTTTTTATGGACACAGCAACGTTCTGTAGTGGAGAAGAATTTATGTGGCGCGATACAATCCTTACAATCCCTGGCACATATTATGACACCTTGATTAGTACCACACACTGTGATAGTATTTATGGCTTGAACCTTGTCTTGAACCAGACATTCCGGCAGGTGGATAAGGATACTATTTGTGGGGGCGAAACGTATATATGGAGAGAAAAAGCATATACTACCGAAGATGTCTTTTATGATCGTTACAAAAGTGTAGATGGGTGCGATAGTGTATATGAACTGCACCTCGTTGTGCTGCCATCCTACGATACTCTATATTATGACACCATCTGTCAAGGACAAACGTATCATTGGTGTGGACAACTCTTGTCAAAAGCAGACGAATACAAAGAAACATACCATACTTTATCAGGTTGTGATAGTATATTGCGATTGCATTTATCTGTTCAACCCACCTATTTCCACAGCGAATCTGCTTATTTATGTACTGATAGTGAAATTATGTGGCATGGGGAGAAGTATAATAAATCCGGCGTGTATTACGATAGTTTAGTTAGCATATACCATTGTGATAGTGTGATAGAGTTGACTCTTATTGATGCCAACCGGTACGAGCTGCAAATTTTTGATACTATCTGTGATGGAGAGTCTTATCTGTTCGATGGAGAAAGTCTTACGGAATCAGGAGAATATGAGAAAAAGTATTTTACCTATGCAGGGTGCGATAGTTTGTTAAAACTGCAGTTATACGTGCGTGAGTTTCCCAAACCTCAATTCCCTCTATCAGCCGTTTGTGCCGATGAAAGAGAATTACTTGTATCGTTTACACCTACTGTTTCTTATCCGGTTCGGTGGAGTATCGAATTTGATGAATTAGGAAGAAGTAACGGATTCGTGAATGCAACGGGAGTACTTTCCTCTGCTCCTATATCTATTCCGTTATCGCATATAGAGGGGAAAGCTTATACTGTCCCCAACCATTATTCATTCACTTTGTCATTGAATAGTGATTATTGCAATAAAGAGCAAACTTTTCAAACTGTGTTTGATGTCTTGTACCCTTCCTATGTGCTTGTGCAGAAGTTTGAAGATGTATTGGCTGTACAAAACGAATATTACAATGGCGGATTCCGTTTCACGAACTATCAGTGGTTAAAGGAAGGGGTAATCATTGAAGGAGAAACGATGCCTTATTATTATCCTCCTGAACCCTTATCAGAAGTACCATATCAAGCCCTTCTCACAAATGAGTCGGATGGAGTGGCGATGCTCACTTGTCCTATTATACCGCACAATAGAACAAATGTTGAGCGAGTAGAAAACGACATAACAATCTATCCAACAGCTATACCAGCGATAAATTCTATACTTACAATTCACACTGTAAAACCCTTAATGCTAACGGTATATAATGTTGCCGGGGATATGATTTCGCAGCAGTATATTGATGCAACAAGGTCTCTTTCTTTACCTTCATCAAGCGGAATCTATCTGTTACACATGTCATTGGCAACAGGTGAACAAAAGGTTCAACGAATCGTCATCTATTAATATTATGAGTATGCGAAGGGGTATAATAATTTGGTTGCTGAATTGCTGCATAATGTATCTTTTAGCCGAAGAATCCTATCATCGAATCGGTGGTTTGGCTGATGTTTCAATTGGAGCTGACATCACGAATGTTGAACGCAATATGTCTTTTGATGTGGGAGGTGATGCCGGTTTCGTGTATGAATATAATAAGAAACATTTCTTGTTACAAATCAATGCCGGTATCAACTATGCGTATGGACATGTTTCTAATCGGGATATGAGTGGAGAATGGCAAAACATGACAGACTCGTATGGAGACCAATGTATATATTCATGGTTTATTACGAACAAAGTGGATTTTTCACAAATGGTAAATACGAACATGTCGTTTCTGGTAGGTGGAGAATTTAATTCCATTGTGGTTTTGACAGGATTAAAATGGAAATACCTTCTATATGGTAGCACACGTTCTAATGCACATCTGATAACCTATGGTACCTATCCAAATCTGATAGTTCCTTTGAAGCACATGCCGAATCATTACTATGTGGATAATCTAAAAAATTCATCCGAAAAATCAATGAACAGACGATATAGCTATGATTTTGTCTATTCGTTTGAAATAGGTTATTCGTTTAATCGCAATCGTTTCGGTTTATTGAGCATCAATCGGTCAAGCGTTCATCGATTGTCTATTTATGCAGATATAAGTTTGCTCAATCAAATACCTAATAAACAAGAGCCTTTATATGATTTTCATAAAACGTCAAATTATATACCCGATTTACATCTTGAGAACGTTTCGCTAACTCACCTTTATCAGTCCAACGTAGCGGCAACTAATTTTTTGCGCACACTCTGCTTTGGAGTTAAGTACACGATTCTATTGGAATTGAAATATGATAAATCCTGTCGGTGTTTATTCTAAAGGTAAGCATAAATAATAAGTAGATTCAGACAATAATTGAATACAAACTATAAAATCCGTACGATCATGAAACATTTGTATCTTTACAGGGCATTGGTGATGTTCTTATTTTTGCCTTATATGTTATCAGTTGTCCATGCCGAGCAGCCGGTAAATTGGGCTCTGACGAATTTACCGACAAGTGTTTATAACGTACATGATTTTCATAACGGGCTTGCCGTATTTCGAGACTCTTCCACTTACCAATATGGTGCTATTGACAGAAACGGAAATATCGTATTTCCGCCCATTTATGCATATTTGGGGGATTTTTATGGTAATAATGCGATTCTAAAAACGAATGACAGCATAGGAATTATTGATATAGACGGAAAATGGATCTATGGTCCTAATAAATATGCCACAATAAATGAATGTTTTAAATCAACAAAGTTGATACGTCGGACATATAATCAATTCAATAAGAAAGAAATTATTATACCCGATTTGTTCCGTGTATATGAACAAAAAGGGTACATCTATATCTATCAAGGAAAAGAGATACTCAAAAGTTCCGATACGGCAAAGATTGTTTACCCGCTATTAATTTCAGAGAGCAAAAAAATTGCATACGATTTACTACGTAATGAAATTTTTGAATTTCGGAAATATTATAATCATAGTATAAACGGAATGGTATTTGGAGTGGTAAATAGCGAAGACAAGGCTTATCTGTATAATCTTGATACTTATGAGCGTCAAACACTATCCCAGATAAGTTCAAAGGGCTTAAAATTGTATAAACTTAACTCTGATAAATACGAATTTAGAGATACCGCAACCGGGAAACCGATTAAAATGTCCATAAAAAACAAGTTTGACGGCTATGGTATAAGTAATTATTATTCATGGGAATTATTTGACAATTATTGGAGATATGATAAATTTGTAGTGTGGAAAAATAATGGAAGTAAAAGAATTTACTATATCATCGGTGCAGATGGAACAGTAATTTATAAAACCAAACCATGCCCTAAGTATGATACAGACATATCGCTTAAAGAAAACAACTTTGTTGTTTATGTTCATTATTATAAATCAAATCAACAATTATTATCGTGTGATTATATCGGGAGTCTCATATCTGATTACAAAGGAAAAAAAGGAGATAAATTCTACTATATAACGGGCGATTGGTGGTATAAAAATGATGTGATATATAATCTTAATACAAGCAAGCAGTACGACTTGCAATATGAAGATAATGAGGTGAATTACATTGTAGGGAGTTGTATGACAGACAACAAAAAAATCTATAAACTGTTGAATATATTGACCGATTCCATCACAACGATAACCCCTCCGCAAAATCAACAAATAGACTATGTACGAATAAAAGATTCCTTGTTGTACTTTTACGATAGAGACTACTCATACAGCAGATGGTGGTTCTACTTAAAATGTGTAATGGATAAAGCAAACAAACTATTAGTTAGTAGTGATAGTATATACTTGCGATCCGACAATACAATCTCCGAAGGGGTAATCGCAGCAAAAGGACTTACTAAATCGGGTATTCACGGATTTGTTTATGCCTATCCCCCATCCGAAACGGAATTTATCTATGGGCAAGAAGCAACAGATACGCAACGTAATAAACAGTTAGTTGCAAAAAGTAAAGAACAGCATTCTGCCAATCAATATCAAACTTATATGCGGATAGCTCAATGGCGCTTTGATGGAAATGAATATACTAAAGCAGCAGAATATTATCAACAAGCCTTAAAATATAAACCGATGGATGTGCATGCTACTACTTACCTCGGCATTTGCCAATACGAAATGGGTCAATATAGTACAGCCATCCAGACCTTGCGAAAAGCCATTGAGTTAGATGCTAACAATGCCATCGCAAAGACTACCCTCCAATCGGCAATTGATGCTAAAGCTTATGCGGAAGCGAATAAGAAACGAGAAAATGAACAAAAACAAGCCTGTAGCGAGTGTGAAACGTTGATCAATGCCAAGAGACATCAAGAAGCGTTACAATGCTGTTATAATCTGCTCGTTCAAGATAATCAGAACCCGTATGCTTGGAATAATTACGGGGTTGCTTTATCACGATTGGGATATGACGACAATGCTATTGAGGCTTTCAAGAATGCCCTACAACTGAAACCAGATTTTAGTACGGCGACCAACAATATCGAACTGTGCAAACAGCATAAAGCAGCGGTAGAACGGTATAATAGAACGCAAGCTATATTAGAAGGTATTTCCGGCATCCTCAATACCGTGAGCAATACAGCATCCCAGATTATAGAGATGAAAAGTCAAAGTTATTCGGGTTCCGGCAGTTCCGGTTCTTCGTTGTACTCCAGCAGTTCTTCGCAAAGGAGTAGTTCCGGCAGTTCAACTTCCGGTGGGCGAAATGATGCAACGTATTGGAGTAGAGCAAAGAATGTGTATTCAGACTATGAAAGCCAACTGATTAAAATGAATACGTATCCCGAAACATATAGCGATTCGCAACGCCGATATATACAGGATAAGATGCGTTCCATCCGAACGGAATGGGAAGGAAAAGGCTATAAGATGTTCAAATCCACTTGGGAAGATTGGGACGGAAGAAAACGGTAGCAACACAAAAGAATTTTTTTGACAAATAGAAAGATTTTTTTCTTTTGCAGCGTTTTTTTACAGCGTATTTCTATGAATATCTATGACAAAATAAGTCGTATGCAGGGAAATGAAACCTACGACGAGAAGATGTACCAACTGCTCAATACAGAACACTATTGCCAAGAACCATATAGAACGGATGACCTTGGCGAGGAGATGTCCCTAATCGAGCAACTTATATGGAGTTGGTGGAAGCCGCGTTTCCTGTTGGATCATCGAGCCAAATGCGCATACGAGTTGATGGACCCCAACCAAATGCTAATTACGATTACGGATGACGATATAGATTGGGATAGCCTCAATGGTCTTCCTGAAAAGGCTATCAAGCGAGCTCAAGCACATAGCGGTCTTTTCCCGACCATCGTTTATGGCTTTAGCGATGGTGTGGCTCAGGTGAAGTGGCAAATCAATCCGGACGGTCGTTATTATCAAGACGATGATGGTTTCGGTATGACAGATGACGATGAGATTGCGCAATGGGGTAAGATTGACCGCACCGGAAAAGTGGTAGTTCCGTTTGCTTATCGTCATAATGATGGGTATAAGTAGTTTTTATCGGATGCCTGAAGCCTTAATTTTTCATATTTATCTCCCCGATTGATAGATTTATGTTTTCTTTCGACTCTATAGGGTTACGTTGAATTTCAAAACCTGTAAGTTATGTTAACGATTTGTCTTTTAATCCTCATCGGATTGTATCTTAGGAAGCCTGTTGAGGGGCTTGTAGAGCGGCTCAAAAACGTAGATTGGTCACGGAAGTTTACTTCCCTGTGGCAACATATTCAGCCCTATGCCAAGAAAGCCGGACGCGCTGCCGCAAAACCGATTCTCCAATTTTACTACGTCGTTACGGGCAGCGAGACTTCTACTTTGGAGAAGGCACTTATCTATGGCTGTATCGCTTATGTCGTTTTACCTTTTTCCTTTATTCCACGTGCTATTTATCGGTTCCTCGGAATCATGGATGAGACAGCCGCCGTACTATTCGTGTATTCCAAAATCAAGGACAAAATAACTCCTGCTATCGAAACCAAAGTGGTGAACACCTTAGACGCATGGTTTGGAGCAGACTTTGAAGTGATTGCTTAAAAAATACATATTTTGCCATTTTATGATAATTATTTTTTTGCAATAACCGCAAATATGTATTTTTACTGCGTTTTTATAAAATTATATTTAATAAACGGGTATTAAATCATAAAACGCGATTTGATAAATTATGGACAAGCAGGTACTAAAACAAGTTCTTTCGGATAATGCGCTATTAGTGGAGAAAAATAGAGGTACAACCTCGTTTGATGATACGGATGAGTCGTTGAATTACGTGTTTACCGGTGGCATCGTGCCGGCAAGTCCTATATGATGTATGCTATCATCAAGCAGTTTTTGAGGATGAACGAATAGATAACTTTACCGCTGCGGATTTTATCTTAGCGAAGCCACAGCCGTTCAAAGTAGAGAGCACTTTAGAAAACAATGTATGAAACGAGATTTTAGTAAACGACTATCTTTATTACCGGTAGTCTGCATTTTTTTCCTTTGCCTAATTACCTCTTGTGGAAAAAAGGCTCAGGATGAAGGAACAGAAGAGAACACGCCGGTGGATATTCATAGTCTTCCATTAAGCCCGCAGATACTGACGCGCTTGAATGCCTTGGACACCGTACCGAATATACCGGAAGGTTTGACCCAAGAAGAACAGGTGGCGTTCATTGAGAATCATGTACTCAAAACACCCATCTCCGTTATTGAGTTACTTGCATTGCAGCCTATTCATACTTTGGATCCGGATGAACGCTATTGGGACTATATAACCGAAGAAGATTGGAAGAAGTTTCGTCTGATGAATCGTTTCATGCGTATGCAGTATGTGGCATTGGGAGACCCGATGGACGAATTACGCTGGGTGACAGCCACGCAAGTCATTTTGGATGATTACGCCACGCCGCTTGGTATTACGCAGGAACAAGCAATAGACAGTTTATTGGACGCTGCTGGTTTTCTATGCGGTGGTACACAATATCAGATTAACCAATGCACCTATGTCATGTCCAGTGTGGAGTATTACAAAACGCTTGCTGCCTACCAAACCTTTATAAAGCAGATGCCCGAAGAGTTGCAATCGCTGTTGCATGAAGAATATACGGCATGGAACAAAATGAACAAAGCGCGCCACAACGCTTATGTGAATATCGTACAGGCAGGAAACCATTACAGCTCCTTGCCGATGGGATTAGAAGGGAAGTATGCCGCTTATGCAGAGATGCGCAGGCACCTATTAGCCATAGAGAAACAGATTCTAACTGAGGGAAAAACATATTCCATCCAACATCCGGTGGTCAAAACCATGGACTGGAACAATTATCTGCAAACATTGCGATACAAGAGTTCATGCGATGAGTCCTTGGCTATCATCAATGACTTGGACGAGTCGGTAAGAGCGTGGATTCGTGTACGGCAGAAAATAGCCGATCAATTACCTTGTCCGGTCGGCACCTATTACGATAATCTGACGGCAGACTACCATTGGGTGATAACCAATGATGATGAGCCGGTATCCGAAAATTATAATTAATGTTTTAACGTATTCATCAGTATAAATTAAGTCTCCTTATGGGGCAAAATAGACCACTGGGTATGGTGGGATGAAATTTTTCTTACAAACTATTGTGAATAAGTCAAAGCCTTGTCGTACTTTTGCGCCCTATTTAATGCCTCGGACGAGTTCGGAGGTGTCTATTTACCCTAAACACAAAGCTCTATATGAAGCGATTTATGCAAGGGGGAGTATTTCGTTGGGGATTATTTTTATGTTTCTTTCTATGCTCGCGCGGGCTATTGGCTAAGCCGAGTGAAGTCTTTCATTTTTATGGCGTTACTGCCTCCGGCGGGTATTCGCAGTTTATGACCAACTACGGGAATGTATCCACAGCGGGTCGTTCTGCCTTTTCGTTGGGGTTGGGCTATGAATTACGCTTCCATTCCCTTTGGGTTCAGACCGGTTTGGAGGGGCGTTACATGGGCAATCAATCCAAGTATTCCAATCCGTTGGACATCTATGCCGATGCGATGGATACGCAGGGCAAACCTTTTACAATGCACTATTTGGTGAATGCTTACTCGGAGCAGGAGAATTTGTTTAGTCTGCAAGTCCCCTTGTTAATAGGATATTATAGTGCCAACGGCTTCTATTTTGGCGGTGGCATAAAATTGGGAGGTTCTGTTTTTTCTTCCGTTCAAGCCGATGTGTCGTATCGCACAGAGGGTATTTATAGCCAGTATAGTCAGTCGATGGAGGATATGTCCAATCACTATTATTCAGATTATAACATCTCTTCCACCGGGAAGGCAAAAGCCGGTTTTGTAGGTTCGGCTCTGTTTGAGATAGGAGCTGATGTACTGAGTGCCCGTTTCGCCCAATTGAAGAGTAATACCTATGTGCTGAAAGTGGCAGCGTATGGTGAAGTCGGTTTTGGCAACCCCTATACCAAACAGGCGGAGGAAACCAACTTGTTGGAACCCGATGCCGCTAATGCGCAGATGTTGCGCCCCAAAAGTGTGTATAATATCAATCTGTCGGGCGACTACTATTTTATGCCCTATTCTGTGGGTGTCAAACTGACTTATCTCTTTTATATGACACCCTATAAGAAAAAATAACAACCCCGTTTAATTTGGTAAATGCAATAGAGTATGAAATACGAGCAGTCCCCTATATATATTTTCACCCGCCGCTTGTTCATCATCGGTTTGATGTTAGTCGGAGGGTTGGTCCCTTCCGCACATGCCGCAGTCGTTAATCATGACATCAGTAAAGGCAACTTGATTATCGCGGGCACTTCCACGGATGATTATGTGGTAACGGGTTCAACGACCCGCAACTATGTGATTGCCCGTTTTGGATATAAAGGTACCATCACGTTACGCAATTGCAGTTTTCGGTTCACATCTTCCGGTATATATTCGCCTATCCGCATTGAGGGAAAGGACGGATTATCTAATTCCAGTTCGCTCCGTACGAATGTGAATCTGGTATTAGATGGATATAACGAGATTTATAACTCCGGATATGGCCGTGCTTGTATCCAAGTGGATCAGGGGGCTCAAATCAATATCAGTGCCATCGAATCATGCGATAACACGAGCGGTACACTGGTGGCTATGCAATCTAATAGCGATGGCGGAGCGGCTATCGGTGCGCTTGACAGTTACAATAATTCCAACGAAACCCAAGGTTCCACCACCCTGAATAACGGCAGTAGCGGAGAAATTACAGCAGGTGGTAATATAGTGATTTCCAGCGGTACCGTTACGGCGCAAGGTGGTCATGGTGCCGGTTTGGGAGGAGGCTATGGTACATGGTATGACGGAATGATTGTGGTGTATGGCGGTGTGGTGAATGCTACATGTATTCGTCATGCAGCGGGTATAGGAAGCGGTTGCCCGGAGGGAAGTGGTGTGTCGGATTACTATACCCCTAATTCAGCCATTATCGCCTTGCCGCCTGCGCAGATTACGGCATCGGGTGCAACGGGAAACGAGTATGTGCCCGTGCCTTCGTTGGCGTTGGCAGGCACGAAGGTGCGTGTCTATATAGGCGACCCGGAAAGACCGACTATCAGCGTGCGGACAGTCGACATGCTGGCGGGTGCTAATGTATATGTGGACTTGAGTCAGGATCCCGACATCAACAATGTGGTGAGTGCCACCATCAACCCATCCTTGTTGGATATCAACCAAGTGCTGTTTGGTGCTACCGACGCTACGGGCTGGTTCCGCACTACGGGTTCGTTGCAGAACAACACCACCTTCTTTACGGATGCCACCAGTACGAGTGCTTCCACTTTAGGTCATCCGTACTTGCCTACTGTCAAGGCTTTGCCCAATGGCGGTGATGTGCAACTGAATATGCTGCAAACCGATTTCAGTATCGTCAGTTATGCATCTACCGGCATCAATGTGGGCTATACGCAGCAAGAGGCGAGGCAGAATGCTACCTGCGTTAAAATCGTATATGGCGATGCAGACCCTATTACCGATTTGGTGTTTGACTTAGCCAATGGCAGCGGTTCGGACTTTATGAATCCTATTTTCCTTGCTGCGGATAGCAGTACGGTCATCTCGGCTCCCACCTCACTTCGAAAAGGGGATATCTACTATGTGGTCATACCCATTCAAGCCGATAAACCGTCCAAAGAGTACTCGGACGTGTTGCGTATAATCGGTAACTGGAAAGGAGAATCAACTAGTTATATTCGTCAGATTGTCAATCAGGTAGTGGCAAATGCATATACGGAAACGATATGCGAGGGCGAATCCTATCTGTTCAACGGAGAGCAACTCACTAAATCGGGAACCTATACCAGCGTATCCACCAGTACCACAGGCTGTAAAACGGAGTCTGCCGTTGAGATGCTGGAACTGATAGTGGCAAAGAAATACGATGTGACAGAAACGGTGACGGTTCGTGAGCAAGACCTGCCCTATACGTGGCGTGATGTAGTCATTCCTCGTGGCACAACGTCCCAAACACTGACCTATAAGAGGCAGTCCAGCCAAGGGTGCGATAGTACAGTGCGTGTGAAACTGACGGTATATCCTACGTATAATTTGCGCGAGCAGGTGGCTATTTGTCCTGAAGAACTTCCTTACGTATGGCGCGATACGACCTTTAAGACAGGTACGACATCCGGAACGTATGTGTTCCGCCGCCGGACGATTCACGATTGTGATAGTACGGTAACGCTACAACTGACTGTTTATCCGTCGCCGGTTGTTCGGCAGCAAACCACTATTTGTAGCGATGACTTGCCCTTTACGTGGCGCGATACCATATTCCAAGTAGGAACGGAGTCAAAGGAAGTGGTATTCCACCGCCATACGGTGAACGGATGTGATAGTACCGTGCAGTTGACGCTGACGGTTCATCCTTCGTATCATAATACGGAGCGATTGGTGATTTGTCAAAACGACTTGCCCTATGCATGGCGTGATACTTTGTTTGGAGTAGGCACAGTCAGTTCCAACCATTCGTTTAGCCGCAAGACGGTACATGGTTGTGATAGTACCACCTACTTGCAGTTGGTGGTGAATCCCGTTACGCAATATAGTGATACCGTTATTTTGTGCCAAAACGAGACATTGCAATGGCACGGACAAACCATTCATCAAGCAGGCAAGGTCAGGGATGAGCACCTGAACATGAGCGGCTGCGACTCAACCTACGAATTGATTGTTAAGGTGGTTCCTATCTATTATAAGGAACAACGAATATCAATTTGTGAGGGAGAGGTGTATGATTTCGGCGGCAGAAAACTGACCGACCCGGGGGTATATTACGATAGCCTGACTTCTCAATTCGGTTGCGATTCGGTAACGAAACTGACGCTATCCGTGTATCCGTCGTATGTGCAGACTGAACGAATAACGACTTGTCATCGCGAGCAATTCTATTTTCGTGATAAACTGATTGAGGGTCAGGGAGTATATGACGATACGCTGCTCACCGTGCATGGGTGTGACTCTATTATCCGTCTTGTCTATACGGTCAATCCTACTTATCTGTTTGTAAAGCAGGATACGATAAAGGAAGGGCAGACTTATACATGGCGCGGCAAAGAGTTGACGGACGGCGGTGTGTATTGGGATAGTTTGGCAACGGTACATTCCTGCGACTCTATCTACAAACTGACTCTCGTGCCGGTAGCCAATTACTATTTTGAAGATACGGTGCAACTCTGTGATGCCGAAACTTATACGTGGCACGGAAAAACATACACCCAGTCGGGTGTTTATACCGACAAGTATCGTTCCGTGTTAGGCACCGACTCTATTTATACGCTTCATTTGTCGCTTAATAAACCTCAGCGCACGCGGCGACAAGTTACCCTATGCCCCAATGAACATTTCTTGTTGCGCGGAAAAGAGTATTTTGCACCCTGTGTGTTTGAAGATACCTTGACCTCGTATTTTGGTTGCGATAGTATATGTGAATATGTGTTGGTCAACGGTCGAGACTTCCATAAGACAATCAGTATTTGTCGTGAGTCTGCCGGAATGTATGAATTCCAAGGAAAGCAGTATGCCGTCCCGGGCTATTATACCATCGAGGAACGAACAGTGGATGGCTGTGATTCTATTTATGAGTTGGATTTACGGGTGAAGGAAAACATCACATTGCCTGCCGATACGATTACGATATGCGAAAAAGAATTGCCATTCACATTCTTGGAAAAGACATATACCTCTGCGGGTATTTACTATGATAATGTGGTTACGGAAGATTGCGGCAAAACAACTATGCCATACGTGATTATCGTAGGAGCGGGCTATCGCTTTACCACAAATGCCACCTCTTGTGCCTTCTCGCCTTATTCCTTCCACGGAGAGACATTTACTGAATCCGGTACGTATGAGGTGCCCTTTGTTTCACGCTATGGGTGTGATAGTATATACGAACTGAATTTGACCATCACTCCGCCCGTAAAGCGCACAGTAGCAGATAGTATATGTGCGGGCGAAACCTACATGTTCCACTCTCGTCGCTATACCCGATCCGGCACGTATGTGGATAGTATATGCGAGGGCGATCAGGCTGTGCAGACCACCTTAAAGTTGTATGTCGTTCACCCGTCCGAACTGACGTATGTGGAAACGCAAAGCGTGTGCGCAGATGATTCGGTCTTTGAACTGGCAATGCGTTATGAAGGCGAGCAACCGCGTAGTTGTTGGGTATATACGGATAACAAGGCGCAAAAGTATGGTATGAAGCGTATGTACCATTTGCCTGTGTTGGGAAATGTGGTGCAAATACCCAAACCCGCGGGAATGGTTCAGCCCGATGTATATACGCTACACTTAACCTTAGACAATGAGTATTGCGATACGCTTGCGGGTATAAACACTCAGATTAGTGTCGGTTATCCGTCCACGATTATGGATCAGAATTGGAACGATGTGGTAGCGGTGAAGAATGCTGCCTTCAACGGAGGGTACAACTTCACGTCCTATCAGTGGGAAGTGAATGGTCAAACGATTGGCGGTGCCAATCAGTCCATTCTCTATCTGCCCGGTGAGTTGCAAGTGGGCGATGAGGTGGTTTGCCATTTGACGCGTGCAGGCGATGGGTTTGCCATTGCCACTTGTCCACTGGTTGTCCAACCTTATACCGATACGTATCAACTGCCCTTTATCGTATCTCCTACGCGGATTCCGCGTACTGCCCCTCGCACAACCATCAAGGCTAAGCGTGACTTTGCGCTTCGCTTGTTTGATGTCTCCGGCAGAATGGTCAGTGAAAAAGTATGTAAGGATAGTCAGTATGAATTGACTCTGCCTGCTTACAATGGCATTTATCTGCTGCAAGTCATGTCTTCGGACGGAGAACATCAGACTTATAAACTGATAGTTGAATAGTAATCGCCAAGCTCCGAAAGGGCACAAAAAAGTGCCGCAAAACGCTTTACTCGAGAAAACTCCTGAAAACAGGATTTGAGGTGTAATCATCTCTTTGTAATCCGACCACCGCTTTTGCTACCACCTGAGTGGGTCACGGCAGAGCGTATCGGCACGCCATCGTGAGGATCATGTACCTCGGTTAAATGATTGTGTTGAGTTTTCCGGTCTCTTGGTTTTGCAGCACTATTAGTATATGCTTTTAGTCAGCCGTATGCCAACCTAATGTCAGTACGATATTGTGGGTAATGGATTGCATGTCGTAGGGTGTGGGAGTAACTACTTTTGATACAAAAGGATAGATTTGATAGTCTTGGTATCGGAAACGGTATGCTACTTGTGCAATAAAGTGTTGATTGCGGAAACCGATACCAAAGCCGGCCATGTGGCTATTGGCAATGGTGCGGTATTCAGTATCTGTACGAACGGAGTTATCTTCCAACAGGACGGGTTGCTGATTCTTCAGGAACGAGGAAGAGTAGGCATAACCGGCGTTGAGAAAGAGGTTATTGCTAATGACACATTCGCCACCTATTTTCATGGTATGGATATCTTCTGTCAGTCGTGAGTGCGAATAGTCGTATTGCAGCGAAACTAATCCCTTGCTTCCTCCTATGAATGTGAGCCCGGCTGTTGTTCGCAGCGGTTGGGTAAGTCGTTCGGAGTTACGGTAGATAAGTGTTTCGTTGAATGCGTCGATGGGTTGGTCTTTGGTGGTCATGTTGGCATCACAGCGTGTTGTGAGGTTCATTGCGACAAGCGTTTGTACCGATAGTCCCATTCGCACGGTCTGTATGGGCTGGTAGAGCAAGCCTAATGTACCACTTACGCCTACGCCGCTTTGAGAAAGGTATGTATTGGCGTGCATATACGCCGTGTTTGATACGTCGAATGCTTCTTCGTAAGCGGTGGTCTTAACGTAGGAAAGCGTCCGTATATTGAGACCTAAGCCAAGTGCCCAGTGGTGAGTAAAGAGCCCTGCCCAGTGGATATTAAATTCGTCTATACCGCCTGTTTCCGTGATTTTAACGGCATTGACGGGAACGGTATTATAGAACGACGACCATGTGTTCCAAATCGTATCTCCGTAGTTGTCAATATCGTATGGGTCAATCATAAATGTCTGGTATCCCAATTCGCTAAGCCATCCGATGCGTGCATCGTTGTACGCATCGCTGCTTGCCAAGTCGGCTTCCTGTAGCCTAACCGTATTGTCGTCGTTGAATACCTGATCGAGCATCACGTTGGCTATAGTGGGCTGTTGGCGGGCATGTCCGTAGGAGGTACAATGAAACGTATGTAGGCGGTTGAAGGAGAACATAAAGTTGTTGAACAGCAGAGCCGACGCTGTGTTCTTGTTTTCAAATGCCAATACGAAGTGGGCATTGGGAATCATGAACGACGTCTTCAATTCATCTTTTTCGCCTTTCTGCCGTGTGTAGTCCAACTGCTCGTGCATGGTGAAAGAAACGCCGATGCGACGATAGAGAGCCAATCCGGCAGGGTTATCCAGTACGGCACTCGGGTCTGCCCCTACGGCAGCCATTGCGCCTGCCATTGCCGTATAGCGGGCTGTTCCTATTTGGTCGCGTTGGTCTAACAATTGCGCGTCTTGTGCCTTAACCCACAAAGCACATAAGGTTATGAATAGCAGGGTAAAGAATCGAGTTGTGCGCATAAGACGAAAGGGTTAGGTTATTTGTTGCGATGAATGACGGCTTTGACCACCGTGTCTTGCACTTGCATAAATTCTACGGTAGGGGTTACGGGGCGATTGGTGGTCTGTACGCGTGTTGTTTTCTCCTCTTTCGTAGCAGCTTTTGCTTTCGTGGAAGCGGGTACGTTGACTTTTTGGGAAGTCGGTATAGAGGTCGTGTAGCGGGTAGTCCCGTCCCAATAGTAGGCATCGTCCACATAGTCGTCAGCAACGATAGGCGTTACTACCGAAAGCAGGCATAAAGCCAGTAGAGTCAATAGTCGTTGGTTCATCGGAGTGTCTTTTTAACTTCTAAATCCTATGATAGAGCGCACTTCACGCAGCGTTTTTTCTGCGCTTTCAGTGGCTCGTTCAGCACCTTGTTGGGCGATACGGAGCAAGTAGTCTTCGTTGTTTTGAAAGTCCAATATACGCTCGCGGATAGGTGCGCAGAAAGCGTTGATATCAGCAGCCAGTTGTTTTTTGAGATCTCCGTAGCGGATGGTCATTTGGTTGTATTGGTCGTTGAAATAGTCGTAAGTATCTTGGGTGGATACCAGTTCCAACAAAGTGAACAAGTTTTGAATGACTTCGGGTTTGGTCTGGTTACGCTCGGTAGGACCTGAATCGGTAACGGCTTTCATCACTTTTTTTCGGATAGTGGCTTCGTCGTCGCAAAGGTAAATGCAATTGCCGTTGGATTTGCCCATTTTTCCGCTACCGTCCAATCCGGGCACTTTGACAGCATCTTTGGTAAAGTGGAACGATTGAGGTTCGCGGAAGAAATCCACTTGGTAGATGCGGTTGAATCGTCTGGCGAACAGACGCATCATCTCCATATTCTGCTCTTGGTCTTTACCTACGGGAACCTTGTCGGCTTTATGTGCCAATACGTCAGCAGCCATTAGGGTGGGATAGGTGAGCAGACCGGCATTGACGTTATCGGGTTGTGTGCGTGCTTTCTCTTTGAAAGACGTAACTCGTTCCAGTTCGCCGAGGTAGGCGTTCATATTGAGGAAGAGGTACAATTCGAGCACGGGTTTGACATCGCTTTGCACATAGATAGGGGCTTTTTCCGGGTCAATACCACATGCGAGATATTCAGCGAGGATGGTGCGCACGGAGCGGCGGATGTTTTCGGGCGTAGGGTGCGTAGTGAGTGAATGCCAGTCGGCAATGAAAAACATACAATCGTATTCGTTCTGCATCTGAACGAAACTCTTTACGGCTCCAAAATAGTTGCCTAAATGCAGGTTGCCGGTGGGACGTATGCCGCTAATAACTTTTTCCATACGTATTATTCAATAGGGAGTTCGCGATGAATGCGTTGTTCTAGAGAGGTGAGTGTTTCCGTTTTGCTTACGCCAGGGATGCACTGTATCTTGCCGTTGAGCAGATTGAGAAGGTCTTTGTCGTCGCGGGCATAGAGCTTGATGAGCATGGAGAAATTGCCGAGTGTGAATTGGCTTTCTACCACTTCGGGTATTTGCTCCAGAGCGCGAACCACATCGTTGTACATATAACCCTTTTCGAGTGTGATTCCTACATATACGCAAAGGTTATATCCCAGCATTTTCGGGTTAATCTGATATCCGCTACCGATAATGACACCCATATCAAACAGTTTGGTAACGCGTTGGTGAATAGCAGCACGGCTTACTCCGCATTGTTCAGCCACATCTTTGAAAGGGGTACGGGCGTTTTGGGTTATGATTTTGAGAATTTTCCGATCG
The DNA here is from genome assembly GCA_002372135.1 of Bacteroidales bacterium UBA3696. Lineage (GTDB taxonomy): Bacteria > Bacteroidota > Bacteroidia > Bacteroidales > Paludibacteraceae > Colicola. Next base: position 25,468 of record DFIN01000016.1, read on the forward strand.
AGGTTGTCAATACGTTCGGGTGAGTTTGTGTCCATAAGGATTGAATGAAATTAAAAATTTGTATTCTTGTTATCTCTTGTTATCTCTTGTTATCAGCAATTCGCTACAAAAGTACAACGAACTTTGTATTTGTCAAGCGGTCGAAGTAATTTTGCGGTCGATTTTGCTATTTTTTCTTAAAAAAAGTATGTTTTTGAGCAAAAAAACGCCATTTTGTCTATGAATCCATTATCTGAATCTCTTTTGTCCGACTATATAGAGCAACATTCGTCTGCCGAGCCGGACTATTTGCAGACCATTGTCAGAAGTACGAATCAGCAGGTGGTTAACCCGCACATGCTATCCGGGCATATACAGGGACGCTTGTTGGCTATGTGGAGCCAAATGATTCGGCCGAAGCATATATTAGAAATAGGAACTTATACAGGCTATTCGGCTTTGTGTTTGGCAGAAGGTCTTGCCGAAGGCGGGAAACTGCTGACGGTGGAGAAAAATGACGAATTGGAAGATAGAATACGGTATAATTTGTCGCTGTCACCCTTGGGAAAGCAAGTTGATTTGCGCATAGGCAATGCGTTGGATGTGGTAAGAGAGTTGCCAGAAAAAGAGGTATTTGATTTGGTGTTTATAGATGGAGATAAGCGTGAATATGTGGCTTATTGGGAGGCAATAGAGCCGCGATTGAGCGGAACGAGTTGGGTGATTGCCGACAATACATTGTGGGACGGGCATATTTGTGATAGTCGATATGACCACGATGCGCAGACGAAAGGGTTGCGTCTTTTTAACGACCGTATAGCGCAGGACCAGCGTTTAGAAAAGGTGATCGTGCCGTTGCGTGATGGGTTAACGCTTATTCGGTTTGCCAATCCAAATAGGCAGGCAGGTGGTCGCTGACACCTGATTTATCGTACCGGTAGCCGGTGAAAGTGCGACGAGGTTGTTTGCCCATATAGCGTTTGTCGGGCGTTAAGAGGTTATCCGCGCTGAAAATGCGGGCTTGCGTATGGGGAATAAGGGCAGGTGATACATATATTTGATCCAAGCAAGACCATTGCCCTTGCCATTTATATGACCCGATACCTTCCTTTTCCAAAGTCACCATACAATTTTTCAAACCTTTGATGTCGTTTTTAGCATCGGAGTTCATGTCGCCCATGACGAGGATGAAGGCTTGGGGTGTGCTACGAAGGATGCTATCCGTATGGTGTTGAATGACTTGTTTGGCTCTTTGCCGTTTCCATTCGCTTTGTGCTTTTCCTCCTCGCATGGATGGCAAGTGGCACATCATAAGATGAAGCGTATCGCCGGATAGGGTTAGACCTTTGGCATAGAGTATGTCGCGTGTTTTGTCGCCGTTTAATGGAACGGGCAGTATGTTCCACTGCAGGATGTGAAAGCGGGTAGAGTCGTACAAGACAGTCACATCTATGCCGCGTTCGTCGGGGCTTTCGCGGTGAAGGTAGGCATAGGGGTAAGAAGGCAGTTGGCGAATCAGTTGGCGGACGCAATTCTCATTTTCCACTTCGCATATACCGACTATCAAGGGTGTTTCCCATCGTCCGATTTGGCAGATGGTACGGGCTATTTGGTGGGCTTTGTGGCGAAAACGGGTATATGTCCATCTGTACTTGCCCGTTGGCGTAAAGTCAAGGTCGTTTTTGAGTGTGTCGTGGGTGGCATCAAATAGGTTTTCCACATTGTAGGAAATGATGCGGTAGGTTTCGGCATGCAGCGTTATGAAGAAGCCGAAGAGGAGAAGGATAATTACTTGATGCCTCATGGTTATGCGAGCATTTGTATGGCTCGTTGGAGGGCGCAAGTCAGCCGGTCAATGTCTTTTTTTGTGTTATACATAGCGACAGAGGCGCGTATCGTTCCGGGAACTTGCAGATAGTCTATGAGCGGTTCGGCGCAGTGGTGTCCGGTACGAACGGCTACACCCTGTTGGTCTAAAAGTGTGCCTACATCAAAGGGATGCAGCAATCGATCGCCTTGGAATACATTGAACGAAACGGCTCCCGTTTTCTCTATTCCGTGTGCATAGACATACACTCCGTCAATGGTAGAAAGTTGTTGCTCCAAATAGCGAGTGAGTTCGTCCTCGTAAGCATAGATGTCTTGACGGCCGATATGGTCCATATATTGCAGGGCAGCGCCGAATGCGCAACTACCGATGAAGTCGGGAGTACCCGCTTCAAATTTGTAGGGCAGTTGGTTGTAGGTGGTTTGTTCGAAGCGAACGTGTTCAATCATCTCTCCGCCTCCTTGAGCAGGAGGTAGGAGGTTGAGCCATTGCTCTTTGCCGTATAGGATACCCAAGCCGGTAGGACCATACATCTTATGCGCCGAGCAGACGAAAAAGTCGCAATCCAACTCCTGCACATTGACCATATGGTGGGGGGCTGATTGTGCACCGTCAATGCAAACTGGAATATGGTGCGAATGAGCGATGCGAATAATGTCATGAATAGGCTGAACGGTACCAAGCACATTGCTGACATGGGCTACTGAGATGAGGCGTGTGCGCGGGGTGATGATGTCTTCCAGTCTTGACGTGTCAATAAGCAAGTTTGCGTCTAAGGGCAACACGCGAAGTTGCGCTTTCTTGCGTTGGCAGAGCATTTGCCAAGGAACAATGTTGGAGTGATGTTCCAATTGGCTGACGATGATTTCATCGCCTTCACGAACAAAGGCTTCGCCAAACGAGAATGCCAGCATGTTGATGCTATCGGTAGTTCCTTTTGTAAAGATGATTTCTTTGGCGGACTGTGCCCCCAAGAAGTCTGCCACTTTTTGCCGTGCTTGTTCGTGGCGTTGGGTAGCCACTTGGCTCAGATGATGAACACCTCGGTGGATATTGGCATTGTAGTGGAGATAAGCATCGGTCATTGCGTTAAGCATAAATAATGGCCGTTGCGTGGTGGCTGCATTGTCTAAATAAACTAATGCACGACCGTGTACGGTATCTTGCAGGATAGGAAAATCTTCTCTGTTCATCGTCGTTCAAGATTGAGCCGCAAAAGTAGTGCACGCGGACGGATTAACCAAGTTCGTTTTCGACAAATTTGTCTGCCTCCCAAATAAGCATTTGGCAGTTGCGGCAATCAAATTGAAGTCGAAGTAAAGTGCCGTTTTCCAATCGTAGAAATCGGGGCTCGTTGGAAATCGGTTGTTTGTATTGTTTGCGGCACTGTCCCATTTCGTAGAGGATGCAGTATTTGCAAGTCATCAAAGGTGCGCCGTGAGGTCTCGTCTCCATTGGTTGAGTAGGCTGATAGGTAAGAAATAAGGGTGATTGACGGTTGTGTTTCGTGCGGCAAAGATGGTGTCTCCCAATTTGCCAAGTTGGTTGATGATGGTTTGGCGAGCACGTTCTATGTTTTGTGCCGGTTCGTGCGGGGCGTCATATTGTCGGGTGATTTGTGTGAGGTTGTCTAAGCGTTTATAGGTAAGCCTATACCCCTGTTCGGTGGAGTCCATTTCAATGTCCACAAGTACACGGCGTTCGGCATGAAGGCTTTGCCGGAAAGCGGTGTCTAAATTGCGGTAGAGTGCACCAATAGGAATGGTTCGCGGCGGAACATTGGGTGTAATGAGTTCATTGGCAACCCCATTGACGGCAAAGCCTTTTTCTCCGACGCAAAGCCCGTCTCCATTTTGTATCTGTATGTAGGGAAGGAGTCGGACACGCAATTGGCGGTCGGTATAACCTACGACTTCTCCTATCCGTTGTCCGGTTGATTTAGGTGTTTGCCACGAAGCCATGGGACGGGTACGCTGATGCAAAAAATAGTCGGTGGCACCGCGGTGGAAAGTTCGTTCGGGGTCGGGTGTGAAAGAGTAAGTAAAACGGTGGTTGAGAGCGGATGTGGCGGGTTGGGGAGTCATGGTCTGTAGTACGGCATCAATGCGTTGGCGGTAGAAAGCGGTCAAGTTGGTTACGTAGTCGGCATCTTTGAGCCGTCCCTCTATTTTGAAGGTGGTGATACCTGCTTCTATCATTTCGCGTATATATCGGTCGCGCTGCATATCTTGGAGCGAGAGGACATAGCGTTGGTGAACGGGTTGACCGTGGCTGTCTAACACTTCTTGACTATTTGCGTCCAACAGGTCGTATCTCATACGGCACAGTTGTGCACATTGCCCTCGGTTGGCACTCCTGTTTTGAAGTACTTCGCTGATGTAGCATTTGCCGGAGTAACTGACGCAAAGTGCTCCGTGTATGAATGCTTCCAATTCCATGTCAGGAACAGCCTCATGGATGGCTTGTATCTCTTGTAGGTTCAGTTCACGAGCCAATACAACCCGCTGAAAACCGCGTTGTTGTAGGTATTGTACTTGTTCAACGCTGCGGTTGTCGCATTGTGTGGAAGCATGCAGGCGAATAGGCGGTAAGTCTTCATCTAACAAGTTGAGGTCTTGAATGATAAGAGCGTCCACTCCTATTTGGTATAGTTGACGGGCTATCTGTGCGGCTTCTTTTCGTTCATGGGGAGTAAGTAAAGTGTTGAGTGTGACGAGTACTTGTACGCCGTATTGGTGGGCGTACTGCGTGAGTTGCTGCAAGTCGTCTATGCTGTTGGCTGCGGCTTGTCGTGCACCGAAAGCGGGACCGCCTATATACACGGCATCGGCTCCGGCTTGGATAGCGGCTCGCGCCACGGCGATATTCTTCGCAGGCGATAAGAGGGTAATCATGGTCGCAGCGATTGGGTTAATTCGTACATCACTATACCGGCTGCTACGCTCACGTTGAGCGAGTGTTTGGTGCCATACTGAGGTATCTCAATACAGCCGTCAGCGGCATCTACTACGTCTTGACTGACCCCGAAAACTTCGTGCCCAAGAATAATAGCAGTTTTCCGTAAGTCAGAACGATCATTATGATGCCAGTCGGTCAGATTGATGCTATCATGGGCTTGCTCCACGGCGTAGATGGTGTAGCCTTCTTTGCGAAGGTCTTTCAGTGCCTCTAAGGTATGGGGATAGTATGTCCATCGGACGCTTTCCTCAGCGCCGAGCGCCGTCTTGTGTATTTCTTGGTTGGGTGGACATGCCGATATGCCGCATAGGATAACCTGTTCAATACGAAAAGCGTCGGCTGTGCGAAAGACAGCACCTATGTTGTGCAGGCTACGGACATTATCCAATACGACCACTAAAGGAGTTTTTGTGGCTTGTCTGAATTCGTCGATAGTGAGACGATGCATTTCCGAAGTCGTTCTTTTTTTCATGGAATAGGTGTTAAAGAAGGACATTAAGTTGTATGGTATGCTGCTCCGTATCTAAGGCAAGAATCAGGTCTTCATGTAGCGGATATAGGTTGTCTGTGTCGGTCAGAGCCAGAATGTTGGCAGTCTGTTCGTCCACCGAGCGAATGATTCCCATGTCCTGCATATCTGCGTTGTAGATGTGATAGCCGACTAAGTCTTGCCATGTGAGGTCGGTGGATGTTTCTTGGTCTGCAGGAATGTCTTTTCGGAGCAGGAAGATTTCGGCTCCGATGAGGGGGATGGCTTGTTGTTCTGAGTTGATACCTTTGAGGGTTATAAGAATAGTTTCTGTTCCTTTTTCGCGCCAATCCAGCAAGCGGAACGGCACGGCTATATTGTCTAATTGAAGGACGATGAAGTCGGGGTTCGCGTCGTAGAACAGGTCGTTTGTCAAGAGGCATTGCAACTCGCCTTTTGTTCCATGCAGTCGCGTTATCGAACCGATGGATAGTATTTGATTTGCTGTAATCATATCACTTCACTTCATCAATTTGCAGGAGGGAGACATAGACGAGATACCCTTTGGTTTGGTAACCCATCTGTCGGAGAAGAGCCATATAGTTGGCTACTTGGTAGTGGTAGGAGCGTTTTTTTATCTCGCCGAATTTATAGTCAATGACGATGGCTTCCTTGCCGCGAATGACCACACGGTCAGGACGATACGTATCACCTGACGGGGTGATAATGTCTTCTTCTAACAGCACCCGCGCATCTGCCTCAAACCATGGATAGTCTTTTACGAGTTGTCGGAATTGGAGGAAGAGTTGGTGCATCTCCTCTTTCTGTTCTTCTCGTATGACACCTTCTGTAAGCATACTCTGTAAGGCTTTCGGTTCGTCGTCCCATAGCCGGATTCGGCTCAGTAGGTCGTGCATACGATTGCCTTTGTCGGTGGTTTCGTTCTGGTGGCGGCGAAGTCGCAGACGAGGAAACGCGGGAGAGAAGACGTATTGATTGGGTAAAGTAGAAACCGCTGTGTCATCGGAGGAAGCAGTCTGCGGCGAGGCATTATGAGTTGGTTGCCCGAAACTTAGCGTTTGATCCACTGATAAATAGGGGGAGAAAAGAGAATACAATAAGTTCCCGATATTGCGTATGGACAATTCGCCGGATTTGAGTGCTGACGGTTTGCCTGCCAGCAGGTACATCTCTTGTTCCGCACGCGTAAAGGCGACATACGTAAGGTTGATATTGTCAATATAGAGGTTGAGTATCTCTTGTTCATACTCTTCTTGGAAAATACTTTTTTTGAGGTCATCCTTGGTGTGGACGGGTACGAGTGGTAGTGTATCAAAGGGCGGTTGCTTAGGAATACACCAGAGAATATCCTTGTAGGTTAGCGGGCCTTTGCATAGTTCCCAATTGACGTAGGGTAAGATAACATACTTGAACTCCAAGCCTTTGGATGCATGTATGGTCAGTATTTGGATGGTTTCTTGTGCGTGCACGGCAGGTATGGAAAGTTTGTGTGCGTTACGTTGCCAGTATTCGAGGAAGGCCTGCGGGTCTGCCGAACGGGAGCAAGTGAATTGATATACACGGTCTAAAAGCGATATGAGATAGGCTTGTGATGAGGTGTATTGATGGAGTGAGAAGAGTTGAATGATGGCTTGGACCTGTTCGTAGAGCGGCAGTTGGGCCAATTGGCGGAGAGATTGGCTTTGTTCGTCAGAAAAGGAAGGTTCATCTCCGTTTAGATGGAGCGACAAGGTGAGTTGTTGCAACCGGTAGGTTAAGATGGATTCCGGTTGGTCTTGTTCTAAGGTGAGATTCTTTTGCAGCAGAATAAGAATGAGTTGTACGCAAGGATCGTTCTGCAGTAGCAGTCCTTCACCGGATTGAACGGAATAACCGTTTTGTGTGAGCAGGGCGGCTATGTCGTGAGCCTGACTTTTCTTCCTAATCAGAATTGCCACATCACCCATGTGTCCGCCTCGGCTGCGGATGGATGCGAGAATAGGCAGTATGGCTTGCAGACATTGTTCCTTCAATTCGTCGGCTTTCCCTTCGTAGAACTGCATGCGGACGTAGCCGTCGGTCTTTTTTTGTGCCTTTTGGTGTAGCCGTTCGTCGGCATATATGGTGCGCACCGTCTGCGCAAGCACGGGGTTGGAGGCAAAGTCTTTGTCTAATTGGGTAGCGATATAATCGCGGTAACGACTGAAAAAGTCGTTGTTGAATTGTACGACGACAGGGCTACTACGAAAATTGCTGTCCATGCGTGGTTGACGCGTATGGGCGAACTGTTGGGGTATGTTCTCCAATAGTCGCCAGTTGCTGTTTCGCCAGCGGTAGATGCTCTGTTTGATGTCGCCGACGATCAGGTTTTGTGCGTTGTGGGCTTCTGCTTCGGCTATGAGCGGTCGGAAGTTGCGCCACTGCAAGGTGCTGGTATCCTGAAACTCGTCAATAAGATAATGGTGAAGCCATTGCCCCATTTTTTCGTAGATAAACGGTGTGTCCGCTTCGTCAATAAGGTCGGTGAGTAGGGAGTTGATTTCGGCAATGGGCAGGCGATTGAGGCGGCGGTTGGTAGAGGCTATTTCGTTGGCAACATCTTGCAAAACGCCCAACGGGTATAGGCTATCTAAAATAAGACCGGCTGAAATATAGTTTTGCTTGTTGGCTTTATCTTTTTGATATGTTTTGTCGGCTTGCAGGTAGGTGTCGCAGATGTCTTGGAGTGTTTGTCGGTATTGAGTGATGAGTTGTTTGTCGGCAAAGACGGATTGTACATGATGCAATTGGGTACGCAGTTTTTCTTGCATCAGTTGGTGGGATAATTGGAGTAGGTCGTCCTTGGTATCCCAGCGGGTATCGTCTTCAATATGTTGCATCGAAAAGTCGATGAGCCACTGCCCTAATTCATTTTTAGACGATGTGCGGACGCGTTGCATAAGACTATCTACCGCCATTTCAACCACCTCTTCACTATCCAACATCAAATCGTATTGGGCGTTGAGGTTCAACTCGCGGGCAAAACGGCGAACGACCTGCTGAAAAAAACTATCAATCGTAGTAACAGCGAACGCGTTATAGTCTTGCAGTATGCCGATGAGCAGTTCCTCGGCCATCTGCTGAATGGTAGAGATGGGGAGGGTGAGTTGCTGCTCAAGGTAGTCTTTGTAGGGGGATTGCTGCGGATGGCGGGCGAGTTGGAACAGTTCGTTCAGGATACGATGTTTCATTTCGCCGGTAGCCTTTTTGGTGAAGGTAACTGCCAATATATGTTTATGCGGCATATCGCGCCCTTGTTTATAGGGCATATCGCGCAGCAGCATAAGGATGTATTCGCGTGCCAACGTGTAGGTCTTGCCTGAGCCGGCTGAGGCTTTGTAGATGTCAATCATATCCGATTAGTTGCGTATTTGCAGGGTTGTACCGGTAAATCGTGTGCCGAAACGCCGTAGCGGTTGTCGTGCTAATCCTTTCATCGGATTAGCCAGTCCGTAACTGAGGTCATACTCTTCGCCGCAGGTGGGGCAGACAGCAAAGATGCCGTCGGGAATGACGGGGTGTTGCCTATCCAAGCAATAGGAGCAACACAAGTCGGAGGCATAGTAATGCCCGTCCATACCGACCCATACTAATACGCCGGCGTAGCCCAAGAGTTCGTATTCGTATGTTTTTTGGGTAAAGGAAAGGGTCTGAAAACCGTTGTCGGGAACGAAATGCGGATAAACAGCCGGGATATTAAGATCCAGATAGACGGGATAACTCGGAACGGGATTGGTTTGTTTTTCGCAGGAAGGGAATAACATTCCTATAAAAAGAATGCCCCAAACGGCGAGTTGCCTAACCTGTGTGGCGAGGGTGAGTTTAGTACACATCGTAGAGTTCGACTTCAAAGATAAGGGTCGAATAAGGGGGAATATAGTTGCTGCTTGAACCTCTTGTACCTTGTTCGTCGCCGCCATAGCCTAATTCTTGCGGGATATAAAAGATGAAGTGTCCGGACTTATTCATTTTCTTCAGTCCTTCCTGCAAACCTGCCACCACACCCGTAACGGCAAACGAGGCATCGTCGTTTTGCTCGAACACATCGCCGGTGATGAGGCTTCCTTTGTAGCGTATGCGCACACTCTTCAGGTCGTCAGGCGTGGTTCCATAGATACCCTGTCGAATGACTTTATATTGTAAGCCGCTATCGGTGCAGCGAATACTATCCTGTAAGGCATTTTTTGCCAGCCATGCTGCGTTTTGGGCTTTCCAGTCCAACCAGTTGTTTTTTTTGCAGCCTGTCATGCAGAAAGCAGCACACAGTAGGAGGGTGCTTACGGATACTAAAAGAAAGATACGGGGATAGCAGTTCGTCATAGTGAATAGTATTTATTGGGTGATCCACGAGGATGGATTCAGTATGGTTCGGTCCTTGTAGATTTGGAAAAAGAGTTCTGTTTTATTGTCTTGTGCGGGGTCGGATGCGATGGTACCGATATGTTGTTTGGCTTTGAGTTGGTCGCCTTGTTTGACAGCGAGTTTAGCGAGATTGCTATAGACCGTGCGATAATTACCGTGTTGTACGATAACGGCGTATGTGTTTCCTAACATGATACAACTGGTTACCTCGCCATCAAAGACCACACGCGCTTGACTTCCCTGCGGCGTTTGCAGGTAGATGCCTTTGTTATTGACTGTTACTTGTTCATAGACAGGGTGTTGATGAGTACCGAAGTAGCCGCTGATATAGCCCTTTTCTACAGGCCACGGGAGTCGCCCTTTGTTGGCTTCAAACCCGCCGGCTAAGAGTTTTTGCTCTTTAGTGAGGGTTGTTCTGGTCTGTTTTTGAATGAGTTGGTCAATTTGCCTTTGCAGGTCATCTGCTTTTTTCTGTTGTTTCTTTTGTTGTGCAAGCAGTTGTTTCTCTTTCTTTTTCAGTTCTTTGAGCATACTTTGCTGTTTGCGTTCGTCGCGAGCCAGGTTGTCTTGTTCCTTTTTTTGCGTTTGCAGTGCGGCAGATCGTTCTTGGCGGCGTTCGCTAAGCAGTTGGTTTTGTATGTTGATTTCCGTTTGAAGGGACTCTATTTCACTGACTTGTTGTTTGCGGTAGGCGGCAAATCGTCCCATGTATTGGATGCGCCGTGCCAACTGCTGAAAGTTGTCGGCAGAGCAGAGAAAGAGTAGAGGGGATGAGTGCATATCGGCGTAATGCGTTTCGCGAATCAACCGAGCATAGTCTTGTTTGAGTTGCTCCATATTGCGGTTGAGCGAGTCTTGCTGACGACTCAGCAAGCGTATATTGCTATCTAACGCTGTGATCTCCTGATTGATGCCGCGAATCAATTTCTTTCGGTTGCGGATGTTCTGATTCAGCAAGTTCAGCTTGTTGACAGTGGCTTTTTCGTTTTTCTTGGTTTGCGAGAGCATCTGGTTGGTCTGTTCCAGTTGTTTCTCTATCTGCCGACGTTGTTTTTGCAAGTCTTTTACATTGTCAGCATAGACAAGCAGACAACTGCACGACAGCAGCAGGATAAGAAGGTGAATATGGCGTGGGTTGAATGTCATTTGAGTAGGCTTTTTAGCAGGGTTTGAATGTCCACTTGTTGATAGGATTGTATTTTTTGAGGTCGTAGCGTGAGGGGATGGTCGTAGATAATAGAGGGGTATGTAATAGTGAGGTCAGCTTCGCGTTTTTTTGTGCTGAAATGACGGGTATAACTCATTATTCCTTCCGGCAAGATGGTTCCGCTGACGATTTGTTCTAATTCTTCAAAGGAGATAGCGGGTTGAAGGAAGGAGTTGATGGTCTCAAAATGAGTAATGGCATACCGACGGTGGAGACGGTCGATGACAAGTATTTGGTCTTTGGTAACGTGCATGGCAAACATTTCCATACCCGTAACGGGTTGCACGGAAACGATGCAAACGGAGTCAAAAACGGTTTGCAGGTTGCACCCGACTGTTGTTTGCTGGGTAGCGGTAGTCACTTTTACCATGGCTCGTTTCACTTCGGCTGTTGTGTGTTCGGGGACGGAGGAAACGGGGAGTTGCCTTTTGGTAGCGCAAGAAGCGAACAGACCGATAAGGATGGCTGAATAGATCAAGTATCGAGTTTTCATTCCTTCATAATGATTTGGTAGTGGTTGAGGACATCTTCAGGTATGTTTTGTTCGTCGTACATGTGAATGGCTTGTCGGATGTACATTTGTGCGAGTAGCAGTTCGCCTCGAAGGTATAGAATCCAAGCGTAGGTGTCCAAGTAGGTGGGGTTGCGCGGTTCGGCTTGTAGTGTATAGCGGCTCATCTGTTCCGCGCGGGAAAGGTCGCCTTTGTGGGTGGCAAGAAAATAAGCGTAGTTGTTGAGGACGACGATATTATCCGGATTGAGGGTCAGCACTTGCTCGTAGGCTGCCTGCAGTTTTTTTGCCTGAGCGTTGGTTACCTCCAAGACTTGCAAGCGCAGGAGGAGGAATTGTATGTTATTTGGGTCTAACTTAAGGTAGTCTTCTACTGCGTTTAGTGCTTTTTTGGCATCGTTGGCAGCGGCATAGATTTGGTAGCGACGCATGGCACTATACGCATCGTAGCCGTCCCGTCGGTCCAACTTGTCGCGTATGCGGATGGCTTTCTTGGTCTGTCCGGTTAGCACGAAGGTATGTTCTAATCGGGCAAGAATACCTTCGTTGAGCGGGTCGTTGGCATAGGATTTTTCGTAGAAAGGCAGGGCGATTTGCGGCTTATGAAACCCGCTGAAGAAGTCCCCCATATATTGATTGATGATGGCATCTTCGGGATTGAGCAAGTAGCAGAAGTCAATTAACTGAAAGGCTGCTTCATAATCGCCTTTCTCGTAGAGTCGCTCTGCCTCATAGAAGTAGTAGATGAATCGCTGCCTTTCTATTTCGCTAAGGGCAGGTGCCTGCTTCTTGGCAAAGATAGACAAGGGCAATAGAAATAAAAAAAGAATGATATGTACTTTGCGAAAGGTCATTTTGACATATAAAGAAGTTGCATTATTTGGTACCGCTATGCCCGAATCCGCCTTGCCCGCGTTCCGTTTCGCCGAGTTGAGTTACTTCCACGCATATAGGTTGTTCCACGCGCGCAATGACCATTTGTGCGATGCGTTCAGCAGGTTCAACGGTTTGTGCTTCTTGACTGAGGTTGATGAGAATAATTCCTATTTCTCCCCTGTAGTCAGCATCGATGGTGCCGGGCGAGTTGAGTACGGTCAATCCCCGTTTGAGGCACATCCCGCTTCGTGGGCGTATTTGGGCTTCGTAGCCTTCGGGCAGTTCGATACTCAAACCGGTAGGAATGAGTCGACGCTCCAGCGGCTGCAACATGATAGGTTCGGGCAGGAAAGCACGAAGATCCATGCCGGCTGCTTGCTTGCTCTCGTAGGCAGGGAGCGGGTTATTGGAGCGGTTGATGAGTTTGATTTCCATAGTGATTGATTTTGATGGTGTTGTTTATGCACCTTTTACCACACCTCTTTCGGAGGATTGGATGAATTGGAGAATCAGGTCTCTTTCTTCGGACTGCGGTATGTCTTGCTGTACTTTCTCGATGGCTTGTGAGATATTGAGGTGCGACATGTAGATATAACGATAGACTTGTTGGATTCGCTCCACTTGTTCTTTGGTAAAGCCTCTTCGTCCCAAACCGACGGTATTGATGCCGCAGAATTGGATGGGGTCGCGAGCGGCGATGATGTAAGGCGGTATATCCTTATTGATATGACTTCCGCCCTGAATCATGGCGTGTTGACCGATGTGTGAGAACTGATGAACAAGCGTCCCGCCGCCTAAGATAGCCCAGTCGTCCACTACCACCTCGCCGGCTAATTGGGTAGCGTTGGACATAATCACATAGTTGCCGACAACGACATCATGAGCCACGTGGCTATATGCCATAATCAAGCAATGTTGTCCTACTACCGTTTTGCCCTTGGAGGCTGTGCCGCGATGTACGGTGGAACATTCGCGAAGAACTGTGTGGTCGCCTATAAAGGTATAGGTCAGTTCGCCTTTGAATTTGAGGTCTTGCGGGATGGCTCCGACCACAGCGGATGGAAAAACATGGCAATGCTTGCCGATGCGTGTATGGGCACAAACTGTGGCATTGGCATCAATGACGGTGCCTTCTCCTATCTCTACGTCTTCGTCAATAAAAACGAAGGGACCAATTTCTACATCATCCGCTATTTTTGTGTTGGGATGAACAGAGGCTAAGGGGGAAATCATGGCTTTTAACGATAGTTTAGCAATAGTTTAACGATAGTTTAGCAGTTGTTTGGCGCAATAGGTATTGAATCCGTGTCCGGGGCAGGTGGCAGTTATTTTGCCGCGTATGTGTCGTCCGATGAGCGAAAGGTCGCCGATTAAATCTAACAGCTTATGTCTGGCGGGTTCGTTCTCGTACAAGAGCGGGGTTAAGTATCCCAATCGGGACGCATCCACGGGCGGTTGTCCTAATTTGCGGGCGAGCCGATTCATGGTCCATTGCCACATTCGTTTGTCGTATATAACGAGAGCATTTTGCAGGTCTCCTCCACGAATCAGTCCAAGATTGAGCAAGGGGCGTATCTCACGAAGGAAGCAGAAGGTACGGGCAGCGGCTATCTGTGAGTCAAAGTCTTGGATGTCGGTCAATCGGGCTTCTTGTTTCCCTAACACGGGGGAGGGATAATCTACTTGTACATGTACCTCGAATCGTTCGGACGGTTCGATAATCATTGTGCATTGTTTATTTTGTTCAAAACGAATGGGGCGTGTTACAATCCACTCGTCGGCTTCAGCATTTTGAGTTTGTATTCCGGCTTGCCGTATGGCCTCAATCCACAGTTTGGCACTTCCATCCAAGATGGGTACTTCAGGGGCATCCACTTCAATGGTGCAATTGGTGATACCGACTGCGTATAGCGCTGCCATCAAGTGCTCAATGGTGCTGATGCTCCAAGTGGGTTGCTCCAAAACGGTGCCACGTGTCGTTTTGCCAACGTAGCAGGCTAATGCCATCATTTCAGGTCGTTGCGGCAAATCAACCCGCCGGAAGCGTATTCCGTGATTGACTTCGGCGGGGATTAGGGTTGCAGTAGCGTTTTGTCCTGTATGCAGTCCCTTTCCTGAAAGCGTGACGGCTGATTGTAGGGTGGCTTGTTTCATTTGGGCAGTTGGCGGTAAATCTCAGGCAGGTGGCGATAGACGGCTTGGGCTCTGCGCCAGCGATTGGCTTCCAAGGCGGGGATACCCATGTACTGTCCGGCTTTTAGGATATTCTTGGTAACGCCTGACTTGGCTCCTATGACGCAACCGTCGGCTATCTTTAAATGTCCGGCAACGCCTACTTGACCGGTTAGCAGACAATGATTCCCTATTTGGGTAGTACCGGCTATACCTACTTGTGCGCAAAGGATGGTACTTTCGCCTATTTGCACGTTGTGTGCGATTTGGCAGAGGTTGTCTATTTTGGTGTTTTTCTTGATGCGGGTGGTGCCCATCATGGCGCGGTCCACGGTGGTGTTGGCTCCAATCTCCACATCGTCCTCAATGACGACGTTGCCGATTTGAGGGATTTTGTGGTAAATGCCCTTTTCGTCGGGCTCGAAACCGAATCCGTCTGCGCCGATGACGACTCCACTATGAAGGATGCAGTCTTGTCCGACATGGCAGCCATAGTAAATCTTAACTCCGGCGTATAGTATGGTATGGTCGCCAATGGTTACATGGTCGCCTATATAGGTATGGGGATAGATTTGTACGCCGGCTCCAAGCCGTACGTTCTTTCCGATGTAGGCACCGGCTCCCACGTATGCATCGTCGGGAATAGCGACTCCTTCGCTTATGTAGGCGCCCTGTTCCACTCCTTTTTTGGCAGGGTTGAGCACTTTTGCCACTTCGCTTAAAAGAACAGCCATTGCTGCCCGTGCATTCTCTACCCTGATGAGGGTGGCACGGGTTGAACCTTCAAAAGGAATAGACTGTGAGAGTAAAACGATAGATGCCTTTGTGTCAGTTAGGTAATGAACGTATTTGCTATCGCCCAAGAAACATAAATCGCCTTCTTTGGCATTTTCTATGCCGGCTACATTGTGAACTATTCGGTTTGCATCCCCTTGCAGGGTGCCCCCGAGAACCTGACTTATCTGCTGTGCGCTAAATTCCATCATGTGTTTGCCTGTTTCGTGATAAAAAGCGCGCGAAAGTACGGCTTCTTTGTGAGGTGTGCAAACATTTGTTGATTTTCCCTATCTTGCTTTGGCTATGGCAAACACGCTGAAGCGCGCTCCTCGGAAGGGTTCCATGGCTTCCATGCAGGATCGGATGGTACTGCCGGTGGTTATTACATCGTCCACAATCAAAATATGTTGGCGGTACATCTCTTCCGGATGGTTGACGGCAAAAATACCTTCCACATTCTTTTCTCGGTCTTTTCCTTTTGATAAGGCTTGTCGTTGGTTATTCCGTATGCGTTGTACGTGTGAGACGTCTGTTGGGATGTGCAGGGTTTCGCTAAGGGCTTGTGCGATGTAGTCGGACTGGTTATATCCGCGTTGCCGGTAGCGTCGCGGGTGCAAAGGGATAGGTATGATCACGTCAATGTCATCAAAAAAGTCGGTTTGCAGGCTGTCTGAAACCGCTTCGCGCGTCAGTTCGTAGATCAGTTCGGGGTGCCTGCCATATTTGGCAAGTTGTATGAGGCGGCTGACCTTGTCTCCTTTATCATAAAAGAGATAGGCGGCTGCCCGTTCGAAGCGGTTGTTAGCAACAAATAGGTCTTCGGTTATGTTGTCGCGCAAGACGAATTGTTGGGTGTGTTCCAAACTATGCAGACAAGTAGGGCAGATGTGCCGATTAGGGATTTTACTGTCAGTCGATTCCAACGAACATCCGCACAACGGGCAGCGTTGCGGAAAAAGAAAGGAACCGATATACTGGCTTAACACAGAGAAAAAGAATTAGAAGGAGTAATATAGCGGGTAAAAGGCTACAAAAAACATAAGCCATCCACTTATTGTGCGAGATAAGAGGATGACTTGTATAATTTTGCGGAAAGAGAGGGATTCGAACCCCCG
>DFIN01000015.1:0-16243 GCA_002372135.1 Bacteroidales bacterium UBA3696
GTGCCATGCCATGTGAAGGATGTACATTCAACAGCAGTGGTATCACTGGTTGTAGGTTGGTTGATGGTAAGGTGCAAAGTTCTTACGCTATCACAACCGGCTACATTGGTGGTAGTCCAGTCGTATTTGCCGCTTGCGGTATAGGTTGTTCCGCGCCATGTAAAAGAGGTACACTCTATGGCTGTTGTATCGCTTGTGGTCGGTTGGGTGATGGTCAGGTGAAGCGTCCGTACACTATCACATCCTGCGGCGTTGGTGGTAGTCCAATCATAGTCGCCACTGGACGTGTATTCCGTTCCGTGCCAAGTGAAGGAGGTACATTCTATGGCAGTCGTATCGCTAGTTGTAGGTTGGTTAATTGTCAAATGCAATGTCCGTATACTATCACATCCTGCGGCATTGGTAGTAGTCCAGTCATAATCACCGCTTGCTGTGTATGTTGTTCCATGCCATGTGAAGGATTCACATTCAATAGCCGTCGTATCGCTCGTGGTCGGGTGATTGATCGTCAAGTGGAGCGTCCTTGTGGAATCACAGCCTGCTACGTTGGTCGTTGTCCAGTCGTAATCGCCACTGGTGGTATATTCTGTGCCATGCCATGTGAATGAGGTGCACTCTATGGCGGTTGTATCGCTAACGGTCGGTTGGTTGATCGTCAAGTGCAATGTCCGTACACTATCACAACCTGCGGCATTAGTCGTAGTCCAGTCATAATCACCACTGGACGTGTATTCTGTTCCGTGCCATGTGAATGAGGTGCATTCTACGGCAGTCGTATCGCTTACGGTCGGTTGTGTTATGGTCAAGTGGAGTGTGCGGACACTATCACAACCGGTGGCGTTGGTGGTTGTCCAGTCATAATCACCGCTGCTTGTATATTCCGTACCATGCCATGTGAACGAGGTACATGCAACTGCCGTTGTATCGCTAACGGTCGGTTGGTTGATCGTCAAGTGCAATGTCCGTACACTATCACAACCTGCGGCGTTGGTAGTTGTCCAATCATAGTCGCCGCTTGAGGTATAGGTTGTTCCGTGCCAGGTGAACGATGTACATTCTACGGCTGTTGTGTCACTTGTGGTGGTCGGGAAGATTGTTATGGGAAAGACCGTTACCGAATCGCATTGGTATTGCTTAGTAAGTAATCGTTCTTCCGCATTGATGGTTACGGGGAGAGAAAGAGAACTCACATCCGGATACGACATGCTATTACCTGTTAGGGGATTCACCAAATCATGTTGTTGCCAAAAAGAGTGCATATCATCCATATTATTCGGGTAACAGAATGTGTGCACGTCGGTAGTTCGATAAGCTTTTGCCGTCAGGACCTTGATGGTATAATTATATTTGCCATCACCGGTGGTTATTACGCCTTTCCATATCGCCGTAGTGTCGGCATCGGGTCGCGGGTTGGGTCCGCTATACACTGTTCTGACAAATGCGTCAAGCTGCGATGCCGGCAATTCGGGATGAGCGGATTTGAGGTATGATAAGTCATAATTAGTACCTTGGCAGATGGTATCTACAATAATAATATCCTCATAACATGATGGTTTAATAGTGATATTATACGTATTATTGGTAGAAGACGTACCCGTTCCGCCTCGTGCATTCATATAGACGTACACACCATCCGCCTTCGTGGTAACAGTTACAGATCCTGAATTCAGGTAATGCTTTGTTCCATTTGCGTCATAGAACATGGAATAGTAGTTAACGACATCGCAATAGGTGTACCACATCGCCCACGAATAGGGAGCAACAGTATTATTGGAAGGTATAGTTAGATTAGAATAGCAATACCCATCAAATATGCGTATTGTAGAACCTTTAGAGAATGTGTATGTGCCGTCAACCGGGAATTTCAAACTTCCCGACAGATACCGTGTATTATCACTCCGCGTTACAATTCTCATACAAGGACGATTCGTAGAAGATGCGTTTCTATACCAATCATATACATAATAATGAAAGGTTGTTGAGTTGATTTGTGCGGTTCGATCGGTAGCATTCACCAGTTCATCCCAACAAAACTCCTCCGTATAAACGGCTTCAACCGCTGTCGGCGCTTTATGAGGCGACGAAGCAGAGGCAGGTAACTGCGCAGATTGCAGCATATCCATGTCGCGCACAACCAAAGACGTATCCTGAGCATGCACGGAAATAAATCGTGAACTATAGATAGAAAACAAAAGAAGTACCGCGAGAACGGAGTAGATTTGTTTCATAGGCTTGGGTTGAGATGCATTAAGGAATATAAATTCCGATTTATATAAATGGCCATTTACATACTGCACACAACGGCATCGGCGGCAAAAATACAAAAAATGTGAATAAAAAACACAAATCTGCTGCAAAAAAGTACATTTTGCAGCAGATTTGACGTTTTTTGCTTATATTTTGGGAAATTCAGATACGCAAACGATAGTGACGACGCAAGTAAGCGGGGTCAAAGAAGACGAGTCCCATATCGTAGAGGTCCATCGTACAAGTTACCTCGGGCGACTGCCGAATGGTCTTCCACGCGCGATTCATTTCGCGCGAATAGTGAATATCGTCCAGCACAACCACCGACTTATTATGCACGAACGGCAACAGGTGATTCCAATAGCGCAATGTGGCTTCATAGGTATGGTTGGCATCCATAAAAACGAGGTCAAGGTGCTCTATGGTACGGTCGGATGCGGTATCCGAAAGCAGCAAGCGAGGCAGCGTATCGTCTATATTACCCACGATAGGGGTTATATTCGTTCGTCCCAATCGCTGCCAAAAGGGCTTTGCCAAATTGACTAACGCCTGACTGCCTTCCAAGGTAAAGATACGGTTTCGAGCGGCGGGGGAAGCCAAGTAGGCGGTGGTGATACCTAAGGATGTGCCTAATTCGATGATGGTGAGCGGGCGGGCTGACTGCTTATTCTCCTGCCACTGCGGGTCGGAGAGGAACTGCACCAACCGGAATAGTATCTGTGCGTTCTTCGCTTTTTCGAGCGAGGTGGCTGCAATCTGCCTCACAGGACGGACGGCGGGTCGCGCTTGTCCGGTGCCGTAGTCGGTCAGCGTCACCTGTTGGTGGGATTGCAAAAAGAGTTGCCGCTGCCGCTCAATGGCTGAGAAAGCGTAGTACCGATTGCTGTCGTAAAGGCAGAACCGCACCCAATAGAAGAGGTAGGGAGAGTGGATACCTTCGCCACCGGTGTGAAAGGCTGTGAGCCGGTGGCGAAGGTACGAACCGATACGATATAGTCCTTGAGCGAGTTGCATCGCTGCTAACGCATTTGGGCGGGACGGACGGGGGCACTTTCTGTGCCGGGTCCGGTTGGTTTACCTTCGTCTGAACCTAATTCGATCTTCATCATCTCCGAGGTATTGATAAGCAACGTAGCCAAATCGGGGCGGATATATTCTTTCTTTTTCATATCACTATCGTATTGCATGATTACCGATTTACTTTCTTACCGCCAATGGTATAGACTTCGCCGTTGCGGATAATATAGACATGCCCGTCAATGGCTACCTTGCGCGGTTCGTCGTGCGCGTCAAGCACCATCTCGTCGAACGAGGTGGGCATGGTGGGTGCATTGCTACGCATCAGTTTAAGCCCGTAGCGGTCGTTGGTCCCCTTGACCATATCCACGGTATAGGGTGCCTCGCTCAGGTTCCAAATAGGTTGTCCTTCGTAGGTGAGGTAGAGCAGATAGCCGTTGGGAGTCTCTTGGTTGCAAGAGAGGGTGTATTCGCCGGCTTTGGGTATGCTAATACCGAGCGGATAAACTGCCAAGTTATTATCCATGGACATGGTGTTCATGCTCAAGCGTCCGTCGTAGCGGTTGATCCATAGTTGAGCCACCTGCTTGCTGACACCGAACTTAACGAGGTCTTTGGCAATGGTGTATTGGTCGGGCTTATCCTCTTCGGTACGGATGATGACGCGATCGGTGGTTATGCCGTTGGCAGTGATGCTGACATCATAGCGCGCCTTAGACGAAGCCGCCATCTGACGAATGGGGGCGAACAGCGGTTCAAAGGCATTGCGGTTCGCTTTTACCACCATAGAGGTTTCCGTTCCTGCCTGCACATAGACTGCCTGACCTACCATTAGTTTACCCGACTCTTGGTCTAAGTCAATGATGGTATATTGGTCGGTTTCGGTGACGTAGATATATCCGACTGTTGTACCGGCGTTGAGGTAGGCTTTGTAGGTAGCAGGATTGGCTATACCGTTCCAGTTGGCGTCCTTGTCCATATTGTCGGTATGCTCTTCGTATGCCGTTACGGAGGTGGTATTGGTATGCAGGTTGGTACCTTCCTTACGCATAAAGAGCAGTGTATCGGCATCTTGCAAGAGGTAGAACATATAGGCTTTACCGGGTTGCATGGCTTCGTTCTGACCGTCATCTTCCACATACCGCCAGCAGTCATCGCTGTGTCCGTGGTTGGCACGCTCGGCACCGTCGTAATAGATAAGGTCTATATCGCGTCCTAAAGCCAACGAGCGGAAGGCGCCTGCACCAGACTTGGCAGATATGCCGCCGGTGAGGGTATAGCCGTTGTTCCAAGGCACATCCACTTGCCACGGCACTGCCACGGAGTACCAGTGACGTGCTTTGAAGCCACCCGATTGGGTGAACTTGAACATGGCGCGACGAGCCGTAACCGTACCGTCACCTGTGATTTCACCCGAAGAGGCATGCTCCGTCTGCGTGGCGGAAGAAGCCTCCAAGATGAGGTAATCGGTGGTTAGGGTAGCGTCCTCGGCAACATCCAACTTGCCTTGTACTTTGACGGTGGTCGTGACCGTGTTGGTATTGATGGCGATTGAGTCTTCGCTGTCTGCATCCACCACAATCGAAGGCACTATGCGCTTGTAGGTGGCGGTATAGACGGCTTCGCCCGTTACGGCAGGCAGTGTCTCGCCCGCCGCATAGGTGGTCGTTCCGTCTGACCAACCAGCAAAGGTGAGTGTGGCATCCAACGCACTGACCAGCGTGCCTTCATACGCAGGTGATGTGCCGTAAGCGACGAGGGGCGTTGCTATGACGCTGTTATTATCATCGTTCTTGAAGGTGATCGTATAGCGTCTTGCGGCGGCATCGAACACGGCTGTATAGGTAGCGTCACCGGTTACGGCAGGCAGCGTTTTGTCTGCCGCATAGATGGTCGTACCATCCGTCCAACCGGCAAAGGTGAATTCCTGCTCTGTGGTAGCCGTTTTGGCGGGCGTAGTACCATAGACGGGCTTAGTACCATATACAAGCGTTTCGGAGATGGCTGTTTCTTCCACTTGCCATGTGACGGTGTAGCGGTTATTTACTTCGTAGCGGTAGCCGGCATTGTACTCATCGCCTGCAGTAAGGTTCTGCACATGATAGCCCGTTGCGCAGTTGGCTGCGAGATTGGTATTTGTGTTATAGTATCCGCCTTGGAGTTTCAGGGTTGCCTTAATATCTGACCGATAAGCGCAGGCTGCGGTTGCGCCGGTAACGAGGAACTTTCCGCCATTAACGGTTACATTTCCTATATTGCTATCTTTGACGCGTGCCTCGATACCATATCCGTCTCCAGAAGCCTCTACTTGCACAGCACCGCCATGGATGACTGCAGTACCCCTTGAGACGATACCGCAAGCCGTTTTGCCGTCAGAGGTTACTACCTGTACCTTACCGCCGTTCATGGTGAATGTACTTGCAGTCGGATCGATGCGGACACCTTCGTTGAATTGATTTGCTTTTGAATGCAAGAATACCGTACCTGCGTCCATTTGAAGATTACCGTTTGCCACATACACACACCATCTGTTGTCTGTACTTGTGGATTCCAAGTGCAGAGTGCCTGATTTGCTTTCTGTGAGGTCAGTAATAGTAAAGGTAATTCCTGCTTTGTTGATAAAAAGCAACGCCTGTGCCGTAGTACTGGATAGTGTATGCCCGTTGAGATTGAGTGTGCAATTTTTTTCACCCGTGTAAGATATAAACGTTGTGGTGGTGGTTGACGCATCTCGCAGCAATGTTATGGTCGGCTCGTATGTTGCGGACGCATTAGCGGCAGTGAATGCAGCATCAACAGTTGTATAATACGTAGTTGCGCTATTGATTGTCACAGATGCCACAACAGGCGTAGTCGTGTAAGTTGCCGTATAGGTGGCATCGCCTGTGACAGCGCTTACTGCCGGATACCAACCGGTAAACGTATAGGAATATTCAGCGGTGTTCTTTTTTGTAGCATCCGCATGGGTCGGTACATCGCCGTACTCTACCTCAGTCTGGTCAATCTGACTATTGTCATCATTCAGCCATGTGATAGTGTACTTGCGCTTGGTTTTGTTGTAAACCGCCGTATAGGTCTGCGGACCTTGTACTGCCGTGAACTCTGCCGGAGTCCAACCCATGAAAGTATAATCCCACTCGGCATCCTGTCTGTTAAAGCCGGATGTTGCCGGACCATCATAGGACGGCATTGCGTCATATTCCAGTTGCGTCCAGTGAAGCACCGTCTCACCGTCATCATCCAAGAACGTAATACGATATTTCTTGGTGGTCTCAGCAAATTGCGCTACGTACGTCTGATCACCCTTCACTTGCGCGAAACCGTTCTCGCTTGCGCCTTGCAATCTCCATCCCGCGAACTCGAACGAGTACGCACTATTATCCGGTTTGTACGGATCCGTTATTACCGGTGCAACCGCTGCCAGATACGTATCGTTCGTCGGAGTACCGTTATAGTTCACTTCCGCTGTTCCCAATTCCGACATATCATAATTAAGGAACGTGATTGTGTATGCACGCGGAGTAGCATCATACTGTGCCACATATACAGCCGAACTATTTACCGCCGTAATAGCAGGTGACCACGTACCATTGAAGGTAAATGTCTCTGCTTCAGTCGGTTTCTTGGTCGGTGTTCCATCGTACGAAGGAGTAGTACCTGCGATCCAGTTCTTCGATTCCAAGATAGTACCATCCGAGTTCTTGAACGTAATGTTGTACTCATAGTACTTCTCGTAGAAGTGCGCCGTGAAGGTGGTGTTCTCCGTTACGTACGGCAGGCCGTTGTTAGCCAATACGGTAGGCTCACTACCCTTTGTCCAACCATCCCATCTCCAAACGTAATCGGAAGAAGAGGATGTCTTCGTCGGCGTGGCACCTAACCATTCCGGCTTGACACCGTAACCTACTGAGTAATTCGTATTCGTACCGTTAATATTCCATGTCACAGTGATTTTCTTAATCTTCCAGCAATCAGCTGCGCTATTGTAATAATAGTAGTTGTAATCACCGTTATTATCCGCATTGAGCGACTGGTAGTAGCCCTCCGGTGTCGGCTCTGTTACGACCTCCCACCAATAGCAGTTCTCGTCCCATACGAAGTTACATAATCCTGTCTCTGCATCGTGGAGCAATTTGTTCGCATCCGGTGTCTTGCCGGTCAACTCAACCAACGCAGCAGGTTTAGCATGAGGCTTGTCAGCTGCATTCATAAAGAAGCATCCGTCTTTACTCCAAGCGTCCCATACATCATTCTTGTAAGTCCAAGTCTTACCGGCAGCAGTGCTTGCAGAAGAGGCATACGAATCATCGCCGTTTTTCAGTCTGGCAGGATTAGTTGTTACGCTTGTTCGCGTTGTTCCGCCCTGCTGCAAATAGTAGTTTGTTTTATTACCTTGCGCAGCTGTAGTATAAATAACCTCACCGGCATCAGCGTTCGTTGAGTGGATATTA
Source organism: Bacteroidales bacterium UBA3696 (assembly GCA_002372135.1). GTDB lineage: Bacteria > Bacteroidota > Bacteroidia > Bacteroidales > Paludibacteraceae > Colicola. The sequence continues at coordinate 7,716 of DFIN01000015.1, forward strand.
GCACCACCCGGAGTGGTATATAATCCTCCGTTACTGCGTATATCCAGTTTGCCATGCAGGAATATTTCTGCATCAGCAACTGCAATATTCTTACGCGGATTCGTAGTTCCCCACGTCGGAGAATAGGTAGCAAAATAGCGAGTGGTACCTGTCCAATCAGCTGCATCATATGCGGTTACTGTTACGCCATTCAATACTGCCGTTCCTTGTTTGTTGATGATGAGTTTAGAGCCGGGTAAGAACACTGAATTCTGTCCAATTTCCATTTCTCCGTAATTGAGGACAACTGACATGTTTGTGGTAATCGGCAAGTCATAGTCCGCTGATTCCATATTATACGAACTAACGCTTATAGTTAGATTTCCTAATGATGCGCCACTGTTGACAGTCCAGATACATTGGTCGGTAGCTTCATCATAATCTTTCATCACCCAAGTCTCCGCGCTCACATCGTTGTCGTCCATGATGAACATGGAGCCGGAGGTTCCTACAAGTGCAATATTATCCTGCCCATACACCTGCGTTCCAAGGAATGGCACCGATACAGCAATATGAGTCGATCCCAATGCTCTTGAACCAGGCCTATACGTAATTGGACACTCTATGCTTTGGTAGAAATAATGCGTTACGGGGAATACATCCTCGTCATTGCCAATCAAATTTGAAGCATTTGTTCCACCGCACCAGTCTCCCATTTGGAAGCCCTCTAATACCGTTGCATTTTTCTTCACATTGATAGTTCCTTTACCGGTTATATATCCCCAACAGTTCAAACGGGAACCGCTTTCCATACTGATATGCGAACCTTCTTCCATATGAATCTGTCCATAAGCACCAGAAGGCATACCTACGTTGGCACCATACTGACCATTGGCTTTCTGTTGTGCGCTGGTCTCTATCGTACCCGAACAAATCAGGTTCACGCCATTGCCGAATGTCAGTTTTCTGAACAAGGTCGGTGTCGTGCCGGAAGTAGTTGTTTCCGCCGAATTACCGATGGCAGTTGTGGCACCCTTGCCGGTACCTTCTTTGTACGGTATTAGCAGAGTCGCTCCGCTCGGCAGGACATAATCGCCCGGCGTTACCATTGTATAGTTGGCAATCATGTAGATTACCTGACCTGATGTAACCACCTGTAATGCCTCTTCCAGCGTTTTGTATTTGGTAGAACCGATCTGGCATACATAGTTACCGTGGTTACCCACCGGCTCAATAGCATAGCGATAGCCTTCCGCATATTCAGGCCTGTCATTAGGAAGCGGGAACTCCTCATAACCTTCCGGAATATGCTTCGAAAGCGTGGTATTTACATTATAAACTCCACCCTTAAACAGGATATTTCCTGCTACACCATTGGTGGAACATATACCCGTCGTACCTCCACTTGCCAAAGCCCAGAACTTACCGCCTTCAATCGTACAAGACGGAGCGGCTTTTACGGCGCCTTGTACCTGCTCGGCAGAAAGATTGACTGCGTAACATGTTGTCCCTGTAGCAGTAGCCTTATACGAACCATCTGTAATCAACGCGGATGATGCATTGGCATAGTCTCCCGCAAATCTACCACTGGCAATATTTCTCTTCGTTGCAATCAACGTGAGTATATGAGCTGTGTTGCCTCCTGTTGATGTAGCCACACACTCGTTGCCTTCTCCTAATTCAAACTCACCATGATAATCCCAACCTGTAGTAGAACCAATAGCTGCTTCTGCGTAGAAAAGTCGCGCCTCAGAAGTTGCTTTTACATCAAATTTCGTATTGGTGATGGTCGTTTTCTTGTCGTATGCATAAACACCTTTGGCTGTAGTGGTCTTTGGTTGCACCGTAAAGTCACATCCATCAATCGTAGTCGGACCACCGGCATAAACACCGATTGCTGTTGTTGATCCTGTTGATGCATCAGTTTTAACCGTAAACTTGGAATTCTTAATATTCACGATAGGTGATGCCACCGAGTCTGCCGAACCAGGCACAGATGTAGCAGTTGAATAGACACCATATGCAGTAGTCGTTCCAGCTGTAACCTTGATATCACAACCGTTGATGGTTGCTTTTGCAGCAATCGCAATACCTACGCTGTCACGTCCTGCTATCGTACACGGGAAGACACTCTTGTAAGCATTGTAAGTTGTGGTTGCCCATTTATAAGAAGTGCTATCTGCTTGGAACTGCTTCCAGTTATGCATCTTATTCGTTGCATTCACAACCACCCCACGAGCTTCCGTGCTTGTACGGGTAGTAGCCGTAATATCGCAGTTGTTGAGTTCTATTTCTCCGGCATACGCAAAACCGGGTTGCACTTGATTGCTACCCGGGACACCACAATCAGCATACGCTCCATACGCATATTGGGTAGCATTCGCAGAAATAGTCGCACCGCTTGCAGTCAGTTTTCCACTAACCGCATATAATCCGTACGCGGTAGTGGATGTGGAGAATGCCTCGAACGTACCACCATCAATTGTTGTGTATCCACCGCTGGACACGGCACGAGACGTTGTTGTGGTCGCTTCGCCACGGAAGGTACCGCCATGAATTATCACAATTGGATAGGCCTCAGCATTACCGCCCGGTTTGCGGTTGGTTTGCACCTGTGTCTCCGAATCATATATCGTCTTTGCACGCGTTGAGGAACATACTGCGTATGCAGTAGTTGTTTTCGTCTTCGCGGTATAAGTTCCACTATTGATAACCGCTTTCGCAGCAGTCGCATACTCTCCGTAATAGATAGGAGCGGTAGTCGTATTGGCGTCTTTAAAGATGTGAGCAGAAGCAGCTACTACATATACACCGTATGCTGTAGAACCTGTTACACTCTCTGCAGTAACCGTATTGCCGGTCAATTCCACATCTCCCCAATAGCAACCGCCGTATGTACTATTGACAGCAGCGTTGGCACATATAGCGTACGTATAGAGATAGGCTTGTACATCAATGTTACAATTCTTAATCGGAACAGTGAAATACTCATTATCGTACGAGTTATAACTACCATAGACGATAATACCATAGCTGTAATACGTATTGGAATGTACAGTGATGTTAGCATTTTCAATGCTGGCTTTAGCACTTGCTTTTTGCGACAGCGTACCATCCGTTGCCGTTTTGCCTGCGCCTACACCGGTGGCAGCAGCTTCAAGATAAATACCATAGTTATACAGAGAGGCTGCTTTCGTGCGGTCGCTGGTTACATTAATCGTACCGCCGGTCATATTGAGCGTACCGTAATAGCAACTGGAAGCTGTTGCACTAACTGATACTTTCATTAAAATACCATAACCGTATCCATTATTCGTATTATTACCATGATCAGCAGCATAACCGGCATCAATCAAATTCGTGGTAATATGGTTATTGATTACACCGGCACTCATGTTGACCTTGCCGTACGCATAGATACCTAATGCATTATACGGTGCCTCCACTGCTATTTCACCTCCGGTAACATTCAGCACGGTGGTACCGGCATTATTCGTAGCCGCAGTACTTCCCTGCACGATACCATATACCGAACGCGTTCCCTTGGCATCCAACTTACCACCATTGATATTGACCGTCGTTCCGGCATTTTGATGAATTACACGAGAAGTATTACCCGTAATAACCGTTGTAACGCCCAAATCTGCATTTTTAACAGAGGCATATTGCGCCAAGTTGTTTACCGCAAGAGTACCGCTCTCCAACGTGAATGTTCCGCCGGAGACAGTAATCGTACGCAACTGACCATTAAGCGCATGCTCGTTGATAATCTTACCTCCGGTTTTAGAGTCTTTAACCGTCACCGATGCACTAAATGTCAACATCGGCACTTCCGACTTATTAACAGCTGCACGGAGTTCCTTACCATTCAAGTCGATGGTCATTGCCTTGTTAATTGTTTTGGTTGCCGTAATGGTACCTAAATCTACATTACGCAAAAGGGTCAGCGTAGCACCGGAAGTAGCATTCGCTGCAGCAAGGGCCTCAGCAAAAGTAGCATATTCGGTAGGAGAACCACCTGCCGGAGTGACACTGGCGTCGTTGGTCGCCGCAGCCTCCGAGTGACCGGCAATCGTTACAGAGCGTGCATCACCATTCGCTGCGGTAAGGGTCAACGTCGCTTCTGTGTCTCCCACGCCATTATTCGTATCATAAGTATAATCAACCGTTACCGTGCAGGTTCCTGCGGAGAAATCAGGCGTTACCGCATAGCCAGTAATTGCCAATGCACCTGTTCCGCTTACCGGTGTCAAGGTCGGAGCGGTCGGGAAGTCATCTTCGGCACCGTAGTTATAGGTAAAAGTCGCCGAACCCGTCTTGCCAGACTCGCCCTGCGTCGCATATACATCTGTGGCTTCCACGCCGACTAAAGCCAATGCGGGGAAGTTCGCTGTAACGGTACAAGTCTTCGCCGTACTGCCGCTTGCTTTTGATTGCAGCGAAACGGTAGTGGAGTGATTACGGCCGGCTCCACCATACGAACCACCGCCGTTGAATTTACCAGTGGCTATAACATTGTTTCCGTCTTGCGCCCAACTGGTAATCGTAAATTTACCATCAGCCGTTTCCGGAGACTTGTTCAAGTCCAGCGCAATCGTTTTCAGATTCGATGTTGCAAAAGTCACCGTAAACGGATAGTCAATAGATGGATTAGTAGGAGCGAGATCTTTCGATGCCGCATCTACACTATTCACCGTTACCGCCACGAAAGTTGCAGTGGCATCATAGGCCTGCGTACCGTCTGTGCTAGTAGAAGCCGCGCACGAGACACTTCCATTTGCAGATGCTGCGGAATAGGGGCCGCCTGTTACTTTACCGGAAAGAGAGACGTTATATCCAGGGTTAATATCCACCCACCAATACATCGTCACATTGTCTCCCGATGTCGTAGTTGCAGCACTTTTCACCGCTGTATTGGGATTTGCCGTTCCGGGTTTTGAATTACTATTCGCTACATATACCGAGCCGGCACCTGTCTGACCTGATTGAGTTATCTTCAGCGAGGCATAGTAATTGCTACTGCCACCTCCACCTGCCCACACTTGACCGATGCTCATAGCGAGCAGGAGCAGGGTGAAAAACCCTTTGAAAAAGGGTGTTAGAAATTTGTTTTGCATATCTTTTTGTATTTCATTTTCGTAAAGCGCGCAAAGATAGGGTATTACAAACTTGTTGACAAGCAAATCCGTCTTTTTTCGAGTTTTTGGCTACTTATTTAGCAATTTTGTCATTTCCGACTTACAAAAAAGAGCTGCAAACACCTTACACTTTCTGGCTATAGATACACAAAAGCGGTAATCCGCCGTGAGTATACTGCCACTCATTTTGGATTACCGTTTTTAAATGCCTTTTGTGGGAAGGTTCGGGAAGAACGGTTATAATCTTAAACTATTCTCATCAGTTAGAAATTGCCTAAGACCTATGATTGTTATTCCATTTTCTGTCTGACGCAGCGATGTTTGGTCTTTAGTGATGATGATTTTTTTGAAACCGTCGCCAACACGCAGCAGAGGTCTTTCCTCTTGTCTGCGTTTCTCCGTAGTTGGCAGTGTTAATGCCGATTGGATATAATAGCGTTCATAGCCGTAGTTGACCACAAAGTCGATTTCTATTCTTTTATGTACAGGTTTTCCTTGGTCATTTTTTTCTACCACTTCTATTACCCCCACATCTACTTCGCAGCCTCGTTTCAGCAACTCGTTATATATAACATTCTCCATGATATGGGTGTCTTCTATCTGGCGGAAGTTCAGTCGTGCATTCCGTAAGCCCATGTCCGTAAAATAATATTTGAATGGAGAGCCGATATATTTCCGTCCCTTTACGTCATATCGTTGGGCTCTACTGATAAGAAATGCATCTTCCAGATAGTCCAGATATTGACTAATCGTAACTGCGGATAGACTTTCCTTACTGACCGTTTTGAACGTATCTTGCAGTTTATTCGGATTAGTAAGCGAACCGATGGAAGAAGAAATGATATCCACAATCGTGTTCATTGCCGCCGTATTTTTTATTCCGTATCTGTCCACCACATCTTTGAGATAGGTAGCAGCGAATAGTTGTTTCAGATAGGAACGTTTTGTCTTGATACTCGGCTCGGATGCCACCAAGGGAAGACCGCCATATAGTGCATACTCCTCCCACAACTCATCCCATGATTTATTCGGGAAAGCTTCCGCATATTCGGAAAAGGAAAGCGGATAGAGTCTGATTTCGTCACCACGCCCTCTGAACTCAGTTGCTACATCCGAGACCAGAAACCGAGAGTTACTTCCCGTTACATTCACATCCAGATTGGATATATGCAGGCAGCTATTGAGTACGTCCACGAAATCCGACATCAGTTGTACTTCATCGATGAGTAAGTAATACCATTCTTTGTCTTGGATTCGGCTTCTGATATAAGCCAAACATTTATCAGGATTTCTCATCTCCAGATACAATCTGTCGTCAAGGATAATCTCAATGATATGTTCCTCATCTACGCCATTCTGAAGCAAATACTGCTTAAACAGCTTGAACAAGAAGAATGATTTGCCGCTTCTTCGTAGTCCGGTAATGATTTTAATCATTGAACCTTTGGGTTTACCTGTCAATTGATCAAGATAACTCTTTCTGCTGAAAATCATACACTTTAGTTTTACGCCACTTTATAATATGGTAAGATTTACCGTTTTCATAAAAACGCTGCAAAAGTAGCGTTTTCTTGAGATACGCAAATAAAAATTCACAATTCACCAAATTAAGCAAATTTGCGGTAATCCGCCGTGAGTATGCTGTTCCTCCTATTGGATTACCGCTTTAATGTCTAATACAATTACGTTTTATCTAAACAATTCGTTGAGCGTAAGTTCTGCTTGATTGTATGACGCAATCGTTGGGGGCTTTGACGTGGTTGTCGCGGATGATTTCGTCGCAGCCGCAGCAGGAGATATGTCCTGAGCGGGGATTCTTGATAGATGTTACAGCCGACCGGATAGTGGCTTGTACGGACGAGTACTCAAAGGCAAGGTCGGCATCGGGGGCAAAGGTGCAGTCTTCAAGCACGAGGTTGTCGCAGTAGCAAAGAGGTTGCGTACCGCTGATATGGCAGCGCACGAGGCGCAGGTTGCGGCTGTACCAGGCGAGGTACTCACCGTGAATCTCAGAGTCATAGATGGTGCAGTGGTCGCTCTCCCAAAAAGCGTCCTTGGTATGGAGCACGGCATTATGAATCTCGATGTTGCGGGCATACTGGAAAGCATACTTGGCAGTCATGTGCAAGCGGGTGATGTGGAGGTCGGACGCGCGCATAAAAGGATAGATACCGCCTTCCATCGAGATGTCGGTGAGTTGTCCGTTGCGGCATGACCAGAAAGTCTCGTCGCTGTTGGTGATACGGATATTATCAAGCCTTAGGTCGTCTATTTCGCGGAAGGCTTTGGGACTGTGGATAGTGCAGTCGGTCATACCAAGACGGCGCACATACCACAGGCTGGCACGGGAAGGGGCTTCGAAGGTGCACTGCCGGCAGGCGATGTCCTCGCACTCCCACAAGATGTATTGCCCGGAGAATCGGCAGTCGATGGCATTGATACGGCGGCACTCTTTGAGTCCGGATTCGCCCTCGCCTATGGTGATTTGCTCCAGACAGAGGTCACTACTGTTGTAGAGCGGGCGCTCGCCGGAAAAGGTCTGATTAGAGATTTGCATGGTGTTTGAGGTGGATACCGCGTATTAACTGTTGGCTTCGATGTAGTCGTATAGGTCTTGTAGGGTAACGAGCGCTTTGACTGCGCCGCGGTCGGGTTGGAAGCCGAATGTGCGTTTGATGAAGATGGAGGTCTCAACGGCATCTAACGAGGTCATTCCGAGGTCGCGTTTGAGTTCCGCATCGGGCGTAATGGCTGCCGCTTCATACTCCAAACGGTCTGTCATAAAGGCATTTACTTTTTCTTGAATTTCTTGTTGTGTCATAATGGTTGTCTATTAAAAAACATCGCCGCAAAAGTACACTTTTTTGGCGATATGCAAGGGTATAAAGCGGGAAGTTTGCTGCTAATAATCGTTGTTTTGCTTAAATTCTGCGGAGGAAGGTTTTTACGATTACTTGTAAAGATACCGCTTGATGGTTTGCTTTTCGGTTCGCTGCAAGGGCGTGTCGGTTATCTCCACATCGTAGAGTTGGGAGAAATCGGGCAGTTGGGGATTGACGGTGCTGAGGATCTTACGACGCAGGTATGCCGGGGTATTCTCTATACACACTCCTCCGTCCCGTTGGGACACCTCCCCTAACTTAGGGGAGGAATTGGCAGGCACCACGATGGCAACGAGGTGGCCGTTGCGGGCGAGGACGATGGATTCGGAGACTTCTGGGAGAGTATTGATGAGGGACTCGATGTTATCGGGGCGGATGTTCTCGCCGTTGGGGAGAACGATGATGTCCTGTTCGAGCCTGCCCTCCACATAGAGATAGCCATCATCGTCCAAGTGGCCTTTATCGCCGGTATGGAGCCAGCCGTCCGAATCTATCTTGGCGGCGGTGGCTTCGGGGTCTTTGTAATAGC
>DFIN01000015.1:16294-46929 GCA_002372135.1 Bacteroidales bacterium UBA3696
CGAGCATGACATTCTCGCCTTTGACCAGAATCTCACCGACAGGGGAGATGCGGGCTTGAAGCGTCTGAATTATTCTTCCTGAGGCTCCCAAACGGTGATCTGAAAACGGAGACAAACTGATTAGTGCTGCCGTTTCCGTCACACCGTATCCCGGAGCGATGGGTATTCTCATTTCTGCTAATGCTTTTTCGATTTGTATCGGAAACTCTGCCCCCCCGATAACCATATATTCCAAAGTGCGTGTAAACATCGGCAACATTGAGATGTTTTTTGCGTCACTGAGTTTTGCTACCAACATCGGCACCAAAAATACTGCATATGGCTGAATCATTGCTATAGAAAGAAACATCTGTTCCGGCAATCTGCATCCACATAATGAATAAACACAAGCTCCATAAGACAAGGGAGTTAACACTTGTCCCCCCAATACGTACGCATGGGAAAGAGGTAGAAAAGACACTGCCTTTTTATTTTTATGCAAAACACAGGATTCAGCCACACCTCTTACCGATGCGCTGATGTTTCCATAAGAAAGCATAACACCTTTCGCAGCACCAGTAGAGCCAGAAGTGAAGCAGATAGTTTGCAGGTCATCGGGAGCGAATTGCGGGAAAAAGACCAGCTCTCTTAAAGAGGGAGAGTTGGTATCGCCCAAGCTTGGTCGATGCGTAAGGGGATTTGTTCCCTCCGATTGAGGTGTCCCCCAAAAGTTGGACAAGGTTATTAAATATTGTTAGTTGTATGCATGTTCATTGACATGTTGTTTGTATATTGTCTGTGTATTGTTGCCGGTATTGGACAGGACTCATTGACAGCCGGAGTTTTATACGGTCATTGTTGTAATACCTAATGTAGTCTGCCAAACCTTTCAGAAAGGTTTGCTCGTCGTCAAAATGGTTCACATAATAAAACTCATTCTTCAGCAAGCCGAAAAAGTTCTCCATGACCGAGTTGTCCAGACAATTGCCCTTGCGTGACATACTCTGTACTATTCCATGTTCTTTCAATGCCATCTGGTATTGTGCGTGCTGGTAGTGCCAGCCTTGGTCCGAGTGCATAAGTGCTCCATAAGCGGCTGCTCCCATGCGGCGGAATGCCTTCTTCAGCATCTTCATTACCAATGCCATATTCGGACTGCGGGAGACGGTGTAACAGATGATTTCACCATTCCACATGTCCAGAACAGGGGACAGATACAGTTTGATTCCGTTGATGACAAACTGGCTGATGTCAGTGGTCAGTTTACGGTATGGTCCGACCGCTGCAAAATCCCTGTTGAGCTCGTTGGGTGCTTTCTTGCCCACATCGCCCTGGTAGGAGCGGTAATGACGCTTCGGCGTGATGCCAAACAGCGACATCGAGTGCATCAGACGCGCTACCGTCTTCCTGCTAATAATCCATCCGGCAACGCGCAGTGTTTGCCATACACGGCGGCAGCCGTAACGACCTTTGTTCCTCTCATAGATTCGGCGTATCTGTTCCTTTGTAGAAGCGTACTTGTCAGGACGCTCCAACAAACAGTAGTAATACGTCGAACGTGCCATCCCTGCCGCTTTGAGCAGGTGCTTCAAAGCATGTTTGGGCCTTAATGAACGGATGGCTTGGACGCGCTGCGTTTCCGCTTCTCGTCCGCTTCCATTAAGGCCTTCAATTTTTTTAGGTAAGCATTCTCCGCACGAAGGTAAGCCAGTTCGTTCTTTGCCACCTTCAACTGGTGTTTTAACTCTGCTTTGGTCAGTTCTTCTTCCATATGATCTCCGGAGCTGTATAAATCCCACATATCGATTGTTGCACCATCTATACCTGCCTGACCTTTCCGTTTGTACGTTGATATACAACGGCATACTGACGAGTAAGGGACACTGTACCGGGCGCTAAGAGTGTGCAAAGGTGCTTTCTTTTGACGATATGTGCAAATAATCTTGTCTTTTATCGCTCCGACGCAGATGTTTTTGGGGTAAGCGGCAAGACCTTGCGCGCCGTCCTTCGCGTAAATCAGACACCATGTCTGCAACTCGCCATTGCTGATTCTTAGTCGCTTGCTTACTGCCTTCGCTGATTCCCCCGATTCAAGCATTTTTAATGCTTCCATTTTTAACTCTATGGGCACTTTCTTTTTCATAAAGAATTAATTATTGTGTCCAAAAAACGGGGTACACTACAGATGCTCCCTCGGTGAGAGTATCTGAATGTAAGGTATATCTATCGTATATCTTTCGTGTATCTATCGTATATGTATCGTAGTTGTCGGCGGATTTGTCGCAGGATAGCAGCGTCCAGTCGGCGAGGGAAAGGACATCGGATAAATCGCCCAAGCTTGGTCGATACATAGGGGATAGTTCGGACCATAGGTCGGGGTCAGTGAAGAGGGCTTTGGCGTCGGAGAAAGCGACGAGATGGGCTATTTCGTCGGGCTGAAGGGTGTGCATGACGGTGACAGAGACACCTTGCATCTTGGCGATAGCGAGATAGGCGATGACCCAATGAGCGGAGTTGGCTCCGCAGATGGCTATATGGTCGCCTTTTTGGAGACCGAGGGCAGTGAGGAGATTTGCTACGCGGCAGACCTCAGTGTACATTTCACCATAGGTATAGTGGTTGCCTCGGGTGGTGTCTTGGGCGGTGCCGTCTTCTGTGAGATAGAAGTCCGTGAGGGCGGGGGCATCCCAGTTAGTGCGGATGGTTTCCGCGAGGATAGTTAAGTAATTTTCAGTCATATTTTTCTATACACAAAAGTTTCCTATTCGAATGTGGATTAATGTTCTTTAAGCCAAAGCGCAAAGAACTTCTCGTACACCACGTATGTGCCATCATCTTTCTGGTACAACAATTCTTTCTCAAGTAGATTTTGGATTGCACTGCGCACCGTGCTATAAGCTCCGAGCCGGTGCTTTTGTAGGAACACACTACTACCCGGCTCCTTTACCACCCCTTCTTTCGCCACAGCACGCAATACTTGCAGTTGACGTTCCGTAATCAAGCGGCATATCATTTGATAAGACGGCATCTCTTCCTGCAATATCTGATTGATGGTTAGGAGCACACTATTATGATTAATCCGATCCACTCCACTCTGATAGAGGCGATTGAGCAGACTTTGGATATTCCATGTATATCCATCCACAAGCGTGTAAAGGTCATGAAATGTATCTGCATCCAGACTTTGTCCATGCGCTGACAAATGTTTCGCCGCAAACGAATAGTACGCCTGCTCATCAATCACATCAATATGCATCATCTGTGTGATGCGATACAATGGACGCTTAGCAGAAGAGAACATCTCCGTCATGATATGTTTCTTGCTGCCGGAAAAAATAAAGTGCACATTATGCAACTGTTGGATATGGGTGCGCAACAACGCTTCCATCTTCACATCGGCATATTCCGCAATAGTCTGAAACTCATCGAAAGCCACATAACATGGTGTGGATGAATTCTCCAAGTATGCAAAAATCTGCTGCATGGTCCATTCCTCGCGTTGCGGCTGAATATCGATGGTACATTGCGGCATGCCGGTTATAGGATCCGTCCCGAAGACCGGTCGCAGAGCACCAAAGAAATGTGTTATTTCCGCCCACACCTGCTCTGAAAAAGGCGTGATTCGTTTAGTTAACACTTCTTGTGCAAACAGTTGGGTGAACTCATGCAGATTAGACGTGCTATACAAATCAACATAGAAGCACTGAACCTCATTTGGTTTCAAACGCTGAAAGAAATGGTGTATCAATCCCGTTTTCCCCACACGGCGAGGGCTTACAAGCGTCACATTGCGCCCGTTAGATAACGCACCTGCCAATTCTTTGGTCTCCTCATCACGGTCACAAAAATACGCTGCACCCATATAAGAGGTGATCGAAAACGGATTAATACATTTCATCATGTTTGCCATAACCATCTAATTTTACTCATTTTAATCGTAGCGAAATTTTCGATACATAATTTTCGTCACATAATTTTCGCTGCAAAAGTAGTATTTTTTTGCTTTATACAAGAAAAAACGCAACAGGGTTGCGATTTTTCAGTGTAGGGTATAGGATGATTATTCGGATTATGGATTTACGATTAGAGGGTCGCCGACCTTGACGGTTCGGGGGGTGATATGCGGGGCTTTGCCGGGTTCGAAGAAAAGGACGATATCGCTGCCACCGAAACGGAACATACCCAACTCATCGCCATGGCAAATGGATAACGGATAATTGGGAGAGGATGATTGAGAATTGGGAGTTGCGCATGGCGAGTTGAACTTTGTGCATTGTGATTGCAATAAAGAGGAAGCCCACACCACCGAACTTACTTGCTGGACACCGACGGGAACGATGGCGATCTTTCCCCAAGCGGGCGTATCCATAACCAAGACACCGCGTGTTTCGAGCATCTGAAAATCGGTTACGCCGAGCCGGTCGTAACGATAGCGGTGCTGTGTTCCATCCCAGATGATAACTCCGCCGCCGGCATGAATACCTTCTATGGTTCGGCATTCCAAGACCGTACCATCGCATGGCGCATGAAAACGGTGATAATCAAAGACATCGAGTACGATATGGGTGGTATCTCCGCCTGCAAAACAGTTTCGATACGGGCTGTCGCCAAGCAGGTCAAGCCAGTTAGGGATAGTAGCCGTCTTGACTGGAGCAAAGGCTATTTCGCCGTCACAAGGAGAGTTGAAAGTTGAAAGTTGAAAGTTGAAAGAAGTTGGCGAATTGAGAGAAGTTTGTAGTCGACGGGTGAAGAAGTCGTTCCAACTATGCCAGTTGTCGGGAGATTCGTAGCGATCGGTGGCGAGTTCAAAACGGGGGTCTGTGCGTGCGAGGTTATAATAAGTATCATTCCAACTATCCGCGGAGTCAAGCCATTCACCCCAAGCCTTGTTATATTCCACAAGCCAATCAGCCATGTGAGGTTCGTATTGCAGCGAAGGATAGATATAGCCTTTGTCCTTCAACTCGTCAAGCGGCTGGTCTAAGAGGAAATAGAAATAGCCAATATTCTGGTCAATGCGACGGAAGAAGGATGCGTCTTCGCCTATGTCCATCCCCTGCCACGGCATGAGATGGAGGAACCGCTCCACGTATGCGAGCCATTCGTCCAAAGTCCGCACAGGATTTGTATTTCGGTTCGGATTGGCAAGGGCTGCACGTTCAAGCGACCGACAAACCAAATCTCTAAGGCGCGAGTCGAAAACAAGCAGTTGTTTTATGTGTTCAATAACCATAGCATATTCTTTTTGACCCGTTCGGCAAAACGTCGGATGGAATCGTTTCGGTAGTGAGTGGCACTATATCGAAAAACCAATGACAGACTATGCAACCGTTCATGAATCTCAACATCCAACAGGGCATAGGCATGTTTGAAGTCGGGCAATGCAACCACCTCCAGCGGGAACGAACCGGTCGGCACATCGTCCACCACCCGCAGCACATTAACGGCATAGTTCCACCGCCGATTATAGGGTGCAGTGAGGGTATAAGGATAATCGCTATGGGCTATACCCGAACGAATCTGATTGCGCGCTTGACGAATCAAATCTTCCCGCGATGCAGGCTTTTGACTTTCGTCTTTTGACTTTCGACTAATCACAAACGGCACATCGCGGTGCAAGCTGCCGAATATCCGCAGTTCGTCAGGTCGTTCGCGTCCCTCATACGCCCAGGTCAAAGCAGCTTGGTCGGTGCCGCAATAGTCGGCTATGGCAAGGGCGGTACAGAGAGAGAACAATCCGTCCAAAATAAGATGCGAATCGGTACACAAACCGCGCATAGCCTTCTGCAAGTCGGAATAGTCGTCTTGAAATACTCCCGCCTTAGGGGGCAACAATGTCCACAACCATCGTCTATCCATAGTGGGTCGAACAGGCACAGAGGTGTCGGCAAACGCGTCAATAAGCCAATCGCGGCTCTGCCGATAGTGTTCGGAGTGCTTATATTGTTCCACCCTGGCAAGATACCCCCAATAGTCGTCCTTTTCCAAGGGTTTGCCGGCATAAGCAAGGCAGACATCCTGCACAAACACAAAACAACTCTGTCCATCACCAAGAATCCTGTCGCCTGATATGCGGATATACAGGTCTTCGCCTTGGGTATAGAGCGTTATGTCGTGGTAGGGACCGTGCAACACATCCCGCAGCGTGGACGGGTATTGCCGTCCTCTCCAATTGATGCGCGCCGAAAAGACAGGGTGATTGAGCAGTGCTGTGCGAAACGCCTCAGCGATGCGCTCTTTCTCTTCGGCTCCATTTCGCCAAAGCAAGGTGACGGGAAAGCGGTAGATGCCCGGAAACCAGCGAGTCATCTCCCACACCAACTGCGAATAGGGCAATAGAGGATACATCATTTTTTTGTGGCAAGCCATTGTTTGACAGGTTCTTTAGCGAACAGCACCCCATACGCCAATGCCAACACCAAGAAAGCGGGATCTATGAGCATGTGCGGCAGACAAACTAACACTACTGCCCCCAAAGTTAATAAAATAGCGTAGGGCAGTCCCCAATAATGCCGCCATTTCCACAGGAGCAAAGGCAGTGGATTGAAGAGCACCGTCAAGAGGAACGCTGCACCGCCAAAGTCACGCATAAAGAGCCACAGCAATAGCAGCACTACGCCCAAAAGTGTTTGCAGTCCCAGCAGCAGCCAGTCCCAATACGGATAACGGGTGAAAGCAAAACAAAGGGTCAGGATAACGAATAACCACGCCACCAACAGAGGAGTAAACCACGGTTCGGCATCATCCAATTCGGCTCCTTGTACGATGTCGCCCAAGTAGGTAGCAAACGGTTCGCCCCTCAGAGTCGCCTCTTGCCACACGGCAGCCAAGTCGGCAGGCACTATCAGTTTCTCGTCAAGAGGCAGTTCACGGTCGGCATTGTTGTCCGTGAACAGGGTATAGCCCAATCTGATCCACGGATGGGTTGCCAGCGTGCGATAGCCTATCTCGCGGCGAGTCAGCGGATCTAATTCGGGATTAGGAGCATAGTCAATCCGAACATCCTGCAATGCTTTTTTGACATAGCGCACCACGGTGATAGCGCAGCCGTATTTGTTCAGATCCTGGCGCAGAACGATGCCTTTGGTGAGGTGGTTGTCCATGATCTCCCACAGGCGTTGCTCCACCTCTGGCGGCAGAGCCAGCCGATATTCGTGCACCGAGCGGTTCCAACGGCGGTAGTCTTGCATATATTCATCGGTGGGAATGGCGAACATGCCCATTTTGGTTTTACCGCTCAGGTAGCGAAACAGGTTGTCGTTTACATTCTCACCCTCGTAGGAGAAGCAATAATCCAGTCCAAAGGTCGGGCATTGCAGACGCAGAAAGGCATGCCCTCCGGTACCTAACGCATCGTCCTGCCATTCCGTAGGGTCTGCCACCATAAGGCTTACCTGCACAAAATCAGGTGAGAGACGGTCAATCGTATCGTTAAAACCCTGTGCGGCATTGCGTTCAGCCACAGTCAGGGTTTCGTTCTGCGCCAAGACATTCGGAAACAGTATTCCACAACCAATAATGAGTAACAGAAATACGCGATATAGTCTATTTGTATTCATGGAAACTTTGTTATACACATTTTTACGCCGCAAAAGTAGGTTGAACGCGGCAATATCACAATAAAAATCCGAGTTTCTTTGTGCTCTATCCCTATTTGTGTTGTATCTTTGCGGGCGAGAGTGCGCTCCCTACCCCATCGGACACGACACACAAACTATATCTAATCATGAAAAAAACGTTTCTGACTATGGCACTTGCCGCAACTGCTATGGTTGCCTCGGCTGACGGCAACCCCTTCTTTGAGTACAAGAATTGGAAAACACCGCACGGCACCTATCCTTTTAATGAGATTCACGCTGAGCACTACATGCCCGCCTTTGAGGAAGCCATGAAGCGCGGCCTGCAGGAAATAGACGACATAGTCAATAACCCCGCAGCCCCTACCTTCGCCAACACCATTGAAGCCTACGAAGCCTCCGGCGAAATGCTTTCCATCGTCGCCGGCTGCTTCTACAACCTCACAAGCGCAGAAACCAACGACACGCTCCAACAAATCGAGCTCGAACTCAGCCCCAAGATGTCCGAGTATTCATCCACCATACGCCTCAACGAAAAACTCTTCGAGCGCATCAAAGCCGTCTATGACCAACGCGGCAAACTCCGCCTCAACAAACAGCAGGTCAAACTCTTGGAGGATATCTACGAGAGCTTTGCCAACAACGGTGCCAACCTCAGCCCCGAAGACAAGCAGACCTACCGCGAACTGACCACACGACTGAGCCAACTCACCCTCCAGTTCGGTCAGAACGTACTCAAAGCCACCAACGCTTGGTCAATGCTCCTCACCGACGAAGCACTCCTCGCCGGGCTTAACGCTGACACCAAAGCCATCCTGCGTCGCAATGCCGAACAGAAAGGCCTGCAAGGCTGGCTGCTCAACCTCAAGCCGACCACCTACCTGCCCGTTATGCAAGACCTTGACAACCGCGACATACGGCGCGAACTCTATATGGCAAGCCAGACCAAATGCATCGGCGGCGAATTCGATAACACCGCACTGATCGTAGAGATAGCCAACACACGCCTTGCCCTTGCCCGACTCTTCGGCAAGCAGACCTATGCGCAAAAATCGCTCTACAAAACGATGGCAGACACCCCCGAGAACGTCTATAGCCTCCTCGACCGTCTGCGCGATGCCTATATGCCCGCTGCACAACAGGAAGTCAAGGAACTGCAAGAATACGCACAAGCACACGGACTCTACGCTCAGCTCCAACCCTGGGACTGGAGTTACTACAGCAAGAAACTCAAACAGGAGAAATACAGCATCTCGGACGATGACCTCCGTCCCTACTTTGAACTCGAAAACGTCAAGAAAGGTGTCTTCGGCTTGGCGAAACGCCTCTACGGCATCACCTTCAAGGAGAACAAGCAGATTCAGGTCTATCACCCCGAAGTAACCGTCTACGAAGTCTTTGACGAAAAAGGCAGGTTCCTCGCTGTTTATTACGCCGATTTCCACCCGCGTGACAGCAAGCGCGGCGGCGCGTGGATGAACGATTTTCAGTCCCAGTATATCCGCAAAGGCAAAGACCATCGTCCCCATATCATCAACGTGATGAACTTCACCCGACCCGTGATTTCCGACAACCCCGACGAGAACAAACCCGCCCTGCTTACCTACGACGAGGTACGCACGTTCCTCCACGAGTTCGGACACGGGCTCCACGGTATGCTCACCCGCTGCCAATACTCTGCACAGAGCGGCACCAACGTCCCGCGCGACTTCGTTGAACTGCCCTCCCAGTTCAACGAGAACTTTATCGACGAGAAAGAGTTCCTCGACACCTTCGCCAAGCACTACCTTACCGGCGAAACCATCCCGCAGGAACTCATCGACAAGATGCACGCCTCCCAGACCTACCACGCCGCCTACGGCTGTGTACGCCAACTCAGCTTCTGCTACCTCGATATGGCGTGGCATAGCCTGACTGAACCCTTTGCAGTTAATGAGACCATCGGTACCACCGAATCCGTCATCCGCTTCAGCGACGAAGCCATGGAGCAAGTGCAGGTAATGCCCCTCGTTCCGGGTACGCAGATGGCGGCTTCCTTCACCCATATCTTCTCCGGCGGATACGCAGCCGGCTACTATAGTTACAAGTGGTCCGAACTATTGGATGCCGATGCCTTCTCCATCTTCAAACAGGCACAGAAGAAAAACGGCTCTATCTTCGACCGCAAAGCAGCCCAACTCTTCCGCGAGAACATCTTAGAGAAAGGCGGCACCGAAAAAGCCTCCGAGCTCTACCGCCGTTTCCGCAGCGGAGAACCCTCCATTAACGCCCTGCTCGAACGCGACGGCATTAAGACAATTGTGGTCAAGTAATTCTGAGCGAATGTACAAGAAAACAGCAGTCCTGCCATTGGCAAGACTGCTGCTCTTTTTGATGGTTCCAAGTCTAAACTTGGAAAACGAAAAACGATGTTATTGAATCTCGTTGATGATTTTCATCAGTGTTTCTTTGGCATCCCCTAAGCACAGGTAAACGCCTTTCTCACGCGTGTAGATGGGGTTCTCTACGCCGGCATATCCGGGTTTGAGGTCATAGTTGCAAACAATCACCTCTTTGGCATCAGCCACCTTGAGTACGGGCATCCCGTAGATAGGTGTACCTTCAGCGGTATTAGCAGCGGGATTCAGTACGTCGTTCGCACCGATAACCACCACGGCATCCACCTTCTTAAAGTCGTCGTTGATGGCATCCATCTCGTAGAGTTTCTCGTAGGGGATATCAGCCTCGGCAAGGAGTACATTCATGTGTCCGGGCATACGACCTGCCACGGGGTGAATAGCGAAGCGCACACGCGCACCGCGATACTCCAACTTGTCAGCCAGTTGTTTAACGGTGTGTTGAGCCTGCGCCAGAGCCATACCATACCCCGGAACGATAATCACGTCCTTGGCTTTAGAGAGAACGGCAGCGGGGCTGTCCTCTTCTTTCTTGGCGGCTTGCGGAGCTGCAGTCGCACCTTGCGCTAATTGCTCGCGCAAACCTGCTACCTCTTTGGTTAATGCCTCAATGGCATCGAGTAGTTGTTTTACTTCCATATCATTCAGTTGTTCTAAAAGTTTTTCAAAATCTGCATTTTCCGTAAAGACGGTCGGAGTATTCGGATTACTCTGAATATTCGGAACATTCGTAGTACTCGGATTACTCGTTTTCTTCTTGACTGCGCCGCCGAGCAAAATACTAATCAGGCTACGGTTCATAGCGCGGCACATGATTTGCGTGAGCAGCAAGCCCGAAGCCCCTACTATACCTCCGACGGCTACAAGGAACACATCGCCTATAGCCATACCGGCTATAGCACCTGCCACACCGGAGAGCGAGTTGAGCAGCGAAATCGTAATGGGCATATCCGCTCCGCCTACACGAATAGCGAACATATAGCCGAAGCAACCCGTCAGAAGGACAGAAGCAAGGGCTATCCATGTACTCTCACCATATACCGTACCTAACACAACACATACCACGGATAGCACGAGCAGGCAGAGCGTCATGGTGGAGTGTCCGGGATAAACCTTCGGACGACCGTCAATCACGCGCGCCAACTTACCCGCAGCCACCAGCGAACCGACAAGAGTAATCATACCTACGGCAATCGCCAAAACGGCGGTAAAATTGACAAACGCAGGATACTCAGGGGTTTCAATCATACCCCACCCCATATAGGTCATCACACCTACCAGAGCCGAGGCACCGCCGCCGAGACCATTGAACAGAGCCACCATCTGCGGCATCTGAATCATCTGCGCACGGGAAGCCATCATACTGCCGATGAGCGCACCGATGATGATGGCCACAAACACCGTCCATGCCGTCAAAATATGATTGAAGCAAAGGGTGGCTACCACGCCGCACAACATAGCGAGTGCCGACAAGAGGTTACCCGCAACGGCCGTTTTGACCTTGCTCATCATCGAGATACCCACAAGCACGCACACAGAGAGCACGACACTGACTACGATTTGAAGTATATCTAAGGTCATCGTTTAGTGTTTTTTCTTGTTGAACATACGC
The DNA here is from genome assembly GCA_002372135.1 of Bacteroidales bacterium UBA3696. Classification (GTDB taxonomy): domain Bacteria; phylum Bacteroidota; class Bacteroidia; order Bacteroidales; family Paludibacteraceae; genus Colicola. The sequence goes on from DFIN01000015.1 coordinate 27,859, forward strand.
AGCATGCGGTGTGTTACGCCAAATCCGCCAAACACATTGATGGTAGCAAGGATGATAGCGAGCATACCAAATAGTTGTGCCCAGACAGACTGACCGTCAAGCAGGGCTATTCCGGTAGCGGAGAGCGCACCCACGAGCGTTACGCCCGAGAGTGCGTTCATACCGGACATGAGGGGTGTATGCAGCAACGACGGTACTTGGCTGATAATGAAGTATCCTGCCACCGTGCAAACTACAAACACCGCCACCAATATCAGAGGATGGATCATAATCCCATTGCTTTTTTGGCACCTGCGTGGAGCAGTTCGCCGTTGGTGCAAACCAGACTCTTTGCAATCACTTCGTCTTGCATGTTCAGTTCAATCTTACCGTCCTTAACGAGGTAAGTAACCAGATTGTACATATTGTTGGAGAACATCCAAGTGGAAGAAGTGGGCAACTCACCCGGGATATTCTTCACGCCGATAAGGGTAACACCGTGTTTCACTTCGATGGTTCCCTTCGGGGTGATGTCGCAGTTACCGCCTTGGTCGATGGCGATGTCCACGATAACGGCACCTTTCTTCATACCCTTAACGGTATCTTCGGTGATGATAACGGGAGCCAATTCGCCCGGAACGAGTACGGAGCAGAAGACGATATCCATCTGTTGGATAGTGGCTTTGAGTTGCTCACGCTCTTTGGCAAGTACATCTGCGGGCAGAGCCTTGGCATAGCCGCCTTCGCCTACTGCCAATTCAGCAGGAACACCTGTTTCGATTACCTGTGCGCCGAGCGATTTAGCGTTCTCGGCTGCCATCGGGCGGATATCGGCAGCATACGTGGTAGCACCGAGACGTTTAGCGGTAGCCAGTGCTTGCAGACCGGCTACACCGACACCGATAACCATCACCTTGGCTTGCTCAATCTTACCTACAGCGGTGAACATCTGCGGAATGAACGAAGTCATGTGGTCGGCTGCCATAATGATACCCTTGTAGCCGGCGCATGTGGACATAGAAGTCAGAGCGTCCATGTTTTGAGCGCGGCTGATACGAGGAATGCAGTCCAGCGTGAATGCGGTAACACCTTGAGCGGTCAGTTTCTTAACCATCTCATGATTAACGGGCGAAGCGGGGTGAATGAAGGTGATAAGGTATTGACCTTTGTGCATCAGTTCAACCTCGTGCTTACCAAGTTGCTCATTGAAGAGAGGCTCTTTTACTTTGAGGATGAGTTCAGCGCGGTTGTAGATGTCGGCTGCGTTTGCAACCATTTCAGCACCTGCTTTGGCGTACTCTTCGTCGTGGTAGAGAGCACCGTCACCTGCGTGATTTTCAACTAACACGGTATAACCGTCCTTGACGAATTTAGCCACCGTTTCGGGTGAACATGCTACGCGATTCTCGCCGTGCATGATTTCTTTTGGAATACCAATAATCATAAAATGGTTAATTTAATTAAGATAATGGTTTGAGCCCCGTTGCATATTTGAGACAAGGACGGGCTCGTTCTCCTCGTTTCAAAACGGATATTTCAATGGTCTTTACTCAAATGCGCCCATCTGCAGCATAGATACTTCCTTATCGGTCAAGAAACGGTATTTGCCACGAGGAACATTCTTCTTGGTGAGTCCCGCAAAACTGACGCGGTCCAGCGATACAACGCGGTATCCCACTTGCTCGAACATGCGACGAACCACTCGGTTTTGCCCCGAATGGATTTCCAACCCTACATGCAGACGGTCTTCCTTGGGGAACTCCAAAGCGTCGGGTACCACTCGTTCGCCGTCTAAGATAACGCCATGCCGCAATTCGTCTTCCGCTTCTTCGCTGAGTTCCTTATCCAACGTAGCGGCATATATCTTTTTCTTGCCGAACTTGGGGTGTGTCAATTTGGCAGCCAGATCACCATCATTGGTCAGCAACAGCACGCCCGTCGTGTTGCGATCCAAACGTCCCACTGGATAGATGCGCTCATGGCATGCGTTGCGAACTATATCCATCACGGTATGACGTTCCTCGGGGTCGTCGGTAGTGGTTACTGTGTTCTTGGGTTTATTGAGCAGGATGTATATTTTCTGTTCACGTTTTACTAACTGGTCGTGGAAGAGCACTCGGTCGGTAGGCAGAACCTTTGCCCCGAGGTTATCCACTATCACGCCGTTCACGCTAACCACCCCTGCCTGTATATAGTCGTCTGCTTCACGGCGTGAGCATATACCGGCGTTGGCCAAATACTTGTTGAGCCGAATGGGTTTGGTGGGGTCTTCGTAACGCTGTTTATACGCTTGGCGTTTCTTCTGTCCGTACACGTTCTCATTGCGTTGGAAACGATTTTCGACGCGCTGTACGCCGCGAGAATCTTCTCTTCGCGCCCGATTATCATTGCGAGAAATGCGTTCGCCGTTGCCTTGCATACGGGCAGCGGATTGACCGTCATTTCTGCGATAAGTAGCCGCATACGTTTGGAAAGAAGGTCTCCCGCTTTCGCTGTCTATTCTTTCCGACCGTACGATGCGTGTGCGTTTTCTACGTTCGCCATTATGCTCGCGCGAACTCTCGTCCCCGCGGAAGCCTCCCTGGCGAGAGGAGCCGGTGTTTCTTGGAAACATTGTGTTAATCAATTTGGATGCGCTCTGTGCGCCATTCTTGTTCGTAATTGCTCTTAATGCCGCAAAGACTCTATTCTGTTATTTTTGTAACAGATTAGAGCCTTTGCATGTAGGTATGCGCTTATGTGCTTTTCTTGGAGTTGCACATTGCACTTGGTTTGCACTGCGTTTTATGCTTCTGCCTTTTCTACCGCCAGTTTGCCACGGTAGTAACCGCATTCAGGGCAGATGGTGTGGTAGATGTAGTGGGCACCGCAGTTCGGGCAAATAGCCAAAGCGGGCATCTTAGCCACGTCATGGGTACGACGCTTGGCTTGTCTGGTGTGCGATTGTCTTCGTTTAGGATGTGCCATAGTTGTATGATTTTAATTTATTTGTTTTATAGGTTTATAGTTTCGGGTTCTTCCTCTATGCTACTGAGGTGGTTACGGAGAAGAGCAGCCATTTGAGGGTTGCAACCGCCCTCAGGGTGACGATGCACAAGGGGAAGATTAACTACTATCAATTCGTATGCGAGCCAACGCAGGTTCAGCGTTTGTTCATTTTGTTCCAACAAGTCTTCGGAGTCACTCTCTTCTTCGGCTTCTACGGCAAGGGTAACAGGATCCAGGCAACGGTCGCAAACCAGTTGCACATCTCCTTTGACACTAAGTTTCAAAGATATATTTACCTCGTCTTGCATCGGTTCGCGCACCCGAAGCACCGCGTGAACCTGCACCCGACCGCCCAATATTTCGGACAACTCAACCGACCGGAAATAGGCATCTTCCAACTCAAATTCAAACTCGTATGAGCCTGCCTTTAGCCGGTTAATCTCTATTTTATCAAGGTTATATGAATCGGTAGAAGTCATCTGCTCGCAAAAAAACGGCGCAAAAGTAGGGTATTACTTAGACTTGTGCAAATTAAATTTGCGTTTACCTCGTTTTTTGCCCACACGGCGATTGGTAGACGGCTGATAAGGAGGCGGCGTCTCACCCAATTCGGGCGAAAGGGTCATTCGCTCCACATTTTTACGAAGAAACTTCTCAATCTTGTAGAAGTACCGTTGATCTTCCTTGCTCACGAGCGTGATGGCTGTTCCGCTGTTTTCGGCACGGGCTGTACGACCGATACGATGCACATAGTCCTCCGCATCTCGCGGCACATCGTAATTGATGACAAGCGGTATGTCGTCCACATCGATTCCGCGAGCCACGATGTCGGTGGCCACCAGCACGTCCACCTTGCCGTTCCGAAAGTCCAGCATCACCTGATCGCGCTCTTTCTGCTCGAGGTCGGCATGCATGGCGCGGGCATTAATATGTTTAAGGCTAAGGGCGTGGGTAAGGTCTTTGACACGCTGCTTCTTACCCGCAAACAGAATCACTTTTTTGAGCGACTTTTCGGTCAGCAGTTGAATCAGAAGGGGCGTTTTTTGTCCCTCATACACATCGGCAGCCAACTGGCGGATGGTTTCCGGCGGGCGGCTAACGGCTATTTGCACTTCGGCGGGGTTATGCATGATAGCGCGGGCGAACTGACGGATATTAGTTGGCATCGTCGCCGAAAACATGATGGTTTGTCGGTCTTCAGGCAGACGTTTTACGATAGTCATTATATCGTCATAAAACCCCATATCCAACATTCGGTCCGCCTCATCCAAAATGAAATACTTAACCCCCGAAAAGTCCACGTCATAGATATTGATCAGGCTGATCAACCGCCCGGGAGTGGCGATGGCTATATCAGCCCCTTTCTGCAATCCGGATACCTGGTTAGCCCATGCGCCGCCGTCATTGCCGCCATAGATAGGAACAGACGAAAAAGGCACATAGAACCCAAAGCCGTCCATCTGCTGGTCAATTTGTTGCGCCAACTCGCGCGTCGGAGCCATAATGATGGCATTCAGTTTGTTTTCGTCATGCCTATCGTACTGTAAGCGGGTGAGCAACGGAAGAATATAAGCGGCGGTCTTGCCTGTGCCTGTTTGGGCACAACTGATTACATCTCTACCTTCTAATATAATCGGTATCGTTTTTTCCTGTACGGGGGTGCACCGGTCAAAATGCATATCCCACAAAGCGTCTAATACATCGTCGGAGAGGGGAAGTTCGTCAAAATACATAGTATAAGGTCGTGTTTTATGCGGATATTTCTACATCATATCCTTTTTGTATAAGGGGTGCCGCAATCTCTTCCATACGACTACGGGCAATCTTTTCAAGGGTCGGAACGGGTGTTTGGCGGTCTATGACATACATCATTATTTTTCGTGGCCTGAGTTGTTCTACCACATCATACCATGCCTGCACCTCTTCTTCTGTCGTATTATCTATTATTTGCCCGTCGTGCGTACCTTTGAGGAAACAGGTTTGCAGCGTGAAATTGCCGTGGAAAGTTTGCAGCAACTCCACAATTCGTTGCACAGTCAGGTCTTTATTCACCGGGCAGTCAATCCGGCGCATCGTGTCGTCAAAAGCCGAGTCAAGTTTAAGAATACGCTGGTCGGCTTTAAGCAAAGCGGTATGCACATCTTGCCGCGCCAGTTGCGTGGAGTTGCTCAGCACACACACCTGCGCCTCAGGACAGTAGCGGTCGCGCAAAGCACATGTATCGTCTATAATACCCGCAAAATCGGGGTGCAGCGTCGGTTCGCCATTACCCGAAAAAGTGAGCACATCAGGCGGGGTCGTCATTTGCTGCAAAGCAGCCTCCAATTCTCTTTTAACCTGCTCACGCGCGGGCAGTACGGGATGTAACACGGGCGTATTGAAGCCACACTCGCAATAAACACAATCAAAAGTACATATCTTTTGCTCCGTAGGCATCAGGTTGATACCTAACGATACACCCAAACGGCGAGAATGAATAGGACCGTAAACAATGGAAGAAAATAACATGATATCTATCTATTTATGTCGTGATACGATTGCCGAGCGACTTATTGATTTGCGCCCGAATCAACAGCAATTGGTTTTGCTGCATGAGCAAATCTTCTTGCTCAGCAATGGGACTATGGTTGGCTTGTGCTTTACCTATTTGCACTTGCAACTCGTCCAAACGAAGATTAACGAGATTAAACTTGAGTTCCAGCAACAACTGAATAATACGATTGATTAACCCCTCGGAATCTTCCTGCTCCACTTCTGCCGCCACTACATTTTCCGAGATGTACTGCTTGCTGAAAATACGGCTTAGCGGATACGGATCTGCCAACAATTCAATGGCCAATTGACTGAGTTGAGGGTCGCTATGGAATTGGAAATATTTTTTCGGGTCGAAATTCGGGTCATCTATGTTCGCCTCATATTCGTTGACCAATTGCTGATAGACAGAATTAGGCATCACGATAGCGTCTTGCCTGAGTTGCCCGATAATATACTCTGCAGCCGTTACTACATGCCCGTCTTCAAGGGTATAAAGCGGTTTGTTTCCATCGCGCACGAGCACCTGCAAAAGGTTGCGATAGTTAGCATCTAACTGGTTCAGTCTTTGCTTTGTTCGCAGGTCGCTTTGGTTATACATCAGCGACGGATCCACGACCTGCGGCGCCTCTACATCCATCTGTCGGTCTTCGGCAGACGGTGTGTCTTTTTTTTGCAATTTGTCGTCCAAGTACTGCTTACGCTGGCGTGTCATGGCTCGTTGCAGGGCTTGTTCGCTGCTTCCTGACAACTGCGCGCAAAGACGGATATGCTCGCTTCGCTTGACCAATTCGGGTTCAAGAGCAATGGAACGCAGGATGTCTGTCAATGCCTTTGAACGTTGGATAGGGTCTTGCGCCGCTTCACCAAGCAGCAGGGAGGCTTTGAAGTGTATAAAGTCGGTGGTATGTGTGCGTATATAGTCAATCAGAGCCGCAGCATCCATACTTCGGGCAAACGAGTCCGGGTCGTGCCCGTCCGGCAATAGCAGAACTTGCACGTTCATGCCTTCCTCCAAAATCATGTCTATTCCTCTCAACGCAGCATGAATGCCGGCGGCATCGCCATCGTAGATAACCGTTATATTACCCGTGAACCGGTGGATAAGACGCACTTGCTCTTTGGTCAGTGCCGTACCGCCACTGGACACCACGTTCTGTATGCCCGCCTGATAGAAAGAGAGCACGTCCATCTGCCCCTCTACCAAGTAGCATCGGTCCTCGCGGGCTATCGACTGCTTGGCTTGAAATATACCATACAACTCGCGCGTTTTGGAATAGATGATCGAATCGGGTGAATTGACATATTTACCCGTATTCTCTTTCTGCCTGAGTATGCGTCCGGCAAAAGCCACCGTCTTGCCCGATAAAGTAAAAATAGGGAACATCACACGGTCGCGGAAACGGTCATAGAGCCGCCCGTCGTCCGTTTTACCTACCAAACCGGTACCGATACCCGTATCCGTATTGCTAATCAGAAATGTCTCTTGGAAGTTCTTCTTTTTCAGTGCCTCAGTCAGCGGATTGCCTTTGGCAGGCGAATAGCCGAGTTGGAAACGACGGATCGTTTCTTCCCGCAACCCCCTTTCGCGAAAATAACTGAGCCCGATAGCCTGCCCCTCAGCATGGTTCCACAATTGGTCTTGAAACCATTGGTTGGCAAACTCATTGACCACAAACATGGACTCACGATCGTCTTGCTGCTGCTTTTCCTCTTGCGTCATCTCGCGCTCCTCAATGGGTATGCCATAACGCTTGGCAAGCATCCGTAGCGCATCGGGATAGGAGCACTGCTCTATTTCCATCAGGAAAGAAGCCGCATGACCCGACTTGCCGCAACCAAAACACTTATAGATACCCTTGGAAGGAGACACCGTGAAACTACCCGTTTTCTCCGTATGAAACGGACATAGACCGATCAAGTTCGCTCCTCTCTTCTTGAGCGAGACATACTGACTGACCACATCTTCAATGCGAGTGGCAGAAAATATACGATCTATGGTATCGCGTGGAATCATGCTAATTGCGGCGGCAAAGGTAATTCATCCGTTTGACTACGGCAATACGTATATAGTTTATGCCCTTGAATGGTCATTTGCTCCGTCAAGATGCAATCCATAGCGGCAGGTTGATCCATAGGGAAAAGCGGAGCAGGTACCCCCTCACCTATTTTCACAGGAGCAACCTCTATATGCACTTCGTCCCATATCCCCGACCTAAAAATAGTGTCCAACCACATTTTGCCGCCCTCTACGAGCAGTGAGTGAACGCCCCGCGAAGCAAGGTCTTGAAGAATAAACTCCCAGTCGGTGTTCTGCTCATAGACAAGGGTCTGACTATCGTTCGAAAAGATGCGAAACGAACGGGGAACGACATGGTGCCTGTCAGGAAGAACACGGATAGGATTACGCCCTGCCCAACGCGTGGTAAGAAGGCGCGGATTGTCCATCAGCGCGGTTCGTGTTCCCACCATAATAGCCATATTCTCAGCACGTATCTGATGAACCAACTGCTTCGTAACCGGACTTGAGATAACTAACGGCTGATGGCAAGCCTCAGAGCCGTCAAGAGAACGGATACGGTCTATAAAACCATCTGCTGTTTGTGCCCACTTGAGCGTTACATAGGGTCTATGCTTCTCGTGAAGACAAAGGAAACGCCTATTGAGCCGACGACATTCCGCTTCACAGACTCCTACCTCCACTTCCACACCTGCCTCTCGCAGCATTTGCACACCTCTGCCGCTGACTTGAGGATTAGGGTCCAACTGCCCGATAACCACACGAGGTATGCGTTTTTCAATGAGTAAACGGGCGCAAGGGGGCGTCTTACCATAATGACTGCACGGTTCAAGGCTGACATAGAGCGTACAATCATCAAACGAGGTAATGCCTTTCTCCTCGGCTTGGCGAATACAATTCACCTCAGCATGAGGACCGCCAAACTGACGATGCCACCCCTCTGCAACTATATCCCCCGTCGCATTCACCAAAACCGCCCCAACCATCGGATTAGGAGCTACGTAATATTCACCCAAGCGCGCTAATTGTAAGCAACGCTGCATGTATGGAATAGGGTCTGACTGTTTTTTCACGGTTGTTTAACAGTTATTTAACGATTGTTTAACGGTTGTTTGAGGGTGATAAAGAAGGTCGTTCCTTTTTGCCCGGTCTCAAAGCGGATAGACCCGTCGCAACTCTCCACTATGTTGCGGGAGATAGCCAACCCAAGTCCCGTCCCATACGATTTGGTGGTAAAATTGGGTACAAATATCCTGTCTTGTATTTCTTCGGGAATACCGCCGGCATTGTCGGAAAAGGAGATTACCACCTGGCCGTCTTCTTGCTTAAGCATCACTATCACATCCCCGTCAGTTCGACCGTCTAACGCTTGTAGGGCATTGCGCAATATATTGGTAAAAACAAGTTGAATCTGCTCTTTGTCCGCCCATGCCATAACGCCCTCATTCGGACCGACATAACGAATGGGAATATGCTGCTCGTTCGCGCTCATCAACTCGATGACCCGCGTCAGTTTATCCGCCACATCCACCTCGCTGACACTCACCTCCGGCATCTTGGCGAAGGACGAGAAAGAGGTGGCTATATGGCTCATATTATCTATTTGCTCAATGAGCATACGGGCTGACTTGTCAAAATAGGTCTCAAAACGCTCTGTTCCTTTAGCACGTTGCAGCTGCTGTAAGGTCAGTTTCATGGGAGTGAGCGAATTATTGATTTCGTGAGCCACTTGCCGTGCCATCGTACGCCAAGCCCCTTCCCGCTCACTGCGTATCAACCGGCGAGACGCATTTTCCACCTCCTCCACCATCTCATTGTAACGTTGCACCAACTCACCCACCTCGTCATGATAGGCATACTCAATTCGGCGAGCATGCTTACCCAAACGGAACTGCTGCATGTTTTGGGCTATTCGGCGAATGGGCTTGACCAACAGTGAAGATATATAGGAAGACAAAATGAACGCCAAAAAGAGTGCTATCAGATAAGCAGGTAGCAGACGCGCAAGAAAACGGTCAACCTCCAAATCCATCTCATCTTCCGACAAGAATGAAGGAACCCCTATATAACCTATCGGCAATCCTGCCCCATTGACAAACTCCGTATAAGATGCCAAATAACGCACCTGACTGAGATACTCATAGCGAGTGCAAGTATGCCCCTCCGCCGAAAAAACGGCAGGAGCAATGCACGTGGAAAGAAGACCATCTTCAAACAACTGCGGAGTACTACTCCCTACCAATTGTCCCTGCAAATCATACGCATGAATGTCCACACCATACGTATAGGCTATATCCCGTAAATCTATATTGAGAGCCTCCGTCTTGCTGCTATCCAAACGCACATCCCAATAGTAAAGATACTGAAGAGAGGTGCGGATGTAGCGGCACTTGTCTTGGAGCAATTGCTGCTGCTGACGGGCATAACGACGCCGCACATACGATACCGACATGGCAAATATATAGATAAGGCTCACCAATATAGTCAGCACAAACAGATATTGCAACTTCGACTGCAAACCCATATTGCGAAAACCGCGCTTATGAATGAGCCAACCTATCCCGAATCCGAATAAAGACACAAATAGCAGCAGACTGACAAAATAAAACACGCGCACACGCTGCTTGGCTTGCTGCCAGAACGTCTGCTCTGCCTTGCGGTGTGTCATCAACGGGCGATAAGAAAAACTCTCGGACAAAATATCCGGATCTACTTCATTCCACTCCGTCGGAACAACAACCCAAACACCTAATACTCCTACCCTTTTCCACTTACTCCAGCCTGAGGCATTCGCAAATCGTGTCTGCTGCCATTCGGCATTTGTCGGATGAGCAATACCTGAAAGGTTCAGCCGATTGTCCGACCAAAAAATCAACCGATTCTCGTTAAAAATATAGAAATAGATTCCCTCCTCGCGGGTAGTGATTTCCACGATGGAATCAATCGGATGCGACTGTTGCAAGCACAATGCCAATTGCTCCAACTGGACATCCGCTCGCACCATCTTCTCCTCTACCGATGTTTGCTTGCCGGTACAAGCCATCAGCACCCAGCCCAAAAGAATCAGCCATATTGTGTATCTCAGTCCTTTCATTCTGCGGCAAGAATATGCTACTAAAAACTAATGCCTGTGGCAAGAGCCGTCAGCCAAGTATAACGACTGGTGGTATGAAAAAAGGTATATTCGGCTTGCGTTCGTACAAACCATTGATACCGTCCGCGCAACGGAAAAGCATATCGCAAAGATAACGCCGCATCGGTATGATGAGATGTCAAATCAGAAGCCAAATCAGTAAATAACGGATTAGCAGAAAGTGTAGTAACACTCTGCTTATACGTATAAACCACCTCACCGGCTGCGGTCAATTGCCCGAAAGGCAACATCGCGGTATAAGAACCGGAAGCCCCCAATATCCAATCGTTCTGCGCATACGTCGTTCGCGCTGCTAACGGATAGTAGTAACTATTGGCCACCTCGCCATACAATTGCTGCTTGCCGCGACGAAGATTCACCCCACCTTGCAACATCACCTGCCAATGCTTTTGCCGATAACCCGCCTCCAACGCTACTTGATGCACGGTCAGTGTTCCTAACGGGAAATACGTATTATCCAACAACTCCTTGGTGGTAGCATCATACTGATAACTAAGTGTAGCCGCCCACCCGTTTGATGTAGGAGTGAGCCATAACGCAGATTGAGCCCCCCAACCATGATAATAGGCTTGTTTTTGACTACCCGTGAAACGGCTATAGTCCGCACTTGGCGTTACCAAATGGTAAATAAGTGCTTCGCCTAATTCGGAATAGAACTTCATCGTATTTGTCTGCTTATAGCGCCCCGCACCTATTGTCCCGCCTATGGCATAACCTCCCGCCACATACGCTGCCGAACCTTGCAAACCCATATCCGCCACCTTATTGTTCGGACGCGGATCCACCTCACGATAGGACTGCAAAGCCCGAAAAGAAAGAGAAACACCCCACATAAAACGGGGCAAAAGCATCCGATACCCGCCACGAAAATAGTAACGCTCCGTACGCATACCTCCTCCCACCGTATCACAAGTCAAGTAAGGATAAACCTTCTCCCAATCGGCATTCTCCACCCAACGATTACCACGGCTCTGGTTCCACGTATAGGAAGCCTCACCATATACGCGATGACGCGAACTAATGTCATACACCGACTGTGCCCCAACCGCAAAACCGGCATTCTGCGTACCGCTCAGAGACATCGTCGCCTGACCGAAATGTCCCTGCACATAAGCCTCCGTAGAAGCCGTATCGGATAACAACGTGGAGATAAAAAGCAACAACAAACACATACCGCCTCCGCTCTATTGGGACACAAAGAAATAGGGATCTGCTATTTGCGCAGTTAGGAAGTCCTCCGACGAATTGTTCGTATCTTGAACTTTAAGACGACCGTTTTCTTCGCGGAACGACTTGCGCCGTACCGACTTGCCATAACGCGTTTTGTCACTGCCCGTTTCTGCCACGTAGGTATAACCGGCATCCAAACGCGAAGATGTTACCAACCACTGGAACGTTGTAGCAGGAGACGTATTCACGGCATCGACTATCCACTCATTGGGGAAAAGATATGCCGTGCTTGACATGTCAAACGAACCCGCCTGCGTAATCAACTGATAATCGTAGGGATAATAGTAATCCCTCAAGTATTGCTCGTCGCTCATACCTTGAGGTATTCTACCTATCGCAAACGCCTTATGACCTTGATTATGAGGAACCCAAATGGTTTGCGTATAGCAATAAATCTTATCCATATTAGGTACATCGGCATTATCCACATCGGTTACTGACGCTCGAGAAGACACATCATACCACTCCATATCTGCCCCGCTAAGGTCAAACGAGTTGCTATTGAGCGAACGGTGATCCATCGCATTGTCGGCAATTAGAATCACCCCACCCGGCTCCACCGGATATTGCTGCCCGTCACCGGGTACACGATATAGCGCATCAACTGCCATCGCACTATCTATCCTATCCGGTGTAACGATATCGCGACGAACTGTGAGGAACTTCGATTCCATCAACACCAACCCGTCCGCATATAGCAGCGAGTCCGAATTGTTCATCAACACAAAGTATTTATCCCCCGTATATTGTTTCCCTTCCGTCGTTATAGTGCCCGCAAAAAAGATTTCCGCTATCACAAATTCGTTATGCTCCATAGTAACGGAAGCCGTCATTGCAGGCAATGTGGTTGCTGCCTGTATGACACAGTTCTTCTGATAGGCTCGCAGCGAGAGCGCATGCCCGTCTATAGTTACTTGCTGCTCATAGGTAAAATCGTAGAAACCGGTTTCTAACGATAGGTCAAACAACCATGTACTGTCGTTCATCACGCCGGATGGCTCAAAACGGCAAGTACTATTCATATTGATTTCATGAGCCATAATACATGCCGTGTTCGGTTGCAAATAGGTGCTGTCCGGTACAATGACCATGATTGACACATCCTGTTTCAACGTTGCCATCTTCGGCTCCGTCAGCGTACATGATACCAAATAAAGAAAGAAAAAATAGAATAAAAAACGCGTACTACGCATAATTAAATGCTACTATGTGGTTTTCATTTTTGTCTGCTCTGTCTGCCAAGTTTGCATTGCTCCTTGTAACGCCGCAAAAGTAGGTCATATTTGTGATTACACCAAGCAAAAGCACAGATTAAACTTTTCCCACCAACGGAAAGCATAACACATTTACCACACTTTTGTTACAAAAAATAAACATTTTTCGGTTTTTAACGTATCTTTGTGCGCAAAAAGAAAAGACAATGAACATCGTACAAGTAGGCAGTTATCCGCTATCCGCAGCATGTATTCGCGGCGGCGTAGAGTCGTCCGTATACGGTCTCGTACAAGCATTTATTCGTGCCGGACACAGTGTGGATGTATTTGATTTTCCGCGTATCGAAGGTACAGACACAACCGATATTGACGGACTGCTAACCATCCACCGATATGCCAACAAGGGCCGTCATAACCAAGATGCCGTGCAACGCAGTGAAGACATGCTGCAAGAGATAGTGGCTCTTCATCCCGACGTCGTGCATGTGCATGGTACGGGGGAGATGAGCAGCACTATCTACAAAGCGGCTAAAAACGTCGGATTATCTGCCGTTCTGACCGTTCACGGACTACTGCATGAAGAAAAAAAGCAAGCGTTTCGGCGCAAACCGTCCTTAAAGCACCTATATCAGTTGCTCGTTCAGACGCGCACAGAAAGGAACCTGCTGAACGCTGCCCACCGCATTATTGTTGATACCCCTTATGTGGAGCGAATGCTCATCCGGTATCACCGAAAAGGCAAAATTGCTCACTTACCCGAAATACACATCATTCCACAGGGCATTAACGCAGTGTATTATGGTTTGTCGTGCAACTCGGAAAGCCAAACCATCCTATCAGTAGGGGCTATTTCTCCTCGCAAGGGACATATCTATACGGTCAAGATGTTTGAGCAGTTACGCGCAAAAGGGTTGGCTGTCCGACTGCGAATCATCGGCTCGCTGGCTGATAGCAAGTACTATGCTATGCTATCCCAAACCATTAAGGATAGTCCGTACAAAGCGGATATTTCTTTAGAAACCAATGTAGGGCAGGACGAATTGTTAAGGGCTTATCAATCTGCCCGACTTTTTGTGTTACACACCCAAGAGGAGTCACAAGGAATCGTATTTGCGGAGGCTATGGCTGTCGGCTTGCCTGTGGTGGCAACCCAAGTAGGTGGCGTTCCGGACGTAGTAGAACACGGTTCTTCAGGCTACCTATGCGCTTTTGGCGATACGCACACCATGGCAGATAAAGCAGCAGAACTACTGACTGACAACGAGCGATGGACCGCTTTTTCCAATCGTGCCCGCGAAGCATCAAGCAAATACAATTGGGACCACATTGCCGAACAGATCTTTGCATTGTATAAGGTATGACGAGGAGCATGTACACAACCGACATGCTCGACCGATTGCGCAATCCATGGACATGCTTGGTTTGTCAACTCTGCTTCAATTGCGGTAACTAATATTGCGACTTCCAAAGATTATCCGGCGAAAAACAAACAAATCGTAAATCGAAAATAATATGATAACAGGCGAGATTAAGAATCAGATTGACCGTATTTGGGATGTGTTCTGGACATCCGGTATGACGAACCCCATGAACATCCTGGAGCAGATGACCTATCTGTTCTTCATGAAGATGCTGGACGACAAACAGCGTCAGGAAGAGGCGAACGCAGCTGTGTGGGGTAACCGTCTCCAGAACCCCGTCTTCCCCGAAGGCACTTGGCATAACGACGACAACGACCGCGACATCCCTTATAACGACATGCGCTGGTCGGTCTTCAAGAACACCGGTTCGGAGAACATGTTCCGCATGGTTCGCGATAACGTCTTCCCCTTCATCAAGACTATCGGTGCAGCGGACGGCAATGCGTACTCCCGTTTTATGAAAGATGCGGCGTTCATGATTCAGAGTCCCCGCACACTCCAGCGTCTCGTGGACGGTATCGACGCGCTCGATATGAACAACCGCGACACGATGGGTGATGTCTATGAGTACATGCTCGGTAAGATGGCAACCTCCGGCACGAACGGTCAGTTCCGCACGCCGAGACATATCATCGCTATGATGGTCAACCTCATGCAGCCCACGCTCACCGATCGTATCTGCGACCCGGCTATGGGTTCGGCGGGCTTCATTGTCGAGAGTGCCAAGTATGTTGCGGAGCACTACCGCAAGGAGCTGCTGCGTCCGGAGAACATGCGTTACTACCGTACAGAGATGTTCAACGGCTTCGACACGGATGCGACCATGCTGCGTATAGGCGCAATGAACATGATGCTTCACGGTGTGGATGCACCGAATATCGCTTGGCAGGACAGTCTGAGCAATGACAACACCGATGCCAACCGCTACACGCTCTGTCTCGCTAATCCGCCTTTTGCAGGAAGTCTCGACAAAGAGACCATCGCCAAGTCGCTGCTGCAAATAGCCAGCACGACCAAGACCGAACTGCTCTTCTTGGCGCTCTTCCTGCGTACGCTTGACCTCGGCGGTCGCTGTGCCTCTATCGTGCCCGATGGTGTCCTCTTCGGTAACTCCAATGCGCACAAGGCTATCCGCAAGGAACTCGTCGATAACCAGCGTCTGCAAGCCGTCATCTCCATGCCTTCCGGTGTGTTCCAACCCTACGCAGGTGTCTCAACCGCTATCCTCATCTTCACCAAGACCAACACGCCCAACTCCACGGATCGTGTGTGGTTCTATGAGATGCACGCAGACGGTTTCACGCTCGACCAGAAGCGTACACCCTGTGCGGAGAACGACATCCCCGATGTCATCAGCCGCTTCCATAACCTCGATGCGGAGGCTTCTCGTTCACGCAAAGACCAATCGTTCTTTGTGCCCGTGGAGGAGATTCGCGCCAACGACTACGACTTGACCTTCAACAAGTACAAAGAGGTAGAGCGCAAAGTGGTTAAGTATGACGAACCGGAAACGATTCTCGCACATATAGATGACCTGCAATCTCAGATTGCCGAAGGACTGAATAACCTCAAATCCATCATCAATCACTAATCGCCCATGAAGCATAATTGGACATATAAGAAGTTAGGGGAAGTTGCTACGTTAACTGGAGGTTTTACTCCCAAAGCTGACGAGTTGTTTTCGGAAGGAAAATATCCGTATTTCAAAGTCTCGGATATGAATACTGCCGGAAATGAGGTTGTTCTAACAAAGACGCCTTCCTTTGTTGTTGATAGCAAAAAGTGCTACCCAAAAGGCGCTATTGTATTTCCGAAGAATGGCGCTGCGGTTTCTACCAATAAGAAAAGGATCCTTGGACAAGATTCCATTGTTGATTTGAATACTTGTGCTGCTATCCTTAATTCGGATATAGATATCAAGTTTGCTTATTACTGGTTCTATAATCTTGACTTCAAAACACTCGTTCGTGGAGGTGCACTCCCGACATTGGATCTTAAGGGATTGAGGAGTTTACAAATTCCCATCCCCTCTTTGGATGAGCAGCAAGCTATAGTCCGTGAGTTGGATGGTATCAATCGTTTGATTGATTTGCAAGAAGAGCAACTCCGTGAGTATGACAACCTTGCGCAATCACTCTTCTATACCACTTTCGGCGACCCCGTCTCCAACCCCAAAGGATGGAAAGTAAAAAAATTGTCTGACGTTGTTCCTGAAGAATGTAAAATGTCCTACGGAATAGTACAACCCGGAGATGATATTGAGGATGGAGTTCCTGTTGTTCGTCCTATTGACTTTAAAGATTCTGAATACATCCAGAGAAAGGGTTTGAAGAAAACATTACCTTCTATTTCTAATTCATACCAAAGGACCATTTTGCGAGGTGATGAAATATTGATATGTGTACGAGGCACTACAGGAACGATGGGACTTGCGACACCCGAACTGAAAGGTTGTAATGTAACAAGAGGTATTGTGCCACTTTATTTTAGAAATGAGATGAATAAGTGGTTTATGTATAAGTACTTGAAATCTAATTTTGCGCAAAATATTATTGCAGAAAATACATATGGGGCTACATTAAAGCAGATTAATATTAGTGCCTTACGCAGTATTCCAATCATGTGTCCCCCTCTCGCTCTCCAGCAATCTTTTGCTGTACAGATCGAGGCCATAGAGCAGCAGAAAGCACTTGTCCGTCGTTCACTTGACGAGACCCGCACACTCCTCGCTGCACGTATGCAGTACTACTTTGAATAATATTATTTGCAATTTTTGCTTAATTTTTCATAAAAATACAAAATAAGCATGAAAATATTTGCTTATTTGGATAATTATTAGCACCTTTGCGGCGTCAAAAATATCTTATATGGAATACACTGCATTATTAGAGCAACAAATTATCGGTCGTTTACGGGTAGACAATCCTTGGTGGGCGGAATGTAAGGTTCCTTCGTTCTATGGTGACATGCATCCCCGTATGTATCTGGATATATTTTATCCCTTAGTGACAGACCTATCCATCAATCGTTCCATTGTATTGATGGGGCCAAGGCGTGTCGGAAAAACGGTAATGTTTTATCACACTATCCAGCGGCTAATGGAAGAAGGCGTACCGGCGCAGAACATTATCTATATCTCTGTAGAAACGCCTATTTACAATCATATACCTTTGGAGCAATTATTCAATCTGTGTAAGCAAACACTTGGCAAGCAACCTAATGATCCAAGCCAATACTATGTCTTCTTTGATGAGATTCAATATCTCAAGGATTGGGAGGTACATCTCAAATCGCTTGTGGATACTTATCATAATGTGCGCTTCGTTGTTTCCGGTTCTGCAGCCGCTGAGTTGAGAAAACGCAGCAACGAAAGTGGGGCGGGGCGTTTCACGGATTTTATCCTTCCCCCTCTTACTTTCTATGAATATATCCATCTCAAGAATTATCAGAATCTGCTTATCCGTCAGCAAATGCAATGGTACGGAGTTGATGTGGACTATTACAACTCGATTGATATCAATAGGCTGAACCAACTCTTTATCGACTATATCAACTATGGCGGTTATCCGGAAGTGGTCTTCTCCGACAAGATACGCGAAAACCCGGGGCAGTTCATTCGTCATGACATCATTGATAAGGTGCTGCTTCGCGACCTTCCCAGTTTGTATGGTATTCAAGATGTGCAAGAGCTCAACTCTGTCTTTACCATGATAGCTTACCATTCCGGAGAACAATTCTCTTACGAAGCTATGTCGCAGGAATCCGGAGTGCGCAAGGATGTGCTGCGCCGATATATAGAATATCTGGAGGCGGCTTTTCTCATCAAGGTCATTCATCGTACCGACGACAATGCTAAGCGATATCAACGCGAGACGAGTTTCAAGATTTATCTTACCAACCCATCTCTCCGTTGTGCCCTCTTCCAACCTATCTCTGAGACAGACACTGAAATAGGGAATATGGTAGAAACGGCGGTTTATGCACAATGGATACCGCGATTAGGTGTGGATATAGCATACGCCAATTGGCGTATAAGCAAGAAACAACAAGGCGAAGTGGATATCGTGGGTATGGATGCGGCGCGTCAGAAGCCCTACTGGGCTGTGGAGGTGAAGTGGTCAGACCGTTATGCCGAGCATCCGGAGGAACTGTCTTCTTTGTTGTACTATATGCTTAAAACAAACCTGAATCATGCTTTGGTAACCACCAAGACAGTAACTGCCCGACACACATTGTATGTCGGTGAAATGCAATTTCTGCCGGTAGCATGCTATGCGTATATCGTGGGAAAAAATACTATCAACAAGACACGAGAGATGTATGGATTATAATTCGTTTGCCAAATAAGCACGAAAATTTTTGCTTAATTGGCAAACCTGTTGTAATATGCTGATATTCTGAGTTTTGACGAAGAAAAATAAGAAATGACTTAACCATGGCAAACTTTGATTTCTTGGAAAACATAGCTGAGTTGCAACCGCTATACGCCCATTGCCGCGAAGCGGAGAACTTCCAGTTGGTACGACCGGAGCA
>DFIN01000019.1 GCA_002372135.1 Bacteroidales bacterium UBA3696
GGTTCAAGTCCTAGAGGGAGCGCAATAGCAGACTGCTGACTTTCAGCGGTCTGCATTGTTTTTCAAAGAAATATGGACAGCCCGCAAATAGTGAACCGATTGGAGCAGAAAGGAGTCAAGCCCACTGCCAATCGCATCTTGGTATATCGTCTGTTGCAAGATGCCGGTCAGCCTGTCAATCTCACTGAGATGGAAGAGCGATTAGGTACATTGGATAAATCGAGCATCTTCCGCGTCATTCAACTCTTCGCTAAAAAGGATGTCGTTCACTCGTTTATAGACGGCAGGGGAATTGTCAATTACGAACTTTGCCACCATACCGACACGTGCCATCACGGCAATGACCATATTCATTTCTACTGCGAAACATGTCATCAATCGTTCTGCATTGAGAATATTCACGTTCCTATGGTAACAATGCCATCCGGATACAGCATGCGCGATGTTTCCTTCGTAGTCAAAGGCGAGTGCCCTAATTGCGCACAACGACATTCTTCGTAGTTTGCAACTCGGTTGCACATAGCTTCGTGTACTTTTGCGGTCGGAATTAAAAATTTCAGAACGTATGGCACACGAACATCATCATGAACACCACCACGAGCATCACCACGAACATAGTGGTATGCATCGCCAGATTTTTCTCATCATTGTTTCTGCTATCTTATTAGGCATTGCGTCGTTGATTGAGCACAGGTTGGCATTGCCCACCTGGCAGTTGTTGCTCATTTATTTGGTTCCTTATCTTTTAGTAGGCCATGAGACGCTGCACGAAGCGGTAGAGGGTATTGCTCACGGCGATTGGTTCAATGAGCATTTTTTGATGTCCATAGCCACCATTGGCGCACTTTGCATCGGCTTTATGCCCGGCGCAGAAACACAGTTTCCGGAAGCCGTGTTTGTGATGCTTTTTTTTCAGATTGGCGAGATGTTTGAAGAATATGCCGAAGGCAAAAGCAGGGACAGTATATCTCACCTACTGGAACTGAAACCTACAACAGCCAATGTGGAGCGCAACGGCGAAGTCATGGAGGTAGCCCCGGAACAAATCGAACCGGGTGAGGTGATAGTGGTTCGGCCGGGCGATAAGGTGGCATTAGACGGAATCGTAATCGAAGGAAACTCCACCCTCAACACCATGGCACTCACGGGCGAAAGTTTGCCCCGTGAGGTACAAAAAAACGATGAAGTGCTTTCAGGTTGCATCAATCTAAGCGGTGTGTTGCGGGTGCGCACACAGAAAGCCTACCATGAAAGCACGGTCAGCAAGATATTGGATCTGATGGAGAACGCCAACGAGCATAAGTCAAAGAGCGAATCCTTCATCACCCGCTTTGCCCGCGTCTATACCCCCATCGTGGTGGGATTGGCTTTTGTGCTTGCTTTTCTGCCGCCTCTTCTCACGGGCAACTACCTGTTGCAACTGCCCGTATGGTTGCATAGAGCACTCATCTTCCTTGTTGTATCCTGCCCTTGTGCGTTGGTTATTTCCGTTCCCCTCACTTTCTTTAGCGGGTTAGGCGGAGCGTCCCGAAAAGGCATACTGATAAAAGGTGCCAACCTATTGGATCGACTGGCACATACCCGCACCGTCGTATTGGACAAGACCGGCACGCTGACCTACGGGCGTTTTGCCGTAGAAGCCGTTCATCCCGAACAATACGATACGTCCCACCTGCTGCACCTTGCAGCCCACGTAGAGCATTATTCTACCCACCCTATTGCCACGGCTCTTAGAGATGCCTACCCCGAAGAAGCTACGGACGGCTGCCATGTAAGCCATATTAAGGAAATACCCGGACAGGGGATTCAGGCTCAAGTGGGTAACGATGTCGTCAACGTTGGTAACGAACGAATGATGGATGCCTTGTCGGTGGCATGGCACCCTTGCCACAAAGCAGGAACCATCATTCACATAGCCATCAACGGGGAATATGCAGGACACATCGTCATTACTGACCAGATCAAGTCCGACAGCCCTCAAGCCATACAAGATTTGCATACTGCGGGCGTAAAGAACATTATTATGTTAACAGGCGATAGTGAAGATGTAGCCAAAGAGGTTGCCGCCCGTTTACATATCTCGCAATTCTACGCGCACCTGCTACCACAGGATAAAGTGGCTCATATCGAACGGATTATTGCTCAACAAGCCAAAGGTGAATACACCGTTTTTGCAGGTGACGGAATCAACGATGCCCCCGTTCTGGCTCGTGCAGACATAGGCATTGCCATGGGTGCATTGGGTTCGGACGCGGCTATTGAGGCAGCCGATGTAGTGATTATGGACGACCAACCTACCAAGATTGCTACTGCCATACGCGTAGCCCGACATACTACACGAATTGCACGGCAGAATGTAGTATTCGCGATAGCCGTCAAAGTGGCAGTGCTCATTCTCGCCGCAATCGGTTGGGCAGATATGAGTTGGGCGGTCTTTGCAGATGTAGGTGTAACGGTTCTGGCTGTATTGAACGCTATGCGCGCATTGCGGTAAAAAAAGCGATTGTGAATTGCAAATTATGCATTACCTTTGCTGCAAAAATTTAGCATTCACACACGATGTTTTCTCTTATTCTTACCTTTATACTCGGTTTGCAGTCGTTGCACGAATCCGGTTTTCGCGGGCAAGGGATGACCATCGCTATTATTGATTGCGGATTCTATGGGGCAGATTCGGCAGCGTATTTTCCGCAAGAGCAGATTATAGGTTGGTATGATTTGGTGGAGGATAGTCTGCGCACCCATGCTATGACCGAATGGAGCCAAGATGCCCACGGAACGATGTGCTTGAGCACTATATTGTATGAATCGCCCGCTTTTACGGGTACGGCACCCGATGCCCGATTCATACTGATTCGCACCGAAGAATTGGAGTCGGAGCATCGTCGCGAAGTGGATCGCCTTGCCCGTGGCATTCATTTAGCCGACTCATTAGGGGCTGATATCATCTCCATTTCATTGGGTTACAACCGAATGGATATTGATTCCACTGCTTTTTCATTGACCGATTTAGACGGCAGTTCCTCGGCATCCCGTGCCGCCACCCAAGCGGCGCGCCACAACCGCATTGTGTGTATTGCAGCCGGCAATGATGGTAGCAGACCCGACTGGGGACGAATCACCATTCCCGGGGATGCAGACAGCGTACTGACCGTCGGGTCATGCACCGCTGACTCATTGCATGCCGCTACGTCGGGAAGCGGACCTACGGCAGACGGACGAATCAAACCGGAAGTAAGTGCATGGGGACAAAATACGTATGTTTTTGATCCGACAATAGCCGACATTCGAACCGGTTCGGGCACTTCGTTTGCGACCCCCGAGATAGCAGGTATGGTGGCTTGTTTGTGGCAGGCACTTCCTCATTTGACGGCTATGCAACTGCGTCAAGCAATCATTCGCTCCGCGCACCAATACGACCATCCGGATAACCAACTCGGCTACGGCATACCCAATGCCTGGCTTGTATATCAAAGAGAGAATCAAACTACAGCCGCTACAAGCGTTGAACTGCCCAAGCAACGAGAAAAAGTGCTATACAACGGACATCTCTATATTGTCATAGACGGACGTTGGTACACCCTTACGGGCGTGCCTTTGAATTAACGTGACGGACACGAAAAAAGGGTAAGCGGACTATATCGCACCGCTACAACCTCCTACCCTTGCTTCGGTCAAGACCTGGGGGAATTCAGAGGGAGCTGGTCGTATAGGACTTACCCTATGAGTTAAAAGCGACCGCAAAAGTACTACCTAATCCTGAATAACCAAAACAAAAAGGTGGAAAATTTCCTTTTAGAACATATTACCCGCTATCTTCCTTTTACTGCCAACGAACAGCAGGCTGCCGTTTTGCGCCAAATAGCCGCTTTTCTTCTTTCAAAGGCAGACAAAAAAGCATTTCTGCTCAACGGGTATGCCGGTACCGGCAAGACCTCCATCATAGCGGCTCTTGTTCAAGCGATGCAACAACTGCAGATGTCGTGTGTTTTGCTGGCTCCAACGGGTCGCGCCGCCAAAGTGATGAGCCACTATGCAGGTGTGCCCGCCTATACTATCCATCGGTTTATTTATCGCGGCGAAAGAGGTGCACAGCCTGACAGCGGCTATTTCTCTATCGGTGAAAACAAGTTGGAAAGCACCCTTTTTATCGTGGACGAAGCGAGTATGTTGAGCAATCAACGCGACAATACACAATTTGGTTCGGGCAGTCTGTTAGACGACCTGATCCGATACATCTATACCCCTCAAGGCAACCACATAAGTAACCACAATTCCCTTTTGCTATTAGGCGATAGTGCGCAACTTCCTCCGGTGGGTCATGACACATCGCCGGCTTTGGAAGCATCGGTACTGATGCACTATGGCTTGGACGTTACAACGGCTTCGTTGACCCAGGTAGCGCGACAGGCTTTGGACAGCACCGTGCTGCAAAATGCCACTGCTATCCGCAGCACAGGACAAATAGAGTTGCACGAAGGGAAAGACTTGCATTTTGTGGCACCGAATCGCTTGCAAGAAACCTTGGAACAAGCCTATCGGGAAACAGGGATGGCGGAAACCATTATTCTCACCCGCAGCAACCGCCGCACCAATCTTTATAATCAAGGCGTACGAGCCACTATTCTATTTCGTGAGGACGCACTGAGTGCGGGCGACCGGCTCATGATAAGCCGCAACAACTACTTCTGGACGCAAGAATATGAGCAAATCCCGTTCCTTGCCAATGGAGATACGGTAGAAGTAACCCGTCTGAGAAACCTGAGAGAGATGTACGGCTTTCAATTTACAGATGCGTCTTTGCGCCTGCTGGATTATGACTACGACATAGATGCAACGGTGTGGTTAGACACTCTGACTACCGACACACCGGAGCAAACCTATAATCTGCACCGCACACTTTATGAACGCATTGCCGAAGATTATCCGGAGGTGAAGAATCGCAAAGAACTAAATGAACTGATACGCCAGTCACCTTACTATCAAGCTCTACAAATTCGGTTTGCGTATGCCGTAACCTGCCACAAGGCGCAAGGCGGACAATGGGATACGGTGTTCATTGACGCAGGACAGCCTATGGAGCAAATCAAT
This sequence comes from Bacteroidales bacterium UBA3696, assembly GCA_002372135.1. Taxonomy (GTDB): domain Bacteria; phylum Bacteroidota; class Bacteroidia; order Bacteroidales; family Paludibacteraceae; genus Colicola. The sequence goes on from DFIN01000019.1 coordinate 5,092, forward strand.
CAGGACCCATCGTATCTTCGGTGGACCTATACAGCCCTCACCCGAGCCAAACAGCAGGTCTTCTGGGTCAATTACGAATTACGCGACTAAATCCGATACACGAATCTCGTTTCTAAAACTGCCAACTCAATCCTATTTCACCGTTAATACCTTGCGACTGATAGCCGTAATAGATGTCGTTGAAACGGTGGAGGTAATTGTTGAGTTGCGCATAGCAATAGAGCCAGCGGTTGATGTTGTATTGCACGCCTATATTCAAATCAATAGTCGGGCGCAGGCGTTCTACCGAGCCGTCAAACAACAGGGCATTGAACGAACCCGAAAAATGATTGTCGGAATAAAGGCTCCACTTGGAATCTATATTGGCATCCACGCGAAGATGGGCATCCCAAGAGGGACGATCATACACTTTTTTAGCGACAGGCGGTAAATAATCCGGCTGATCCAAATCCGCCATGGTCCAATGGTAGTAGTTACCGCTCAACAAGATATGAATAATATCCTGATAATGATAAGTCAGTTCTGCACCGGCTTTCCAACGGCGATAGTGTGCATAGAAATACCATAGATTTGTTTCAGGATTGGTTTTCAAGTCGTTGAGAGTCGGGGCACAGAAAGTAACTTGGTTGTTGAGCCGTGCAAAACCGCCATAGATATCCAGCAGCAAGCCGTCGGTAGGTTTAATCTTAAATCCGACAGCCGCATCTACGGGCGTATAGGCTGCCACATGGTGCGAGGTTATCCCCGGACGAGCGTCTAAATAGATATTACGATACACTCCCGTCGCCAGCGACACGTCCCCGAATCTTCCCACTGCCGATCCGTAAACCACTAACCACGAAGGAATGATACGATACTCCATCTTCACATTCGGCGAAGGGGCGAAACTAATATCCTCATTGGCAGACATTAACCTACCCTTACCTATATTCACATCCAAATTGACACCGGCATGCACATACCAATTATCTGCCTTATACTCATAGTAGGGTTCAATATGAAGATGGTGGCGGTCGTTATACAATGAGTCATGAATTCCCATACTTGGCTTTACGTTCAGGATGGAATTCATCATCTTAAAGTTGGCTGCCACGGTATGCTCTTCGTTCTTCCATCCGAACCATAACGCCGTATTGACCATATTCTCCACCACTTGGTTAGGCATAATAAATGCGGAATAACCGAGAGAGGCAGAAAAATCCACCGCCGAATTAAATTTCGATTGTACACCCAGCGAGGTGTTCAACAGCCACAAGTTCTGCTTATCCGAAGCCTTCATATCGCCAAAACGGTCAATAACAAGTCCCTTGTTGCCATCAAAATACCGCCCGTAGCGAGTATAAAACAGGTTGGAACCATCCGCGCGGAACGTAATCTTAACTGAAGGTAAAGTACCGGTTAGGTTAAGTCCCAACTTACTATCGGACAATGTTTTTATGCCCCACTGCGCATCATGCGTTCCATAGAGAGAGAGTTGGATGCCGCTCTTGTGGTTCATCTTGTATTCAAAATCCAAATAGGAAAGGGGATAACCTCCACCTACTGTCAGATGACCATTACGCTCCCGCGCTTTGGTAAAGCGTATTTGCGATGCTGACAATGGCTTGACATTGTGTGAAGTCTGCAACGGTTGCGAGTATTCGCTAAACGAAAGTTTAACGGGCTCCACCGTGGTTTCCACCTGTTGGAGAGGTGTATTGAGTTTGCCGGCACTTTGTATGATGGGTTGGAATTCACGCTCCACCACCACTTCGCGTTGGATGGTTGTGTCCGTTTGAGCAAAAAGGGGTAGCGAAAGCATACACCCTATGCAAAATAACATATATTGCTTTTTCATCGTTATTCCTCCTCGTTATTGTCGTCATTATCTTCTTCCGTTTCCGGATTTACTTCGGGAGACTCCATTTGTTCGATCTGTGCGAGCCGCTCGGTGATAGTAGGCTGTATATCGTCCTGCGTCTTGTAGTTATTCTGCAACGAGAGCAAGTACTGCTTGGCTTGGAAGAGGTCGCCTCGTTGCACATTGATATCGGACAGAAGAATCATACTTTTTGCCAACCAATAGCGATGTTGTGTTTTTTGGGAGGCGAAAGCCATGATTTCGCTTTCGGCACTATCCAATGCTCCCAAGCGGAAATAGCAGTCTGCCAATAGGTAGGCAGCCTCCGCACCGGTTACGACTCTGACATTCTTGCTGAGCGGGGTCAGATCGACGGCGGCTTGCCCGTATTGACGGTTATTGTAATATATCTTGGCACGGTTGTAGCGTGCTTCGTCCCGCATGCTGTCGTTGCTGTCTTCGCTTTCGATGATACGGGTTGCTGCTTGCTCAACCGCCTCCGTGTCGTTTAAGAAGTAGGAACAACGTAAAATACCCAATTCTGCACTATTCAGTTTCTCTTTATCGGTAACGACAGAACGCATCTCGGTAAAGAACTGTCTTGCTTCCTGATAATTCTTTTGGTCATAGTACAATTCTGCCAACCGTGTACACGACTCTTCCTTGTACGGATTGCCAGGTGTTTCCATGAGTTGCCTATACATTTGTATGGCTTCGTTTTGGTTGCCGAGACGGTAGTAGCAATCGGCTGCTTGATAGGTTGCCACCGTGCAATAGCGACCTCCTGCACAGAAACGGCTCAAATAAGTGGTCATTCCCGCTGCCGCTGCCTGATAATTGCCCATCATCAACTGCAATTCGGCCGTCACATAGGTCAGCGAGTCCTCATACGCCGTAGCCGTTGTTTTCATCTTTCCCAACTGCTTGGTATAGGCCAAATACTCGCTTATGTTATTCGTCTCGACATAGATTTGCTCCAAAGCATCCAATGCCGCATAGGCTTCTTCGCTGCCCGGGTAACGGTCAATGGTCTGTTTGAACTCACTGATAGCCGCCTCATATTGTTTGCTATCGCGATGCACCATCGCGCGCTCCAAGCACGCTTTACGCGAATAATTGCTGTTGGGATAATTATCTATCAGTCGGGTATAAGCCTCCACAGCCTTGCTATCCTCACCGTCTTGCAAGTTAGCACGCGCAATCTCGTATAGGGCATCGTCGGCATAATCGGACTTGGGATAAGTTGCCACCAACTGCTCCATGGTAGTTACCTTAGCATTATACTGGCGCAATAACCCTTGTGCATACCCGACTTGGAAGGTGGCATAATCGGCTCCCGTACCTTTACTGTCCATCACGGGACGATAAGCGGCAATAGCATCCTTGAAGGCGCGATTGTTAAAGCAGCAGTCGCCTATTCTGTTCAGTGCGTCGGCATACGTATTGAGTTTCTTATCGGCATCCTTGATGTAGCGACGGAAAGCCACTTCGGCTTCCGAGTACTGCTTGAGTCCGAACAGCGCATAGCCCATCAGGTAGTCGGTTTGTGGTTTGTTGGCTGACTGATTATTCGGCTGAGCGAGAAACGATTTGAGGTCGTTGTAGCAGTCCTCATAGTTATGCATGCGATAGGCGGCTTCTGCCCGATAGTACAACGCATCGGTCTTATAAGAAGACGACTGATTTTCGTTGGTTATCACCTCCGTCATCCAACGTTTCGTTTCCTGCATTTTACCTTGTAAGAATGCATCTACCCCAATCTGATAGCGCAAATACTGCTTAATCTGTGCTGTTTTGCGGGTTTGCTTGGGAATGGCATTCACGGCATCCAAGGCAGCTCGGTAGTTCTTGGAGTTCATATACACGCCTGCCAGCAACTGATAGACCTCCGTGGCGTGTTCGGTGGCGGGGTACTCACGAAGAAAATCATTGAAAGCCGTTACACTCTCTCCCAAGGCAGTACTTGTTTCGTGGGTAGTAAGAGCATAATTGTACATCGCCTCCTCGCGGGTTTTTTCGTTGAGCCGAAACGAGGTCGCTGCCGAATATGCCAACTTGGCACTCTCCAAGGCTCCCGTTTTGACATACGCATGTCCCAAATGCAAACAGGTGCTTTCGGAGATGGTGTCCTGCTCCTGCTTCACCTGCTTAAAATAGGAGATGGCGCGGTCGTACTCTTGCTGATTATAAGCAGCCATACCCATTAGGTAGAGGTCATTGCGAAGAGGTGTTTGTTTCTGCTTTTCAGCCATTGACATGTACTTGTCAAAATGGGCGGCGGCTTGCGCGTAATCTTTCTTATCGTAGTACAACTCGCCGAGGATACGATAGACTTCTGCATTGTTTCCGTTATCCGGATTGCTACTCAGCAAATGCTCGGCACGCTCCCATACCTCATCGCGTTTGCCTTGTGCATAGTAGATTTGGATGAGGTAGTAGGGGACTATGTTTTGGTACTGCGAAGTCTTTTCTAACGCCAAGAAGTCGGGCAGGGCTTTAGCATATTGTCCATCCTTATAAAGGCAATAGGCATAATAGTATTTCCCTTGCAAAGTATAGGGGTTATTGCTCTCTTTCAATGTTTTGAAGCAAGTCATAGCCGCAGCCGTATTACCTCGTTGCAGGAAGGCATAGCCTTGGTAGAAGAAATAGGTGGGTTGATCGTACCTGCCCAACTTCTTCCACTCGACTTTGCGGAAAGAGCGAAGTGCCTGTTTATACTGTTTTTTTTCGGTTTGCAGCACCCCTATCATCATCTGCACATCGTGATAGTAGGTTGTATAAGGGTAAGTCTGCAAGTACTGTTTGAGTTCGTCTACCAAATACGTATCTCGCGCCTCAAAACGCTGTTTGAGTGCGAAGAAATCATCCTCCATAGGATTGGCAAGGAGGCATAACGAACTCAATAAGCAAAGGAAAAAAGTGCCTATGCGTTGCTTCATTTTTTGTGATTTTTTCGATTTCTATTTTGCAGATTGCGCTGACGACGGCCGTTGATGGTTTGAATCACGGCAAATAGTATGACAGCCAATACAATAATAACGATAATAATAACCATAGTGCCGCTCAGGTTGTCGCCTTTGACGCGATTCCACATAGCGAGCATGGCTTCCGTCTGGTCACCGCAGTCATGCATGAGTGCGCAGCGTTCGATGACGGCACGGTCGGCATAGAGAACGGGATTGGCATGAACGGCCACGGCGCTATCGCCGAAGTAGTAACTAAGATCCACCGTTTCTTCGTATGCTTCTTCGTCGTCAGCCCATTCGAGTATTTCGGGTGAGGCGATAACGCTCACGTAGCCTATTTCTTCCATATTGAGGATGGCGTTTTCCGGCATACACATATAGTTGATGAAGTAGCTGGCAGCCTTGGTATTCTTGGCGTACTTGGGGATTACCCATCCGTCGAACCATACGTTGGAGCCTTCTTCGGGGACGAGGTAATTGAGCGTCACGCCCACTTCGGCGGCTTCGTCAATCGCCCATTGGGCATCGCCTGACCACGAGAGGTTCATCCATGTTTTGCCTTTGGTCATCTCTTCTTTTCCGAAGTCCACTTCCCAGCCGGCGATGTTCTCTTTCATATCGGTGAGGAACTTCTCCACGCGAGCAATACGTTCTTCGGTCACGTTGCCTACCAAGTCTTCGCGCGTCACTTCTCCGCGTGCTATCTCATCGCGATAGACGTAGAGTACGACCACGGAATAGACATCGCGGAAGGCGTCTTTCATAAACACTCTGCCTGCGAATTTAGGATTGAGCAATCCGCCTAAGGAGCGGATGTCGTCGGCGTTCACGTAGGTGGGGTTGTAGAGGATACCCGTTGTGCCGCCCATATAGCCTACAGCATAGTCGGCAACATTGATGTCAGAGCCTTTTGGAGCCATCTGCTGGAAGATGTTCTGTGCAAAGGGTGATACTAATTGTGTATAGTCGGGCAGGTCGCCATAGTTCTTGTCAATTTTGAGTAGCAGGTTGTTGCGGAGCATACGCTCTATGATATATTCCGACGGGCAAACCACGTCGTAATCCTCTTTACCTATCTCAATCTCCGTGAGCATTGACTCGTTGATGTCAAACGTCTGGTAGATGACCTGCACTTCTTCGCCGGTCTGTTCGCGGTACCAGGCAGGGAACTTATCCAAAACGTTTGTCATATCGATATAGTCCGCCCAGTTGTAGATTTTGAGCGTATGCTCGCGATCAGCGGCTAACGAGGTTAAGGCAAACAGGATTGCAACAAGGATAGAAGATACTTTTTTCATTTCTTTTACGTTTTTTAGGTTTGGGTTAGTTATTTTTTGTTTTGTTGTCTATAGGCTCTTACATTACTTATTACAAGCAGTATGAGGATGGTAAGGAATATGAGCGAGAAGAGAGGTCGCAATTCGGGAGTGAGTCCTCCTTTTCGTGCATCGGCATAGATGAAGGTGGAGAGTGTTTCAATGCCGCCGCTACCTTTTGTGAAGAAGGTTACGCCGAAATCGTCAATCGACAAGGTGAGCGACAAGATAAATCCGCTCATCATACCGGGACGAAGTTCGGGCAGAAGTACTTTTCGCAGAGCCTGCATAGGGGTGGCACCAAGATCCAAGGCGGCTTCGTAGATATTGGGATTCATCTTCTGCAGTCGCGGCATTACGCTTAATACCACGTAGGGTGTGCAGAAGACTACGTGCGCTATGATGACGGTACCCAATCCTCGTGTCAGACCGATAGAGGCAAAGAGCAGGAATAGGCTGATACCGGTGAGAATATCGGGGTTAATCATCGGTATGGAGTTCATAACAGAGACTACTCGGCGTGCTTTTTGCTGCATGTGGAATATGCCGATGGCAGCCAGCGTACCGAGCAGCGTGGATATAACAGCCGCACAGATAGCCACCAAGCCGGTGTAGAACATAGCCCGATAGAGGTTGGGATCGACCCGCACTTGGGCATCGTAGTCGTAGCCTGTGAGCAGATTCTCATACAAGCCGAAGGTGAATCCCGTCCAGTTGCCGAATACCTTACTCTTGGTGAAAGAGAAGATGATAATGAGCAGAATAGGTGCATACAGCACCACGAGCAGCAACCATAGATAGACCTGTCCCGCAATACGTGACCACAGTCCTCGTTTCTCGATGGTAGATATATTGGCTTTGCTCATACGAGACCTCCTTTCTGGCTGCCCGTCTCGGACTCGCTTTGTCCGAAGAAAGATGTGGCACCTATGATAACCAACATAATAAGGGATAGAGCCGCCCCGTAGTTCCACATAAGGATTCCGCCCTCGCCAAAACTGCGTTGTATGAGCGAGCCGAAGAGGGTTATCTTATTGTGGGTAAGCAGTTCGGAGATAGCGAACGTGCTGACGGTAGGCATAAAGACCATCACGATACCCGAATAAATACCCGGCATAGAGAGCGGCAACACGACTTTCAAGAAAGTCTGCGTGCGGGTAGCACCCAAGTCTTTAGCGGCTTCTAAAAGGCTGACATCCATCTTCTGCAGCGTATTGTAGATGGGGTAAATCATAAAGGGCAAGAAGTCGTACGACAAGCCGAAGAGCAATGCGCCTTCGCCCAAGGGGAGGTTGAACATGTGGAACAGTTCGACGGTGGCAATTGTGCGCAGCAGAAAATTGATCCACATCGGGAGGATAAAGAGCAGTGCCATCACAGCGGGCGTGCGGAAAGAGCGCATCGCCATCACATAGGCTGCAGGATAGCCTAACACCAAACATACTATAGTAGTAATCAGTGCGATAGCGATGGAGTAGATAAAGGTATTGACCGCCTCGCTCTTGCTGAAGAATTGCGCAAAGTTGCGCAAGGTGAAATGTCCTTCCAAGTCCGTGAAAGCGTAAATACCAATCAGCACCAAGGGCAGAATGACCAGCAATATCAGGAAAATGATATAGGGCCAGGCCCAATTCTTTCTTTTCTGAAAAATCTTCATGGCTGCCTATTCTGCTTTATCCAGTAAGATACTCTCCTTGGGGATGACGATACCGACGCGGTCTCCATCGTCCCAGATGTCGTTGGTATAGACATACATATCGTAGCCCTCATCGGTGCGGATGGTGAGGTTGTAGTGGTTGCCCTTATAGAGGATGAAGTGTACTTCGCCCGACAGGATGCCTTCACTTTCGTGGTCTTGCAGGTCAATGTCGCGGAAGGGGACACGCACCCGCACTTTGTCACCGGCTTTGAAGGGAGCAATCTGCTCATCGCTCACATCCCAATCGGCTTCAAGGAAGCGAACTTTTCCGTTCTTGGTGATTTCGCCGTCGAAGTAGTTGTAGATGTAATGCTCTTTCTTCATTATCTGGATGTCTTCGGGCTTGACCAACATACCCACTTCGGTGCCGGGTAGGAACTCGTGGTAGTCCTGTACCATGAACTCGTATCCGTTGGGTGTTTTAACGGTCATCTCGTAGTGTACGCCCTTGAAGATACAACTATCCACCACGCCGTACCACTTGGTGAAATTGCCTTTGGGTACGCGGTCGTCGGGGTCCACGTCTTCGGGTTGCACGATACCATCGCCCTTGCGCCAGATGTAAATATCTTCGGGGCGGACTACCACATCCACGGCTGTGTTCTCGCCAAAGCCTTCGTCAATACAGTCAAACTCCTTATCGCAGAATAGCACGCGGCGGTCGCGGATCATCGTGCCGCTCAAGATATTGCTTTCGCCGATGAAGTCGGCTACGAAACAGTTCTGCGGTTCGTTGTAGATGTCGGTCGGTGTTCCTATTTGCTGGATTTTGCCTTCGCGCATAACCACGATACGGTCACTCAAGGTGAGTGCCTCTTCCTGGTCGTGGGTAACATAGATGAAAGTGATGCCGAGTTTCTTATGCATGTCTTTGAGTTCGAGTTGCATATCTTTTCGCATCTTAAGGTCAAGTGCGGCAAGCGGTTCATCAAGGAGGAGAACTTCGGGTTCGTTGATGATGGCTCGGGCAATCGCCACGCGCTGCTGCTGACCGCCTGAGAGGGAGTCCACATCGCGGAACTCGTAGTCGGACATAGCCACCATCTTGAGCGCACGCTTCACGCGGCGTTCCACTTCGTTTTTCTCTACCCCTTTGAGTTTCAAGCCGAAAGCCACATTCTCATAGACATTGAGATGGGGAAATAAGGCATACTTTTGGAAAACGGTATTAACGGGGCGGAGGTGCGGCGGCATTTGCGTTACATCCTCGCCGTTGAGCAGAATATCGCCCGAACTGGCTACTTGGAAACCCGCTATACATCGTAGCAGGGTCGTTTTGCCACAGCCTGACGGGCCTAAAATGGTTACAAACTCGCCCTTCTTCACATTCAGACTCACGTCGCGGAGGGCATACTGACCGTCTTCAAACTGTTTGGAGACGTGATTCACTTCAATAATGTAATCCGATTTCATTTCACCCCACAATAATTTGCGAAATGCTATGCATTAGATTGCGATTAAAAAAACATGTAACTATTTAGAGCCGCAAAAGTAGTGCCTTTCAACTATGTACACAACTTTTTTTTGCGGTTTTTGATAAATAGCCCCTTGCAACCTTTGCGGACATAAAAAAATTGCACTACTTTTGCGGCGTGAACAGAACAATACCCGCATAAACGGTTAAGCATCAGCCATTACATAGTAAATTGCAGGGGCACTTAATATCTCGCAAACGGTCTTATAATCAAGCAGTTACCCCCCCCCCCACGAGTCTTCATAAAGGTTCGGGGTCGGAGTATGATGTACTTGATGTAAACTTTCTCTATAACAGTTTCCTTACAAGGGTTGCGCATTGTCTATGCGCAACCCTTATTGTCATATCATAAACATTTATAAACAGATGAAAAAGATTTATTCTCATTTTTCTTTGGCACTATTAGTGTCCGTGTTACTGCTCTTTGCGGGAACACCGCGCGTATGGGCAACTGTGTACTACAAAATCCGCGTTGTGGCTGTGGATGCCAATGGAAGTCCGACTTGCAAAGGTAAAGTTTACGCCCATAGGGCTTATAGTCCTTCCACTGATATATCATTATATGCAGAAGGTGAATATACCTCGGATGTATCAAGTGAAAGTAAACCTGACTATATAAATAAAGTTTGTTTATGCGCGGCAGATGTTGCTAACGAAGCCTATTTTGCCGGATGGTACAGCGATGAGGAATGCACACAACTGATAGCAGTTAACCCTTATGAGAAAACCTATAGTCATAAAGGCATCAATATAGGTGTTGCTTATTCGGAGGATTCCGAAACGGTTCCTACCACTACGTTTTACGCTAAATTTGTTCGTCCGAACAATGTAGATTGGACTACGTACGGAGCCGATGCAACTGTTGCGGGCGACTATTACTTGTATAATGTCGGTTACAAAGCGTTTATGTCATTAGACAACACAACAAGTGCAAAGTTATCTTACGACATCAACGTAGCAGTCGCTATTCATGTGGACGGCGGAACCACTCCAAAAATAAGTACCACCGTTGATAACAAGGCGATGTACCTTGTAAAATACGGAACTTTCTTTGCTGCAACAGGGAACTCGAATATCACAGCGACCACTTTAGAAGCCACTGACGGGTATTACTATATCAAATTGAATTCACAATCCAAATACTGGCAAGCAAGCAGGAGTTCGGGCAGTTGCTCCAATGCAGCCAAAAACACCTCCGATCTATATGAACGTTGGGTGTTTATCCCCATCAGCGAATTGGAAAACAGAGCCGAAGTTCAATCATTGAACGCAAATGGGGACATCACTATTGATGCTTCACCAACGGCTACTTCTTCGGCTTTTGTTACATTCAATGTATCAGACATTGCTGCGCCCGACCACTTCAACTATTCGTTAATCGGTGGAGACGGTCATTTTGCGTTAGGCACTCCCGTACGGCGTCGCGATAATACAATAGCCGTGCCGGTGTCTTATACGTCGCAAAATATCCATTCGGGTACAACCACTCCTATTTCGACTGCTACCGTTACGATGACCGCCAAGAACACGGATGAATCCACTGCCTCAGGAACGGTCTCGGCATACGTCAATCTGCAGCCGCAGTTTGCACTTCGTACCACCTCTTTGGACTGGAGTTATGACACTGACGGAGAAACCCTATTGGAAACCTACTATACAGGTATGGCGATAGCTGCTTCAGAGCGGACACGATTGCAGAACCTGTTAGTATGCAATCCCAACCTGACGAATAGCATTGCACAAAACAATGCTACATGGACGGCTACCATCACCGGCACAGATGCCAATCAGTTCCGCTTTGCCAATGGCACGCAAACCGTGTCAGGGCTGTATACAGCGGAGTTGTTGGATGTGATTTTTGCACCTACATCCGGCGGCGACAAGACTGCCACGCTCACCGTCACCGTTTCCTATACCGATGCCAATGGTCAGACTTTAAGCGACATGAAACAGATTCCTCTGCAAGGGATATGCAGCAATGCAGAAGCCATCCTGCTCACCAAATCGGGCGAAGAAACGGCTTTTGCTTCCAGCACACAGGATGGGACATCTATGAACCCTTACGGTAGCCACGACTTTGGTTCGGTCATCAGTACCAATGCTGCCACACCGCTGACGATGGTAATGACCCGCACAGCCGGTGTGACGGATGTAGCCGTGGAGTGGGTGGACGGCGACGGCACTGCCACCAAGAGCGTCTTTACCTATGCTTTAAGCGGCAATACGCTCACCATCAACGCGCGACCTACTGTGGCTATTCAGCCCGATGGCAACAACAGCGTCTATACGGCTCGTCTGTTAGTGAAAGGCAAAAGCGGCGGTTCTGCCACCTACAATGTGCTTTGCTATGCCGATGTAACGCTCACCGAAACTCCCCTTTTAGTGCCCGAAGTAACATGGAATTGGAGCACATTGTCTGACTCCGTTACCGTCACCAACCCGCTTACAACCACTTCGGACGGAGTGTGGACGCTCACCAAAGTATCCGGAGAGAAACTCATCTATAATGCCGAAGACCAAACGGCAACCACCTTGTACCTGCACCATGAGCCCGGACATACGGCTACGTTTGCACTATCTATTCCGCAGACCGACACCTATGCTGCTTTTGTCCAAGAGTATGCGACCACAATTATTCCCGTTGTTCCGAAACCAATCCATCTGACGACTACGGCACAGTTTAATGACGCTTCTGTAATGACACATAAATCGTCTGAAAAATTTGTCGATGCTTCACACGAGTTATATATAGATTGGGGGGACGATGTATATTTCATGTTAGACGGATACGCACGAATGACTTTTGATTACAGAAAGAAAAATACAATTACATGGGCTGTAACGGAGTATTACAAAGACAATAGTACGAACGTTATTCTATCCAACCATACGTTTGCAGAGGGTAGTAACGAAATAATAATCTCTCCTAAAACCGTAAAATTACTTATTAAAGGTACGGGAACTGGTAGCGGCGGCTATTTCACGGATGTTCGTTTTGAACCTATAGATACCATTTACTCCACAGCAGCGAACAATCATGTGGTGCAGTTCGTCAATATGGAAGGCTCGGCTGCGGATGTAGTATTGCCATTCACCATCGCCAACAAACGACAAGTTACTTTCACTTTGGACGAGACGGCGGCTCAATACTACGAACTGAAAGCCGCAGGCAAGACAACCGGTTCAAGCCTCACCTTTACAGCAGACGATGGGTTAGGTGTTTATCAAGAAGTCCAAACTACACTAACGGTAGCACTGAAAACGGGAGTTACACCCGAGCAAGCCCAAACTGCCGTAGGAATAATGACTGCAAAAGATAATTATACCTACGACGGCGAAACGCAAACCTATTCCATTCAGATTATCGTTGACCCATATAATGTAACCTATACCGCTGTTCCGGAGCACGGTGTATCTTATGAGGTTACCTATACGGACGGCTCGTTCAGCCATACCATTACAGATGTAGAGCAAGTCAAAATGCTTGAAATCATGGCAGGTGTGAGCACAGAAGTAACGCTATCTGCACCCGTTGCCGAAGCGGGCTATAAATTTATGGGTTGGTATATGGAGTCGCCGGACGGGAGCAAGCGTAAGTGTCTATCCGGTTCGCCGATCTTTACTACCCAAATTGTTGGCGCCAAACATGTCTATCCTGCATTCACTTTGGAGTCTGATCCCGTCTTCTCCATTGACGGTCAACTGACCACCTCATTGCAGGAAGCCACGCAGATGGGTGCGTTGTCCGAGTCAAAGACCATTATCGTCGTTTCCGATGGTACGGTAGCCGCAGGTACATACACCATACCTGCCGGTGTAACCCTGCTCATTCCTTATAAAGAGGGGCAAACCGCTCCTTCCGGTGCCATTGTGGAGCGAATCGCCTATACGACCCCATCCGCCTATCGCACTCTGACTTTGGCTGACGGCGTACATATTGATGTGTATGGAAGCCTTGAAATGGGCGGATGTCAGTTCTGGGGAAGTCAAGGTGCCAACGGTACAGGTATCCCGACCGGCACCTACGGCAAATTGGTGATGAACGAAGGTAGCAGTATCACCCTGCAAAACGCTTCGGAATGTTGTGCTTGGGGTTATGTAGTAGGAGATGGTACGATTGATGCCCGCCGTGGGTCTATTGTGCGCGAACAATTCCAAATGTACGACTGGAAAGGCGGTTGGGGGTCTCTGAATATGTTGAATAACGAGCAGAGAGCCTTCCCCGTAACGCAGTACTTTATCCAAAATATCGAGTCGCCTGTAACCTTCCGCCCCGGCTCGCAATTGATAGGAGCCTCCAGCGTCTATGTCTTGTCAACTACATGCGTCGTAAATACAATTCAGATCATAGGCACATCGCATGCTATGTTTCTTATGGATGACGAAGATGATAGTGAGGCTACATGGGTGCGCAAACGCTATGATGCCACGAACGACAAACAGGTCTATGAGGTCAATAGCTCCGCCCACTTGGGCAATCTGAACTTTACGGTCAACGCGTTTGTAATCGGGTACATTGATATGCAATCTGCCAACTACAACCTGCCCATTACCAACAACATGAAGATTCGTGTCTTGTCCGGTAATATGGACATCACGCAAGCGACTTCGCTGCTGCCGGGTGCTGAATTGGAGATTGACAAGGAAGCCACTATCACCGTCAACGAGACCTACCTAGACGCTTTCGGCACAACCTTGGAGAATGCACTCTACCTGTACGATACGAGCGAATGGGGTCCCTACTGCTTCAGCAATGCATACGCGCAACATGTCCGCTATTGCCCGAGTTGGACCAACGGAACAGTATGCCCCAGAGCCGCAGCCAACGGCACAATTTCTTTGGAAGCTTTGGCAGATGCGAAGGTTAATGTACATGGCACCTTCAAATTAGACGGCATGCTCTATACCACGGCAAGCGGTGCGAACATATTCTCCACCAACGAGGATGCCGGCACGGTCATCTTTAACAAACAAGCACCCTCAGCCAGCGGCACACTGACCATCTGGTCATCGCAAACGGGTTCGGGCAGCGAAACCGAACCGCACTATACCACCTGCGCCACCAACCCCGCATGGCTTCGCAATGGCGACAACTCGTTTGTCTATTCCAACGGTACGGCGGCAGGCAAGTCCTACTGCTTTATGAACAACCGCTGGACTCAACTCACTGTGGACGAAGACAACGAGTGCTTCATGGTGGACAACTACGGACTCTTTTATGCCAAACCGTCCGACTATGTAGCCGTCATTGCCACCAAAGACCCTGACACCAAAGAAATAACCGGCAACGCCGACCATACATTCAGCGACTATGCCGGCCAGGGGCGGCTATTCATCCTTATGCCCGACAACTGCCAGTGGTGGGAAGTAACGCTGCAAAACAACCTCTACTACTGCGCGAAGAACAACAAGTACTATTATTACAGCACCGAAGCAGGCAACGAAGGGTGGATGGAGAAGAAATTCACCATCACATGGAACGACTATGACGGTACAGAGATCACGACCTATGAACTGACCTATGGCTCTACACCGCAGTATCTTGGAACGAACCCGAGCCGTGAGTCGAACCTTGACTATACCTACAACTTCACGGGGTGGACACCTGCCATCGCAGCCGTAACGGGCGATGCCACCTATACAGCCACCTACCAACAAGTTGTCCGCATGTTTGCCATCACCTTCCGTGACGAAAACGGCAACCTCATTGAGCGTCAATACCTCAGCCACAACACCGTGCCTGAATGTACTGCCAATGTGGACAGATACGGGTTCTACCAATACTGGGAACCTGCCATTGCGGCTGTCACCGCTGATGCTACCTATACTTGCCGCTATCTTGCCACTCCCCCCACCGAGTTCACTGTCACTTTCAAGAACTACGATGGCACTACCCTGCAAACAAGTACGGTGGATGAGAATACGGATATCACCTATACGGGTACTACACCTACGCGCAATCCATCAGGCGAATATACCTATTCATTCGCTGGTTGGAGCCCGGCCTTGGTAGCAGGCACTAAGCCCACGTCCGATATGGTTTATACGGCTACTTATGCGGAAATACCTCGTTCGTACGCCATCCGCTTCTACCAGGAAGACGGTTCAACGCAAATTGGCGAAACGCAGTATGTGGGGTATGGTATTGCTCCCGTTCTGCCTGCCACTAACTTGGTGGTGAAAAACAATCCCGTAGCAGGACGCAACTATACGTACTCGTGGTCGCCTGCCGTGGTGGGTGCTACACAAGACAAAGACTATACCGCCTCGTGGACCTATACCACGCAGTTGCACACCGTCACCGTCAACAGCACAGGTTGTACAGTAACAGGTGCGGGTGTATTTGAATATGGTACAGATGTAACGCTCACCTACTCGGTGAACACCGGCTATGACGCATCTACGCTCACCCTTACCTGCGTGGACGAGGATGGCAACACGGTGGCAAGCGTGAGCGAAACAGCCACCTCAAAGACTTACACCTTGACAAAGAATATCACCTTCACGGCAACGGCAACAGCCTATTCGACCTTGGAGATTGCAGAAGATGCCTCACAAACCATTCTACCCGGCACAACGGTGCAAGACCTTATCATTAACGCGGGTGAGGGCGTTTCGGGCGAACTGATTGGTGCAAGCAATCTGACCATCACCGGCAATGCTTATTTCGACTACCACATCAACGCTTCTGCCTATACTCGCCAAGGACAAGAATGGTATGCCTTTGGCGTTCCGTTTGCGGTGGATGCTACGGAGGGTATTTACGAAGGCGCAACTACTACGAAACTCGTTCTTGGAACGGATATCGACATTGTCTATTACGACGGTGCCAAACGGGCACAAGACGGTTCGGAGAATGTCAACAACTGGAAATACGTGGAAGACCTTGGCAACAAGACTCTCCAACCCGGTACGCTCTATATGATGGCATTTGCGCGTGCATACAACGGCATTGTCCGCTTCCAAATGAAGTCCGGTTCAGCACTTGACAACTCAGGTAGTGCCTCCGTCAGCGAGTACGCTTCCGCCAATGAGGCTGATGCCAACTGGAACGGCATAGCCAACCCCGCTCTGTACAAGGCTTATCTCAATACAGGTGTAAGCGTAGGTCAGTACCGCAATAGTGCCACCGGCGCATGGGGTACGGTGGACCTGACTTCGGAGAAGTTCGTCGTAGGTCGCCCCGTCTTCGTTCAGTCGCACAACACCCAAACCGTAACCCTCTCCACAACAGCCCTTTCTTCTGCCCCGCTCCGCCGTATGGCTGCTCCTGAAGATGAAGTGAAAGCACAAATTGTACTGACAGACAGTAAGGCAACAGAAGCCGACCGCATCTTTGTGACAGCCAACGAGGAAAAGACGGAAGACCGCTATATGATCGGACAAGATCTTGCCAAAGCAGGCATCAGCAGCAAAGTGGCACAGATGTGGATTAGCCGATACGGTTCGCAACTATGCGTCAATACTACGGCTTTGGAGAATGGCACAGCCAACTATCCGATCACTCTGTTCGCTCCCAAGGCAGGAGAATACACGCTACGCGTAGATAAGATGCAAGGCGAAGCCAAACTCTATCTCACCTATCTTGGCGAAGTGATTGCCAATCTTACGAACGGAGCCTACCCTGTCCAACTGCCCAAAGGCAATACCCAAGGATATGGTCTGCGGCTCGTGAACGGCAAAAACGGAGTCGTAACCCATCTCGACGAAGCCATCGAAGGACAAGACAGCGTGGAGAAAGTGATTCGCAACGGACAACTCTTCATCATTCGCCAAGGTCAGGTGTATGACGCTACGGGTAAGTTGATTCAATAAATCGTAAATGTATAATTATAAATCCGGAACAGCATGAAACCTTATATCATTCCAAGAACGGAGAAAGTCATCTTTTGTGGCAACACGGACACACTCAATTTTTCCAACCTCACAGATGCAACCAATGCGGGCAACCCGGGTGCTCCTGCCCGTCGCAGTACGGACATAATACCCGGCAACAAACGGCTTGAACGGTAAAAACGCATCTATAAGCTGAATCATTACCGTCACGGGGGAAGGTATTGCATCCTGCCCCCGTGATATTTTTCATTTGCTCACTTACGTAATACACACTATTTTTGCGGCGAAATTATAGTAACCTATTTTTTAATTTCCACCACCCGCTGTATGAATCAGAAAGTTCGTGTTCGCTTTGCCCCGTCACCCACGGGTGCACTGCACATCGGCGGTGTCCGCACCGCGCTCTACAACTACCTCTTCGCCCGCCAACACGGCGGAGATATGCTCCTTCGTATTGAAGACACCGACTCCACCCGTTTCGTTCCCGGAGCCGAACAATACATCATAGAAGCCTTGGATTGGCTCGGCATAGAGATTGACGAAGGCATCTGCCTTTCAGCCCCTAACGGCAAAGGTGAGCACGGTCCGTATCGGCAAAGCGAGCGGCGCGAAATCTACCATCGCTACGTACAACAACTCTTAGACAGCGGACATGCCTACTACGCCTTCGACACGCCCGAAGCCTTGGAGCAAAAGCGCAAAGAGATTGCCAATTTCCAATACGATGCTCGCACACGCGGCGAGATGGACAACTCATTGACCCGCCCTATGCAGGAGGTCAAAGAGCGCATTGCACAAGGCGAAAAGTATGTAGTCCGCTTCAAGATTGAACCGGGAGAAGAGGTGGTGGTACACGACCTTATCCGAGGCGATGTGAGCATCATGTCCGATATATTGGACGACAAAGTGCTCTATAAATCTGCCGACGACCTGCCTACCTATCACCTCGCCAATATAGTGGATGACCACTTGATGGAAGTTACTCATGTCATTCGCGGCGAAGAGTGGTTGCCATCGGCTCCGCTACATGTACTGCTCTATCGCGCTTTTGGCTGGACAGACACGATGCCGCAATTCGCTCACCTGCCTCTGCTGCTCAAACCCGACGGCAACGGCAAATTGAGCAAACGCGACGGCGACCGATTGGGATTCCCCGTTTTCCCCTTGGAGTTCCACAACCAAAAAGAAGGGACGGTCAGCCGCGGCTATCGCGAAGACGGATACTTCCCCGAAGCGGTCATCAATTTCCTTGCACTGCTCGGATGGCACAATACGGGCGACCAGGAACTCTACACGATGCAAGAATTGATTGACCAATTCTCCTTGGAGCGTGTCAGCAAAGCCGGTGCCAAGTTCGATTACGAAAAAGGCAAATGGTTCAACCACCAATACCTCATCCGCCGCTCAGACGACGAATTAGCGACCCTCTTCCGCCCCATAGCCTTGCAGCACCTCAACGACCTGAACATAGCAGACACCCCCGCCGCCCAACATGCTTTGGAACAACTGCCGCAAATAGTGGGACTGCTCAAAGAGCGCGTCAATTTTGTAAGCGAACTATGGGAACAGGCTGACTTTTTCTTCGTGGCTCCTACCCAATTCGACCCCAAATCGGTACAAAAACGCTGGAAAGAAGACAGCTCGCAACGTATGCAGGAACTGCTCGCCCTATTGGAAAAGGAAGACGACTGGACTGCCGAACACTTGGATAGCATAGTCATGCCTTGGATTGCTGAAAATGACTACGGAGTGGGCAATGTGATGAACGCCTTCCGTGTATGCTTGGTAGGAGCGGCACGAGGTCCCCATATATGGGCTATCACGGACATACTGGGTAAAGAAGAAACAATAGCCCGTACCCGCCAATCGCTCAACTACCTTTCCAAATAACAGATAGATATTCGCATAGTTCACTTTCCAATATCATTTCCTTATGAAAAAACTATTAACCCTCTCGCTTATGGCTATCAGTTTTGCCGCTTGCACAAAAGACAATCCGTTGCTCACCCATCAGGACACTCCGTATGGTGTTCCCGCATTTGACAAGGTAAAAATAGAACACTACATGCCCGCCTTCCAAGCGGCTATCAAGCAGGAAGAGACAGAAATACAAGCCATTATTAACAATCCGGAAGCACCCGATTTTGAAAACACCATCGTTGCTTTAGACCGTTCCGGCTCGCTCTTGGAAAAAGTAGAGGGCGTATTTTTCAATATATTGGATGCCGACGGCAACGACCAAATGGATGCCATTGCCAACGAAGTTTCCCCCCTTCTCTCTGCCTTAAGCGACAGCATTCTGCTCAACGAGCAACTCTTTCAGCGCGTCAAAGCCGTCTATGACCAACGCAACGACTTAACCTTGACCGCCGAACAAAAACGACTGGTGGAAGAAACATACAAACAGTTCGCACGCAATGGTGCCAATCTGCCCACCGAGAAAAAAGAACGACTCAAAGAGATCAACCGTGAATTGGCTCTGCTCAGTCTGCAATTCGGTCAGAACGTAGTGGCAGAGACGAATGCCTACCAACTCTTTATTACGGACGAAAACGAGTTAGCCGGCTTGCCCGAGAGCGCCAAGACGGCAGCAAAAGAGGAAGCCGCAGCCGCCGGACGACCTGACGCATGGCTCTTCACCCCCAAGCGCACATCCTTCACACCCGTGCTGCAATACTGTGAGAACAGGAACCTTCGCCGTGAATTGCTCCATGCTTATACCACTCGCGGCAATCACGACAACGACAACGACAACAAGGCCGTCATCGTTCGCACCATGCAACTCCGCGTCGAAAAAGCACAACTGATGGGCTACACCTGCCCCGCCGACTATATCCTCTCCGACTGTATGGCGCACGACTCCAAGACGGTGGATGCCTTCCTCCAATCGGTATGGGAACCCAGTCTGCAAGCCGCCAAAAGAGAAGCACAAGCCTTGCAAGAGATAATGAATCGCGACCTGCCCGGAGAAGAACTACAGCCTTGGGACTGGTGGTTCTACGCCGAAAAACTGCGCCGTGAAAAATATGCGTTGGACGAAGAAGAACTGAAGCAGTACTTTGAACTTAGCAATGTGCGTCGAGGCGTATTTACGCTGGCACATAACCTCTACGGACTGAACTTCGAGCCCCTACAAGATATGCCCGTCTATAATCCCGATGTGGAAGTATTCAAGGTAACGGATGCCGATGGCTCACTGGTAGGCATTCTCTATACCGACTATTTTCCCCGTGCAGGGAAACGCCCCGGAGCTTGGATGAACAACATTGCTTCACAATACATAGACGAAAACGGCACAGACCATCGACCCGTTATTATCAATGTGGGCAACTTTAATAAACCTACCAAAGACAATCCGTCCTTGCTGTCGATGGACGATGTAGAAACCCTCTTCCACGAATTCGGACATGCCCTGCACGGTCTGTTGTCCAAAGCCCATTATAAAACGCTCTCCGGCACCAACACGCCGCGCGACTTCGTGGAGATGCCCTCGCAATTCATGGAGAACTACTGCTACCACCCCGACATCATGAAAACCTATGCCTTCCACTACAAGACGGGCGAGGTAATTCCCGACTCACTGATAGCCAAGATTAACGCGGCTGCCCAATTCAACCAAGGCTTTGTAGAAACGGAGTTACTCTCTGCGTCTATTTTGGATATGGACTACCACGAGATGACCTCCACCGAGTCGTTTGACCCCATCGCCTTTGAAGAGCAATCCATGAAGAAGATGCAGATGATTCCTCAGATTATCGTTCGCTACCGTTCCACCTATTACAACCACATTTTCACCACCGGATACGAAGCGGGATACTATAGTTATACATGGTCAGCCGTATTGGATTCGGATGCCTTTGCCGCTTTTGCTGAAACAGGCGATATCCTCAATCCTCAGGTGGCTAAACGCTTCCGCCACCTGTTGGAACAAGGCGGAACACGCGATGCACAAGAACTGTATCTGGAGTTTAGAGGCAAACCGGCCGACCCGCAGTACCTGCTCCGCAAAAAAGGATTCATACAATAGTGCAGTGGCTGTATGACTATATTCTGACGTGGCGGTTGCCCGTGTCGCTCCTCTTCGTAGGGCTGTCTATTCTGCCTATACGAGATGCTTATCGCAACTTGCGCATTTCTGCCACGCAGTTCGGACGGAATTTCACCGAACAGATGTTTCTAAGCACCTTGCTCTTAACCATAGCAGGCGGAGTATATCCTTATATGCTCTGCCTGCTTCCCGTCCCTCTATATCTTTTTTACCGTCGCCATATCTTAGACGCACGAAGCGTATGGGCGTGGATATTGGCAATAGCCATCTTCGCCATCTACTACCTGGTATTCAAATATTGGATACAAGCCGGCTAATCGCACAATGAAAACAAGTCTTCCCTCGGATTGATGAGCATCACGGGCACTTGACTGTGCATAATGGCTTTGCGTTCAGGCGGTCCAAAAAGGATATCGTCCAACCCATAGTCGCGCGAGGCGGTCAAAACAAGCAATTGGTGACCAAAATCACGCTGCCTGTCCACAGCCTCCTCAAAGAGGTGAAAACTATCTTTTCGCGCCTCCAATATTTCATAGGTAACAGCATCCCCTGTACGCTCACGCACCGCCTCAATGTGCGATATGATTTTACCCATATTGATACGGGCATGCGAACCGTAATCATGAGCCGGTAACAAGAGCAAACGGGCTCCCGTCTTACGAGCCAAATAGGTGCATATCTCCGCCTTATAAACTTCTTCCTCCAACATCGTTATCGGTACCAATATGCGTTTGAGTACCGTTATTTCGCGCATCGTCGGAGTGATAAACACATACGGACGACGCTCCTCGCGGCAAGCCGTCAGATGCTGCTGCAACACGCGACGCCTATTCTCACAATGAATACAGCAGATATCTTCGTTATTGTCCCAAATCATGGTTCAACTGTTCTATATAAGTCAATAACTCGTCGCGGCCTTGCCCCGTCTGCGACGATGTACAAAAAATAGGCGGCAACTCTTCCCACGTATCCAGTAGTTTTTGCTTATATACGGCTATGTTTTCCGCCAACCTGCCGCGTCCTACCTTATCCGCCTTCGTAAACACCAACGAAAAAGGCACTTCATTCTCGCCCAACCATTGAATAAATTCCAAGTCAATACATTGCGGCTCCAATCGGCTGTCTATCAACACAAACAGGCTCACCAACTGCTGACGCATCAGGCAATACCGTTCTATCATCCTACGCAAGTTTTCCCGTTCTGCCTGTCCGGTACGCGCAAATCCGTACCCGGGCAAATCCACCAAATGCCACTGTCCCGCTTGAGACCTATCCGCCTCTGACGTAACTAAGAAATGGTTAATCAATAGCGTTTTGCCGGGTTTTTGGCTGGTTTTGGCAAGATGCGGATCCCTGCACAACATATTGATAAGCGATGACTTGCCCACATTGCTTCGACCAATAAAAGCATATTCGGGCAGCCCGCTTTTCGGACAAGCAGTTACATCCGGCGACGAAATAACAAAAGAAGCGGTCATATCTTGTATCGTATTTACCAATTAAACGTTGCCACCACCGGCAAATGGTCCGAGCCGGTGGTCTGATCTACATAGCATTCTGTAGCATGGAGACAAGGCGAATGAAGTATATAATCAATACGAATTCCCCAGCCGCGTTTATACAACGTATTCCCTAATCTGCCATTGGAAGAAGCAAGAAACGCATCCCTCAACCCGCATCCTCTAAACCAACCACTTGGCATTAACCCGCGCACCGTCAGATAGGTAGTTGACAACGGAATAGCATTAAAATCTCCCACCACCAATACCGGATAAGGCGAAGCGCAAACCGTGTCTCTCACGATGCACGCCTGCTGCAGCCGAGTGCGATTGGACAAACGCATCCGACCGCGCAACACCGTATCTTGCTCAAAAGGATGTTTCAAGAGCGAGTCCATATCATTTCCCGTCAATCGATAGGATTCCAGATGGTTGGTTATCAAGCGAAGTGTATCACCCTCTACAATCACATCGCAACAACTGGATATATTCCCGCGCGACGGATAACGAATCGTATGCTTATTCACCAAAGGATAACGAGAAAAAACGACATTGCCGTATTGACGTCGATGGTTATATACCTTAAAATCAAAATAGGTATAGGGATATCGGCTCAATGCCTGACGCAACTCGGGCAGAGTAAGCCATTTGCTGTTCTTACTTACCTCCACTTCCTGCAAGCACAACACATCGGCATCCACCTCACGCAAGTACCGAATCACTTCGTTCTTCTCTGTTTTCTTTCCTCCCCCCATCTGATGCGTATTGTACGTTACCACCGTCAGCCGATGCGACACATCGTCAGAAGGAGAGGAATAGAGAAAACGATGCGATACGAGCAGCAACAGGATGACAACTACCACCAAGCACAGCACAACTACTATGATACGCAACGCACGTTTCATTTGGGCGACAGCGTAACTAACGGAATGAGCATCTCTTCCATGGATATACCGCCATGCTGAAAGGTGTTCCGATAAATCTGCGCATAGTAATTAAAGTTATTCGGATAGCCGAAAAAGTCATTTCCGGTAGCAAAAACATAGCTGGTACTGACATTGGGACAAGGCAACCCGACCTGCAAAGGACGCGTTATTTCAAACACATTCTTACTCTGACATTGCAGGGCTTTTCCCTCCTTATAACGCAGGTTGGTGTTCGTATTTCTATCCCCTACAATCTGGACGGCATTGGACACACGCACCGTGCCATGATCCGTAGTCAGAACCACCTTATAACCCAGTTGAGCAATACGCTCCAAGAATTGCCGTGTAGGCGAATGTTGAAACCAAGACAAAGTTAGACTGCGGTAGGCCCCCTCGTTATTGATTAACTCACGCATCATCTTTGAATCCGTTCGCGAGTGGGAGAGCATATCTATGAAGTTAATGACCGCCACATTCAAAGGAGTTTGCAAGCCCTTCAATTGTCGAGTAATCTTCTCGCAAAAATCGCTCTCGTTGATCTTGTAATAGGTAAACGGATAACGCTTCCTAAATCTGTCCAACTGATGCTGCAACAAGTCCTTTTCGTTGATATTCTTACCCTCTTCATCTTCCTCCGATATCCATAAGTCAGGGCGCATCTGCCTGATTTGTTCAGGCATCAAGCCGGAAAAGATCGCATTGCGGGCATACTGAGTAGCAGTAGGTAAGATGGAACAGTAGATTTGCTCTTCGTCCACCTGATAGTACTCGCCCAAAAGAGGTTGAATGGTTTTCCACTGGTCATAACGGAAGTTGTCAATCACCACCACAAACACTTTTTCTCCCTTATCCAGCAGCGGGAAGACCTTGCGCTTAAACACATCGGGGGACATCATCGGAGCATCACCTCCACTAAACCAACTCTCGTAGTTCTTGATGATCCACTTGGCCCATGCCGTATTCGCTTCCTCTTTCTGCTGGCTCAGCATCTCGCGCATGGATGACTGCACGTCCTGCAACTGCAATTCCCATCGGCAGAGAGACCGATAAATAGCCCCAAACTCTTCAAACGTGCGAGCCGTGGAAATCATATAACTCAAATCCGAAAATTCCTCACGATAGGTTTTATTTGTTTCTGCTTCAACGTACTGCCGACTCTGGATGTGTTTTTTCAGACACAGCAAAATTTGGTTGGGATTAACGGGCTTTATCAAGTAGTCGGCTATTTGCTTGCCGATTGCCTGCTCCATGATATTCTCTTCCTCACTCTTTGTAATCATCACGATAGGCACCTCCGGCCGAATACGCTTCATTTCCTGCAACGTCTCAATTCCGCTCAGACCGGGCATCTGTTCGTCTAAAAAAACGATATCAAACAGCTGAGTCTCAAACACGTCTAACGCATCCTGACCGCTACACACAGGCGTTACTTCATAACCTTTCTCCCGAAGAAAAAGTATATAGGGCTGCAACAAGTTGATTTCATCGTCAGCCCATAGAATTTGCTTCATCGTTGATTCCATAGTTCCTCCATTTGGTCAATAATTGATTCATATCTTCGGGCAATTCGCTATCAAAAAACAGATCCTCTCCCGTTCGCGGATGCTTAAATCCGAGTGTTTTGGCATGCAATGCCTGACGTGGACACAGCGAAAAACAATTGCGAATATACTGCTTGTATTTCTGCGTAGGCAGTCCTTTCAACACTTCCATACCCCCGTATTTCTCGTCTCCGAAAAGCGGATGCCCGATACTTTGCATGTGAACGCGTATTTGGTGGGTTCGCCCCGTTTCCAATCTGCATTCCACTAAAGTTACATACGGGAAACGTTCGACTACCTTCCAATGCGTTATCGCTTCCTTTGCCTCGGGATTATCGTCAAGGGAATAGATACGATAACTCGTTCTGTCGCGCGTATCACGAGCTAATGCTCCAACAATCGTACCAAACGGCTCGCGGAAGGTTCCCCATACAAGAGCATAGTAGGTGCGCAAAGTAGTATGGTGGAAGAATTGGTCGCCCAGAATGGTCTTTGCTTCAGGCGTTTTGGCGATAAGCAACAGACCCGAAGTATCCTTATCTATACGGTGAACCAACCCTATGTTCGGATTATTCATATCCAACCCGTCGCCCGTCTGCTGAAAATGGTAGGCTAAAGCATGCAAAAGAGTGTGTTCGTAATTTCCGTGACCGGGATGCACCACCAAACCTGCCTGCTTGTTGACCACCAATACATCTGCGTCCTCATAAACGATTTGAAGCGGTATCGGCTCCGGTGTAATCGTAAAATCATGCGGCTCGTGATCAAGCAGCACCTGAATCACATCCTGCGGCTTCACCTTGTAGTTACTGCTAACCGCCTTACCGTTTACCCATATATGTCCGGCATCAGCAGCCGCCTGAATACGATTACGCGACGTACCCGCCATGTGTTCACTCAGGTACTTGTCCACACGCAACGGTGCCTGCCCCTTATCCACATCCAAGCGCAAGCGTTCCCACAACTGCTCGTCCACCATCGAAGTTTGCGTTTCCATGCTTAAAAGAATTCTTCTTCCGTATCGTCTCCCGTGCTCACTGTGGCCGCTTTTTCCACATTGGTGGACAAACGGATATTCACCGTTTTTCCTTCTTGCAGTTTGCTGCCCGCTGCAGGCTCCTGTTGATATACGACATACTGATTGAGCGTTTCCTCGGTAGGTTCTTCATCATACGTATATACCCCCATGGTCAAATGGGAAGCGAGCAATAAGGACCGTGCATCTTGCAAATGCAGTCCCCGCAATTCGGGTACCACCACCTGCTCCGTACCTAATCCCTGACCTACTACCAACAGGACGGCTGTTCCTTCCGTCAGTAATGTGCCCGCCTCTATGCTCACCGAGTCCAAACTACGAACATCCAACACCAAATCTCGGTATGCCGAAGGCTCATACACCACACCTGCCGACTGAAGTCCGATCTGCCGCAAAGTGCTCTCTGCCTGGCGGTAACTCACATCAATGAGTTGTGGCAAGGCCACCTGCCTACGCTGGCGCGCATTCATCACCACATACACTGTCCGACCGCGTTTAGCATGACTGACAGGCACAGGCGACTGCTCCACAATAGTACCTAACGGCACCTTATTGGAATAGGTTGAGTCTATCACCTCCAACTTCAAATGACTTCCTTCCAACAAGATAGATGCCTCTTCATACGTCAAGCCGGTTACCTGCGGCACCTCAACCTCCACCCCATGCTCCGTATATTGCTTGAGCCATAAGCGCAAACCTATCAACAACGCTATCCCGACCCCAACGGCTATACAAAGGTTAATGAGCACCACCTTCCAAACAGGCATACAGCCCTGATTTTTCTTACTTTGAACCCCCTGTTTTGCTACCATATTGCTCTTTTTTTGTCAAGTTTAGTTATAATTCCTTGAATTTTTGGGCAAAATTATATATTTTTTTTGTACACCATAAAAAAACAACTTACTTTTGCGCGTTTTTTAAGCAGATACTTGGAAAACATCATAATTAACAAAACAACTTAAATAACAAAATTATGAAAAAATTGTTATTCGTTGCAGCTATCGCAATGTGCGTTATGAGCTGCGGTAAGAAAGCTGAGAACACCGAATGCCAACAAGAAGCTCCCGCTCAAGAGCAAGTAGCTGCTCCCGCAGAGGAAGAGGCTGTTGTTGAAGAGAACAATGTTGAGAACGCTGTTGAGGAAGTTTCCGAAGCAGTTGAGGCTGTTCAAGAGGCTGTTGCTCAATAATTCTTATTGAACGCACCCCATAAAGAAGTGATTGTCTTTCAGGCAATCCTTCTTTAAGGAAAGATGGCGGAGTGGTCGAT
>DFIN01000012.1 GCA_002372135.1 Bacteroidales bacterium UBA3696
CGTTCTTCGAACTACCGACACCTTTCTTATGTGCCATAATGAGTTAGGTTTTTTTAGTTAGTTTTTGTTACTTCGTTGCAGGTCATCTCTTGATTAGGCTACTACAATCTCTTTTACCACCACGTTGGTCAAGTCCTGACGGTGACCGTTCAGTTTGCGATAACCTTTGCGGCGTTTCTTGTGGAATACGAGAATCTTCTCGCCGCGGCATTCGTTATCCAATACCTCGCATACTACTTTGGCACCTGCTACCAACGGGGTACCTACCTGCACGTTGCCGTCGTTATCTACGAGCAACACTTCGTTAAACTCCACCGTCGCTCCCTTCTCGGTATCCATACGGTGAATGAACAATTTCTTGCCGGCCTCTACACGGAACTGTTGGCCCTGCATGTTTACAATTGCGTACATTGTACTAAATCTGTTTTTAATTCTTAGCGGCAAGGCGACCCGATGCGTTTCGTTGTGTCTGTTTAATGATAGTTAGCGGGTACTTGTTCGAGCCTTTACGCGCAAAACGGCGGCAAAAGTACTGCTTTTTCTCTATCGCGCAATAGACAAACAGTATTTTTTTTGCATTTTATCATTTTCTTTCCCTTCCGGCGGTTGCTTTTTGGCAGTTTTTGTCGGATGCGAAATAACAAAATGTACAAATTTCTCCGAAATTGCAATATCTTTTTGTTTGTATGGTAAATCTGTACTAAATTTGCCGCCCAAATGAAATATTCATTTGTCAGCGTATTTTACCCTCCGGCGTTGGGCAGATGTGGGGATGAGTAATTTGTTAATAGCGCAATATTCCACAAATGATCACAAAATCGAAAATTTATGGTTAATAAGAAAAACACCATATTGACAAAACATCAAGAAGATGTATTGATACCCATAACGATGGATGATGTGAGAGAAAAAATCATTGTTCTTCGTGGAGAACCGGTGATTTTGGATATGGACGTTGCAGCACTTTACGGAGTACAAACAAAAGAAGTAAATCAAGCGGTAAAAAACAACCCCGGCAAGTTCCCTGTTGGATATCTTTTTATGCTTAATAATCAAGAAGTTGCAGAGATGAGGTCAAAAATTTTGACCACATCGGTAGAAAACGCTGAAGATGAGCGAATTAAGCATAAATTAATAAAAAGTCATTATAATCCTGTAGCTTTCACAGAAAGAGGTTTATATATGATGGCAACTATTCTAAAAAGCAAGCAAGCCGAACTTACTACCATTGCCATTATTGATACGTTTGCGTCAGTGAAAGAATTAGCTCGTACGATCCGCGAGTTGCAGGGGGCGGCAAACAAAAACGAACAAAAGGGCTTACTCAAGCGGAGTGGTGAACTGATTGGTGAGATTATAGGGAATGATATGTCCACTTCGGAAACCGAAACGGCGTTAGAACTTAATTTTGCCGTGTTAAAAGTAAAACACACTATTAAGCGTAAGAAAAACAGCGACATAAATAAGAAAAAATAATGATTTATAAATACAAAAAATTATGAACAACAACAACTCTAAATTCCAATCAGTCGTGCAGGGCAAAGCACGATGGTTATTTACTTTATTCGCCCTCCTCACCCTCGGTGTGGGACAGATGTGGGCAACGTACTACTATCGTGGTAATGAAAACGACTGGGGAGATGCCATTGCAATGACTGCTAGTTCAGATGGATTGTATGAGTATTATTCTGCAAAAAGTTATTCCAATAACGGGAATAAGAATAATAACTTTAAAGTGTCCATCTCAACATCAACTTACGATTACAATAATGGATACATTGCAAGAGGATTTAATGGTACAGATATCAGCAATGAGTCAGGGAATAAGTCTATCAATGGAGGTTGGGATAGAGACAATATTTGCGTGTATTGTACATCTAATTTCTATATCATTGTTTATTATCCTAACACTGTTATAAACCAGACAAGCAATCCTAAAGTATGTGCATCCACAACATTACCTAGCAATACTAATGCAAATACGACATTGTATATCAAGCACCGTTGGGGATCATCCACAGACGATTCTAAGTGGGCATGGAAAACAATGTCTGCATCTGGAGCTAACACATATGAGTATACTTATATTGGACAATATGGTGAGGCAGGATGTAATGTCAATACGTCAGAGTCAGACGGTAACTTTATCAATCAAAGTAGTATAACTAATTATAATAGTTTTTCCGCGCCTAACGAAGTTGTCTTTACCTACAACATCAAGACCAATGCGCTGACCATTACCGAGAGTAAATACACCGTAACGCTGACTGGGGCAACGGCTGCTTCTGTTGTGGCTGGTTATAAGACAAAACCGACTATTACAGCAACGAACATAACCGGATATCATTTTGATAATTGGTCTGTTACAGGAGGTGCGTCTGTTACAAATTCAGGAAGCGCATCTACAACAGTTGCCGCTTCAGCAACCGGTACAGCGACCGCTAACTTCGCAGCCAATACGTACACCGTTGAGTATGATGCTAACGATGACCAATATACAGGAACAGCAACCGGTTCGACAGACAATTCTTCACATACTTATGGTGTGGCTAAGAAACTGACAGCTAACGGATTCGCAAGAGCCGGTTATTCATTTGCCGGTTGGGCTACTACCCCAACTGGAACTAAGGCATATGATGACCAAGAGAGCGTAACGAATCTTTCTTCTACGAACGGGGCAACTGTTACTCTATACGCTAAATGGTCGCAAGAACCAAGAGCAACTTTGAGCGTGAATGACGATACTCCGAACGTAGGACAAGCAATCACTTTCACCGGTGGTGGAGAAAACTGTACGCCGACGAACTATCAGTTCTTTGTGGATAATGTCAGCAAGCAGAGCAGTGCTACCAGCACGTACTCCTATACTCCGACTTCGACTTCGACCTTTGCAGTCAAAGTGACAGTAACGCACGCCGGTGGTACGGTAACCTCGGATGTGATGAATATCACGCCGAACACGCCTTCTGTTGCTTTGGTTTCTTCTTCGTACGCAGAGACCAAGAACACGGAACTGACGCTCACCGCTACTCCGACCAATGTGCAAAGCGGACAGACGTATCAGTACTACTATAGCACGAACTCCGGCTCTACATGGACAGCGATCGGTTCGAGCACCTCTTCGAACACTTGCGCGTTCACTCCGACAACAGCAGGAACGTATAGATTCAAAGTAGAGATGTCCTATTACGGATCAACCTATACTGGCATTGCCGGTACAGACGCAGTTATCCGTGAGACCTATACGCTGAAGTTGAAGAACTCGAACGGTTGGGTTACGAATATCCACGTTTGGAATACTAGTGATGCGGGAAACCCGAAGCAGACTTATCCTGGTGAAGATTTAGCAACTTATGGAGATCCGCATGGACAATGGTTCACATACATATTCGACTCTAAATATAATAGGTGTAAAGTCAATTCCTGTGATGAAAATGGCGTTGAGTTCAATGTAACCGCTGATGCATGTATGGATATCGGTTGGAACGGAAGTGCATGGACAGCCACATCTACTACTTGCCCATCAGAGCCTGAGGTTACCTTGACAACGACTGTTCGCCAGAATCAGATAACGCTGAAAGGACAGATCACAGACTATGGAAACGATGGCTCGTCGGCTTCTGATATGGAGGAAGTTGGATTCTACGTAGGAGCCACTAAACATACTGCAGTCTGCGATGATGGCGGCTATTTCTACAAGACCGTCACCGGTTTGACGGCTAACACACAATATAGCATTTATGCGTTTGCAACCAATGCAGGAGGTACAGGTGTTAGTGCAACGGCTACTCCGACTACGCTTGCAACCACGGCGACACATAAACTCAAAGTACAAGTGCCGAATAGTGTAGTACCTTATGTATATACCTATTGTGATAACGACGCTTGTGGATCGAATAGTTTGCAGAATGCTGCATTCCCGGGACAAGCAGCAACACGGATTATAGATGGCGTTTCGAATGATTGGTATGAGTTTGATATCCATGACCAATATGACCAATTTATAATCTCAGCAGACGATAAAGGAGCAAAACAGACGGCTAACATACCCAATTCAAGGACTGATATCTGTCGTTGGTATAATAATTCACCAGAAAATCAGGAAGATCGTTATGGAACGACGGATTGCCCCGTAACAGAAACAAGCCTTTACATTGGAGATAAAGATGCGGCTGCGGCAAGTCATACATATTATACAATGTCTGGGACTACCACAATGTCTAAGACTGTTTCGCTTGCAGCAAATCATGCCTATGAATTTAAGGTCGTTTATAATGCAGAATACTACGGTATTGCAAGTAAAACCATTAATCGTGATGGTAAAACCAATAATGTTATAAATGCGGGTACTTCATCTGCGGGAGCTGCCTATATATTCCTCAATACTGATTTTGCCGGCGATTATACCATTACTTTTAATGAGACAACAAAAGCTATAACTGTTACGTATCCAACGGCATACGTAGTTACTTATAGCAAGAGTATTGTCGGTACAGACAACAGCACGACTGCTGCTCCAAGTGCAGCCTATACAACAGGCGCGACAGCAGTAACAAGTGGCGATTTAGTACCTAATGGAACAGGCGTTACTTTCACCGCAGCAGCTGCAGGAAGTGGTTATACGTGGAAGGGATGGTATACGGTAGCTGACCCGAGTGCAGATTATACGGCAAACCGTGTTGCGACAACAGCAGAATACGCTACTACGATTAGTGCTGCTACTACAATCTATGCCGTTTATGCAGAGGATATGCACACGGTAACAGTTACAGCAGGTGCACATGGTAGTATTACCACTCCGACTCCTCCGGCTACGACAAGTGCAGGTGTTGAAACGAGTGCAAGTATAGTAGCAAGTCCTGCTGATGGTTATCGCTTTATCAATTGGACAAAAGCGAGCGGAACAGGTACGCCTATTTTCGCTAGCGCGGAGTCTAAATCAACAACCGTTACAGTAACAGGTGGTGATGTAACCATCCAAGCTAACTTCGCTTCCAACTGGGTTATTGGTGGTAGTGCGGCTCCGTTTACTACCGGTGACGCTTGGGATATGAATCACGCGCTCAGTTTCGGTAATTTTGCTACGGATGGAAGTGGCGATGTGGTAGGCTCTGTAGATGTTGAGTTACCTGCGAATACAGAATATGAAGTAAAGGTATATGACCATAAGAGCGGTTTGGCAGACGGAGTATGGTGGGGCTATACAGAAAGCAAGCAAACTGTGGATTACACCCACAACAAAGGAACTGCATTAGGATTTGGTGAAGGTGGTTTATATCAGAACTTGAAGATAGTTACTGCCGGACATGGAACATATTGTTTCACTTGGAATGCAACTGACCATGAATTAACGGTAACTATGCCGGCATCATATACGGTTACATACGAAACGCTGACGTGGAAAGGCACTAACGGTGAGGTGAAAGAGACATCCACCACCGGCGGTAGCCTTACCTCAGTAGTGGATAATGATGACCTTGCCTTCACTTCTGGCAAATATGTTGTTGCTAGTGGTTCCGTTACCTTTACTGCATCTCCGGCAACCAACTACTCGCTGGAAGGCTGGTACAGCGATGCAGAATGTACTACAGCATACGTGAACGGCGGAGGTGGTGCAACAATCACAGAGAACACGCTGACACTCAGCAGCCTGACTGCCGACAAGACCGTCTATGCGAAGTTCCAAGAGAACATGACCACCGTCACACTCGCTCATACGGGCAACGGCTCTATCAAGATAGGCGATAACGTAGTAACAAGTACCACTGTTGGTGCTGTTACCACACGCACACTTGTTCCGGTAGCAGCCACAGGTTACTACTTCGCAGGTTGGACCAAGACCGCTTGCACCGACTACTCCATCAGTGGCGCAGAGAACAGCGAGGATAACACCACCATCACCCTCACCGGCGGTGGCTCAGGTGAAACTTCCGGCGAGATACTCACCGCTAACTTCGTTGAGTTGGAGAAAGTCTATTTCCGCAACTGGAACGAGGACTCCGACGAACCGCTATGGGAGAATGTGTATGCTTACTTCAGCATCAGTTACGAGAAAGACGGCGAAAATAAAGACTGCGCTAAGTCTAACAGTAGCAGCGACTACAGCGGCATAGAGATGATACAAGAAGGCTCAACCAATGTCTATTGGGCATACGTTCCGCGCGGCACAACACGCTACAACTATAGCGACGAACCAAACACTAATAACGACATTGCTTTCAGTAACCATAATTTCGGAGTCGGCTATAAATTCTATGGAAACGAAGCCATTATGCGCGGCGACTACAAGACCGAATGGAATATGTTCGTACCGCAACACAGTAACACCGACACACGCAACACAACCACCTACTACAACGGCTATTGGAAGCACCATAACGTGGCAGTAGGCACGGATGCAGGTTATCGCATTGTGCGTTATAATGGTAGCACCTATGTTGATCCTGCCGATAACGGCGATGGTTCGGAAGACCATAGGAATTTCACTATCGGCAGTGAGAACACCATCATCTACCAACTGCGCGTGGATAGACTTACTGATGGCTACCAAAACTATATGATTTATAACGTGGGCGGTACACATTATATCACCTTCGGCGAGAGCGTACAGGAAAACGGTTACACGATCACCAACACCGACTGCTCCAATATAGGTCTGAGCGAGTACAACGGCGGCAGCCCGCGCTTCTATATCACCCCGACATCGGAAGGCATCTATACACTGATAATTGATATGTCAGGCGATGTGATGCGCCTGAGCGTCACCTACCCCGTAGCAGTGGGCGACTATATGCTTGTACACTCGTACAACAACGGTTCGGCTAAGACACACTACTCCGACATCATCAAGTCCACAGAGGTAGGCGAGCGCCACTACTCGATGTATATCGACAACGTGAGCACTCATTCTCCTTCGCTTGTACTGAAGAAATGTACGAGTATATCTGCCGGTACCCCTGTATGGAGCCCAGGTAATGCGGTTAGTATGACCGGCTTCACAACCGACACGAAGGGTGTCTATGTCTTCGACGTGATACTATCAGGCGACGATGCCGCTACGCTGAACCACATAGAGGCTTACACCGGCAACTACTATATCAAGACCGACTGCGCTACCGGCGGCTGGACCGCTTATACGCAAAACGTGATGGAGAAGAACAACGCCACCTTCAGCGCAACCGATGCTTCCACCTACGACTACTTCTACTGCAAGTGGGTTGACTCGGGCAATGGAGGTGATGGCGGCGGCACCAACGTGAAGTGCGTCATTGCTAACGACTACTGCATTGCCGTGAGCGATACCCTCGAAGGCGATGATATCCTCGGCGGAGAACAGATATTACCGAAGGCTGCCAATGTGCGCTTCTCCTACAACTCAACCACCAACACACTCAAGCGCACTTACATCAACGGTGCTACCGGCTGGGAGTCGTCATTCCTATCGCTCACCGATGCCAAATCGACCTTTGACGGAACAGGTACCGCTATGATTAAACACTTTGACGACGCGGCTTTGACCAACGATACGCTATCCTTCGTTGATATGAACAACTGGATCTATCAGCGCGACCTCAAAGCCAAACCCGGATCGCGTATCCGTCTGACTGCTAACTATAAGTATAACAATACAGATCACGAGCAATATCTGATCGGACAAACTGGCGACTTGAGTTCGTCCACCACCGTGCAAATCATAGGCGGTGAGACTGATGAATTCATCCCCATGCGCGCAATCTACGACTTTAAGACCAACAACCTCATCGTAGGGTATCTGGCTTCTGACGAGAACGTGACTACATCGCGCGCCTTGAATGCCGATGTACTCATCGTAAGGGAAGACCAAGGTGATGCCGCACAAATCACGTTTGGCAATAATGTGCATTTCACGGAGGTAGATACCGTATATGGCATCCTCGAATTGAAGAAAAGCAGTATTTTGGACGAAAGTAAGTCCATCTACGAGCGTGCGCTCTACTGGATCTCCTTCCCGTTTGATGTGAAACTTGGTGATGTATTTGGCTTTGGCGAGTATGGCAAGCACTGGATGATTCAGTACTACGATGGTGCCGCCCGTGCTGAAAACGGCTTCTGGGCTGAAGTGGAAACGTATTGGAAATGGGTTATGCCTAACGAGCGTGCCAACTTCACGTTAGAAGCCAACAAGGGTTACTTGCTTGGCTTGGATCTTGACGAGATGACTTCCACATCTACCGTATGGGGGAACAATGTTCAATCCGTATCGCTCTACTTCCCGTCAAGCGGTGAGGTGGGTTCAATCACATGGCCGCTGACTTCGTCCAAGAACGTGGTCGTTCAGACGCACGAGTGCACTATTGAGCGCGATGACCGCTGGTATAAAGATGCCAACTGGAACGTGATTGGCGTGCCCAGTTATGCCAACTGGACCAAGACCGTGGTAGCGGAAACCGCAGTATCACAGAGCGAAACGCTGGTACCACATAATGTTCCGTTCCTCTATCGGCATAATACCGCCGATAATACACTGGTAGCCGTTGCTTCTTCCTCGGTTACTTTCAAGTCAATGCAAGCCTATGTGGTTCAATATGCCGGTACAATCGACTGGACAACCAATGCCGGTCCGTTCGCAGCCCCCAAGCGCACACCCGAACAGAACGGTGAGCGTAACCTCACCCTCCACCTCAACGGCGATAATGAGACAGCCGACCATACCTTCATTCGCTTCACCCATGAAGAGGGAATCACCGAAGGGTTGGATATGAACAAAGACTTGACCAAAGAGTTCAAGCCCCAAGCCAATATCTACTCGCTCGTTCCGGGGCGCGTCAGTCAAGTGCAGTTAGCCGCCAACCTGCTGCCCGCTGACTATACCACTACCACGGTGGAAGTGGGTGTGCGCGTTGCGCAAGATGGCTACTACACCTTCTCCATGCCTTCCACCGACGGTCTGACTGTCGTACTCTATGACCGCCTGACCGAAACACGCACCAACTTGCTCATCGGTACGTATCGTACTGAACTCAGTGCCGGTACTACCAACGGACGCTTCGTACTCGAAATAGGTAACGCACAGGCTCCCACCGCCATTCAGTCGGTAGGCAATGATGCCAACGGGGAACAAGTTATTAAGTTCGTTCAAGACGGACAACTCTATATCCTCAAGAACGGACGCGTGTTCAACGCCGAAGGAAAAGCAATTGAGTAATATCGAATCACTAAATACAGAAACATAGATATGAAAAAACTGGTTTTGAATATTATCTTAGCGGGGCTGCTGTGGGCAGCACCCGCTATGGCACAAGACTTTCAGTCTACTTCCACATTGCGTGGTTCGGGTAGTCAGTACGCCCCACAGGTAACACCCGTAGGTGCCGTATCGCCCATCATGGATCCTACGGTAGGGTCCACCGGTAGTAGCGATATCAACCACCGCCGTAACTCGTTCATCAACGGTCCTGAATCGGGACAATCAGACGAATCCCCCGTAGGAGACGCTTGGGTGATGCTCGCCTTTGCGGCAGCGGCTTGCGGGATCGTCTTCTTGCGCCGACGCAAAGTACAAAAGGCTGAGAACAAGTGAAAAGAGGAATAAAAATCCTTCTCTGGATCATCGGACTGCCGACAGGCCTATGCCTGTTGGTAGTCCTTTTGTTGCAAGGTCTGACCGTTCCGCGCATCACCAACCGGCTGCTGCATAAGTTCGTGCCGCAAGCCGTGCGGGCGGACGCTTCCGTCGAGCGGCTCAACCTGCGCACCCTGTCCGTCTTCCCCAATGTGGAGGTCGAACTGGTGCAACCCGTAGTGACCTCATTGGGAGCGCGGTTGTCCTCGCCCGCATCGGATACCCTCCTCGCCGCTGACACCCTGCGCGTCAAGATCTCGCCCTGTGCCATTGCCATCGGGCGCATCCATCTTCGTGATGTACTCCTGAGCCGTCCGAGACTCTACCTTGCCGAGCGCAACGGGCAGTACAACTTTGATATCCTCCTGCCCGATGAGGACGACACAGACACCACCGCCACACAACCCTTTGTGTTCGAGTGGGACACCGTTCGGCTGACCGACGGAGCCGTCTTCCTACATTCCGACTCGCTGCAAGTGGACAACCTCACCATCGACAGCCTGCAGGTTGCCTCCGGTGGTATCTATCAGGACACGACCCTGTCGGCACGGCTCAATATAGGACTGAGGGTAGCAGACGCGCAACTGCGTCTGACAGACGTTGTGGCACAGTTAAGCGGCAGCCAAATAGATACCCTTGCAGCCCGGGCGTGGTTGTCTGTTCCCCATGTGGAGAACCTGTTGGCACTCGTGCCCGACACCCTCCGCCAACTCACCATCCGCGACAATACACTGAGCGGCGGTATCTGCCTCGCTGCCTCAGTAGGAGCGAAGACTCCCGTGTCTGATTCTCTATATTCAGCGGTAACAAAGTGGACCTCGCCCGTCCATGACTTCATCCCCGCCTTTGTTCAAACGGTCCATGTGCAACTCCGCATTGATTCGCTCAACGGCGGGCACCCGCGCCGTGCCATTCACTTGGATAACCTCTCGCTTCGAGCCGAGGCTCGCTACGATGCACAGCAGCCGGACTCGACCTATATGCTCTTGGATACGCTGCGTTTTGCGGCAGGTCGCTCGCATATCCATGCGCACGCACTGGCATCCTATGTCCGTAAGCGCGAACATATAGATGCCGATTGCAGTGCCAAACTCTATCTCAGGGAACTCAGCCAACTCTTTGCCCTTGACCGGCAATACCGCGTGCGGGGAACATTGCGAACGGACATACATACCCGTTTCTTCCTCTCCGACCTCCTGCAGCGCAAGATCTACGATATCCATTCGCAGACCACTGTGCGAGGCGATGATGTGTTCATTGGGCTTCGTCAGGCGCGAACCGCTTTCTTTATCGATTCGCTCCGTTTGGACGCAATGACCAATACAGCGCGCGTGTCCAAACGAACGCACCGGCGCGATACGGCACTGCTCAATGCCCATCTCGCTTTCCGCCAAGTCAAGATGCACTATGGCAGGGGCACCAAAGCGGAGATGCAGGGAGCGCGACTGAACCTCTATGCCGACGACCTGACCGACCATACGGTACCTCGCTTGCACGCTTCGGTCAGCCTCAATGGCATTGACTTGCAGCAGTTTGATACTGTGCGTCTGTTGGCGCAACGCCTGCGTGTCAGTGCCTCCATGTTGCCCGACAAGAAAGCCAAGTTCGTACCCGCCACCACGGCGCGAATCAGTATGGATTCGGTGTTCTTTCTCAAACCTCGTAACGGCATGTTGCTCGACTCGGTGCGGCTGAACGCTACAGCCACACCGCGTTATCGCCGCTTTATTGTGGACCGAGAAAAACATACCCGCACCCCGATACCCGACAGCGAACAAACGACGGTTACACTCGATTCGCTGCTCCGACTCACCGCCGTCATGATGCAGGACAGTGCACCTATGGATGCCTACCTCAAGCGTTTCCATACCAAGGGCAAAGTGTATGTCCGCACCTTCGGTATTCGCCACCAAGGCGACCCGCTGCGCCCCACCGTCCGCCGGATGGACCTCACGCTCAACGACGATACGGTCTCGCTCAACAGCCTGCGTTTGCGCGTAGGACGATCGCTCATTTCGCTGAAAGGCGATGTGTACAACTGGCGGCGATACCTGCTTCGCGGCAGAACACTTCGTGCCGACTTGTCGCTCACCTCACCCCGTATTGACCTCAATCAGTTGACGCGCGCCTTGCGCCGGCAGCAAGAAAAAATAGGGCAACTCGACTCCCTGCAAATGGCTCAGAACATGGAAGCCCTGACCGATTCGGCAGCCTTTGCCGCCAACGTCGATACCGTTTCTGTCGAAGCCGATTCAACGGCATCGCTTGTCGTCATACCTCGCAACTTGAACATATCGTTCCGCGCCAATGTGGATACCATCATCTTTTCCGAGATGCGGCTCAACGACTTTACGGGCAATGTGCGCCTGAATCAGCAGGTACTTACGATTACCAATATGTCCACCTCTACCAAAGTAGGTAAGATGGTGATGAATATGAGTTATGCTTGCCGCGACACAACCCAAGCCGCTGCGGCTGCTGCCATCTCGATGGACAGTGTGCAGATAGGCGAACTGGTGGAGGCGTTGCCCGAGTTGGACTCCGTCATGCCGATGCTTCGCTCCTTCGACGGGTCGGTGTCTTTGGACGCAGCAGCGCGACTGCGTCTCAACAGCGATATGTCCATCAATATGCCCTCCATCAACGCCGGCGCATGGCTGCGAGGGCGCGATCTGGTGCTGTTGGACGGAGAGACATTCTCGGAGATAGCCAAACTGCTCATGTTCTCCAAGAAAACACGCAACAACATCGACAGCCTCAGCGTGGAAGCCCTTGTGGAAAACAACGAAGTGCAGATCTTCCCCTTTATGCTCACGCTGGATAAGTACCAAGTGGGCGTAGGCGGCGTGCAAGGATTGGACGAATCGTTCAACTACCATATATCCGTCTTCAAACCCCTCCACCTCGGACTGGATGTCTATGGCAAAGACTTTGACCATATCCGCTTCAAACTCGGCAAGGCGCAGTACAAGAGCGTCAAAACGGGAGTGGGCAACGGACGAACCCTCTTGCGCAAAGAGGATGCCAATGTCATCCCTGAACTGCAAAAAAGCATCCAAAACTACATCCAGCAGCATAACCGCAAATAAACGCTGTTTTTAGATGCTCCGCTGGATGCTATTTGCCCGTAAAGGCTATATACTTGCGATATAAGGCACGTACAAGGCTTTGCCGACCCTCTGCCGAAAACGATATCAAAGGGCGAAAAATCGAAAAAAAACGGTCAATCCTTTTGGAAATGACCGTTTTTTGCTACCTTTGCGCGCTTTTTGGGTTGAATACAGAAAAACTCTCATCTGTTCAACTTATAACTACTCAACTTCTTTCAACTATCAACTATAAACTCTCAACTATAATGTCAGAAGACCGTATTATTCCCGTTAAGATTGATGAAGAAATGCGCTCATCGTATATCGACTATTCGATGAGCGTGATTGTAAGCCGCGCCCTGCCTGATGTACGCGACGGATTTAAGCCCGTTCACCGCCGTGTCCTATTCGGTATGAACGAACTGGGCAATACCAGCGACAAACCCACCAAGAAAAGTGCCCGTATCGTCGGTGAGGTGATGGGTAAATACCACCCGCATGGCGACTCGTCCATCTATGGCACGCTCGTGCGTATGGCGCAGCCATGGAACATGCGCTATTGCCTTGTGGACGGACAAGGTAACTTCGGTTCGGTGGACGGCGATAGCCCCGCCGCGATGCGTTATACCGAAGCCCGACTGAGCAAACTTGCCGAAGAAATGCTGCGCGACATCGACAAGGATACCGTGGATATGCAACTCAACTTCGACGACACCTTGCGCGAACCCGTCGTTCTGCCCTGTCGCTTCCCCAACCTGCTCGTTAACGGTGCCACCGGTATAGCCGTCGGTATGGCTACCAATATGCCGACCCATAACCTCGGCGAAGTGATTGACGGCTGCGTGGCATACGTCAAACGCCAAATAGCCATAGAGCAAGCCAAAGCCGACGGAACGGAAGTGCCCGAACCCATCTCCGTGGACGAACTCATGCAGTATATCAAGGCACCCGACTTCCCCACCGGCGGCACTATCTACGGCTACCAAGGTGTGCGCGATGCCTTTGAGACAGGTAGAGGACGCATCATCATTCGCTCCAATGCCGACATCGAAACAGAAAACAACGGACGTGAACACATCATCATCACCGAGTTGCCCTATGGGGTGGTTAAGAGCGAACTCGTCAAGAAGATTGCCGACCTCGTCAGCGAAAAGAAAATAGAGGGTATCAGCGACATCAGCGACCAATCGAAACGCGACATCCGTATCGTGGTTGAACTCAAGCGCGATGCCAATGCGCAAGTCGTACTCAATAAACTCTATAAATACACTGACCTGCAATCCTCTTTCTCGGTCAACAATATAGCCCTTGTCAAGGGTCGTCCGATGCTGCTCAACCTGCGTGACCTCATCGGCAACTTCATTGAGCACCGTATGGAGGTCGTTACGCGCCGCACCCGCTGGGAACTGCGCAAAGCCGAAGAGCGTGCTCATATCTTGGAAGGCTTAATCATTGCCGTGGACAACATCGACGAGGTGGTTCGCATCATCCGTGCTTCCCGCACACCCCAAGACGCTCAAACCAACCTCGAAACACACTTCCAATTGGATAACCTCCAGTCCAAAGCCATCGTCGATATGCGTCTCAGTGCACTCACAGGCTTGCGTATTGACGAACTCAAACAAGAGTATGCTGACCTCGAACAGCAAATCGAGCACCTCAAAGAACTGCTCGCCAGCGATATACTCCGCTACCAACTCATCATCGACGAGTGTCAGGAGATAAAAGAAAAGTACGCCGACCCCCGTCGTACCCAAGTGGTCAAGATGGCTACCGAGTTCAATCCCGAAGATATGTATGCCGACGACGATATGGTTATCACTATTTCCCACCTCGGTTACATCAAGCGCACCCCGCTTGCCGACTTCCGCCAACAGGGTAGGGGAGGTATCGGTTCACGCGCTTCCTCTTCGCGCGACGAAGACTTTATCGAGTATGTGCACCAGGCATCCATGCACTCCACCATGCTCTTCTTCACCGCCAACGGACGACTCTATTGGCAGAAAGTGTATGACCTGCCCGAAGGCAACCGCCAATCCAAAGGACGCGCCATACAAAACATTATCAACCTCGAAAAAGGCGACAAGGTATGTGCCTTCATCAACGTCAAAGGCCTCACCGACCCCGACTATGTGCAGAACCACTACCTCATCTTCGCCACGCGCAACGGCTTGATGAAGAAAACAACCCTCGAAGCCTATAGCCGACCCCGTGCCAACGGTATCAACGCCGTCGGACTGCGCGAAGGCGATGCCCTCATCGGCGTTACGCTCACCGACGGCGAGAGCCAAATGCTCATCGCTTCCTACAACGGCAAACTGGTGCGCTTCCCCGAAAACCTTGTTCGCCCCATGGGCAGAACGGCATCCGGCGTCAGAGCCATCCGATTGGACGAAGACGGCAAAGACCACGCAGTTGGCATGATTTGTGTAGAGAACAATAGTGACAAGACGGTGCTCGTCATCTCCGAAAACGGATTCGGCAAACGCACACGCCTTGATGATGAGGACGGCGAACCCGTTTATCGCATCACCTCACGCGGTGCCAAAGGTGTTAAAACGATGAATATCACCGACAAAACAGGACACCTCGTCGGACTTCACGCCGTGGACGACAACCAAGACCTCATGCTCATCACCAAGTCCGGAACAGCCATCCGTATGGCTATGGACACCATCCGAGTGATGGGACGTGCCACGCAAGGGGTCAAACTCATCGAACTGCAAAAACGCAACGATACACTCATGTTCGG
Organism: Bacteroidales bacterium UBA3696; assembly: GCA_002372135.1. Classification (GTDB taxonomy): domain Bacteria; phylum Bacteroidota; class Bacteroidia; order Bacteroidales; family Paludibacteraceae; genus Colicola. Next base: position 15,443 of record DFIN01000012.1, read on the forward strand.
CTGTATCGTACCCAAAGATGAGGATGATAACGCTGATACCGGCACCGATGACAACGCCGACAACAGCACAGACAATAACACCCAATCTCCTACGCAAACTACAATCTTCTAACCCACTTTAAGAAAGGAATAGAACGATGAAAAAAACACTATTATTCGCAGCCCTGATGCTCGTTAGCATAGGCTGTATGGCGCAAAAACTCAACGTACGCCAAGCCAAGAACCTCGCCCTTGCCGAGAAACCCGATTTCGCCGCCGCTCGTGCCGCCATCAAGGAAGCACTCGCCAACGACGAAACAAAAGACCAAGCCGAGACATGGTACATAGCAGGTCTGATTGGCTACCAGCAGAACGAAGCCGAATACCTCAAACTGCAAATGGGCAAAGGCGGAACCGACTATAACGTGCGCGGAGCAGCCGTGCTCGAAAGTTATAACTATTGGCTCCAAGCCGACAAATTGGCTATGACACCCGTCTATGACAAAAAAGGCAAAGCCAAATACGACACACGCACACGCCGGCAGATAGCCGAAAAAATGCTGACCTATTTCCGCCAGTACGAACTCGTCTATTATGCCCAAAACCTTTGGGAGAAACAAGACTATGCCAAATCCTACGAGGCTTTCAAAGCGTATGCATCCATCCCTAACCTCGAAATGATGCAGGAGCGCAGATACCAAGAGCAAATGCCGCGCGACACTACCTACAAAGACATTTGCTACAACGCCGCCATGGTCGGTTTCTATGCCGAATTATATGCGGATGCGCTTCATGACTTCATGAGTCTGATGGACGAGGACTACAAAGCCACCATCTGTGCACAGTATGTTTATCAGAGTTACCTCAACCTCGGCGACACCGTGTCTGCCAACCAGTGGTTGGACGAGTGCATACAGCGTTTCCCCAACGACTCGTGGTTCGTGCAAAACCGTATCAACAACCTCGTTAATGCCAACCTTATCGATGAAGCACTCGTCTATATCGACCAAGCCATGAAGCAAGACCCGCAAGTGCAATACCTCTTGCTCAAAGGCTCCATCCTCGAAGTCCAACACCGCTACGACGAAGCCGTTGCTGTCTATGAACAAGCCCTGCAAATGGATGCCGAGAATGCCGAGTTGTGGTACAACTACGGGATCGTCTATGTGGATATGGCTAACGAATTGGGCGAAAAAGCAGCATACATGAACGCCAATGACTATAAACTGGCGCGCGTGGAAATCACCGAATTGTTCCGCAAAGCACTGCCCTACTACCAAAAAGCCTACCAACTCAATCCCGAAAACGATACCTATAAACACCAATTGCGCTCCCTCTACTACCGCCTCGGTATGGAGAAAGAGTACAACGAGTTAGCCCAATAATTCCGATGGGACGTATTCTTGCCATCGACTACGGACAAAAACGAACCGGATTAGCCGTTACGGACCCGCTCCGACTAACGGCTAATCCGTTGCTTACTGTGCCTACCCACGAGTTGCTCACGTGGCTCACCGATTACCTCCGGCAAAACAATGTGGATCAGGTCATTATCGGGCATCCCACCCAACTCAACGGGCAGGAAAGCCAATCCATGCAGTATATACGGCCGTTCATGACCGTCTTTCGGCAGCACTTCCCCGACATTCCGCTCATACCCTACGACGAGCGATTCACTTCCACCCTTGCCCACCAAGCTATGATCCTCGGCGGTATGAAGAAAAAACAGCGGCAGGACAAAGCGGTAGTGGACCGTCTCGCCGCATGCATCCTCCTCGAAGACTATCTCCAAACTCTCTAAACTCTAAACTCCAAACTCTCCAACTTCTTTCAACTCTCAACTTTCAACTAAAATGATCCTCCCCATCTACCTCTACGGTCAGGCTGTTCTGCGCAAACCTACCGAACCCATCGAACCCGATACCGAACCCAATCTAAAGCAACTCATCAGCGATATGCACGAAACGCTCACGGCGGCTGAAGGGTGCGGATTGGCTGCCCCGCAAATAGGGAAGTCCATTCGCCTCTTTGTCGTGGACGGCTCCGAACTGAAAGATGACTACCCCGAATGTGCGGACTTCAAGCAAGCCTTCATCAATCCCACTATCGTGGATAGTAGCGACGAAACGGTTTCGTATAGCGAAGGGTGCCTTTCACTGCCCGGCATATCCGAAAATGTAGTCCGCCCCAAAACAATCACCATACGCTATCAAGATGCCGACTTTCAGTGGCATGAAGAGACGCTGACCGACTTCAAGGCTCGCATCGTTCAACACGAGTACGACCACCTCGAAGCCCATGTCTTCACCGACCGTATATCCCCCATCCGCAAGCAGTTCGTCCGCTCCAAACTCAATAATATAGCCAAAGGAAAAACCGTCTCCCGCTACAAGTACAAACACTAACCCATGGACACGCTGACCATCCTCTTGCTTGCCGTCGGGGTGGCTATGGATTGTTTTGCCGTTGCTTTTTCCGAAGGGTTGCACCCGCACCAATCTATCAGACGGGTGCTCCTTATGGTTATCCTCTTCGCGCTCTTTCAAGGAGGTATGCCGCTCATCACCTATTTCGTAGGCTCATTCTTCTTTGACCTTATCTGTCGCTATGCCCCTTGGATAGCCCTCTTGCTATTGCTCGCTGTCGGCGGGCAGATGCTATGGAACGCTTATCGCCATACCGTAGATGAAGAGGAAAAGGTTACGCCCGTCCGCTCGTGGGTGGGACATATCCTTATTCTCGCCGTGGCTACCAGCATAGATGCCCTGTCAGTCGGCATCCTGTTCGTCCCCTTTCCCGATTGCCTGCTAAAAGCCGTTCTGATGATCTCAGCTGTGGCTGCCCTATTTACGCTCGTCGGATATGCCCTCGGCAACCGCTTGGGCGGAAAACTGCCCTTTGCGCCTGACTGGATCGCCGGTTCCATCCTTATCCTATTAGGTCTTAAAATATGGCTGTCGGCTATGATTAACTAACTCCTTTGTTGCTATGTCCCAATTCTATATCGGTATCCTTATTCTTGCCATCGGGGCTCTTGCCCACTCCTTTGCCTATGTCCCCCTCAATATGGTCAACGGCTGGTCGTGGGAATCGTTCTCCTTTGTAAAGGGTATATTCGCCTATATCTTTATCCCCTGGGCAGCCAGTATGTTGGCTTTGCCGGAAGGCTACTTGTACTTTGAGTTGTACGCCGAGGTTCCAATGTGGCAGTTGTTCTCCACGGTGGCTATGGGCAGCATGTGGGCGTTGAGCGTAGTCTTTCTGGAGAAAAGCATGTTTTACCTCGGCGCAGAAAAAGGGAAAGCCGTCTCTACGGCTATGAATGCAACCTTCGCTATTCTGCTGCCCGCCCTTATTCTCCATACCCTTTTCTTTCACACCCATCCTGAGTGGGAATGGTCGATTGCTGTGTGGGTCGGCTGTGCTGTGATATGGGTCGGCTATCTGCTGGTCGGCAAAGCAGGCAACCGCAAAAACGTAGAAACCTATTCCCCCCAAGACGACGACCGTCGTCAATTCAATACACTCAGAGGTTGGCTCTTTGCCCTATTGGGCGGTCTGCTTGCCGCATGCCTCAATGGCGGATTGGCTATGGGCGACGGAATCTATTTGCCCGAGACGCAGGTCGTTTATCAAGCCCTGCCGTCTATTTTCCTGATGGGAATAGGGGCTTTTGCTACCAACACGATCTATTGCCTTGTGCTCAATGCAAAGCACCACTCGTTCAACGATTATAGCCAACCACTCATCTGGAAAACCAACCTGATTATAGCCATCCTTGTGGCAGCCTTGGAGTTTGCCCCTCTCTATGCATTGTCAGTGGGCAGGGTGTTCTTCAAGGACGCTGCATCGCTGGTGCACTATGCTTTTCCTGTTCTCCTCGTCTTTCAGACTATCTTCACCTATCCGTGGCAGTTCCTTATGCAAGAGTGGAGAGGTGCCTCCTATCAGTCCCTGAAACTCCTGTTGTGGGGCATCATCATTCTGCTCGTGGCCGTTTTTCTGCCTGTTGCTTTGGTATAGATTTTGCAGATTATGGAATAAGTGCTACTTTTGCGCGATTTTTACTTGGTACGATGAAAAGCAGATTCACTCGATATATCCTTTTGTTTGCCTTTGTTTGGGCAGGCTCTTTCTATATGACAGCGCAGAACGCCACTTCCTCTCCCTCTTCGCGATACGGATATGGCGAAATGAACGACAATGTACCTGTGGCATATCGCGGTATGGGGGGTATGACCGCCGGTTTGCGCCGAGGCTCTGTCATCAACCCCTCCCAACCCGCCTCTTTTACGGCATGCGATAGCGTTACCTTCATGTTCGACCTCGCTGCCAGCGGACTCTATACCAACTATGCTGACAACAACGGCAGTCGCAACCGCATCAACGGCAACCTCGAATTCGTTACCCTCCAATTCCCCATCTGGAAGCAACACATCGCTTTTTCCGCCGGTGTCGTTCCTTTCTCGGCGGTAGGCTACGATTTTACCTTGAAAGGTACTGAAGGCGGCTACGACTATACGCTCACCTACCAAGGCGAAGGAGGAATAACCAACGTCTATGCCGGACTTAGTTTCAACCTCTTCAACTGGGTAGCCCTTGGCGCAAATGCCTACTATATGTTCGGCGATGCCACCAATGCCGTTACCCTCGCTTTCTCCGATGCCAACCTCAACGGAACGGTCATGTACCAAAACATGAATGTCCGCTCCTTCCGCTTCCGCTACGGAGCGCAACTCTTCCATACTTTTGCCGATCGGCATAATGTGGTGCTCGGTGCCGTGGTGGAGAACAAGCAGAACTTGCGCGGACAGTTCGTGCAGTATGAACTCGCAACCCTCGACTCCATCCGTGTACAGGAAAGCGGCTTTCAAACACCGCTCTATTATAGTGTAGGAGGCAGTTACTGCTTTGACGACCGACTGCTTGTTGCCGCCGAATACAGCAACCAACTATGGAGCGAAGCGCAGTACTTCGGGCTGACTAATATACTGAGCAACCGCTCACGATATGCCTTCGGCTGTGAGTATAGACATAATAAGCAAAGCCGACACTACGGTCAGCGTATGTTCTGGCGGGTAGGCGTTGCCGTGCAAGACTCCTATACGCAAACCAACAATAACAAGGACTTTACCGTTACGGCAGGTATGGGTTTCCCGCTTCGCACCTCGGCTACGCTCTTTAATGTCGCGCTCGAATACAATCACCGCCGCTCGGCTTCACCCATCGTCGAAAACAGCCTTCGCCTGACGCTCAATGTCGCCGTGGCAGAAAACTGGTTCTTCAAGCGCAAACTATAATCCGCAATCTTTAAATCTATCCCGATATGAAACTCAACACCCTTATTCTGATTGCCTTGTGCGCGGCTCTGCCAGCACTTGCCATCGCCAAACAGCCCAAGATGAACGTTACCGACGAGGCGGCTTCACTCTACGAGGAGGAAGACCCCACCATCACCGCTGAGTGCATCAAAAACGTGTCCGTAGTGCATACACTTGTGAAAGCCAAGCAGTTCTCCGAAGCCTACGAACCTTGGATGGCTGTCTATAACGAATGTCCCAATGCCAATAAATCCATCTATACCGATGGCGCAAAGATTGTGGACTACCTGTATGCCAACACAACGGACGAGGCAGAAAAACAGCGTCTGGCTCAACTCGCCCTTGACATGTGCGACATGCGTATCCGCTTCTTCGGCAGCGACACCAAGTACCCGACTGCCTATATATTGGGCGAAAAAGGATTGGAGTATTGCGAACACTTCCCCGGCGACCCCGTCAAAGACAAAGCATACCCTTGGTTCAAACAGTCGGTTACCGAACTGCAAGGTCGCTCCAAACTGACCGTGCTCGTTGAGTTCTTCCAAGTCAGTTACAATATGTACAAGCAAGAGCCGGATAAATACGGTGAGCAGTTCATCAACGACTACTCGCTCGTAAGCAGCCTCATCCAGCAGCAGGCTGCCGACCATACCAACAAGAACGCCTCCGCTGCCGCACAGCAAAAAGACTATGTGGACAACCTCTTTGCCGTTTCCGGAGCCGCTAACTGCGACCAACTCGACCGCCTCTATGCCGGCTATGTCGCTGCCAACAAAGAGAACATGGAGAACCTGCAAAAAGTAATGAATCTCTATAAGAAAGTGCGTTGCACCGAATCTGATGTCTATTTTGCCGCGTCCGAGAGTGCCCACAAGATGCAACCCTCCGAAGAGTCTGCAGCCGGCTGTGCCCGCATGTGCATGAAAAAAGAGGATTGGAAAGGTGCTATCAAGTATTATGAGGAAGCCATCTCTCTCATCGAAGAAGAAGACGATGACGACAAAGATGATTATCTCTTCAATATAGCCTCTATCTATTTCGATAAACTGAAGAACTATGTCGAAGCACGCCGCTATGCGCGTATGAGCCTCGAAGTGGTCCCCTCACAAGGACGTTGCTATCTGCTCATCGGTATGTGCTACGCCGCCGCCAGACCCTATTCGGAAAGTGAGTACGGTGCCAAAGCCGCTATCCTCAACAAAACAGTCTTCTGGGCGGCTGTGGATAAGTTTCAGACTGCCAAACAGGTGGACCCCACTTGCGCGGACGATGCCAACAAACTGATTAGTTCCTATTCCAAGTACTTCCCCACCAAGGAGGATATGTTCGACCTCCCGGGTGAATTTGGAGAAGGTACATTTATCGTAGGTGGCTGGATCAACGAAAGAACCATTTGCCGTGCTGCCCATTAAACGTATATACATAGCAGGTGCCGTACTCTTTTGTACAGCACCTGCTTTGTTTATGGGGTGCTCGTCGTCCCATCGGCAATCCGTCCAAGTCATTACCGACCGCGCCGCTACCCCCATCCTCGCTGCTGATAGCGTAACGACGCTCATTTCCGATTCGGGCGTAGTGCGCTATCGCATCTCCGCGCCACAATGGCAGATTTTCGACAAAGCACAACCCTCCTATTGGGAGTTTGCACAAGGTATTTACCTCGAGGAGTTTGACGAACAACTGGCGGTGCAGGCTTCCCTGCGAGCCGATTATGCCAAGTACCTCGACCAGGAAGAAAAATGGATTCTCACCGGCAGGGTCATCGCCCTCAACGAACAAGGCGAACAGTTTGAAACCGAACAACTCGTCTGGGTGCAACCCGAGCAGCGTATCTTCTCCGACTCCGCTATCACCATCACACGCCAAGCATCGGTCATTCAAGGTATAGGCTTCGAGAGCAACCAAACCATGACCCGCTACACTATCCTCAACCCCACCGGCTTCTTCCCCATCGAGGACGAATAACCTCTTCCTATTCAGGTCTTCCAATTAACCGATCCTCTGTCATTGCGGAATAATCTGAAATACAGTGGAGTACAAAACTAAACTGTCTTATTTTGCAAAATTATCCCATTCGGTCAGGCAGTTCGGCGAATAGATCGTCGCTCGTAAGCGACGAATGGACAATGGATAGATGATTACCATCTTTCAGACCGTATGGTGTAACAAAGGTATGTACCACTCCGCGGGACACCTTATTCACTTCCATAAATAGTTGCCTGCGCTCGTTGAGCCGCTCGGCATAATCTTTCGTGAGAGCATACTTGCCGGCTGCAAACTTCATCTCACATAGGTGAATGATCTTGTCCACCCGCGAAATAACCAAATCCACTTGAGCACCTTTTCGCGGATCGTCTTTGGGCGGATTGTATCGCCACGAAGATACGGCAGTGGCTATGCCCGATATGCCGAGACCATATTTCAGGTGCGGCAAATGGCGAAGACATAGTTCTTCAAACGAATAGCCCTCCCATGCCGCTACGCTCCTATCCTGAAAATGATGTTGCCAGTATTGCTCATCGCGTGTGCGGTTGTCTTTGATATACCGAAAATAAAACAATGTGTAGAAGTCGCACAAGCGATACAAGGTTTGTTTGGTCTTGTTTCCGTATTGTGAGTAGGATAATACAAAGTCACATCGTTCCAAATTATCCAGCATCTTGCTCAGCCCCCCGCCCGAATAGCCGGTACCGGCTGCTATTTCCGACTTCGTAAATCCCTCTCGCTTGGAGGATAAAAACTGTACGATAGTGATATATCTGTCTGCCTGTTTGAATAAGGCATTGTATAGTTCGTTGAACTCATCGTTTAATATCGCACCCATACGGAAGAACAAGGCATCGACATTCTCTATCAAACTTAAATTACGTTGAAGCAGACTAAGATAGTAAGGAACACCTCCTATTATCATATATAGTTGCATGATTTGATAGTCATCCCAGTCAAACCCATTGGCTCTCAGATAGGCTTTACATTCGCTTAAGTAGAAGGGACGGAGATATATCCTTCGTGTGATTCGATTGTGCAAGCCGCCTTTATTGTCCTCCAATTTCTCCTTCATCCATGCGGAGGCACTGCCACAGGCTATGAATACTATATCATCCCTATTCTGAACCCAATTCGCCCAAAAGTACTCCAACTCACTCACAAAATCGCTCTTTTGCGTGTCTATCCACGGCATTTCGTCAAAAAATAGCACTTTGCGTTGTTCTTTTGTCGTCTCTATATAGGATTCCAATGCGAGAAAAGCCTCGTGCCAATTAGCCAATGGAGCAAGGTTTTTGCGGCTATACTGCTCCAATGTCTCGCGAAAGTATTGAAGCTGCGTTTGGTTGTTCTTGCCGTGCGCACCTACATAATGAAAGGTGTAGGTGTCTTTGAAGAAACTGCGAACCAAGAAGGTCTTGCCAACCCTGCGGCGACCATAGATGACCACCAACTCCGATTTTTGAGATTGCATCGCACTATTCAGTTCGTTTATTTCTGCCGTTCTGCCTATTAGATTTTCCATATCCTTTGTCTGGTTATGTCGTTTTGTCCCTTCTGTTCATGAATTTCCGGACGGTTTCTACGTCTCCGAACGATTTCTGCATTTCTGCACGCACAAAAGTACTATACCTATTTGACTCCACCAAGCCTGTTTGTGCGTTTTTTGTCCAAATCGTATGTTTTTACCCCACATTTGGACGAAAAACCATCGTTTTTTGTCCAAATCGTATATTTTTACCCCACATTTGGACGAAAAACGATGAACCTACAGGACGCAGAGCCTGCCTACAACGACCCCGCAAACGCAGATAGCGGAATAACTCGTGTGAGCCATTCCGCTATCTGCTATACTTTTCAGTAGTAAAATGTTCAGGCTACTAAAAGTAACCTATCAAACAAATCAAGCCTAGTCAAAAGGTTTTGTGTTATCTGTTTGATTACCACCACCCTCCGTCTCTGTATAATTTGGACCAGTGGATGTTCCCATCAATGCCTGCATTACTACTGCATAAAATTTCGTTTCGGGGTACATGTACTTTTTCATAGTTGTTGAGGAGTTTGTGTGATTAATACGCCGCAAAAGTAGTACACTTTGTGTATCCCACCAAATGTTTTTCACTTTTTTTTGCACAATTTCCGTTTTTTTGACAACTATGGACAGATGTTCCGTATTCTTGAGAAATTTTGTAAATAAAATACGAATTTGAGCAGACTAAATGCGCAGAAACTCCTCTATGTTTTGCGGCGTAACCACACTGAATTTCGCAGTCGGGTAGGTGGTCGTGAATTCCGACTAAAAATATGACTTTTGCGGAATTGATTCCTGAAAAGTCATACTCTATTTTTGAACATGTTATTTTTGCCCCACTATTACCCACATTGTGTATAATGCCAATAAGTCGCAAGAAATGAGGATTATATAAAGAATAGAAATTGTTAGATGAATGTTGAAAACTTTGTTGAAAACTTTTTTGTGGGGAATTGTGGGGTAACTATCAAATTATACGTTACCTTTGCGGCGGATTTTTAAGAAAAAAACGACTAAACAATCGCTAATCGACCGCTAAACAATCGTCAATCTACCGTCATGCTTGACAATACATTCATAGGACGCATACCCGTTAAGTCGGACGAGAAAGGGCGCATCTTTGTGCCCGCTACTTTTCGCCGCATACTCAAGGAGATGAACTCGGCGCGCATCATCATGCGCCGCGACACCGACAACGAGTGCCTCATCTTCTATCCCGAGCAGGTATGGAACAAGAAAGTGAATGACCTCCGGCAGGCGTTGGACGAGTGGAATGCGGACGATCAACTCATCCTCATGCAGTTCATGGCGGAAGCCGAATGTTTGGAAACGGATACCCAAGGACGCGTACTGATTACCAAACCCAACCTCCAATTGCTCGGCGCCAAGCAAGACCTGCTCTTTGTGGGAATGTTAGACCGCTTCGCCCTTTGGGCTGCCGATAGTTTCAACGCCAAATGCAGCAACCAGCGCGCCCTCGCCGACCAAATACGCGAACGCATCAACCGCACCAAACAACAAAACAACTGCTAAACCATCGTCTATGTCCACTCCCTATCACATACCCGCTCTGCTGACCGAAACATTGGAAGGCTTGCATATTCGCCCCGAAGGTGTATATGTGGATGCAACTTTTGGAGGGGGCGGGCATAGCCGTGCTATGTATGGGCAACTGTCCCCCCAAGGACAACTGTTCAGTTTTGACCGTGATCCGGACGCCCTCGCCCAAGCGCAAACAACCTATCCCGACTTATTCGCCGCTGAGCACCCCCGTTTCACCTTTGTTCATTCCGACTTTCGCTACCTCAGCCAGTGGATGGACTATTATCACATTTCCGCCATTGACGGGTTATTGGCGGACTTAGGGGTCAGTTTTCACCATTTTGATACCGCCGAGCGCGGCTTCTCATTCCGTTTTCAGGGACCGCTTGATATGCGTATGAATCGTGGTGGCGGCAAGACGGCTGCCGATATAGTCAATACCTATAGTGAAGAGGATTTAGCGCGCGTGTTCTACCAATATGGTGAGTTATCCCAAGCACGTCCCCTTGCGCGGCGAATCGTGAAAGCACGGCAGCAGCAACCTGTTTTGCGCACCGAACAACTCGCCGCCATCGCCCTCGGTGAAAACACCTTAGATATAGAAACACTTGCGCCTCTCCGAAAAAAAACGCTAACCCTCCTCTTTCAAGCCCTGCGTATTGAGGTCAATGACGAACTGGGAGCCTTGCGCGAATTGCTGCTTTCTGCCACCCAACTCCTCCGTAAAGGCGGCAGGATAGCCATATTGACCTACCATTCGTTGGAAGACCGGCTCGTCAAGAACTTTTTCCGTGCCGGCAACCTTGAAGGGGAAGTGCAAAAAGATTTCTATGGCAACATACTGACCCCCTTCCGAATCATAGAAAAAGGTCGTACTGCCACGCCCGAAGAGGTGCAGTCCAACCCCCGCGCACGCAGTGCCAAACTGCGAGTGGCTGAAAAACTGTAAAATCCATGAAAAAAGTTACCCTGCAAGAAGTCCTCAACGGCAGTATATTTACCCGTGCATGGTTCCGAAGACAGTACAAACTGCTCGGGCTCATCGTCTTGCTCCTTTTTCTATATGTCTATGCGGGGTATCAGGCAGAAAAGCAGCACAAGCAGTTGGGCGATCTGCAAGGTAAACTCAAGAAATCACGCTACGAACTGCTCACCCTTCAAGCCGACCTCACGGACATGACGCGTCAGTCATCGATAGCCGAAGAACTGAAAAAACGGAATAGCCCTCTGCGCGAAAACAAGAAACCGGCGATTCAACTCCAACCATAACCCCCCAAAAATGTACCCGCAACCGTGTCCGAGCAACAACAAAATATCATTCTCCGCTTTGCCGCCATTTTTCTATTTATCTTACTATGTTTCATGGCGGTAATCGTGCAGATACTGCATGTACAGACAGCCGAAAGACAGCGGTGGCAGTCCGTCGAGAAGTCCCAAATCAAAACGGATGTGGTCGTGCGTCCCAATCGCGGTAATATCTACGACGTTCATGGCAACCTCCTCGTAGGCAGTGTGCCGCAGTACTATGTCTATATGGATACGCGCGTGGAGGCTCTCCATCTCAACCGCGATTCTCTCTTTTTGCGTTATGTGGATTCCATTGCTGACGGATTGAGTCAGATATTGCAGGATACCACCCCTCAGGCCTACCGTGCCAGAATGGTGAAGGCTTTTCATGCCAAAAAAGCCTCGCGGCAGGACTTCCGCGTCTGCAAGCGGCGGGTTAATTACATCGAAATGGAGCAAATAAAAAAACTCCCCTTGGTCAATCGCGGTTACTATGCCAGCGGTTTCCATTTTGAGCAGCAATACCTCCGCGCTAAACCCTACGGCAGTCTGGGTAGCCGCACGCTTGGTACGATCTACTCGGAAAGCGGAAAAGGGTACACCGGATTAGAAAAAAGTTTTGAGTCCTACCTTCACGGCACGGAAGGACTGTCAAGAAAGCAAAAAGTGGCAGGTAAGTTGACTGATGTACCCATCAAAGAAGCCATTGACGGCTTTGATATCGTTACCACCCTTGATGCACAACTCATGGATATCACCGAAACAGCCCTTCGTCAGCGGCTCAATCTCGTGGAAGGCGACTGGGGATGCTGCATTCTTATGGAAACAGAAACGGGCGACATCAAAGCCATCAGCAACCTTGACCGCACGGAAGACGGTCACTACGTGGAAAAAGAGAACCATGCCGTCAAGCGGGTAGAACCCGGCTCCACCTTCAAGACCTTCTCGCTCATGGCTGTCCTTGACGATAGCAAGATGGATATAGATGACACCATAGCCGTAACCCGTCAGCCGTGGATCTACTACGACAGCAAACACCGCGACTCGCACCCCAATGACACCGTCTATACCCTCCGTAGCGCACTCGCCGTATCCAGCAACATCGCTTTTGCCAAAATGGTAACCCAAGCCTATGATAAGAAAGCGGAGAGATTCGTGACCAAACTGCGCAAAATGGGTATCTGTGATTCGCTCGATTGCGAAATACCGGGAGCGGAAGCACCGCGTATCGAGATCCCGAAGGACAAGGTAACGCTCTCCAAAATGGCATACGGCTATTCCGTGGAACTCAGTCCCCTGCAGATTGTGAGCCTCTACAATGCCATTGCCAACAACGGACAAATGATGCAACCCCGTCTCGTGCAATCCATTCAGCGAAATGGTGTAACCGAAAAACGGTTTCCCACCCGAAGCCTCCATTCGCATATTTGCAGCCTGACCACGGTGCGTGAATTGCAACAGGCTTTGGGCGATGTGGTATGGGACAACCAACTCGGTACTGCCTCCGTGCGCTCCTACAAGGGAAAGATAATAGGCTATAAAGCCCAAAGCAACCTCGTGCGTATCGCAGGCAAAACAGGTACAGCCCAACTGCTCGTCAACGGCAGGTATGACCCTCATAAGCACCGTATCACCTTTGTGGGCTATTTCCCCCAAGAGAACCCGCAATATACGTGTATCTGCATGATTAGCCACCCTCATAACTATGGGGCTTACGATGCCGGTTGGGATTGCGGACGGGTAGTCAGACAAATCGCCGAACAGACCATGGCATACACGGGCGTGTACCAAATAGAAGACGGCAAAAAAGTGTGGAAAAAAATACGATAAATCCCTATATACTATGCGGCTAAGTCAACTCATACAAAACCTTCCTGCCTTGCAGGTCATCGGTCCTACCGACCGTGAAATAACCGACATCCAATTTGACTCACGGCGTGTGGAGCAAGGTCATCTGTTTGTAGCCCAACGCGGCACAGCCGCCGACGGACATCAATTCATCGCTGCCTGTATTCGCCAAGGAGCGGCGGCTGTGGTATGCGAGTCGCTCGACGGATTTGACCCCGAAGGAGCCACTATTATTCAGGTGGCTGATTCCAATCAAGCCTTGGGCTTGCTTGCCTGTCAATGGTATGACAACCCCAGCCAAAAACTGACCCTCGTAGGCGTGACCGGTACCAATGGCAAAACGACGATTGCCACGCTCCTGTATCAACTCACCCGCCAATTAGGCTATCGTGCCGGACTGCTTTCCACGGTTGTTAACTATGTGGACGGCGACTCGGTGCCCGCTACCCACACTACGCCCGACGCTCTCGAAATCAATCGGCTGCTCCATCGTATGGTGCAGCAGGGGTGCCAATACGCCTTTATGGAAGTCAGCAGCCACGCCATTGCCCAACAGCGTATTGCCGGTTTGGACTTCGACGGTGCACTGTTCACCAATCTCACCCGAGACCACCTCGATTACCACAAGACATTTGACAACTATCGCGATACGAAGAAGCAACTCTTTGACCACCTCAAGAAAGACGCTTTTGCCTTGACCAACAAGGATGACAAGAACGGACTTGTTATGCTCCAGAACTGCAACGCACATCGTTATACCTATTCCACACGCTCCATGGCGGATTTCCGTGGCACCATCTTGGAAGAGGGGTTAGACGGTATGCTCCTGTCCATCAACCAAAAAGAGGTGATGGTGCGCCTTGTGGGACGGTTCAATCTGCAGAACCTATTGTGTATTTACGGGGCGGCTGTTTCCCTGCATTTCGACAAGGACGAGGTGTTGCGTATCCTCTCCCTGTTGCAACCCGTTAACGGACGCTTTGAAGCTATACACAGCCCGAAGGGATGGACCGCCATCGTGGACTATGCCCATACACCCGACGCAGTGGACAACGTCATTCAAACCATCAACGAGATTCGTAAAGGCAGACTCATTACCGTGGTCGGCTGTGGCGGCAATCGCGATAAAGGCAAACGCCCCCAAATGGCGCGTATCGCCAAGCAAGGCAGCGACCAACTCATTCTCACCTCCGACAACCCCCGCGACGAAGACCCGCTGACCATTCTCCAAGACATGGCTGCCGGACTTACCGAAGACGAACTGCGCCAAACACTCATCATCGAAGACCGCGCTGCCGCCATACAAACGGCGTGCACCATCGCCCAAAACAAGGACGTAATCTTAATCGCCGGAAAAGGACACGAAGACTACCAAATCATACGCGGCGTCAAGCACCACTTTGATGACCACGAACAAGTACGCAAATACATCTAATCTATGCTATACGAACTATTTACACACCTTGATTACCTACCCGGAGCACGGCTGATGACCTATATCTCGTTCCGTGCTATCGTGGCTGCCGTCATCGGACTGGTTACATCCATCTGGCTCGGCAAATACTTCATCGCCCTCTTGCGGAAAAAACATATCAGCGAAACGCAACGCGACGAAAAAATTGACCCCTTTAACGTAGCCAAAAAAGGGGTACCCACTATGGGGGGGCTCGTTATCATAGCCGGTATATTGGTTGCATCCCTCTTGTTTGGCAAGTTGACCAATATCTATATGATCCTGATGATAATCACCACGTTGCTGCTCGGTCTGCTCGGCTTTGCCGACGACTATATCAAGACCTTCCGCCACAACAAAGACGGACTCAACGGCTGGATCAAAATAGGAGGGCAAGTCCTGCTCGGTTTGATAGTGGGGCTTACGCTCCGGTATAGCCCGGAGGCAGTCATGAACGAAACAGTCCATACCCGAGTGGAAAACAACATAACCATCGTCGAAAAATCCCCCGAAGTCAAATCCACGCGAACGACCATTCCTTTCTTCAAGAACCATAACCTCAACTATGCCGACCTCTTCTCATGGCTCGGCGAAGAAAATAAATACCGTGCCGGTTGGGTATTCTTTGTTCTGCTTATAGTCATTGTGGTGGCAGCCGTAAGCAACGGGGCTAACCTCAACGACGGAATGGACGGTATGTGCGCCGGCAACTCCGCCCTTATCGGCATCGCATTGCTCGCCTTGGCTTATGTGAGTGGTAACTATGTGTTTGCCGATTATTTTGATGTGATGTACATCCCCGGTACGCAGGAGTTGGTCGTTTTTCTGGCTGCTTTCGTGGGGGCACTGGTCGGATTCCTATGGTGGAACGGCTTCCCCGCGCAAATCTTTATGGGCGATACGGGCAGTCTGACCATCGGCGGTATTATAGGCGTGAGTGCCGTGATTATGCATAAAGAACTATTGCTGCCCATTATATGCGGAATATTCCTAATGGAAAGCGTGAGCGTGATCTTGCAAACACAAGTCTATAAGTTCTATAAAAAACGCGGCAAACACGTCCGCGTATGGAAACGAGCACCCTTGCACGACCATTTCCGCACCTCGGTGGAACAAGTCATAAAGAACGACCCGACCTGCCGCATCCTACTCAGAGGCTCCAATGAACTGCACCACGAAACAAAAATAGTGCTTCGTTTCTGCATCATCACCCTCATCCTGGCTGCATTTGCTTTACTTACCCTCAAAATCAGATAATCGAATGATGAATACCATTGCCATACTCGGAGCCGGAGAAAGCGGTACAGGTGCCGCTATTCTTGCTCAAACCAAAGGGTTCGAGGTCTTTGTGTCTGACTTAGGCACTATCAAGGAGGAATACAAGGCTCTGCTCAATGCCAACCGCATACCGTGGGAGGAAAATCACCATACCGCTGAGCGGATACTCGCAGCTCAAGAAGTGGTCAAAAGCCCCGGTATTCCCGAAGACGCGCCTATTATTCAAAGACTGCGGGAAAAACATATCCCCGTCATCTCCGAAATAGAGTTTGCGGCTCGCTATACCCAAGCCAAAATGATTTGTATCACGGGCTCAAATGGCAAAACGACGACCACATCCCTCATCTTCGATATGCTTCAGCGTGCCGGATTGGATGTCGGATTAGCCGGTAACATAGGCAATTCGCTCGCCTTGCAGGTGGCTCAGCAGGACCGTCAATACTATGTCATCGAACTCTCCTCTTTCCAACTGGACAACATGTACGACTTCCGCGCTAACATAGCCATCCTGCTCAACATAACGCCCGACCACCTCGACCGTTATAACCACGAGTTCCAAAACTATGTCAATGCCAAGTTCCGTATCACGCAAAACCAGACACCCGCCGATGCCTTTATCTATTGGAGCGAAGACCCCGTTATTGACCGCGAAATAGCGCGCATCAAACCCCAAGCCACCCTCTATCCCTTTGGTAGCAACAACAAACATAATGTGGCTTATACCGACGGCGAACACCTTACGGTGGCTGCCCGACCCGATGTTCAACCGCTGTCAATACCTGTTGAACAACTTGCCCTGCAAGGGCAGCACAACCGCCTCAACTCCATGGCGGCTTCCATTGCAGCACAATTGCTCAATATACAAAATGACACCATTCGCCAATCGCTTCAGTCCTTCCAAGGCGTGCCGCATCGTCTGCAGTATGTAGCCACCGTGCGCGGCGTTCGCTATATCAACGACAGCAAAGCTACCAACGTCAACTCCTGTTGGTACGCACTCGAAGCCATGACAACACCCACTGTGCTCATACTCGGCGGGAAAGACAAAGGCAATGATTACACCGAAATAGATCCACTCGTTCTGCAAAAGTGCCGAGCCCTCGTCTTTATGGGCGTGAACAACGACAAATTGGTGCAACACTTTGCGCAACTTGGTTTTGAGGACAATAAGGATGCTCCCAAGCGGATGGTTTCTACCTGTAACCTTCATGATGCCGTCAATGCCTGTGCCGACTTGGCGCAAGACGGCGATACCGTATTGCTTTCACCCTGTTGCGCCAGTTTTGACCTATTCACTTCCTACGAAGACCGAGGAACACAGTTCATGAACGCTGTCAGACAATTATAACTCCTTTTCTCGTAGCCCTATGGAAATTTCCAAATTTACCAAATATATAGACCGCACATTTTGGGTGCTCTACTTCTTCTTGCTCGCCGTGGCAATCATCGAACTGTTCTCTGCATCCAGTATGTTGGTCTTCAAGGAAGGTAACTCAATCCTTGGTCCCATAGGCCGACAGATACTCTTCCTGCTTGCCGGTTGTCTATTAGCTTTTGTATGTCAATTCGTGCGTAGCAAGTACCTGACCAAGATGGGCTACATTATTCTCGGCTTTGCTCTTCTATGTCTCTATTCTCTGCTTATTCCGGGCAATCCGTATGCCGTTACCATCAACGGAGCCACTCGTTGGATTCGCTTGGCAGGTATTGTCTTCCAACCTGCCGAAGTAGGTAAATTAGGGCTGATTATCGTGGTTGCCGACCTACTTACAAAAGCCAAAACGGATGCCGAGAAGCGAAAAGCATTCTATCAGACCCTTCTGCTGACCGCCGTTACTTGTCTGCCGATTATGAAAGGCAACCTGTCCACGGCTCTGCTGCTTGCCGGCATTGTGCTGCTGATGTGGTTCTTAGCACGTGTCCCGTGGAAATATATACTCGTTACGATTGCTGCGGCTCTTGTTATGGTCGTAGCCGCTTATTTTGTCGTGGAATATGCCTATGTCCGTACCGGTAAAAAAGCCGTTTTCTTCAAGCGTGCACCTATGCAAGTCAAACGTGTAGATGACTTTTTTGCCGAACGTAAACAGCCCGCCACGACCGAGTTTCGCATTACGGACGACAACCGGCAGCGTTCACTCTCCAAGGTGGCTGTCATGCGAGGTGGTTGGTTCGGAGTAGGACCCGGACAAAGTCAAGAAAGAGACTATCTGCCCCTTGCCTACGAAGACTATATATTTGCCATCATCGTGGAAGAATCAGGCATATTTGGGGCATGTGCACTCATCTTCCTTTATCTTGCTATTCTCTTCCGTGCATGCTTTGCCTCCACCAAGTTTAGAGGTGACGAACGAGCCATGCTCACTGTAATGGGATTAGCACTCATGATTACCTGCCAAGCCTTCGTCTCAATGGCAGTCTCGGTCGGGCTCGGACCCGTTACAGGACAACCCCTCCCGCTTATTTCGCACGGCGGTACCAGCGCTATCGTGACCAGCCTCTACTTTGGTATTATGATGGCTGTGAGCCGAGAGCAAGAACAAATGAGAGACAAACAAAAAACTGTCATCATCGAAAGCAATCAAGACGTGCCTGTCGTGAATCTGGATGAGTAAAAATTGAACAATCATCATAACTTGTAACCCTATGAAGTACCTTATTTCCGGCGGTGGAACGGGTGGACACATCTTTCCCGCCATCAGTATAGCCAACGCACTCAAAGAGCAAGACCCTGATGCCGAAATCCTTTTCGTCGGCGCATTGTCAAGAATGGAAATGGAGCGAGTCCCCGAAGCCGGCTACCAAATAGTAGGACTGCCCGTAAGAGGTTTTAACCGATCTCAACCGTGGAAAAACATATCCGTATTGTTCGACCTCTTCCGTTCGCTGCGTCAGGCAAAACAAATTGTACGGCAATTCAAACCCGATGTCGCCATCGGAGTAGGAGGCTATGCCAGCGGTGCCGCTATGAAGGCGGCTGCTTGGGAACATATACCAGTACTGCTGCAAGAGCAAAACGGATTTGCAGGCGTAACCAATAAACTCCTCAAAAACGATGCCGCTAAGATTTGTGTGGCATACGAAGGAATGGAACGCTTCTTCCCGAAAGAGAAAATCATCCTTACCGGCAACCCTGTTCGCCAAAACCTCACCCAAGGCTCCCCCGTAGCCGCTTGCGAGTTCTTTAATAACCAATTCGGCGTGCATTTCGTTCCCGACCGGCCAACGCTGCTCATTATCGGCGGCAGCCTGGGAGCACGTACCATCAACCTGAGCATTGAGCAGGGACTTGACCAATTTCTTGCTGAAGGCATACAAGTCATCTGGCAGACAGGCAAAAACTATTTCAATCAAATTCAGCCCCGCGAAGGCGTTGTCATAACGCCGTTCCTGAACAATATGCCTGACGCTTATGCCTTGGCGGATATTGTCATCTCGCGTGCCGGCGCGTCGTCTATCAGCGAATTATGCCTACTCGGCAAGGCGGCTATACTGGTACCTTCACCCAATGTGGCAGAAGACCATCAAACGCACAATGCTATGGCACTCGTCAATCGCGGTGCCGCCTGCATCGTCAAAGATAAAGATGCACAATCTCAACTTGTTTCCGTTGCCCTTCAACTCTTCCAAGACAATGAGCAACAGCAATCTCTTAGGAAGCAAATCGCCTTGCTTGCTCAACCCGATTCAGCGGCTCGAATTGCTCGCGAAGCGCAAAAACTGATTAAACATTTGGCGGAGTGATTTGGTTGCCCTATCTTTGCCGCCTATGAAAACACTGCTTATCCTTCTCACAGCTCTTTCGTCCCTCTTTACGACTTTGGAGCAGAGCATTCTTCAATCCGCCTTTACGGTTACTCTCGCTACGGAGAACGAACAGCCGATGACCTATAGCGGACAGTTGACCATGCACGGCGAAAAATTCTTGCTTACCATCCTCGGTATGGAAGCGGCATACGATGGTGAAACAATGTATATGTACCAAGCCGAGACCGAAGAACTGACTCTGTCGCATCCCGCGCAAGACGAACTGTATCAGACCAACCCGTTCCTTTTCGCCAAAGCCCTGGCGCAATCAGCCCAAGTGTCTGAAAAAGCGGCTGCCGATGGCAAAACGGTACTCATTACCCTTACACCGGACGATCCGGCAAGAGAAGTGCAACGCCTTAACTTGCGCGTCAGAACAAGGGACAATATGCCCCTCTATCTCGAGATGAAAGAACGCAATCGCGTTACCACGCTCAAACTGACAACTCCCGAGTTTATCTCTTCCGAACCGGCTTATACCATTTCCAAGCCGGACGCATACACCAACGACCTGAGGTAATTATGATACGATTCTTAGTCATGGATGTGGACGGCACCCTTACCGATGGAAAAATCTACATGGGACAAGACGGTGAACTGTTCAAAGCCTTTGATATAAAGGACGGGTACGGAATAAAATCTATTCTTCCCCAAGCGCATATCATTCCGGTGGTCATTACTGCCCGTAGAAGCCGAATCGTGGAAAATAGATGCCGCGAATTGGACATTACCGACTTATATCAAGGTGTAACCGATAAGTTGGAAACCCTCTTGCAAGTGTTGCGCAACTATTCTCTATCCGACCATACCCAATACACTCTGCAACACGTAGCCTATGTAGGAGACGACATCTTAGATTTGCAGTGTATGCACCCCGTCAAAGAGGCGGGTGGCCTCGTCTGCTGTCCTAACGATGCCGTGGAGCAAGTAAAGCAAATAGCCGATTATGTTGCTGCTAATAAAGCAGGAAACGGAGCAGTCAGAGAAATAATAGACCAAATGCTCGTATGAAGAATGTAGCTATTCTGTTGGCAGGTGGAACCGGTTCACGTTTCGGCGAGAAACTGCCGAAACAATTCTTACCGCTCTCCGACGGACGCAGCCTTCTCCAAACATGTATAGATACATTTCTCTCTTGCGACTTGATAGATGATATATGGGTGGTAATGCATCGCGATTGGATTCAGGCAGTCCCCTCTTCGGTTCATGCTATCGAAGGCGGCAAAGAACGTTGGGAGTCGTCCTACAATGCCATTCAAGCCGTTAGCCGGCATTATCAGGAGGATGTCAATGTGTGGATTCACGATGTGGCTCGACCCTTTGTCGGTCAAACAATCCTGCAACAAGTAGGCGATGCATTAGCCCGATACGAAGCCGTGAGCGTGGCAGTGCCCGTAACCGACACGATTTATCAAGTGCGTCCCTCCACCTGCGATGTAACCGTTCAATCCATTCCCTTACGTTCCACCATGATGCGTGCGCAAACGCCTCAGGCTTTCCGCCTATCACTCATCAAAACCGCGTTTGACTTGGCACTATCCGATCCCGATGGTATCCATGTCACCGACGATGCCGGTATCGTGTTACACTATTTGCCCGATACCCTAATTCATATCGTGGCAGGCGACGAAACTAACAGAAAAATAACCTTTCGCAATGACATCCCTCCCCGCCAAATAACCGAACGATTTCCCGCCAAATGACCGAACGATTTCCCGCCAAATGACCGAAAAAGTAATAAAAAAAATGTAATTCATTTATTATCGTACATTTGCGGCGATTTTCAAAATGACAGAAAAATGAACGATTATAAACCGCGTATATGGCGAAGCATTGGGAGGAACAATCTATCATTACCGCGACAAAAACAACTTGGAGTGCGATGCAGTTCTGCATCTGGATAACGGCTCTTACGGCTTGATTGAAATCAAGTTGGGAGGAGAGGACGATATAGAGAAAGGTGCCAAAGTCTTGAAAGATTTAGCCGGTAAAATTGATACGACCCGAATGAAAGCCCCGTCATTTATGATGGTTCTGGTCGGTCTTGGCAGGTATGCCTATCGTCGGGAAGATGGGGTCTATGTGGTGCCAAAAGGGTGCTTGAAACAATGATATGAAATAAAAATACTCATTTGTTTCATACAATTCTAATTAATCAGTACCTTTGCAGCGTGATTCTATTCCGAAAAATATAGAAATATTCGGAGTATAGTTCCGAAAAACAGCAGAATATTTAGAATTTGCGCAACATAAGATACTATGATACAAAGAGTTATAGATATAGATGTAGCGAATGACAGTATTTAGACGAGATACCTCTGTTACCTGAATTGTTAGACCAAGTTCACCGTCTCATAGTTAAGCGGAGAATGCGTTTTATATTGTGCGGCTCCAGTGCCCGTAAACTGAAAAGGCAAGGAGTCAATACCTTAGGAGGAAGGGCATTACCGGTGCATTTATACCCTTTGGTGAGCGCAGAGTTACAGGATTTTGATTTGTTCAAGGCGGTTAATCAAGGCATGCTGCCCCGGCATTATCTGACGGATGCGAATACCGCGTGGAAACGCATGCAGGCTTATGTTGCCGTGTATCTGAAAGAGGAGATAAAAGCGGAGTCTTTGGTGCGCAACTTGCAATCATTCAACCGCTTTATGGAAATAGCCGCCCTGACTGACGGAGAAATGGTTAATTATAGCAATATAGCGTCCGATTGTGGCGTTGATTCCAAGACGGTGAAGGAATACTTCTCAATATTGCAAGATACATTAGTCGGATTTATGGTACCTGCCTACGCGCATGTCAAGAAACGTAAGTTGAGACAGGCTCCGAAGTTCTATTATATGGATGTGGCAATCCCCAATTATCTGCTTAACAAGAGAAACCTGCAACCCGGTTGAGTGCACGCCTGATTATCGTCTCATTAGACGAGAAACCGCGCATATTCAATGGAGTGGAGGTGTTTCCGGCTGGAGAATTTTTGAAACAATTATGGAATCACCAAATACTTGGCAGCCTATAACAGAAAGTTTGAATGAGGTGGTCTAACGCTAAACCATTAATTAAATCAGGAAACTTACAGAGAAAATAATATGGGAATCTCCAAGCTGACGCTCGTATCAGCTGACGAAGAAACGCGGGATAGTAACCCGCAAAATGAACGAAGCAAAAACGCTAATAGATATAGATGAATATGAATATCGCGGTTATATTAGCAGGCGGCAGTGGCTCGCGGTTTGGGCGCGACCTGCCCAAGCAGTTCCTCAAAGTAGCTGGAAAGAAAGTAATCGAGCACACGATAGATGTGTTTGAACATAATGATTTGATAGATGAGGTAGCAGTAGTAACCCGTCCTGAATTTATTGCCGATGTCGAGCAATTGGTTGTCAATAATCATTATGGAAAAGTGCGCAAAATATTAGTTGGCGGAAAAGAACGCTATCATTCCAGCCTCTCTGCCATCAATGCCTATACGGATAGTACGGATAATCTCATATTCCACGATGCCGTCCGTCCGCTCGTGAACGACCGTATAATCAATGATTGTATAGCAGCCCTAAAAGAATATGATGCCGTAGATGTTGCTATTCCAGTGGCAGACACCATCATTCAGGTGGATGACACTGACTGCATCAACGCAATCCCCACCCGTTCTTTGCTCCGAAGCGGTCAGACGCCACAGTGTTTCAAACGAGGTGTTATAAACAAGGCATACGAAATTGCTCTGCAAGATCCAAATTTCGTGACCACGGACGACTGCGGCGTGGTACGTAAGTATCTGCCTGAGACGCCGGTATATGTAGTGAAAGGCGAAGTCTTTAACATGAAGATTACTTATAAGGAAGACTTGTTCTTAGTGGATAAACTCTTTCAGTTGAAAAGTCAGGAGGGCAGCCAAGACGCATTGACGGAAAAGACGAAAGAACAATTAAAGAGCAAAGTGCTTGTCGCCTTTGGCGGCAGTTATGGTATCGGAGCCGATGTGGCACGTCTGGCACAAGAGTGCGGTGCAAAAGTTTACAGTTTCAGCCGTTCGTTAAATCATGTGGATGTCAGCGATTATGAGCAAGTGAGCAAAGCGTTGCAACAAGTATATGACGCAGAGGGAGCGATACATTTTGTGGTGAACACGGCAGGTATATTGGTAAAGGAAGCATTGGCAAGTATGGAATACAAGCGCATACAACAATCGGTCAATGTGAATATGTTGGGCATCATTAATGTAGCGAAAGCCTCCTATCCCTATTTGCAGAAAACGAAGGGTGCATTATTGGCCTATACCAGCAGTAGTTATACGCGCGGAAGAATGATGTACAGCATCTATTCTGCAACTAAGGCAGCGGTTGTCAATTTAGTGCAAGCATTGGCGGAAGAGTGGTCTAACGATCATATCCGTGTGAATTGTATCAATCCGGAACGAACCAAAACCCCGATGCGTGTCTCCAATTTCGGGAACGAACCGGAAGATACATTATTGAAATCGGAGGAAGTAGCAATCGCATCTTTGAATACCTTAATAGCAGATTGTACAGGAGAAGTAATAGACGTAAAACGCAAATGAAGACACTGGCATACATAATTTGTTACCTGATTTACCCATTCTCTTTTTTATTCCCGCGTAGCCCCAAGCGTTTTGCCTTTGGCAGCTACAAAGGAAGTTTCAGTGACAATAGTAAATATCTGTTTATCTATGCAGTAGAACATTATAAGAATCTGGATTGTTGCTGGCTATCGGTAAACAGAAAAACGGTTCGTTATGTCCGTTCATTAGGTTTGCCGGCATATTGGGTACTATCACCGGTGGGTGTATGGAAAGCATTACGCGCCAAATACTGGTTTGTCAATTCCTATTCCTCGGATATTATGTATTGCCTTTCCGGCAATGCCACGATCATTAACTTGTGGCATGGAGTAGGGCTCAAACGCTGTGAGTTTAACATCAATCAAGGCCCGTTAGCCGACAGATTCGTTAAAATGACTTTTAAGGAGCGTTTCTATCATCCGGAGTCCTTCAAGAGACCAGATTATCTGGTGTCCTCTACCCCTTTCCAGACGTTGATGTTCGCCTCTGCTTTCCGCATTCCGAAGGAACGATGCTTAGAGTCGGGCTATCCGCGTAATGCGATCCTACAAATGCGGAAAGAACAGGTGCGAAACTTTGTTGCCAAGTATGAACCGAAGGAGACTTTACAACTCATCCAAACGATAGAGTCGTTCGAAAAAGTCTATATCTACATGCCCACATGGCGAGATTCCCAGAAAGACGTGTTCGTGCAACAGTTTAATCTGCAGGCTCTCAACGAAATGTTGGTAAAACAAAAGGCACTAATGCTATTAAAACCGCATCCCAACACGCGTACGGAGGTCATCAACGGGTATTCGAACATAATCCTTGTAAATGCTACAATGGACGTATATGGAATACTGCCCTTCACGGATGTACTGATAACCGATTATTCCTCAATTCTGTACGACTATTTGCTCATGCAGGAAAAGGAAATCGTTTTGTTCTTGTATGATTATGAAGAATATGTGCGTGATAGAGATTTCTACTATCCATTTGATGAAAATGTGGTAGGTAAGAAAGTATCTTCTTTTGAACAGCTTCTCCAATTATTAGGTTCAGGCAATTATGTCTCCCTACCAGAAGACAAACAATCCATTCTCCAGAAATTCTGGGGAGAGACGATGCATAAGAAAGCAAGTGAAGAAATTTTGAAATTCATTAATAGCCAAAATGACTTTAAAAAGAAAAATATTTAGAATAATAGTACGCATATTGGAGCGAATGACATTATCGCAACATCCAAGGAAATCAATTAACTTGACTCTTAAACCAATTCAAGAGAAAAAACATGTGGACATTGTTGTTGTAGCTTTCAATAACGCTGACCTTATCCGTTATCAATATGAATTGGTTAAGAAAAACATATTGG
This sequence comes from Bacteroidales bacterium UBA3696, assembly GCA_002372135.1. Taxonomy (GTDB): domain Bacteria; phylum Bacteroidota; class Bacteroidia; order Bacteroidales; family Paludibacteraceae; genus Colicola. The sequence goes on from DFIN01000012.1 coordinate 41,408, forward strand.
ATAACTACTCCTATATTATCGCCGATAATTCAACCGAGCCGTCGGTGCGTGCTGAAATAGAGCAATTCTGTCGTGAGCAGAAGATCAGTTATATTTCTTTGCCGAAAGATTATCTTAATTACATAGGCACGAGTTATTCTCACGCGGCAGTATTGAATTATCTTTGCAGGTGGGTGCTTTCCAAGCGACAGTCCACCATAACGGCTTTCATTGATCACGACCTCTTCCCTATAGCGCAGTATAGCATAGCTCATCATCTGGAGACGCAGGAGCTATATGGTGTTTTGCGTGTGAGAGGAACGGCTTGGTATATATGGCCCGGGATGGCATTCTTCCGAACAAATAGCATATCTCTTGCTTCTTTAGATTTCATGCCCACGCAATCGGATGATGCAGTTTATATGGATACAGGTGGCTCTATATGGCATTCCTATTATCGATCGATCAATCGTAACGAATTGCAATTCCCCATCGTGGAGCAAGTGTCAATACGAGAGGGCGATGATTACCACGGCGATATAATCCAGTATATAGACGATCGTACATGGCTTCATACCATCAACGGCTCTTGCTGGAAACAGGTGGCGGAAGGCAAAGAAAATCTCGTAACACAACTTTTAGACACATATCTTAAACAATGCTAACATTAGAAAACAGTACCTTTGCAATGATTTTATCGAATAATATAAGTAAATCAATTATTCTTTTAATAACGAACATTATTCTATTTGTTATAAATGAATTATTCCTTCAATTCAATATCATCGGCCGAGTTGATGCAACAATTGGCAGAGCGGTTGCGGGCACGACGTTTGGAGAAGGGTTTGTCAAGACAAACCTTAGCGCAGATGTCAGGTGTACCGGCTCCAACCATCGCCAGGTTTGAGTAGCAGTATTTCAATATGCAGAGCATCCGCATAAATCCCGTCGAGGTAAACAGATTATAAATGAAATACGGGAAATTATCCAATCTGAGAATATATGCTAACCGCCATCATCTGTACATATAACCGGGCAAAGTATATCGGTCCGCTCTTAGAAAGCATAGCCGCCAACGATCTGGCAAAGAGCGAATATGAAATTCTGTTAGTTGACAATAATTGCACAGATAATACCCGTGAGATTTGCAATGCCTTTGTGCAAAAGCATTCCGATATCCATTTTCGCTATACCGTTGAGCCCGAGCAAGGACTGTCAGCCGCCCGAAACCGTGGTATCAAAGAGGCAAAAGGCGATATACTCGTCTATATTGACGACGATGCCCTTGTGGATACGTGGTATCTGCGAACGATAGCCGACTACATGTCATCACATCCTGATATCAGCGCTGTGGGAGGACCCATCATTCCGCTGTATGAAACGGCAGAACCCAAGTGGATGACTCGATTTACCAAAGAACTGCTATGCGGCTATTTATATTACGGTGAACAAGTACGCTCCTTCCCCTTAGACAGATACCCGGGTGGGGGAAATGCTGCCTATCAGGCAAATGTCTTTAATAAGGTCGGCTTATTCAATACGGCTTTAGGACGCAAAGGAAACAACCTGATGGGCGCAGAAGAAAAAGACATCTTCGATAAGATGAAAACGCAAGATATGCGCTTCTGCTACCTGCCAAAAATGATTCTGCACCATATCATACCGCAAAAAAAACTAGAACTTGACTACTTTAACCGCCTTACTCTGCAAATAGGACAAAGCGAAAGACAGCGTACACGCGCCATCTCTCGCTCTAAATACTTCTCAAGAATAGGAAAAGAACTCGTTAAATGGGGAGGTACAATCGTACTCCTCGTCGGTTATACACTTACAGGGACTCCCCTAAAAGGGTGGAAACTCGTCCTTTTCCGACGAAATGTAACACGAGGACTGTTAGGCTTAGCAACAGCGCAACAATAATGCAAGCCATGCTCCAACGGTCGGTCCCTAAGGCGGCTGGGACAAACTCCATACGTATCTGATGCTTTCCGGCTGGAACAAGAGCACCGCGAAGCGTATAATTAACCCTATACAAAGACTCTTCCTGCTCGTCAATGTATAAGCGCCAGCCTTTTGGATAATATATCTCCGAAAAAACAACCATCCCGTCCTGTTCGCTTTCTGAAGCATATTCCAATACATCCGGTGCATACGAGGTCATGCGAATTGTACCCGAACCACCTTGTATCATATCCTCCTTACCGATTAAAGCCTTGTTCTCCGTGTAACTTGTATCCACTACTGCCATACGGCGCAAGTCGGTCTGCCACAACGCTGCACTCTCTGCATCAGCCCCATTCACAGCCTCATAGCCGTCCACATACCAAGCATTGCCGTAGGCATCCGGGTTATAACGAACTCCATCGCGCGTAACGAAATAGCGAGTATTCAGCATGTTCAGCACTGACATATTGTTGCGCGTGATATGGGCATCTATCAGGTCTTGGTAACGACGTAACTTGGCTGCACTATATCCGCCAACGGACTTCAAACGGTAACTCGTTCGCGAATCATTAAACGTGTTCGCGGCTACATTCAGAACGCGATAAGACAAATCCTTGTCCCGCAAAATATCCTCCTCCCACGATTGCAATCCGAAATACTTGCTGTGGTCACGACCTGATACATAATGTTGGCTGCCAAAATACCGACGATCCACCGGCACCATGTCTGCCAATAGCAACACACCCAACGCAGCATACAGATGCCCTTTGCGTATCTTCTCGCTTGTCACATAGGCAAGTAGCAAACCGCAACTCAACACGATAAACAGCAGCGAACGCCATGCATCCGAACGCATCATCGAGGCGCGCTGATCCACCACTATATTATATATATCATTACCCACTTGCCCTTTCCATGTATCATACGATGACGTGAAATCAAATAGGTCGCCTCCAAACAACGCAACCAACAAACAAATACCTCCGGTGATAGCGGCTGATACCCATATAGGTGTAATATACTGCTTGCGGTTATCCGACGATACAATCTTCTGAACAGCCAATATACCCAACAACGGCATCGTTATCTCTGCCACTACCAATATGCTCTCCACTGCCCGAAACTTGTTGTACATCGGGAAGTATTGGTAGAAAAACTCCGTCAGCGGCATAAAATTCCGACCCCATGATAACAATATGGAAAAAATAGTAGCAATCAACAAAGTCCACTTATACGGTCCGTCCACAATCAGCAGTCCCAACACAAAAAGGAAACAGAGTATCGCACCTATATACACAGGACCGCTCGTAAATGCTTTTTCACCCCAATAAGTAGGTGCTTGGCTGCAAAACTGCTTTGCACTCTGCTTCGGCACACGGGCTTTGACCAATTCGTCATACAACACCGACTTTGTGCCCACATCGTAACCCGACGAACCGCCCATAAAATTCGGAATCATCAACGTCATCGTCTCCCCCACACCATAACTCCACGCGGTAGCATATTGAATATCCAACCCCGCATCTGTGGATCTCTCTGACTCCTCTTGATTCAGTTCGGAATGACCGCCACGCATCGTCTCTGCCAAGTATTCCGTATTCATCTCAATCCAACTCATCTTTGAGCCGTATATCATTAGACCGCATACCAATAGCACAGATAGCGCTATACCCAATTTGCTCCAACTGCGTTCGCGAACATGTATGTACAACTCTCCGATAATAAGCACACCCAACAGCATACCCACGTAGTAGGTCATTTGCGGGTGCAACGTAATTCCGATGATACCATATATCGTAAATAATGGCGCTCCTAACCAGTAGCGACCGCGAAAAATAGCGTACATCCCCCCTATCATAGGAGCCAATGCCGCTATACCACTCGCCTTTGTCAAGTGTCCCGCAGGGATAATAAGCATAAAATAACTGCTCAACGCCAGACCGAACGCACCTAATATACTCAACCATGGATTTACCCCAAAACATAGCAACATCAGGTAAAAACCTATCAAGTAGGCTATCAATATACCTATCGGACCCCAATCGCCTTGAAATCCCAAATGGCTTGTTCGCTCCATCGTGCCACGCAACTGATTGGCGGGAGTGCTGCCCGTAATCTGAAACGTAGGCATACCGCCAAACATCGAATTTGTCCACCAGGTCGTCTTACCGGTCTGCTCCTTATATTCACGCGCCTCGTGAGAAGCACCTTCCCAGTTCATTACATCGCCCGCCTGAAGCACCTTGCCTTCCAACAACGGCATGCAATAAACTATCCCGAACAGCGTAAAGAAAATCACACCTACCACGTAGGGCAACCAACGCATCTTTCCTTCACCTATTTTCATATCTATTCTTGTTATTTATCTTTTAGTATTATGGAACCTATTTGTATTTATTATTGTATCTATTTTGTTATTGTATCTATTTGTGTTCTATTTGTATTATTGTATCTATTTGTATTATTGTATCGATTCTCGTTATTATATGCACGGCAATTCGATTGCCGTCATCTCACATAAACGCCGCAAAAGTAGGATATTTTTATAACGCTATGCCTATTTTTATGCTTTTTATTTTGCTGATACCGCACCTTTGCCATTTTTATATTTTTTTATACAAAATCAATCATCTCTCATAATCAGTTATTTACAGACTTTTTCATAAAAAAGTGTATATAGAATTTGGTCAGTTGTGTAGAAGGCTATACTTTTGCAGCCGCTTTTGAGAGAGAAAGAGTGAATTTCCTCCCTTTTCCGCCCTCGGGTGTTAAAATAGAGATGCTCCGTAAGACGAGGTTTATTTGTTTAGCAAGAAGCGTAAATGTTCAAGCCTTAGTAAAGTCCATCGAAGTGAGTCTATTTTTTTTGCGCCCTACGCGAAGTGATTTTTT
>DFIN01000008.1:0-160 GCA_002372135.1 Bacteroidales bacterium UBA3696
TTTTTTTAATGAACGACTCATAGTTTCTTCTGTTTTATAGGTTATTTCTTACGTCTCTCAATAATGTATTGATTGCTCTGGTTCTTCGGATGACGGGTCTTGTATCCCTTAGCGAGCAAGCCCTTGCGGCTACGCGGATGTCCACCGCTGGCGCGACCTT
>DFIN01000008.1:223-2820 GCA_002372135.1 Bacteroidales bacterium UBA3696
ATCGGGTGATCTACAGGGTTCATGGTAACACCACGGTTGTGCGGACGACGACCGAGCCAACGGCTGCGACCGGCCTTACCGCTCTTCTCCAGTGCGTGGTCGCTATTGCCCACCTCACCGACAGTGGCTTTGCAGGCTGACAGCACCTTGCGCAATTCGCCCGAAGGCAACTTAATCATCGCATACTTGTCTTCACGACCGGCGAGTTGGGCAAACGTACCTGCCGAGCGCACCATTTGTGCACCGTGTCCAGGACGCAACTCGATGTTGTGAATAATGGTTCCCAATGGTATTTCCGCCATGGGCAGAGCATTTCCTACTTCGGGAGCGACGCCGCTTCCGGAAACTACTTGTTGTCCTACTTGCAGTCCGTTAGGTGCAAGAATGTAACGCTTCTCACCGTCAGCATAGAAGAGCAGTGCAATACGAGCCGAACGATTGGGATCGTATTCGATGGTCTTCACTGTTGCGGGTACACCGTCTTTGTTGCGTTTGAAGTCAATTACGCGGAATTTCTGCTTGTGTCCGCCGCCGATGTAACGCATCGTTTCCTTACCGGAATTGTTACGTCCACCCGTTTTGCGTTTGCCGAATACAAGAGACTTCTCCGGTGCGCTTGCGGTAATTGTTTCAAACGCGCCGATAATTTTGTGTCTTTGCCCCGGTGTAGAGGGTTTAAATTTACGTACAGCCATTTTTAGATATTGCTATAAAAATCGATTGTTTCACCTTCTTTTAATGTAACGATGGCTTTCTTGTAGGCATTGGTTTTACCTTTCAGTAAGCCGCTGCGCGTCCAGCGTTGCATCCGTTTGGGAGCAACCACCATGGTGTTCACGTCCAGCACTTGTACATTATACATTTCTTCCACTGCCTTCTTAATTTGCAGTTTGTTAGCGAATCGTTCTACTCGGAACCCGTAACGATTATATTTTTCGCCATTGGCGGTCATCTTTTCGGTGACGATAGGTTTGATAATAATTGCCATAACTTAGGTCTCCTTCTTATACGTTAAAAGTTCCTTCCAAGCCCTTCACGGCCTCTTCGGTGAGGATGATGGCGTTGGCGTTCATCACTGAATAGGTATTGAGTTCGCCTACGGTGGTTACGAATGTGCGTTGGATATTGTTAGCCGACTTCATCACATTGGTGTTGCTTTCGGGCATCACAAACAGCACTTTCTTATCTGCCACATTCAGGTTCTTGAGCACTTCAATCATCGCTTTGGTCTTGGGAGCCTCAAAGTTGAGGGCATCCAACACGATGATTTGACCGTTTTGGGCGCGCATGCTCAATGCACTACGACGAGCCAACTGCTTAACCTTCTTATTGAGTTTGAAGCTATAGTCGCGAGGAACGGGGCCAAAGATGGTACCACCGCCTACGCGTACCGGCGATTTGAGATCACCCGGACGAGCACCGCCGCCACCTTTCTGACGACCGAGTTTGCGGGTTGAGTGAGCGTTCTCGCTACGTTGTTTAGCCTTGGCTGTACCTTGGCGGTTGTTAGCGAGGAATTGCTTAACGTCCAAATAGATAGCATGGTCGTTAGGCTCTATGGCGAAGATAGCGTCATTCAGAACGATCTTCTTGCCGGTATCCTGACCGGCTTGATTCATAATACTAAGTTCCATACTGCTTATTTGTTAATGGTTACAATACTGTTTTTTGCACCGGGAACACTGCCCTTAACCATGATGAGGTTATACTCAGGAATGACCTTGAGGATGAGCAGGTTTTGAACGGTTACGCGGTCTTGACCCATGTGACCTGCCATGCGGGTACCGGGGAAAATACGGGAAGGATACGCACAAGCACCTACCGAACCGGGGGCGCGAAGACGGTCATCCTGACCGTGTGTCGATTGACCTACGCCACCAAAACCGTGACGCTTAACTACGCCTTGATAACCTTTACCTTTGCTGGTACCGACGATGTCCACATAGGTGTTTTCCTCGAACATCGTAACGTTGATCGTGTCGCCCAATTTGAGCTCCTGGTCAAAACCATCGAACTCAGCAAGATGACGCATGGGTTGAACACCGGCTGCTTTGAAATGACCCATCTCTGCCTTGTTGGCATGTTTCTCGCTTTTCTGCATGAAACCTACCTGCACGGCATTATAGCCATCTTTCTCCACAGTTTTGAGTTGTGTTACAACGCACGGACCGGCTTCAATGACGGTGCATGGGATATTCTTGCCATCAGCACCAAAAACGGATGTCATTCCGATTTTTTTTCCTAATAATCCTTGCATTTTTTAAGTGGATTAGTGATTAATTATTGAATGTTTCGTTCTCGCCGATGGGTCTCATATTTACTTCATCAACTGACCTTTACGCAAACGAGCCATAGGGCTTAAATAACGGAATTTGCGTCCAGTTTCAGCCATTACTGATATGCTTTCCATCGGAAACGAAAGTTGTGTTTCGTTCAAAAATTGCGCTCAAAAAGCGCGCAAAGGTACAGACTATATTTTTACTGGACAAACAATTACGAAAAAAAATGCACTTTCGTTGAAAAAAGTGCATTTTGCAAGTTAGGATTTACAATTCTGAAGAGCGGTCGGGCTATTCAAACTCATAGATGTCGTAGAA
>DFIN01000008.1:2938-4877 GCA_002372135.1 Bacteroidales bacterium UBA3696
TTATTCGGACTGAAAAGCGGCAGCGGCGGAAGGCATTGCGTGATGGCTGTTCCTTGCATCTCCACTTCGCCTGTCTGGAAGGCTTTTCGCACGAAAGCGACGGCCTGTTCACGTTTGAGGTTCTCCGTTGTGATAATCTCATCCAACTGCTGCTGCGCTTGCTCATGCACAAACGCCGCCCATTGCTTGCCAACCTCCTTATCGGGAGAATAGCGTTTGACAAAAGCATCGATGAGGTCGCGTTTGTTACGCAGGGCAGGACTGGAGCCGATGGCTTTGGAGAGCAGTTCCTCCAAAGTGGGACCATTCGCAACCTTGTCTTTGCCGTATTTCTTAGCAATCAGCTCAAGGATATAATCAATATTGATTTCAACCTGTTTGATGAGCTCAATCTCAAAGGTCAGATCATCGTTGATATCCACCACATCGCCTTCGGTATGATGGCGGTATTTCTCATTCAAGTCGAGGTAAACGGACTTGTAGTCTTGCTCTGCAAAATCGGAAATATAGTTCTGTTTGTCTTCTTCAAAACGGTCGAAGGTGTTGAGCAGATTAACCATCCTCAGATACGAGCCAAAGAGCCGGATAAACTCTTTCTCTTTTTCCTCTCCAATCAATGGCATATTTGCCGGGTCGGGGAAGAGTTGCTTGAGCGCTTCTGCAATCTTGGCAAAGCCGATATGTTTCTTTCCGTTCTCGTCGGTATAGCCGTTGATATAGTCGTCGTACGATTTAAGCAGCACGATATTACAAGCGTTCTTATCGCCAAAGAGCGTGATGGCATCATTGGTCTCTTGCTCCAGATTGCGGAAGCAAACGATGTTACCAAACTGCTTGATGGTATTGAGGATACGGTTCGTGCGGCTGTAGGCTTGCATCAGTCCATGCTGACGCAGGTTCTTGTCCACCCAGAGGGTGTTGAGGGTCGTTGCGTCAAAACCGGTAAGGAACATATTGACCACAATCAGCATATCCAGTTCGCGATTCTTCATCCGGTTGGATAAGTCCTTGTAGTAGTTGCCGAACTGGTCAGAAGACGTGTCGAAGTTGCACCCGAACATCTGGTTGTAATCCTCAATAGCTGCTTCGAGAAAATCGCGTGACGATTGGTCCAGTTTAGCAGCACTGTCGCTGTTCTCTTCATCGAGAATACCATTCAGTTCCACCTCTTCGTTGGCTCCATAGCTATAGATAATCGCTATCTTCAGCCGTTTATCTGCCGGCAATAAATCCTGCTGACGCTGGAACTCGGTATAATAGAGTTTGGCCGCTTCAATAGACGCCGTAGCGAGGATGGAGTTAAATCCGGTCACACGTTTGTCATCCAGTTTGTATGTACGATTGCGATAGGTCTTCTGGTCGAAATGCTGCAAGATATACTCCACGATATTATGGATGCGTTCGGGCGCAAGCAATGCGCGTTCACGGTCTATATCCCGAACTTCCGCATCATCGATACCTTCTTTTGTTCCTACGGTCTTGATATACTCCACGCGGAACGGCAACACGTTCTCATCGGCAATCGCATTGATGACCGTATAAGTATGCAGACAATCGCCGAAGAGTTGTGCGGTTGTGAGCAATGCCTGCTGGGCATTCTCGGCGAAGATAGGTGTGCCTGTGAAACCGAAGATATGGTATTTATTAAACCGCTTGACAATCAGTTTGTGCATATCGCCGAACTGGCTACGATGGCACTCATCAAAGATGATGACTACATGCTTGTCGTATATCGGATGATTCTGCTCGGACTTGCAGAACTGGTTGAGTTTCTGGATGGTCGTGATGATGATACGATCTTTGTCCTTGCTCAACTGCTCATGCAGCACAGCCGTAGATTTATTATGGCTGACGCAACCTTTCTTGAACTTCTCATACTCCTTCATCGTCTGGTAGTCCAAGTCTTTGCGGTCCACGACAAACAGCACTTTATCTACAT
>DFIN01000004.1:0-5442 GCA_002372135.1 Bacteroidales bacterium UBA3696
TGTTATAGTAGGTTGCATCATCGCGGTTGTCGTATAGGTCAAGGGTGCGAGTGAAGTGTGCGGTGATAGTTATGTCATCGGTAACGGTGTTCGTGTTGCCGGTGAGTTGGGTAGCGGGTTCGGTAGCGTCATTATACCAACCGGTGAAGGTGTAGGTGTACAGTGCATCGGCGGCAGTAGATGTGGCGGTAACGGTGGTTTCTCCTATTGTGAGCGTGTTGCCATCAATGGTGATGGTTGCTCCGTCTTCTACGTTGGTGATTTCAGATTCATCTACGCTTCCATATTCGGTGTTGTCTGCTACGATGCTGACGGTGGAGCCGGTGGGTGCCTGTTTGAAGGTGGCGGTACGGGTGATGTTGTCGGTCATCGTGAACGTGCGAGTAGCAAGGTGGGTATCGGTAGCATCGGTGGTGGTACCGTCTTCCATTTTCCATTCGTCGAAGACATAACTTTCGGTGGTGGCATTAGCGGTTACGGTAACTTCCTGCCCCTCTTCACAGATATATTGGTAGGTGTAGCCATTGATAGTGATAGTTAATGTTTTAGTCGTTATATCCGGACTATAAATGGCGCGAATAGGCATATTCCAGCTGGCTTTGATAGGGTAATCTCCCGAATAATCAATATAGTCCACTTTATATGTATTTGTAGATGGGTTAGTTCTAACTAAACTATATATATAATATGCGTTAGCCGTCCCTTCTGATTGATATCCATATAAAGTACTTGACCAGTAATATTGGTAATTGTCATCGTATTTGGTGTTACCATTCTTATTCCCTCCTGCTGGAAGTATTATGTATTTGGATGCATCGGAAATATTGCTAAATTGATTATCATTAATTGTTGTATTAGACACTAAATCGTCAAATTCGGTTTTTGTAGGATATCTCCAGTTATTCCCTAAAGTTGAAGAAACTACATCGTAGCTGTTGGGAAGATTATCACCGGCACTTAAAAAATAACTCCATTTTTGAGCATTTGTTGAGTTACCTGGATTCGCAATATTATCACCCCATTTGTAATAATTTCCTATTTCATTTTCAGTAGTCGCCCCTATATTTCGATCAGCCCATGCAACACCATAACCAAGATCAATAGGGTTATAAGTAATACCATTAGCTGTTTTTGTATTTAGTGCATATAAAATTTTTGTGGTATTGGCTCTCGTATTTTCATATACATTTACATTTGCAGCTTGTGAATTGAGAGTAAAACAGGCTGTATATTCGACATTTTGTGATATCGTAAATGTTCGAGTTGCATTTGTATTTCCGTCATTCCACCGTCTGAATGAATATCCATTAGTAGCATCAGGGTTAATGGTTACAGTAATTTGCTGCCCGCTTTCGCATATATATACATATTTTGCTAATCCTACATTGATAGTCAATTTATATGTTGTAAATGAAGGGCTGTAAATCCCTCGAATAGGCATTCCCCAATATGTTTCGGTTGGATAATCTCCTTTCGACGGACTGGTTCCGTCATGTTCAGATACATAAAACTCAGTATAAGAGCCATATCTGTTATTTAATATCCACGATGAATAGTAAATAGTAAGAGCGTTAATGTAGTGCATTTGTGAATAACTACGAGACCAGTAAAAGCAATACCGATTGCCATCTTGCGCATATGTTCCATTAGATTTTTGATAATAATATCCACCGGCAGGGAACGTGATACTTTTCGTGTTATTTGATTTACTAGTAAATGTGCGAGTAGTTGCATCATTAGTGGTGTTACGAAGTAATTCTTCAAAGTCTGATTTAGATGGCATACGCCAATTGATGCCCATGTTTTTATATGCAGCGTCATGCTCGGTATCTAATTCGGTTATCGTTGAAAGTTCTGATGTTTGATAAGCTGCATTTGCTTGATCAAAAGTGTTTGAAGCGCGTCCTTCTTGTGTTCCTCCCCAATCAAAATAGCTGCCGATATTTGTTTTCGAATTTGCTCCCACATTTCTGTCTGCCCATATAACGCCGTAGCCCATATCTATCAGCCCATATTCTAAGTTGTCATTGCCGGTAATGGTTTCCGGATAGTCGTATAGGATTTGGGTTACATTGGAAGTATTTGTTTGATATATATCCACGGTGCGAGCCGGAGATGTGGCATGCATTGATATAGGCACAAACAAGAGCAATAGCATCCACGCCGCCGCTAATAAAAGGGTTGTTTTTTTCATACGTACTGAATTTTTAAGAAGTTAATATATAAGGATTAAATGATTGCTGCTAACACACAAAAAAAGCGGCAATATCGCTTTTACTGATATTACCGCTTTGTGGGTGGAACGTTGAAAAAGGAACTTATCTTTCTATCAACTTTTCTACTGCTGCTATAAAATCGTCTGCTTGGTTTAGCAAAGGCTCTATAATGTCTCACTCATAGTTTGATTCCTTCTTTATTTATGTTCATTTTGAAATAATCAGTAGGGCGTTGCTGCCAGTATTGCTTCGAGTAAATAATAGGAGATATTTCAACATTTTCGGACAGACTGATATCTTCTAAATTACCTATTACAGCCATTTTATCTGCAAAAGACACTTGTTGTTATTCGCGGTAATATCAATACATCAAGGGACATTATATTACCCCCTACAACAATCCCTGTCTATGGCACCTCAAAAACGAACCTTTGATTGGTGCCAGTTTTAAGTTGAAAGTGGAGCGTTGAAAGTTGAAAGTTGAAAGAAGTAGGTAAACTTGTAAGTTAAAAGTGGGAAGTTTAGGAAAAAAAGAAAAAATATTGACAATTATTTTGGCAGTTTGTATGACACATCGTACTTTTGCGGTCGCAATAGGAGCTCGGTAGGCTTGCCGGTCTCGCCCGCACCCGACATTTTATATAGAGAAAAACTGGCACCAATCAAAGGTTCGTTTGATAGGTGCCACTTTTTTTTGTGCGTTTATTCTTTTTTATTTGTTCGCTGTTTGTACCTTTGCGGCGCGAAAAGAAACAGGAACAAACAAACCAAAAAAAAGTATGAAAAAAACACTTATTCTTGGTCTGTTGGCTATTAGCGGGATTGCGATGGCGCAGACAGACACGACCGCCCAGAAGGTGGATTCCGGTTTTGTATTCACAACGATTGACAGCGTGGCTATTACCCCCGTCAAGAATCAGCACCGCAGTGGTACTTGCTGGTGCTTCTCGACGCTCGGCTTTTTGGAGAGCGAAGTGATGCGTTTGAACAAGGGCAAAGTGGTGGATTTTGCTGAGATGTACGTAGTGAGCCATACGATGGTGGATCGTGCCGAGTATGTGGTTCGTATGTACCAAAACGCTCAGTTTGCTGCCGGCGGTAGTGCGTATGATGTGATTTATTGCTTGAAGCACTATGGTCTTGTTCCGCAGGCTGAAATGCCGGGTATTAAGTACGGCAGCACACCGGCTGACACGTTGCCTGTTCACAAGGAGTTGGACGCTGTGGCTAACGGCTACGTAAAGGCTTTGACACGTGGTTTGGGCAAACTGACTCCCGTTTGGAAAAAAGGTCTGCAGGCTATCTATGATACATATCTTGGAGTATGCCCCACCGAGTTTACGTACGAAGGCAAGAAATATACTCCCAAATCATGGGCAGAGTCGTTGAAACTGAATGCAGACGACTATGTGAGCATCACGAGTTATACCCACCATCCTTATTCGTATGAAGAAGGTCATCCCCGTTTCGTATTCGAGGTGCCTGACAACTGGCGTATGGACTTGATGTACAATGTGCCTATGGAGGATATGATGCGTATTATTGATAATGCCTTAACCCACGGCTTTACCTTGGCATGGGGTGCTGACGTGAGCGAACAAGGCTTTACGCGCAAAGGTATTGGTGTCATTCCTGACGTAGAGAACGGTGCTAAGAACACGGGTACGGATATGGCTCACTGGCTCGGTATGGATGCCAAGAGCAAACGCGAAGAGTTGACCAAGCGTCCCTTGCCCGAACTGACCATCACCCAAGAGATGCGCCAAGAGGCTTACGACAACTGGGAAACTACCGATGACCACGGTATGCAAATCTTCGGTCGTGCCAAAGACCAAAACGGCAAAATCTACTACATGATTAAGAACTCATGGGGTACGCAGGACTTTGACTACAACGGGATATGGTATGTATCAACTGCTTTCATGCAGTACAAGACCAACGATATCCTCGTGCACAAAGATGCTATCCCTCGCGACATTCGTAAGAAATTAGGTCTGTAAGAGAGAGAGACTGTCTAAAGTAGATAAGAGAGAGTCTATCTGTAACCGATAGGTATATAAAAAGAGGGTGTGGCAATTCTGCCACACCCTCTTTTCTTTCTTTCCAAACGCCTCTAATCAGTCCCTTTTCTTCGTTTTATTGCTATTTAGTTTGCAGTTGGCTCACTCCTACATATCCCAGCAAAATGAGGTTCATCATCAGCGCGTATATGATGGCCGGAATGGCGATTATCTCGTTGGCAAAAATCAGTGGACTGCATGCAATTGTGATGGCTTGTGCTGCGTTCTGCATTCCTATTTCAATCACCAATGTGCGTCGCTCTTTGCCGGTCAGTCGGAAGAGATGTGCGAGCAGTGCCCCGCAGCCGGTGGTGGTCAAAATGAGCATGGTCATCATTAGTCCGAGTGAGCCAAACTCAGCCACGATGGTCTGGCGGTGTTGAAGAAAGAAAATAGTTACTAACAGCACCAATGCGGGCATGGCTATGCGTTTGAGTACGGAGTGAAGACGTGCTGCCCACCGAGACTGATAGAGGTTGAGCACAAAGCCGATAGAAATAGGTACTACCATCAACACAATGTTTTGTATCAGTAGTTTACCTATCGGAAGATGGATATTTACTGCTTCGCCTACTTCGGTTGTTACCCAAGCCATGATGAGGGGGAGGGTAAACAAGGTGATGATGCTACTGCATGCTGTCAGCGTTACGGAGAGAGCCACATCACCCTTTGCTAACATAGAGAAAACGTTGCTGGAACTTCCTCCCGGACTGCATGCTACCAGCATAATTCCTATGATAAACAGCGGAGTTAGCGAGTGGGTAAGCAGCGGGATATGCGACGAAATAATAATAAGTCCCCACGCTATCAACGGAAGCAGAACAATCTGACCGGTAAGTCCGATGATGACGGGTTTGGGACGTTCGATGATTAACCTGAAATCTGCGGGTTTGAGCGTTAAACCGAGGTCAAACATCAGAATGGTTAGTATCGGTAGTACGATAAATATGGTATTCATAGTGTGTGGGCTAAAAGGGTAAAGGCTTAGTGAAAAGAGGCGCAAAAGTATGGTAAGCAGTTGAAAAGAGCAGGATTAGAATGTCAGTTGAATTGTTAAAAGGGAAAAATGATAAGAAAAAGCATTTTTCTTTTGGTCAGTTGAAAATGTTGCCCTACTTTTGCAGCCGCTTTTGAGAAGAAAGCAGCGGGATGTGGCGCAGTCCGGT
>DFIN01000004.1:5520-5725 GCA_002372135.1 Bacteroidales bacterium UBA3696
AAGTTCAAATCTTGTCATCCCGACAAAAAAGAATTAACCTCGTAACCAAAATCGTGAGTCTGAAAGTCAGACTCACGATTTTGGTTATGCGAATGCTGACTCATGAATTGGCTTTACTGCATAAATAATCCATGCCGATAAGAAAAAGATGATGTGCCTCTTTTAGGCGCACCATCCGTATGGGGTGGAATGTGGGGCTCGAACC
>DFIN01000024.1 GCA_002372135.1 Bacteroidales bacterium UBA3696
GCGTGACCGAGAACACCCGCGTAAGCTATCCTATCAACCACATTGAGAAGATTGCCCAGAAGGTGAACAAGAAGAGCGCTGGTCCTGAGGCTAAGAACGTTATCTTCCTTTCTGCCGATGCTTTTGGCGTGCTGCCTCCCGTATCTATCCTGACTCCTGAGCAGACGAAGTACTACTTCCTCTCTGGTTTCACCGCAAAGCTGGCTGGTACAGAGCGCGGTACCACTGAGCCTACTCCTACTTTCTCGGCTTGCTTCGGTCAGGCTTTCTTGGAGTTGCACCCCACGAAATATGCCGAAGAGTTGGTCAAGAAGATGGAGCGTAGCGGCGCAAAGGCTTATCTGGTCAATACCGGTTGGAACGGAACGGGCAAACGCATCTCCATTCGTGATACACGTGGTATCATTGATGCTATCTTGGACGGTTCTATCCTGAAAGCTGAGACGAAGAAGATTCCGTATTTCGATTTCGAAGTTCCCACTTCGTTGCCTGGAGTTGACCCGAAGATTCTGGATCCACGTGATACATACGCCAATGTAGAAGATTGGGAAACAAAGGCAAAAGACCTCGCAGGACGGTTCATCAAGAACTTCGTCAAGTACGAGGGCAATGAAGCCGGTAAGGCGCTGGTGGCTGCCGGTCCGAAGTTGTAATAAATAGAAGTAAGACCGCTTCGCTGTTAGAAGTAAGAAGTTAGAAATTATAGGAATAGAGGGATAACTCGTACAGAGTAGTCCCCCTATTTTGTATCGTAGAAAGGCGTGTAAATAGGAATTTTATGGAAAATTGCACCAATAATTTGTACGAATTGCGAAAAGTCTGTACTTTTGCGACCGCTTTTCGGAGTAAATGGCAACAGAGACTACACTAAAAAGTTATCGATATGCAACTTAAAAAATCCCCTCAAG
The DNA here is from genome assembly GCA_002372135.1 of Bacteroidales bacterium UBA3696. Lineage (GTDB taxonomy): Bacteria > Bacteroidota > Bacteroidia > Bacteroidales > Paludibacteraceae > Colicola. Next base: position 909 of record DFIN01000024.1, read on the forward strand.
CCAGTCTTGAAAATCAAAAACTGACCTATGTGTTGGTCGGTTTGGTGTTCGTGCTGAGCGTTTGCTATGTCGCTTTTGAATGGACAGAAAAGGAAGTGACAAAGTACGAAGTTGCGGATCTTGATTTCCAGTTTGAAGAAGAGATTGAGATTCAGCAGACTACGCAAGAAACTCCTCCCCCTCCTCCACCACCTGTGGTACAAGAAGTAGAGGTGCTCAATGTAGTGGAAGATGATGTGGAGACACAGGAGATTGAAATCAACACGGAAGATCAAAAGGATGTGGAAGTGATTATCCAAGCCCCTGTTGAGGTGGTGGAAGAAGAAGAGGAGGAAGAAGTGGTCTTCGTGGTAGTAGAGGATATGCCCGAGTTCCCTGGTGGACAGCAAGCCTTGTTCAAGTATCTGAGCGAAAACGTCAAATACCCGATTATTGCGCAAGAGAATGGTATTCAGGGACGTGTCATTTGCCAGTTTGTGGTGAATAAGGATGGCAACATCGTGGATGTGGAAGTCGTTCGTTCTGGCGGCGACCCGTCGTTGGATAAGGAAGCCGTGCGCGTCGTTAAGTCTATGCCTAAGTGGAAACCCGGCAAGCAGCGTGGCAAACCGGTTCGCGTCAAATACACGGTTCCCGTTAATTTCCGCCTGCAATAGAATAGCCGTTGGATTTATCTATACAAGATATTACTTATTGTAAGGGTGTCGGTACGCGTCGTGCCGACATTCTTCGTAAAGAGTTAGGGGTACATACAGCGCTTGACCTATTGTTACAGTACCCCTATAAGTATATAGACCGTAGCCGATTCATCTATATTCACGAGATTGATAACGAGGATACCTATGTGCAAATAAAAGGTACCATCACCGAGTATCATACTATCGGGATAGGGAAGGGGCAGCGGTTAGTAGCAATTTTTTCTGACGGGCAAAACACCATTGAACTGGTTTGGTTCAAGGGCATACAGTACTTGAAACTGCAATTACAAACGCCTTATCTGCTTTTTGGCAAGCCTTCGGCTTTTAATCACCAATATAATTTCGTACATCCCGAACTGACCCCACTCAGTAAGGTAACGCCCGAAATGACTTCCGGTTTGGAGCCTTATTACAATACCACGGAGCGTATGAAGAACGCGGGGCTTAACTCAAAGGCCATGCGTTCGATTATTTTTCATCTCAAGGAAGAACTCAAACAGGGCTTGCCCGAAACGTTGGATATGGACTTGGTACATCAGTACCACTTGATGGGACGCGCTGCGGCTATCTATAATGTCCATTTTCCGAAGGATACCCCTACCATGCAGCAGGCAAGGGCGAGGCTGAAGTTTGAGGAACTGTTTTATATCCAATTGCAGTTGCTTCGTCAGATGAAACGGCGTGAACAGAATGCCGGTTATCGGATGCCCATAGTAGGTAAGTTCTTTCATCAGTTCTACCGAGAATGTCTTCCTTTCGCATTGACCGGTGCGCAGAAAAGGGTCATCCATGAAATACAGGATGATATGCGTTCGGGCAAGCAGATGAACCGCTTGCTGCAAGGTGATGTTGGGTCAGGTAAAACATTAGTAGCATTGCTTTGTGCTCTTTTGGCAGCCGATAATGGTTTTCAGACGTGTATCATGGCTCCCACTGAGATTTTGGCGCAGCAGCACATGCAAACGATAGGCGAATTACTAAAGCAAACGGACGTACAAGTGGGACTCTTGACAGGGTCCACTTCGCGCAAGCAGCGTGAGAGTCTGCATGCCGCTTTGCGGAGCGGACAAATCCATATCCTGATAGGTACGCACGCTCTATTGGAGGATGAGGTGCAGTTCGCTAATCTTGGGCTGTGTATTATTGATGAGCAGCACCGTTTTGGGGTGGCACAACGTTCACGCCTGTGGTACAAGAATGAGCGGCCGCCTCATATATTGGTGATGACTGCCACCCCCATACCTCGTACTTTGGCGATGACTGTCTATGGCGATTTGCAGGTCAGTGTCATAGACGAATTGCCGCCCGGACGCAAGCCGGTGCAGACGCTTCATTATACCCTGATGCGTCGACAAGCCATCTACCAGTTTTTACAGCAGCAAATAGATAAAGGTCAGCAGGTCTATGTCGTATATCCGCTTATCAAGGAGAATGAGAAATTGGACTTGCAGGACTTGCAAAACGGATTTGAGGAGATCTGTCAGCAGTTCCCTCAGTATCGTGTGTCTATGGTACACGGTCAGATGAAGTCTGCGGAAAAGGATGAGCAGATGCAGTTGTTCCAGCGTGGCGAAACGCAGATATTGGTGGCTACGACTGTCATTGAAGTGGGGGTGAATGTGCCTAATGCGAGTGTGATGGTGATTATGAATGCCGAACGGTTCGGTCTTAGCCAATTGCATCAGTTGCGCGGTAGAGTAGGGCGGGGAGCCGAGCAGAGTTATTGTATTTTGCTCACTCGTGTCGAATTGAGCAAAGATACCCGCCAGCGGATGGATATTATGGTAGCCACCAACGACGGTTTTCGCATAGCGGAGGCTGATTTACAATTGCGCGGTCCGGGCGACTTGGAAGGGACGCAGCAGTCCGGTTTGCCGTTTGACCTCAAGATTGCTTCGCTGGCTACGGATGGTCAGTTGTTGCAAGTGGCGCGTCAAGCCGCCATGGATATATTGGATAAAGACCCTCTTTTGGAACACGAAAGGCATCGCTTGTATAAACAACACCTTGATTTGCTTCGCATGACTGCCGTGAATTGGAGCGATATATCCTGATTTAGAAGTAAGTTCTCCAAACGAACATAATAGAGGACAAGTTTTTAGGAAAACCGTACAATTCGTCCGTGGTACATGCCAAGGGACTGAACATGGCAAACCATCTCGGTGCCATACCAATCAGTCCGCCCACTTGATCCATAGCTATTCCTACATCAATCAGCAGAGCGGGTGTGAGCGGCGGCAGTTCAATGTTGTAGTACATCCTGCTTTTGCCTGCAGCATGCCCGAACATGCCTTTTTCCGTGCGTTGTTTATAGAAAGTGAATCCTCCGTTGGCAGGTATATTAGCCGTAAGTACACTATCCGGCACGGAGGTATAAAAAACTACCTCATCGCCCCAGGTTACTGCGGGCAGCAGTAACAGACCGACGATGAGATAGAATGTAAATTTCATAGCGTGAGGAATACCGAAGAATAGGTTATTCCATTCTGCCGTGACATTGTTTGTATTTCTTGCCGCTGCCGCATGGACACGGGTCATTGGGACGCGGTTTTTTGTCGGCAATGATGGGCATTGTTTTTTGTGCTTCGCGTGTGTCGCGCGCGGCCGCACCTGCCATACCTGATTGCTGGGCGGCTTGCTGAACCACATCTTTTTGGGTCCGATATCGACTCATATCCGTGCGTTGCGGAGCATGAGCCTGTCGCATCTCGGAGGGCTGTTGCTGCGGAATGAAACCACGTAGCAGGATGGCTATTGCCCGACGGTTGAAGTTGTCAAGCATCTGGCGGAAGATATTGAATGACTCCAACTTGTAAATCAACAGCGGGTCTTTTTGTTCGTAGGAAGCGTTTTGCACGCTTTGCTTCAGATCGTCCAATTGGCGAAGATGCTCTTTCCACTCGTCGTCTATCACATAGAGTATCATTCGCTTCTCAAACTCCTTGACAACCTCTTTACATTCTGTTTCTGCAGCGCGACGCAAATTGACAGATATGTTATACACGCGTTGTCCGTCAGAGATGGGGATGAGTATGTTCTCATACATGGCTCCCTTGTCCTTATAAACTTGTTGGATAACGGGATTAGCAGTAGTCATCAATTTATCCATGCGCCGTTTGAAACTTTCTAACGCGGCAGTAGCCAACTGTTCGCTTAGGACGTTTTCTTTGCTACGGCGGAACGTGTCTTCGTCAAAGGGCACTTCGATGGCAAAGGTCTGCATAATGCTATATGATAAACCTTCGTAGTCTAACGAGTCCTTGCTGTCTGCTATGATGGATTCGGCAGCATCATAAATCATGTTGGTGATGTCCACGCCGATTCGTTCTCCCATTAGAGCATGGTGGCGTTTGGCGTAAATGACGTTACGTTGTTGGTTCATCACATCGTCATACTCTATCAGGCGTTTGCGGATGCCGAAGTTGTTTTCTTCCACTTTCTTTTGGGCTTTTTCCACGTTGGAGGAGATGAGTTTGTGCTGTATGGCTTCACCTTCTTCCCAACCCATTCTGTCCATTATGCCGGCTATGCGTTCAGATCCGAACATACGCATCAGGTCATCTTCGAGCGAGATGAAGAATACGGATGAGCCCGGGTCGCCTTGACGTCCGGAACGACCTCTCAACTGGCGATCCACGCGGCGGCTCTCATGTCTTTCCGTACCGAGAATGGCCAATCCGCCTGCCTCTTTTACTTCGGGTGTGAGTTTGATATCCGTACCACGACCAGCCATGTTGGTGGCAATCGTAACGACTCCTTTGCGACCGGCTTCTGCCACAATCTCTGCTTCGCGTTGGTGCAACTTGGCGTTCAATACATTGTGCGGAATATGGCGCATGGTGAGCATCTTGGATAGCAACTCGCTGATTTCCACCGAGGTGGTACCTACCAATACGGGACGACCGGCTTCTACCAACTGCTGAATCTCTTGAATGACGGCGTTGTATTTCTCGCGTTTGGTGCGGTAGATACGGTCGTCCATATCAAGGCGGGCAATAGGTTTGTTGGTGGGAATGACTACCACATCCAATTTGTAGATATTCCAGAACTCACCGGCTTCCGTTTCTGCCGTACCGGTCATACCTGCCAATTTGCGGTACATACGGAAGTAGTTTTGCAGCGTGATGGTGGCGAAGGTTTGTGTTGCTCCTTCTACTTTCACGTTTTCCTTGGCTTCTACGGCTTGGTGCAGTCCATCTGACCACCGGCGACCTTCCATGATACGTCCTGTCTGCTCATCCACAATCTTGACCTCGTTGTTGTCTATGATATAGTCCACGTCTTTTTCAAACAGCGTGTAGGCTTTGAGCAGTTGTTGCACGGTATGTACGCGCTCGGACTTGACCGAGTAGTTGGTCATTATGCTGTCCTTGCGTTGCTGTTTTTCTTCGGGTGAAAGGTCTTCTTTTTCCAGTTCGGCTATTTCGCTTCCGACATCAGGCAGAATGAAAAAGTTAGGATCTTCGCTGTTGCCTGCCAATGTTTCGTTTCCTAAGTCGGTCATCTCTACGGATTTCTGCTTTTCGTCAATGACGAAATAGAGCGGGTCGGTAGCAATATGCATGTTCTTTTCCTGTTCTTGCAGGTAGAACTCTTCTGTTTTTTGGAGTCTGACTTTGATACCCGGTTCGCTCAAGAACTTGATGAGTGCTTTGTTTTTCGGCATCTCTTTGTAGGAACGGAAGAGTGCCAACTCGCCTTCTTCTCTCTCTTTGGGGTCTTCGCTTTGCATTTTGCGTTTCGCCTCTACCAAGTATTGGTTGGCTTGTTGTGCGCCGGTACGGTAGAGCAGTTCCACACGGTGTTTGTATTCGTCAAACATCTGATCTTCACCCTTTGGTACCGGACCGGAGATGATAAGCGGTGTGCGGGCATCGTCAATTAATACGGAGTCCACCTCATCGACGATAGCGTAGTTATGTCCGCGTTGCACGAGGTCAAGCGGCGAGGTCGCCATATTATCACGCAGATAGTCGAAACCGAATTCGTTGTTGGTGCCGAATGTGATATCGCATGCATAGGCACGGCGACGTTCGTCCGAATTGGGACGGTACTTGTCAATGCAGTCCACCGTCAGACCATGGAACATATAGAGCGGTCCCATCCACTCCGAGTCGCGCTTGGCGAGGTAGTCATTGACCGTTACCACGTGTACGCCTTCGTGGGTGAGTGCGTTGAGGAAGACGGGGAGGGTAGCCACGAGCGTCTTTCCTTCACCGGTTGCCATCTCGGCTATCTTACCTTGATGTAGAACCACGCCGCCGAAGAGTTGCACATCGTAGTGAATCATATCCCATGTGATTTCGTTGCCGCCTGCCATCCAGTGGTTGTGGTAGATGGCACGTGTACCGTCTATCTCTATAAAGTCATATCGCGGGTCGGCTGCCATATCGCGGTCGCGGTCGGTGGCTGTAACATAGACGGACTCCTTCTCTGCGAAACGTCTGGCTGTGGATTTGACGATGGCAAAGGCTTCCGGCAGAATGTCGTTAAGGATGCGTTTGTAGTCTTCTTGCACCTCTTTTTCAAGGCTATCCACTTGGTCATAGACTTTCTCCCTTTGGTCAATCTCAAGGCTCTCAATAGAGGCTTTGAGGTCGGCTATCTGCTGTTTTTTGTCCTTAACGGCATCGCTGATACGCTGCATCAGTGCACTACTACGCAGGCGAAGGTCATCGTTGGAGAGAGCATCAATTTGGAGATAAACTTGTTTGATTTGATCCACAATAGGCTGAATAGCGCGCATGTCGCGTTGCGCTTTGTTGCCAAATAATTTGCTCAAAAATTCAAAGATATTCATAGTTGATATGAGTGAAAACGATACTTAATTCTGTATAAAACGCGCAAAAGTACAACCTTTTTCCTAAATATATCGTATTTTTCTGAATTTTGTCGTATCTTTGCGGCGTTATTAGTCGAATTATGATAGTTACTTTGATAGCCGGTGCACGTCCTAACTTTATGAAGGTGGCACCTATTATACGAGCCATAGAAGAGGCTCAAGCTGACGGACATGATATTCACTACCGCTTGGTACATACCGGTCAGCATTATGACAAGAATATGTCTGACACGTTTTTTGACGAACTTCAGATTCCCCGTCCGGATATCAATCTGGGTTGCGGCGGCGGTACACAAGCCGAGCAAACGGCTGCCATTATGGTGGCGTTTGAGCGTTACTTGAAAGAACAGCCCACTGATTTGGTAATGGTGGTAGGAGACGTTACTTCTACGATGGCATGTTCGATTGTGGCGAAAAAGATGAACACCAAGGTGGCACATGTGGAAGCCGGTATTCGCAGTTGGGATTTGACAATGCCCGAAGAAATTAACCGTATGGTTACCGATTCTCTGGCGGATTACTTGTTTACTACGTCCGAGGTGGCCAATCGCAACTTGATGCGAGCCGGTGCTATCCCGGCTTCGTTTGAGGAAGAAGGACCGACGATGTATGAAGACCGATTTGCTGCGCCTCGCGTTTCTCAACGTATCTATCATGTCGGCAACGTGATGATTGACACCTTGGTGCAAAACCGCAAGCGTTTCTGTCAGCCCGCATTGTGGAAAGAATTGCACTTGACCAATCATAATTATGTGGTAATGACCTTGCACCGTCCCGCCAATGTGGACGAAGAGTTGCATCTGCGCTTGCTCATGGAGCAGATTATTCGCAATGTGAATGACTTGCCCATTATCTTCCCCATTCATCCTCGTACTGCCAAACTATTCTACGGGCTATGGGGACAGGAACAATCGTTGGAACAGCGCTTCCCCAATCTGCATATAGTTGAGCCGTTGGGGTATCTCGAATTTAACTATTTGGTGGAACGCGCCAAAGTGGTTATTACCGACTCGGGCGGTATCACCGAAGAAACGACTTATATGGGGGTTCCGTGTATCACCCTGCGTGACAATACGGAGCGTCCGGAAACATGTTCTGTGGGTACCAATATGCTGATAGGCACTGATCCGCGTGCCATCTCTCCTGCATTAAGCAAACTCTTTGCCGGCAAATGGCAGAAAGGCAGCAAACCCGAACTATGGGACGGAAAGACCGCCGGACGCATTGTGAAACATCTTTGTAAAATTTTTGCATGTTAGACCTTTCGGTATGAAAACAGCGGTTGAATCTGTCTTTTTGCGCCTTCTTGAGGATGCCGTTTCGGGCGAACAGTCCGGTCCTGTCATAGAGTTTACCGATGCGGATTGGCAGCAGTTTTGCCGTTTAGCGATGCGACAGGGGGTCGCTCCGCTGGTGTATAACGAGGTGTTGTGCAACAAGGAATATGCGCTTCCTGAATCTATTCGGATGGAAATGAAGCAAGTTTGTGCCTCACAAATGCTTCATTATCCTCGTTTGCAGGCTTTGTTACGTACTACCTTTGACCATTTGACGCAGGCTCAGTTGCAGCCCGTATTGCTGAAAGGGTTCGGGCTGGCTGAATTGTATCCGCGTCCTGAGTTGCGGGTATGGGGCGATTTGGATGTATATGTGGGGCCGGTGCAATACCATAAAGCCGCTTCCGTGTTACGCAGTGCGTTCCCCAATGCAAAACACCACGATGAAGAGTGGGAGGAATTGAAGCACTATAACTTCGTTATGCCGGACGGACTGATTGAGATGCACCGCCATTCTATTCTGCCATCGCATCCTCGTGATAAAGAAATCTATTTCCGCTTGGAAAAGGAAGCCATGCTTCCCGACCATACGGAGTCTTTGTATTTGAGCGATATGGATAGGACCGTCATCCTGCCTGAACTCAAATTCAATATGTTTTTTACCTTTTTGCATGCGTGGAATCATTTTGTAGAGGAAGGCTTGGCTTGGAAACAACTTTGCGATGTCTATCTGCTGGCGCGTAAAGCCTACTATCACTATGCCGCTTCTGCGGAGGCTTTGCAGGAATATCAGACCTATTTGCAAACAAATGTGAAGGCGATGTGCTTGCAAGAAGCTTGGCAATTAGTGGGTTATATGCTGGTAGACAAATTGCAGCTGCCTGCGCAGATGTGGTTCGGCTATGAGGGGAAACAGTGCGACACGTTTTACCATGAAGTAATGGACGAAGGCTTATTGCGTGAGCAAAAACGGGAAGCCTTACACAATAGGTATATCCGTCGTGAGCAGTCCTTGCAGATGCCTCGGCTGTTGCGTAAATGGAAAACGCTGCGTCTTCGCTTTGCCGATAGTCGTTGGCTTAAAACGTATGCCCCCCGCTATGCGCGACATCAGATGGCAGCCGCTTTCTACAAAGGCATGTCGCGACTATTCAAAAAAGAAAAAACAGTTTTGTATTGAACCTTAATATCCTGCTTATGAAAAAAGCAATCATCACCGGCGTAACCGGTCAGGATGGCTCCTATTTGAGCGAGTTTTTATTGGAAAAAGGGTATGAAGTGCACGGCATTATACGGCGCAGTAGTGTGGACTACCGCGAACGCATAGCCCATTTGGAAGGACAACCTCACTTTCACCTGCACTATGGGGATATGGGGGACTCGATGAGTCTGGTCAAGGTGATCGGACAAGTGCGTCCCGACGAAATATATAATCTTGCCGCGCAGAGTCATGTGCAAGTCAGTTTTGATGCGCCTGAGTTTACTTGCGATGTGGATGCCACAGGCGTACTACGCGTGTTGGAAGCCGTGCGCCAGTGCGGACTGACCGATACTTGCCGCATTTATCAGGCTTCCACCAGCGAGTTGTATGGTAAAGTGGAAGAGGTGCCTCAATCCGAAACAACCCCGTTCCATCCGTACAGTCCGTATGCCGTCGCCAAACTATATGGTTATTGGATCGTGCGCGAATATAGGGAAGCGTATAATATGTTTTGCTGCTCGGGTATATTGTTCAACCACGAGAGCGAGCGTCGCGGTGAAACGTTCGTAACCCGCAAGATTACCCTTGCAGCCGCCCGAATAGCGCAAGGAACGCAAGATAAACTATATTTGGGTAATCTTTCTTCGTTGCGCGACTGGGGGTATGCCAAGGATTATGTGGAATGTATGTGGCTGATTCTGCAAAATGAGCAGCCGGACGACTTTGTGATAGCAACCGGCGAACAGCACTCTGTGCGCGAGTTCTGCCAATTGGCGTTCCATTATGTGGGGATTGATCTGCTATGGGAAGGCGAAGGAGCCGATGAAAAAGGTATAGATAGCAGCTCCGGACGTGTACTGGTAGAAGTCAGCCCTGACTTTTATCGACCAACCGATGTAGTAAATCTGCTGGGCGACCCCACCAAAGCCAAACAAGTGTTGGGCTGGAATCCCTCCAAAACACCGTTTGACCAACTGGTAAAACGGATGGTAGAATCGGATGTGAGGAAGGTGCGCGAAGAAACGATCTTAAGCCATTCGCGTGTGAACCTCGCTGAATATTTAGAAAAAGGAATTGTGAAATAGTTGATAGTCGAAAGTAGAAAGTCGAAAGAAAAGGCAGTTATGGAAAAGAATAGTAAGATATATGTAGCGGGACACCGAGGTATGGTAGGGAGTGCCATTGTGCGCGAATTGGAGCGGCAAGGCTATCATAACATCGTTACTCGCACACACAGCGAGTTAGACCTTACCCGTCAAGAGGCAGTAGAGCGATTCTTTGAGCAAGAGAAACCGGAATACGTCTTTCTGGCAGCCGCTAAAGTGGGCGGTATAGTGGCAAACCAAAACGCACTTGCCGATTTTATGTATGAAAACATGGTGCTTGAGATGAACGTTATCCATGCTGCATGGCAGAACGGGTGCAAGAAACTGGAGTTTCTTGGTTCTTCGTGCATCTACCCGCGTATGGCTCCTCAGCCCATGAAAGAAGCATGCTTGCTCACCGGCGAATTGGAAAAAACCAACGAGGCGTATGCTTTGGCTAAAATAAGCGGATTGAAGTATTGCGAGTTCCTCAATCGCCAATATGGAACTGACTATATATCGGTGATGCCGACCAATCTGTATGGACCGAACGACAATTATCATCCCGAACATAGTCACGTCTTGCCGGCACTCATTCGTCGTTTTCACGAAGCTAAAGAGCAGGGGGCGGAACGTGTGGTATGTTGGGGCGATGGTTCGCCGCTGCGTGAATTCCTTTATGTGGACGATTTGGCCAATCTGTGTGTCTTTTTGATGAATCGTTATTCGGGCAACGAAACAGTGAATGCCGGCACAGGAAAGGAACTTACTATCAAGCAGCTGACCGAATTGGTAGCCCGTGTGGTAGGCTATACGGGGCGCATTGAGTGGGACTTGACACGGCCGAACGGTACCCCCCGCAAATTGTTGGATGTGAGCAAAGCCACCGCCTTGGGGTGGACCTACAAAACCGAATTGGAGGACGGTATCCGCTTGGCATATCAGGATTTCTTGACCAATCCTGTTCGTGCTGAGAGGTAGCGGATAGACACGATCCGAAATCGTACAGCCAAAAAACTATGCAAATAAGTTTGCATAGTTTTTTTTTCTGCTTTACTTTTGCGGCGCAAAAGGAAACGGAAACAGGTGTGAAGCCTGTACAGACCCGCTGCTGTGATTCTCCGATAAGCGGACACTAAGTCTTAAACCACTGAAAAAGAGTATATAGAGAACCTTTTTTGGGAAGGTGGTGTCCGTAAAGAGATAAGTCAGAAGACGTCCTTGTTGCGAAGATGAGCGTACTGCCCTCGTGGAATAAGGGTTGGCGATGAGACGACAGATAGTTTACATTGCAATAGGATTGTGTTGTTCGTTGGTATGCGTGGCTATGTCCCCTACCAACGATTCAATTGCCCGTATCCTGACGTTGGACGAAGTGCAGGTAACTGCTAAACGCAGCACGGAAGCCATCATTCCCGTGCAGAAATTAGACGGAGCCAAACTCCAACAACTCAGTGTGCAAAGTGTGGCGGATGCGTTGCGCTATTTTTCCGGCGTACAGGTAAAGGACTATGGAGGTGTTGGCGGTATCAAGACGGTGGATATACGCTCCATGGGAACGCATCACCTCGGCGTGTTCTATGACGGAATAGAAATCGGCAATGCCCAAAACGGGACGGTGGACCTGGGCAAGTTTGATATGGAGAACATAGACGAACTGGCATTGTACAACGGTCAGAAAAGCGAATTGTTGCAGGCTGCCAAAGACTATGGCAGTGCCGGTACCTTATATATACGCACCCGCCGACCTCGCTTCTTGAACGGCAAACGGTATAGCCTGACCGCCACCATGAAAGCAGGTTCATTCCATTTAGCCAATCCGTCGCTCTTATATGAACAGAAAATAACGGACGATATACATTTCAGTGCCAATGCAGCGTACCTCTATTCGTCGGGCAAATACCATTTTCGTATTCACCGCCTCAATCCCGATCACTCGGTAGCATGGGATACGACCGGCATCCGACAGAACGGAGATATTCAATCCGTAAGGGCTGAAGCCGGACTGTTTGGTTATCTGCCCCAAGGCAAGTGGCATGTAAAGGGATATTTTTATCAGTCAGAACGGGGTATTCCCCGTGCTATCGTGCGCAACGTATGGACATCCTCGCAGCGACAGTGGGATAGGAATGCCTTTGTACAAGCCAGTTTTGATAACGAATGGGAATTAGGGGAACGGCAGATAGAGAGTGGAAATCGTACGCTCTCTTTGCTCGTCAGCGCCAAGTATTCCAACGACTTCATGCGCTACCTCAATCCGGATACCACGCTCATGTATATAGACAATAGTTTTTGGCAGCAGGAAACCTATCTCACCGCATCGTTACGATACGACATTTTTTCTTTTTGGCAAGTGGCAGCGAGTGGCGACTGGCAATACAACCACCTTGACGGCAATATGGCTAATTTTGTTTTCCCGCGTCGTAACACGGGGATGGCGGCTGCAGCAACGGCGTTCAACTACAAGTGGATTCGCCTGCAAGCCAATGTCCTTGCCACCATGGTGAGCGATCGTCTGCAATATCCCAATGAGCAGATGCCAAAAGCCACTACGCAAAAACCTCGTTTCACCCCTGCTGTATTCTTCTCCTATCAACCCTATCTGAAAGAACAACTGTTTATCCGTGCTTTCTATAAGCAGACTTTCCGTATGCCGACATTCAACGACCTCTACTATACCGACATGGGTAATACCAAATTGGAGCCGGAGGAGGCAACGCAGTATGACGCGGGCGTGGAATATACGCGCACATTCCGTATGGTAGATAATGCGTTGCGCGTCGTGGACTTGCATGTGAAAGCGGACGGATATTTCAATCAGGTGAAAAACAAAATTATAGCCGTGCCGAAAGGAAATTCCCAATATCGATGGATGATGATGAACCTCGGCTATGTGGAGATTCGCGGCGTGGATTTGAACGCCGGACTGAAATTCGGTTTTAGCCATGATGTGATACTTTCTGTACAAGGGACATATACCTACCAAAAAGCGCAGGATTTTACCGATTCGAGCGATCCGCTGACCTACGGAGGACAGATCAGCTACATTCCTTGGCACTCCTGTTCGGCTACTGGCTCTTTGGAATGGCATGGTTATTCGCTGAACTACTCCTTTATCTATGTAGGGGAACGTTACCACAATTCTGCCAACATACGCGCTAACTATGAACAACCATGGTACACGCATGACCTTGCACTGAGCAAGATCTTTGATTTTAAGACGTGGCGTATGTCCGTTTCGGCAGAGGTGAACAATATGTTGAATCAACAATATAACGTCATTCTCAACTATCCGATGCCTGGTATCAACGGCAAGGCAATTGTGAAATTTATCCTGTAAATTAAAAACGACTATCTATATTATAATGAAACGAAAATCAATCTATACCAGCCTCTTAGCTTGCACGTTGCTCTGGACCATGAGTACGCTCTTGGTATCCTGTCGGGGGGATGAAATTTATATTCAGCCGGAGGAAGAGAAGAAAGGCGAACAGCAAACCTCTGAACTGCGTGGTTTCTATCTTCTGAACGAAGGCAATATGGGGTCCAATAAAGCCTCGTTGGATTTTTATGATTTGGCTACCGCTACCTATACACGCAATATCTATCAGGCAGCCAATCCGACCATCACACAGTCGCTTGGCGATGTGGGGAACGATATAGCCATCTATGGCAGTAAATTGTATGCTGTCATCAATTGTTCCAATCTCGTGGAAGTGATGGATGCGCAGACGGCTAAGCACATCGGAACAATCAATGTGCCCAATTGCCGCTACCTCTGTTTTGACAAGGGCTATGGATACATCACATCCTATGCAGGGCCCGTGCTCATTGATCAGAATTACAAGCAGCGCGGCTATGTGCTTCGCTTTGATACAGCTACCCTCCAACCCGTCGATACCTGCCATGTCGGTTTTCAACCGGACGGGTTGGCGGTAGCGGGCAATGAGATGTTCGTGGCCAATTCTGGCGGATATATGGTGCCCAATTACGAGGACGAATTGTCGGTGATTGACCTCACTACCTTTAAGGAAACGAGCCGTATCAAAGTAGCACGCAATCTCCAGCATGTACTCAAAGATGCTTACGGACAACTATGGGTTACCTCGCGCGGAGATTATTATGACCAACCATCGCGGCTGTATATAGTTGATCCGAAATCACACGCGCTGACCGATTCCGTATGTGTGGCTGCCAGCGGACTGTGGTTAGACGGCGACTCGCTTTATGTCTATGGCTCGGAATTTAACTATGTGTCCGGGCAATGGAAAAACACGTTCGCCATAGTCAATGTGAAAACGCGCGCCATTGAGACGGATAATTTTATAACGGATGGTACGGAAACGGAACTGCAAAAACCGTATGGTTTGGCTGTTAATCCCGTATCAAAGCAGATATATCTTACCGATGCCAAGACGTATGTAACTCCCGGTTGGCTCCATTGTTACGGCCCCGAGGGCAAACGTGAATGGTCGGTTCGTACCGGCGATATACCGGCACATATTGTATTTTTGTATAGCAAATAGTTGAATATGAAACACATTTACTCGTTTTTGTTTCTTTTTCTAACGCTGGCTGTATATGCGGATAGTCCGTATATATACCGTGTGTTTGAATATAGTCCCGCTCCGGGTCAGTTTGTCAATTTGTTGCCCGAATATGAGCAGGGTGATGATAGTAATATGATGCGCCTTAAAGCCGAGGAAGCCATTGCAGACAACCAAATGGGAATGATTAGTCTCGGCGGATGGGGCGGATATGTCGTCTTTGGGTTTGATCATGAGGTAAAAAATGCACAAGGTGTAGCCGACTTCGTGGTATATGGCAATGCGTTCTATGCCAATACGAACCCCAATCCGGATGCCCCTGCCGGCGGCGGATCGTCCGAACCCGGCGTGATTTGGGTCAGTTATGATGCCAATGGCAACGGCAAACCCGATGATGAATGGTATGAGATAGCAGGGGCGGAAGATAAAAATGAGAAGACCATCAAAAACTATTCGCTTACCTATTATCGCCCTGCTGCCGACCATGTGGCTACGCCTTCCAAAACGAATAAAAACCTGATAGATACGACTTATATCCGCTATGAGGATACCAAGGGCGGGGTAGGGTATATGAATCAATTGGTGTATCATACCCAATCGTATTTTCCGCAATGGATAGATGATGACCAACTCACATTCACCGGCACTCGCTTGCCCGATAACGGTAAAGACGAGAGCGGTAACGGTTCGTATTACGTACTATATGCTTTCGCATACGGCTATGCCGACAATCATCCCAATACGTCAGAAAAAGCACATATAGATATTGACTGGGCTGTGGATGCTAATGGCAATCCGGCTAACCTGCAAGGTATTCATTTTGTGAAAGTTTGTACCGGCGAACACCAGCAGTGCGGCTGGATAGGCGAAACAAGTACGGAGATTATGGGAGCCGAAGATCTCAATATGACCACTGCGTTGGTATCCACGCAGGCGCAAAGCGGTCAGAGAATGATTTATACAATTACAGGCATGCCGATCGGAGAAAAAATGCCCCAAGAAAGAGGTATATATATCGTCAAAACAGGCAGTAATGCCGAGAAAATAATCATCAAGTAAAAGGTATGAAACGCAAGTTAATTCTCTGTTCCTTATTTTTAGCAGCATTAAGTATCCGAGCCACAGATACTCTCACGCTTGATCTTACTGCTTTTCTTGCTGACTTCAATCAAACGGAAGATGGATATTGGGAAGGTACATACAGCGACATGCCGGTAGAAACGGACTATTTCCTCTTTTCCCACAAGGGAGAACAAAACAACGGCGAGATGTCCTATTGGGAAGGTTTCACGATATGTACTTCCGGCGATATGGAGAACTATGGTGCGGAGGGCAGTTCGGATGCTTGGATTACTCACCAGTGGGGGTGTATGGCAGGCGGAGGATTGAATGAGAACTGCCTGACCGAACGGGACAAACCCTATATGGTAGCCTATTGGGGATTTCATGCCGAGAAATTAGATCCTGACTATCATAGCCTGCGTGTAAACTTTGCGGATGGCAAACAGCATAAAGCGGTCGGAGTATGGATATGCAATCACCCGTGGCCCTACTACGGCAACATCAACGGCGACGGCTTTGCTTCGGCTTTTACCCAAGAGGGCGACTATTTTGCTCTCGTGGCGCACGGACTGAACGACAAGGGAGAACCTACCGGAGTGAGCACCAAACTAATGCTTGCCACATATAGCAACGGTCAGTTGCGGCAAAGTCGCGATTGGCAGTATATGGATCTTACCACGCTCGGCACCGTCAGCGGCATATACTTTACGATGGAAACAACCGACAATGACGCACTTTACGGAGCCAATACGGCGGTCTATTTTTGTCTTGACCGACTTCAGGTGCTCGCCTATGAAGACGAAAGTCAAACCATTGCCCGACCAAGCGGTCTGAATATAGAGGCTGCGGACGAGGAAACGATTACGCTGACATGGAACAAAACAGCCCATGCCGAAAAGTATAATCTCTATTTGGATGGCGACAGTATCGGTCAGACCGCTGATACCCTATTTGTATTCAACGGTTTAGAACCATTGACAGAATACACATTGTCAGTGGTGGCTTGCAACGGTGATCAACTGTCGGAAACAGCCTCTATTACCGCCTCAACACTTGACCTTACTGCTCCATCAGCACCATCGGGACTTACGGCAGAAGCCACTCAATACAGCATCACGATAACTTGGCAACCTGCAACCGACAATGTAGCCGTAAAACGATATACCATCTATCTGAACGGTGAACCGACAAGGCGCATAGCAGAAACAACCTATACTATACAAGGTTTGGAACCGGCTACTGAATACATGGTGGAGGTAGAGGCGGAAGACTATTCCGGCAACAAATCAACCAAAGCCGTCGTGACGGTTTCCACGCTTACCCTCACAGCGGTTGATAGCCCTATCGCCGATAAACTGGTAGAAGGGTATTATACACTCAACGGAGTATATATCAGCAATTCCCGCCCGAACGTAAAAGGTATTTACATAAGAGTTAACAACCATAAAATAACCCAAATAATAAATCATTAAAATTTCATCACTATGAGAAAACTATTTCTCTCAGCCATCCTCGTGATGGCAAGTGTTGTGTCAGCGTTTGCCGTGGACGTAAAAGTTACGATGAACACTATAAGCACAACAATGACACTCGCCGACAAAGTCACCGGCACGCCGGTGGCTGTAGGCGAGCCCGCTACCAGAGTGTATAACTTTACAGCTGATGCCGGCACGTATATTCTGACCGGCTACGACACCGACGGCACTACCGTTAATGGTACTATCGAACTGAACATCAGCGAGGAAAACAATGAGTTCAAGATTTTTACCATTACCACCTATGCTACCAACGCCGGGTGGGTGTATGACACGGACTACACCATCCATGTGGCATTGACCAGCAAGTACGGTGAGGAGCAAGTTATTACGCTCGGGGACAGCAAGACAGCCGGTAGAAAAACTTTCCTTGCTTTGGAAGGCAGTACCTACTATCTGGACCTCGTTCCGACAGCAGCACGTGTGGCAGAAGGTTTTACCACATTCTATAAGAATGGTACTATCAACTTCAATGTCAATGCCCAAGGTGCTATTCCGGAAGCTGTTGATTTCACGCTGACCGTTCCCGAAGGAGCCATGGCTTTTGTAGGGCGTAAGACGGCTCACTTCGTGTCCTTCATTGAGATTCCCGCTACAAGCGTGGACGGACAAACCTATCACTACACGCTTGCCAAAGCCACCGAGTACAACTATCGCGTGAGCAAACCGGGTGCTCTGACCAATGCCGGCATCTTCAAGTCGGATGTGGAAAGCATCGTGATTACCGAAGAGAATATGACCGCCAAAAGCCCGAAATGGATTGACCATGATGTGAAGAACAACGACGGCTATAATGTGGCTGACATATTCTTGAACATCAATGCCCAAGAGCACCTCAAACTCAATCAAGGCGACACCTATGACGTGCTGGCACTGCGTAACTGGGAAATCATCAACACCATCACCGCCAACTATTTCATTGAGCCGGACTTTACCTACACCGTAACCAACCTTAACGGTGAGGCAGATAATTCGGTGGTTACCATTGACGCAGACGGTACCTTGCACGCCGTGGCTAATGGTGCTGCCATCGTTACGGTTACCTACGATGCTATTCGTATGAGCGGTATGGCAGGCGGGGAATACTGGTCTGCCATCTGGCCGGAGAACACCGGCGTGTTTGTGGTTACAGTGGGCGATGCTGCTACAGGAATTGAACTCGGTATGACCATCAACGAAACAAACGAAGCCAAATATAAACTGGCAGGTACAGCCTACGATGCCGACTTTGATGTATTCTATTTCCTTGATACCGAAGAGTCGTATGCCTATACGTTCAAACCTACCAATGTGGCAAGCGTTAAGGTGGCTTATCCTACCCTTGGCGAAAACGCTGCTACTTACAGCGGATTCAGCGCAGAGGGCATTACCTACAATAACGAGACCGAAGAATACACCGTGGCTGTTAAAGCCGGTCGCCAAATCGTGCAACTGACCAACGAAGCCGGTGTGAGCGAATACCAAGTATTGGTAGGCAAACCCGTGCATGTGGAGGCTATTGCCGAAGGTCGTCAGCAAACAGGTGCTTTCCGCCCGGGCGACCAAGTGAAAGTGCAATTCAGCGGTCTGTATCACCCCGCTAATAAATTGGCAGGTATCCATAACTTCAATGCTACGTTAGTTTATCACCGCAACGGAACGGAACTGAAAGGTGCTTCCAATCAATATACATTCTGCAGTGCCGACAACGCACAAGCCGTTTCGTTCACCATTCCGATGGACTATGACATAACGGCAGGTTATGATACGCTGCAAGGCGGTGTCATCCGCTTGGGTGGCTTTGGCGACCCGATTGGTAATCATCGCAACACCTCCAAGAAAACAGGACGCGGACCGAACTTTACGGCAATCGCTCAAACGGCTATCTTCGGAACATTGCCTGAGATTATACTGCCTTTGGAGGCTCGTCCCGCTGATAAGTCGTTACGCTTCCAAACCAACGTGGAAGACTGCACCATCACCCTCAAAGACTATAAAGGTAATGCCATGACAGCCACAGAAGGTGTATATACCGTCAATACGTTTGACTATGCCTATTTAGTAGAAAAGAAAGGCTATAAATCCGTTGCCGGAATCATCAGCGTAACCGCTGAAAGCGAGGACGCTATGGTTGAAAATGTAACCCTCGAAGCCATTGCAGCCGACGACCTTGGTTGGGACGGCTTAACCACCAGTTACGAGCCCGAACAAGAGGAAGGTGTGTATATTATTCGCAACGGATACAATATGGCTTGGCTTGCCAATCAGGTGAACAACGGCAACCAAACCCTCAATGCCAAACTGGCTAACAATATCACGTTGAGCGATATGGAATGGACTCCCGCAGGTGGCAATTCAGCTGCCAAAGGCTACAAAGGGCAGTTTGATGGTCAAGGTTATACCATCTCCGGACTGAACATTGACGCTACGACTACCTATCAGGCTTTGTTCGGTTATGTCAATGGCGGTGCCATCAGCAACTTGACCGTTGAAGGAACGGTTACTTCAACTGCCAACTACGCAGCCGGTATAGCCGCTTACCTGAGCGGAGCGACTATGACCAACTGCGTGAACCGCGTGGAGGTGAATGGCGCATCGTATGCAGCAGGTATCACTGCCGCAACAACAGGAAATACATCGATTGACCGTTGCGCCAACATGGCAGCCATCACCGCAACCGGCAACTATGCAGGCGGTATCACCACCAATACCATGAGCAAGAACATCGTCATTAGCAACTGCTACAATACGGGAACCATTACCGGCGTAAACTACGTGGCAGGTATCAGTGCCAACGTGCAGCAAGCCGCTACGTTCCGCAATCTGTTCAACTATGGTCAAATCATCTCCGATGGTGCCAATGTAGGTGCTATTCGCGGTCATAAGACCAACGGAACATTTGAGCACATCTACGCCGTCCAAGCCTACGAGATAGACACCACTGCAACCATTCTTACCGACATTCGTACCATGCTTGACTTTGCGCGCGGTGTCGTAGCTGACTCGTTAGGCGAAGCCTTTGGGCAGACTATCGGTACAGAGGCTTATCCCGTATTAGGCGGTGCGGCTGTTTATCAGCATACGATTAACGAGCAAACACTCTACCTTAACACCTCCGAAGTAGTCGATAACGCGGTGGCTACTATGGAGAACGAAGAAGGTGGCATCCAACTCAATAGCGCTAAGCAGGTATGGATGGGTACAGAGCCTCTTATCTCCGGTGCTAATCAATGGACTTCGGGCGACTATACACTCTATACTTATATGGACGATGCATGGGGGACACCCTACTATTATGCTTTCTATGCTTCCAACGAAACGCAGAACGCTTCTGTCGGTCTGGCAGAACCGTATCGCAGCGCAGTAGGCGGAGGTTGCAGCAGTACTAACTTTGCTGTTTGGAGCAATGACTACTATGGCTCTAATAGCGTCCGTTCGACCAATCCGATGCCTGTTGCCGGTATGTTCGTTACCAACAATGCCTATACGGTTAATGAGATGGCTCACGGCGGCTTTGCAAAGAAATTTGAAACGACCGATTGGCTCAGCCTCGTTTGCGTAGGTAAACTGGCAGGAGTGGTAACCGGTTCGGTAACGGTTGTTCTTGCACGCGACGGCAAGTATATCAAGGACTGGACCTATGTGGATCTCAGCCAATTAGGTCAAGTAAACGAGGTAATGTTCTATATGGACGGTTCCGACAAGGGGGCATGGGGATTGAACACGCCCGCCTACTTCTGCTTCGATGATTTCGGTGCTGCTATGCCCGAAGGCTATGTGGCTCCGGATATGACTTCGTTTGACGAGGCTCCTGTCGCCACCGATGTACCGGACGTTACAGCCGAACAAAGTGTAACCACCAAGCAGATTCGCCAAGGCGTACTTTACATCATCCGCGATGGCAAGATGTATAACGCACAAGGTCAACCTGTCAAGTAAGTACCTCGTTATATCTCTATCTTATGAGAGGGTGTGTCAATACGGACACACCCTCTTATTGGTTCGTCCCCAAATGCCATCATTATTTGTTTGTACCTCCCCAACGCAAACCATATATAGATACACAAAAATAGGGAACGTTTCCGCTCCCTAATTGATTGTGCTTTATGGCACTGTAAGTCACACTGTTTAGAGTGCCTTCTTTGCCTGCTCTGCAATGGCTTTGAAAGCCTGCGGTTGGTTCATAGCCAAATCGGCAAGCACCTTGCGGTTGATTTCGATACCGGCTTTTTTGAGTGCTCCCATCATCTGGCTGTAACTCATACCCTCTAAGCGGGCGGCTGCATTGATACGCTGAATCCAAAGAGCGC
>DFIN01000032.1:0-60437 GCA_002372135.1 Bacteroidales bacterium UBA3696
CGTGGCACCAATCAAAGGTTCCTTTAATGCGTGCCACCTTCGACCTTTGACATACTGATATTACCGCTTGTTTTTGTGTTTGTTGAGCATCTGTGTGAACAGGAACTGAAACGGAACTGAACAGGAACGGCGGTGGTATCACGGCTACGCACACTTACTGATAGGATAGCCATCCTAAACACGCATTCACCTGCTCGCTGAACTAATAACCATAATATTATAACCCCCTTAAAACTTAAAGATTATGAAACAAAAACTATTCTCAATTTTTTTCGCTCTTGCCTTGTTGCTGCCCGTTAGCATATACGCGCAACTGCTTGACACAGCGAATGACAACCCCAAAATAGGCAAGATCCCTGCTATGGCAAATCTTGTCAGTGGAAGACATAATGCGCCACAAACGGATTGGGATCAGGAGTGGTATTATAAGGGCACTAATAATTCGTATTTTGCTCCTAATGGCTATGGATTTGTTACGCAGTCAGGAACAACAGTAGTTTATCGGTATCAATGGGATAGTAATTTATTAATGTTTTTTGCGTTCAATACTACAAATGCCGGTTCTTATACTCACACAAACGGTGTGTCATATATAATGCCTCCTAAAGGTAATTACACCATATCATCATCTTTATCTGCAGGTAATGTGTCAAATATTGATGCTGAATGGGATGGAGATATAACTCCATCTTTTCAAGCGCTTACAAACGACATAACATTATATTTCAATGGTGGAACAGTTTCAGTTGCAGAGGGGGTTGATGGTCCGTATATTGAAATGCCTGAAACGTGGTGTTATTATATATATAATAATGAGTGGAATACAAATTGGTGGGCTTGGCGTATTGGTTCACCTGCCGTTTATCGTACCGTTTCCGTACGAACAGACGATAATACTGAAACAAAAGGTACTGTATCATACGTCATGAAGAGCGGTTATGTATATACGAACAATATCATAAATTGGAAAAACGGTTCTGTCTATACTCTAACCGCTTCTGCTAAATCAGGTTATCACTTTGTTTGTTGGAAGAAAGGAAATACAGTTATTTCGTCCGCACCCAATAATGAAGTAGATGTAACCATTGACGGCGATGCTACATATACAGCTTATTTTGAAGCCAATATTTCAAATGTCACCATTACCCTTGACAACCAGTCTGCCACAACAGCAGGAACAGAAACTGTGAGTGCTACGGTGGATGCCAATACTAACCTCACTTCCGCCATTATCAAACCGACAAAGACAGGTCTTCATTTCGGAGGTTACTACACGGAGATAAATGGAGACGGTGTGCAGATTATTGATGAAGATGGTAATTTTATCGCTTCTGCTGGAGGCAACAGCACTTACCTTGATGCATACAAAAACTGGAAATACGGAGGAAATATAACCCTCTACGCCAAATGGTACGGTAGGGCTGACTTTGAATATAACTTTCAATGGACTCGGGACGGCGGAAATTTGCAAGGCGGATGTCTATATCAATCTACAACAGGTTGGAAATATCAAATAAATCATTTTCAATTGTTAAAAAATTATAGTAACACTCAAGTGGTAGCATATCCAGCAATTTGTATAGATATTATTTCTACTCAGTCAACAAACACTTCAGGTGGATACAAGGAGTATGGCCCAAGTGGTATGAAATTATATTTACCATATCCAGGAACTTATAATTCAATAGCGACAGCGAGTACTGTGGGGTATAATGACCGAGGATGTATCGTGAAAGATGCCACATCACCTGCAACTTCATTCACTAAGTTTTTTTTATCTTCTACTGAATCATATAACATCACATCAGGATCTATAACTTTCATAGAGGTAACAGGGCAGACTTATCCTTTTGTGTTGGTGGAAGGTACGTTTACAAGTAAGACAGTTTATGTTACTATTGGTACTGCTCCGACCTATACTATCACTCTGAATAGTAAACGGAATGATAATAACGCAACCACAGCAGGAACGGCATCTGTGACTGTGACCTATGGTGAGAGTACGAACCTCACATCTGCTATCAACATTCCTACCTTGACGGGTTATACTTTCGGTGGCTATTGGACGAATGATGGTGGTACAGGTACGCAGGTGATTGATGCTAACGGCAACTTTATTGCTTCGGTAGATGGATACACTAACGCACGTATTGAATGGAGAAAAGCAGAGGCGGTCACCCTCTACGCCAAGTGGATTGCGAAGACCTATACAGTCAATCTGGACAACCAGTCCGCCACTACTGCGGGACAGGCAAGCGTGACCGCAACCTACAATGCCGCAATGCCTTCCATAGAAAACAACCTGCCTGTCAAAACCAACAATATCTTCGGCGGTTATTGGACAGGTACAAACGGCAGTGGTACGAAGTACTACAACGCAGACGGCACATCTGCCACAAACTGGACGATTGATACCAATCCTTATACATTGTATGCCCATTGGATTTCGGCATCTCAGGGAATAATCACAGCCGTTGCCTCCCCTGACGCAGGCGGTAGTGTTACGGTCAGTCCTTCAGGGCAACAAAATGGTGGTACTAAAGTTACTTTGACGGTTGAGCCTAATAGTGGCTACTCGTTCCAGCAGTGGGATGACGGCAATACCGACAACCCCCGCACCGTCTATGTGGATGGCAGCAGAAAGTATATCGCTACTCTTACCCAGCAATCACAAATTACCACTAGTTATGCGTATTTGGTAAGGTCAAGTTATAGCGGTTCGTCCACTATCAATATACGCGGTCGCAACAGCGACTACGAGGTGTCGGTAGGTCTGACAGCCACTTCGCTTACACAGACAGGCTCTGTTACTTTCCGCTCCGATGCAACCAATTCCTACATTCTTGATTTGGCAACAGGCGTGAAGACTACGCTGACTTCCGGCGAAGGTCTGTCTATTGCCAACAGCAGCGGCACTTACACCCTTACCGGTACACTCAATGGCGGCGAATATCGTGTGACTATGGTTTATTCGCAACCCGGCAGCGCAACAAACGATTATGCAAGTACTACCAATTTCAATCCAACATTTAGTTCAGTTACTATAGGCGGAACAGGCACTACACGTACCATAACAGCAACATCCGGTTCAACCAATAATAGCAACTATCGGAAACTTAACGTGGAAATGTATGTTCCTTCGGGTACGGCAAACGGTGTTATTCCGACAGGTATCTATTATGTGCGCTCCGGCTCATCTGCCTATACCGTAAAACAATCAAGCGGAAGAAGCGGAACCAGAAATTATACTTACAATACATCCAATGGACAACTTACCAGAGCAAGTAATAACACTTACATCTATTTCCGTACAGGTATTATAGAAGTCATCAACGTGGGCAATAAAGCCACTCCTGACTATATACGAGTAGATGCACAAAATACAAGTGCCTATCTCATATCGCCCACTTATGGTACGAAGCCTACTTTGCTGACTGTGAACATCTCCGCCGAGAACGGTACGGTCGGTCTGTCCGCCAACTCAGATCCTGTAGGCGGCAAGTATTACAACGGAACAACCATCACCCTCACCCCTGATGCGGCGGATGGTTTTGTGTTTGACTCGTGGTCGGGCGGCACACCTACCGACAATGAAGATGGCACATACACCATCACTCTATCGGGAGATGTCAACCTTACTGCCAACTTCATAGAATCCTACACCGTTTCGTTTGACGCAGGCAAAGGTACAGGTTCGATGAGCGACCAAGAGGTTGGGGTAGGAAAGACAGTTAACCTCACAGCGAATGAGTTCACCGGTCCGTCAATCACCGTTTACTACGAATACAACGACGCAACCGGCGGCAACAGCAAAGCATCGGAAACCGTCAATTCCACTTTCCTTAGTTGGTCTGGCAGCGATGGTGAGTTCTATGATGACGAAGCGGAAATCACCGACATAGCCGCCGTAGGCGAAACAGTTACAATGACCGCACAATGGGCGTTTAATGACATCACCCTCCCCACGCCTACCAAGACGGGACACACCTTCCTCGCTTGGGAAGGCACATTTGGCGGTATGAATCTTTCGGAGGATGCCGGCGCAGAAGTCTCTGTAGAAGAGGGCGGTACGTTCACCGCCCAATGGGAAATCAATAAATACACCGTGACGGTGAACACTAATCCGAGTGGATATGGTACGGTGCGTATCGGTTCGGAAGCAGAACAGGCACAGGTGCAGATTGCCGATGTACCGCATTTCTCAACCTTTACAACGCCAAGCACAGGTACTATCGTCATCAAAGGCAACACCGTTACCGCCACACCGGCAAGCGATGCCGCAGGCTATACATACACTTTCCAGAACTGGACGAATGGCACTGCTACCGTCATCGGTACTACGACTGTTACGGCTAACTTCACCCGTTCGCTGATTCCTTACAGCATCACCTACAACCTCAACGACGGCACGAATCCTTCACCCGCTCCGGCAACAAGCTACAACGTAGAGACGGCTACCATTACGCTGCCCACACCCACCAAAGAAGGCTACAACTTCCTCGGCTGGTACGCTAACTCCGACCTCACCACCGGCGGCGTGGTTACGACTATCCCCGTAGGCTCATACGGCGACAAGGTATTCTGGGCTAAATGGGAAGCCAAGACCTACGCTATCACCTACAACGCAGGTGCAAACGGCACCGGAACGATTGCCGCCGGCGAGAAGACCTACAATGAAGATTTCACTTTGTCAAACAGCACGTTCACCCGCACAGGCTATACACAAACAGGTTGGAGCACCACCGATGGCGGCGCGAAAGCCTACGACCTTGGTGATACCTACACCGGCAACACCGCCCTTGACCTCTATCCGTATTGGGAAGTTAACTTCTACTCCCTCAACTGGACGACGGACGGCGATGCACTGACCGGCACATACACCTCAGGCACAGTGAAATACGGCACAACGATAGTACAACCGAACACCCCGACGAAGGCAGGTTATACCTTCAATGGTTGGTTTCCTACCCCCGCTGCTACCATGCCGGCCGAGGCAACTACCTACACTGCCACATGGAACGCCGTATCCACCGACCTCGTACTCAAAGACGGCGTAACCGACGAACAGACGGATATAGACTTTGACGCGTTCAAAGCCACCTATAACGGACAGACCATGAGCAGCGTCACCCTCAACCGCACCTTCACTGCCGGTAACTGGGCTACAATCTGCCTGCCCTTTGATGTGGACGAAAGCCAACTATCAAGCACAGGACTGTTCCGCAAAGTGTATGAGTTCCGCTATGCTACGGGTTCAGCCGATGCGGGCAAACAAGTAACCTTCCACTTCCGCGTCGCTACCTCCATGGAAGCAGGACGAGGCTACTTAGTCAAAGGTGAAAGCGGTATGGGCTCCAGTTTCGTCTTCAACAATGTAACCATCAACACGTCTGCCGATACAAAAACTGATGTGAATGACCTCAAGGGGGTAAACGCTTACTACGATGAGAGCGTAGGTAGCGATATAGTCATCGTGGGTGTATTGCGCAGCGGTACATTGCGCGCAGACGGCAAAAAGGTAATGGGCTTGGCAAACAATATGATTTGGTATCCGCACACGAATGGTAACCCGATGCCTGCTTACCGTGCGTACTTCTATAACCCTGATGCTTCTGATGCCGTTATGCCTCGTGTTCGCATTGTGGTGGAAGGTGAAGGTA
The DNA here is from genome assembly GCA_002372135.1 of Bacteroidales bacterium UBA3696. Classification (GTDB taxonomy): domain Bacteria; phylum Bacteroidota; class Bacteroidia; order Bacteroidales; family Paludibacteraceae; genus Colicola. Next base: position 5,661 of record DFIN01000032.1, read on the forward strand.
CAACCGAGTTGGAAGTAGTGGATGGCGAACTATATGATGCCAACAATGGTTTTGATGCGGACGGGGACGTCCGCGCTCCAAGTGGTGCTGCCCGCAAATACATCCGCAATGGTGTGCTCATCATTGAGCGCAACGGCGTAACCTATGACGCACAAGGGAAGAGACTATAACACACAACCCCAACAAAACAAATAGTTTTAGGGAGGCGCAGGACCGTTGAGAAACGCTCCTGCGCCGTTTTTATTCACTACGCAACGATATGAAGCCTGATTTTTTTACAAAATTTGTCTTGCTCTTTTACTCATTTACCCTACCTTTGCGGGCGAAAAAGAAAATTTGATTGCTTTTATGCCGGAAATCTGTCGTTTTTACGGAATTGTAATAAAGATGTTCTTTAAGCCCAAAGAACATGAACCTGCACATATACACGCTCTTTACGATGAATATGTGGGGATTTTTGATCTCAATACTTTGGAAATGACCGAAGGCGATATGCCGGTAAGAGCGCAAAAGATGATAAAAGAGTGGCTGCAAATACATAAAGCTGAATTAAATACTATGTGGAATACGCAATTGATTGTTAAACTGCCACCGCTTAAAGACTAAATGATACCTCGCATCAAATCATATAAACCTTTGGAAGGATATAAGTTGCTCATAGGTTTTGACGATGGGCGGCAGGTATGTTACGATGTTAACGAAGACATTGCTACATTGCCTGATTTTGAAGTTCTTCAAACGGAACAAGGTCTTTTCCAAAATGCCCAATTGGACAAAAGTCGTACTTGCATCTATTGGAACGACAGGGTAGACCTGCCCAGCGATGTGTTATATGAATATGGTGTATAGTTTTTACCCCGAAATAATAATCTTAATAAAAACCGTTTTGCCTATGAGATAAGTATAGTCTGTAACCAAAGGACTACATAACATAAAAAAGCGTTTGCTTTATTTAGGATTCTTTCAATCTTCGACACATTGTAAATGACCATCCTCAATATAGTAAAACGCTCGCACGGAAGTGTGAGCACTTTTGCGTATATTGGCGGTCATGGGAGTCGAAGCCCGAAAGAGCCAAATGGTGATGAAACCATCGCGAGCAAAAGGTTCACACTTTTTTTGTGTATGTTGTATCAATGAACTTTATTTTCTTGGAGCGCGGTCGTCCACGCCCGCATATTAAAAGGACGACAAACGGAGGAAGCCGAAACGCCGACAAAAAAATGAGTAGGCAAACCTAAAACTTAATTAGATGAAAAGAATAGTTGCAACATTGACTATACTGTTATCTCTGTTTAGCAGTATGTTCTCATCTGTTTATTACGATTGGTATGAAGATGAAATCCCTGCGTCAGGTCATTTTGCACAATGGCCGATATCTACTAACAGTAATGCACCACAGAAAATTGTGCTTACGCGTGTAGGTTCTACCAATAAATTTAATATTCAAATAAAATATTCCGGGCGTACATCAGTTAGTAATACGATAAAGAATGTTTATTTCTCCGATAAAACGACACTTAATGGTTATCATTATATCTTTGAACAGCAAAAAACCGATAAAGTAGAATTTTATACCAATTCCGACGGTTGGTTGACTTGGGAAACGGTAGATGGTCTAAAAGGAACGATAAAGTTTGATTATGTTAGCGGAACAAGTAATTCAAATTATAGATACAATGTGTCGTTGGATGTAACCGCCTATACTAATAGTGATAGAGGGGATGAATATGCAGAATACGCAAACATATATGGTACATGGTCTAATGTCCCAATAGAAGTTTATGAAAGTAACGGAAGTACCGGAATTACAATAAATGACAATATCGTTGCTGATAGCGAAGTTCCATATTATGCCTCATTTGCTTGGGATAATTTAAATAGCAACGACTATTCTTCTTATGACTATTTTAATTACTCTCAAGATAAGTTCCTTGAGATTGAAATGTATGATGGTTCAAAGACAAAGAATAACTATTGCCTGCTTAATTTTTGGGTAGATGAGTCTCATTATAGCAAGCGCAGTGATGTCAATGTACCAAATAATGGAACATATAATTCATCAAGTGATTTAACCGTATCTGATTATGTGTGGTATGAAGGCAGCGGCAACGTTGCTGACGAAGGTTACTTATATTATAGCGTGAATAATGTCAATAGTTGTCAAAATAATTTAATTTTTTCTCCATATAATTTTTGGTTCAAAACAAGTTTAAGTTATTACGGATATAGTTCATGGTATTATTATTGGTTAGGTGTCCCTTTTGCTAAAGATTCCTATTTCGGTTCCTATAATGATGGTGTTACGACATATTTTAGCATCTCTAAAGTTATCGTAACAGACAAGAATAGTAAGCCGTACATAAAAGTTTACGATAGTGCTAATCGGCTGGCAATTACCATCGGTGATGCTGCTGCATCCGCCGTTGATGTTACACTCAACTCCAACGGCGGAAGCAATGACGGGCAGGTGGTTAGTGCAACCAACGGCAGCGCAATGCCTACAACCCTGAAAGCAGGCGGAGCAATTGCCGCACCTGCCAAGACGGGTTACTCCTTTGACGGCTATGTGGCAAACAGCGATGGCACCGGCAAAAAATACTATAACGCCAATCTAACCTCTGCCAATAATTGGGACAAGACGGTTGCCACCACCATTTATGCCAAGTGGTCACCCAACACGAACACAGCCTATACCGTGAAGCACTATAAGCAGCAGTTGGACGGAACGTATTCCGCTACGCCCGATGAGACAGACAACCTGATCGGCACTACAGCAACCAACGTCACACCCGCCGTCAAATCCTACACCGGCTTCACGGCACCTGCCACCCAAACAGTGAGCATCCTTGCCGATGGTTCGCGCGTGGTCACATACCAATACACCCGCAACCGTTACACACTGACTTGGAACTTAGCAGGCGGAACCATCACCACAGCCGGCACTGCCGCAGGAGATGTGCTCTATGAAGCCCCCATCAGTGCACCCACCGTAGAACGCGTCGGCTATACCTTTGCCGGATGGGATAGTAACGATGACGGTACAGCGGACGAAGTAGCATCCAATATGCCTGCCGCTCCGCTCACCTATACCGCCATTTGGAACAAAGCCACCACCCTTGACCTATATGACAACGAAAACGCAGACTACTATAACGCCATCAAAACACTCGGAAACACGTCGTTGAGTGAAATCGAACGTACCTACTCCACCGTAACCTACCACCGTTCAGCCGCTTACACTTCAGATAACGGCAATGCACGTTGGTACACCCTCTGCCTGCCCTTCAACGCCGACCAAAGCCAATTGGCAGCGGCAGGAATGCTCACCAACGCTAAAATATATGAATACCGCTATGCCAAAGGTTCGGCGGACGAGAACGACCATGTTACCTTCCACTTCCGCGCTGCCACCTCTATCATAGCCGGACGAGGCTACCTCGTCAAAGCCACCGGCGATATGGGTCCTGACTTTGAATTTACCGGCGTAACACTTGACACAGATAAAGATACCGAATCGGATGTCAATGCCCTCAAACTCAATTCTGCTAACGCATACAACGAGAGCGGCGATATAGCCATCGTAGGTGTATTGCGTAGCGGCACATTGAGAAATGACGATCGCAAAGTAATGGGCTTGGCAAACAATAAGATTTGGTATCCGCACTCAAGTGGTAATCCCATGCCTGCTTACCGTGCGTACTTCTATAATCCCAATGCTTCGGCATCATCGGTTATGCCTCGTGTTCGCATTGTGGTGGAAGGCGAAGGTGCGACCGAGTTGGAAGTAGTGGATGGCGAATTGTATGATGCGGGCGGGGACCGGCAAGCCTACCGCGCTCCAAGAAAGTACATCCGCAATGGTGTGCTCATTATTGAGCGCAACGGCGTAAGATATGATGCACAAGGAAAGAGACTATAACACAACCCCATTTCATAATCATAGTTTTTAGGGAGGCGCAGGACCGTTGTGAAACGCTCCTGCGCCGTTTTTTTACTATTTATCTTGCACAATCGTTGCCAATTACTTACTTTTGCCGCCGTATTCGTTTTCACAGGAAACACTATGCGAGACCCCAAATTATTCAGAGGACTTCCCCAACGCCTCTCTTCTTATCGGTTAGCGATAGCTATTTTGTTTGTATTTTCCGTAGTCGGAACTCTTTCGATGCGTGCCCAAACGCCTGTTTGGGGCGAATTTTACCACGGGAATGATGGGGATGTAATCGTGTTAGACAAGATGAACGCCACGAACGATGACCCGTGGTATTGGAATCAGAACACGTTTCTTCGTATTCGTGCATGGAACATGAACCGCAGCACAAAGAACTGCATACAACTCTTCTTTTGGATAGACGATTGGGATAACTACACCGTTCAATACGCCGACGGTATAGGTCCTAAGCCGGGCAACTGGACACTGGTCAAACCTACCGTCAATGGTAATTATTGGTATATAGCCAGCGAGTGGATGAACAAGTGCTGTATCGATTATGGTACGACATGGATTAGTTATGGTTATCAGTCTGTTGAATGGGTTTGCCCCTATTCGTCCTACGGCGTGGACTCTGACAACCCGACCGATACCTATGAAGGCGATTGGGATCAGAGCAGTATGATTTACAATTTCTCGGACTGCAATATCACGGTGGATTACGGTGAAGGGGGGAATATCTACGTAGAAATCAGCACGCCGACCACGTTGGTAGCCACTATAGGAAAGAAATTGACTTCCAACAATGTGTTTATCCCCCTGACTTCCAATTTGGAATACGAGAACAACACGGGTGCGTCGGAAGATGCCTACCTGCTGATGGGCGGTACGGGAACCGGCAATGATACGAAGGTATATGATGCCAAAGTAGTACTTAATTGGACAGACAAGACCGGTTCGTTTACGTTAGCCGATATCAATACAGACGAGTCGTACCTGCGTCAGGGCGATACGGAGATTGAGTGGACAGCCGTTACGGGCACGGTGACGGAGACATCGGACGGTATTTTCCAACTCAATGCCACCATCACGGGTGCGGACGGGGTGAATTACTCCATCGTATCCACCTACACCCATTGCCCTAAGCCTGAAGAGTTTACGGGCGGAAAAATGGCGGCTTTCTCTGTCTATAACGACGATGACGAACTCAGTACCGGCACTTCGCGTTTCAACGATGCCAGCGACTGGTATTACACCAACATGAACAACTTCTGGGTCATTGAAGCCCAAAACAATACTCGTTCCACCTACAACTATATCAAACTCTACTTCTGGACCAATACCCGCAATACAAATCTTCACTTATATCCCGATGGAGTAAGGGGACCCGCTCCCGGAACTTATTCTATACAAGCACCTCAGGTCGTAAATACAGGAACATACGGTTGGGACACCTACTACGCCTGGTATGTCAATTCGCAGTACTACGGCAACTGCGTGATTGGTTTGACTTACGATAGTTATTGGGGCTATTGTCAGGCATCGTCCTACTTGTATCCTTCCCCCAATGGCACGCGGGTGAATATGAACAATGCGTACATTGTGGTTAGCGAGGGCAAGGGCGGACATATCTACATTGAGATATGGGTTGTTCCCGAAGGAGGCACCAATCCAGTCTTGGCAGTTACTATCAACGAGCCGGTCAATGCGGGCGTGGTGACGCACCAACTGACTGCCTATCACATAGGAAAAGGTACGGTGGAGTTTCCGACCAACGACTGCGACTACGAAGAGGGCGAGCAGATCATATTGACCCCAACCCCCGAAACGGGTTGGATCTTTGATGGTTGGGAGGGCGACTGTGCGGACCAACTGACCGATAACGGCAACGGCACCTACACCTTCACTATGGGTACAGCGGACTGCTCCGTCACGGCACGGTTCATCAACCAACGCCTTGTAACCGACCATATAGACACCTGCTCCAACGAACTACCATTCGTATGGCGCGGCTGGCACAACGGCGGCATACTCATCAGTTCTGCGTCCCAAACCGGCATAAAAGACACAACCTACCACGACTTTGACCCGACACTCATTGACTCTGTGGTTACGTTGGAACTGGTGGTTCATCAAGCCTATATAGGCGAGCAAGCCATTGAATTGGAACAGCAGACGCTGTGCCAGAACGAATTGGACAACTTTGCATGGAACGGACACACATTGCCTGCCACTTTCTCGGGCGACACCGTACTATATGACACGGTAGCAACCGCTTACCTCTGCGACTCGGTGACGGCACTGCCGCTACATGTCTATCCGTCCACCTACGACATTATCCGGCGCGACATCTGTGCCGACCATCTGAAAGAGGGCACAGACTCGCTCAAAGAGCCTATCCAGTTCTTTACCAAGATGGTCTATGCCGTTCCGCCCACCACGGTGTATGACACGCTGACCACGGAAGACGGTTGCTGGGCAATAAAAGAACTGAATCTGACCGTTACGCCGAACGACACCTTGACGCGCGACACAGTGTTTATCTGTCAGTTCCCCTACACATGGCCTCGCAACGGTCAGACCTACAACACCTACGAAGAAGCCCTCCATGCGGCTATTGTTACGCCGGGCGACCCGTGCGACGTATATAGTGCCGTGCTGGTTCCCATTACAGCACAGATTACCGTTATGCCGACCGAAGTGGTAGAACAATGTATTGACGGCAAAGAGACCCCTATTCATTTGGATGGCGATGACGCAGGCGGCGGCGACCCGCAAGACGCTAACATCTCGGCGCGCCGCAACGCTCCCGAAGGCTATACGTGGGTAGGACACGAGCACCTTGGCATCCTCACCGAATCGGGTGAGTACTTTGATACGGTTCGCTCTGTATTAGGCGGTTGCGACTCCGTTTATTACAGTCTGCAACTCACGCTGCACGAGACCTACGAGGTGACGGATCCGATAACTATATGCGAAAACGAACTGCCCTATACTTGGACGGTAGGCAATCAGAACATAGTCATCTCCACACCCGCCGACACCATCGGTCAGCAAGTAACACTCCAGACTATTCACGGTTGCGACAGTGTGGTTCGTCTGTGTATGACTATCAACCCGATAGGTCGTGCCGATTTAGGCACCATCTACATCAACGAAGGCGAACAGTACAAAGTATTTGAAGGCACTGCGGACGAACAGACATACACGACTTCTGCCTCCTATACGGCAACAGGGCATACCACTTTGGGGTGCGACTCAACGGTAACCTTCACACTGGTCGTATTGGATAATGTGGAGAACATTACCGTTACCATCTGCGACAACGAACTGCCTTACCTTTGGAAAGGACAGAGTTGCGAAACAGCCGATACCTATCGTTTTGATACGCTGACTGTTCACCAGACGGACTCGATCATCATTCTCACATTGAACGTATTACCCACTTACAATGTGCAGGACGGAACCACCATCTGCCAAAGCGCGTTGCCCTACACGTGGGAAGGCGAAGTGTTCACCGAGGCGGACACGAGAACGCTCACTTTGACCTCATCGAACGGGTGCGACTCCACCGTTACATTCACGTTGAACGTACTGCCCACCTACGACATACAGGACGGAGTCACTATTTGCGAAAGCGCATTGCCCTATACATGGGAAACGGAGACCTTTACCGCCGCAGGCACCAAGACACTGACCCTAACGACCGAAGCCGGCTGCGATTCGGTGGTTACGTTCACGCTCAATGTGCTACCCACCTACAACATACAGGACGGAGCCACCGTCTGCACCAGTGCCTTGCCCTATACGTGGGAAACGGAAACCTTCACCGCTGCAGATACGCGCACCCTCACATTGACCTCGTCCACAGGTTGCGACTCCACCGTTACGTTTACATTGACTGTATTGGAAGCCTATACGGGCATTACGGACGGGGAAACCATCTGCGAGAGCGAATTGCCCTATACATGGCAAGGCGAAGTATTTACCTCCTCTGACACGAGAACGCTAAGGCTGACATCCTCTTCGGGTTGCGACTCCACCGTTACGTTCACCTTGACGGTACTACCCACTTTCAACACGCAGGACGGAGCCACTATCTGCCAAAGCGAGTTGCCCTACACATGGGAAGGTGAGACTTTTACCGCAGCCGACACGAAGACCAAGACGTTGCAAGCCGCCAACGGGTGCGATTCGACCGTTACGTTCACCCTCACCGTGTTGCCCACCTATACCATACAGGACGGAACCACCATCTGCGAGAGCGAATTGCCTTATACTTGGGAAACGGAAACCTTCACCGCTGCCGGCACGCGCACGCTCACGTTGAGAGCGTCCAACGGGTGCGACTCCACCGTTACCTTCACGCTGACCACAATTGCTGCCTATACGGGTACGGACGGGACTACTATTTGTGCAAACGAGTTGCCTTACACATGGGAAACAGAAACGTTTACGGCTGCCGGCACCAAAACGCTCACCTTAACCTCGTCGAACGGCTGCGACTCCACCGTTACGTTCACCCTCAACGTGCTACCCACCTATACGGGCATAACCGACGGAACGACTATCTGTGAAAGCGAGTTACCCTATACGTGGCAAGGCGAGATCTTCACCGCCGCAGGCACCAAAACCAAGACGCTGACTTCCTCCATCGGTTGCGACTCGACCGTTACGTTTACGCTCACCGTTCTGCCCACCTATACCGTTCAAGACGAAGCCACCATCTGTGAGAGCGGATTACCCTACACATGGCAGGGACAAGTGTTCACCGCCGCCGGCAGCAAGACACTGACTTTGCAGACGAAAGACGGTTGCGACTCCGTGGTAACCTTTACGCTCCGCGTGCAAAAAGCGACCACGCAGCATCAGACGGATGAGGTGTGCGACAATCAGTTGCCTTACCTATGGCAGACCTATCGCACGCGCTCCGTTTCTGCTCAGGGTTCATATAGGGATACGCTACGAAGCCGTTTAGGATGCGACAGTATTATCTACACCTTAGACCTCACCGTCTATACAGAACGGTTGGCAGGCAGTGCGACTATGCCCCAAGAGACCTGCGCGAACGACGAGCAACTGACCATCACCTATACCTACACGGCGGGTATGCCCACCACCTACGACCTGACCTTTACTCCCCAAGCCGCAGCACAAGGATTCAGTTCAGTCATAGGAGCCTCTTTGCCCGCTAACGGGCTTATCACCATCCCCTTGCCGCAAGACGCAGACTCAACCCGCTATGTACGTCCCGATGACTACCAACTCACGCTCAGCGTACACGACCGTTGCGGCTACATAACCGACTATCCGCTCACGTTCCGCATACTCTATCCCTCGTGGCTCATTCAGCAACGTTGGCACGACGTACTGGCTCTCTACAACCAGAACTACAACGGCGGCTATACGTTCAGCGACATACGCTGGTATATGAACGGCACGGAAGTGCTCGGACAAGGCGAACACCACTCGTATATCTACACTACTCCCCGCCTGAACGAAGCCACCTACTATGCACTGCTTACCCGCACGGACGACGGTAAGATCATACGCACCTGCGACTTTGTTCCGAACCTTAACTCACCCTACTATGCGGCAGAAAAGAAAACCATAGACTTGCTACCTGCTGCCCAACACGACACGCGCCACATAGTGGTGAATACCCCCCTATCCGGCGAATACAAGGTATATGACGTTACGGGCAAATGGCTGATGTCGGGTATGTTCGGTCCCCAATACGGCAATCCGACCATCGTCTTTTCTCCCTCTGCAGCCGATGGTACGTACATGATCCATTTCCGCGCAGAAGATGGTACGAATGAAACAAAAAAATGGCTGATACGATGATGAACAGTGAGATGATAGCCTATGAACATGTAACCCACTACTATGGCAAACGGCTGATTTATGAAGACATGTCTTTTACCGTTCCACGCGGCAGGATCTTAGGTTTGCTGGGTAAGAACGGAACGGGCAAGACCACAACTATCAATATTCTTTCAGGCTTTATCCAACCCCGCAAAGGCAGTTGCCGTCTGCTGGGTTACGACACCCGCACCATGCCTGCCACGGTGCGCCAACGCATTGGTCTGCTGTTGGAAGGGCATGTGCAGTATCCCTTTATGACCATCGCACAGATTGAGCGTTTCTATGCTCCTTTCTACCCCCATTGGAAGCGTGAAGCGTACTACGAACTGATGCGTCTTTTGCGCGTGCAAGACTACCAGCACCTAAGCCAGATGTCCAACGGTCAACGCTCGCAAGTGGCTCTCGGACTGCTCATGGCACAAGACCCCGAACTGCTTATCTTAGACGACTTTTCACTCGGATTAGACCCCGGCTATCGGCGGCTGTTCGTTGAATACCTGCGCGACTGGTGCAAACAAGGTGAAAAGACCGTCTTTCTCACCAGCCATATCATTCAAGACTTGGAGCGGCTCGTGGACGACTGTATCATCATGGACTATGGTCGTATTCTCAAACATTGTCCCGTCAGCGAACTCATCACCCCCGACATGACATTAGAAGACACCTTTATTGAACTAACCGGCAAGTACTAAGTATGACAAGAGCAATTTTTTGTAAGGAATGGTGGAAGACCCGCTGGTGGGTGCTGCTCGGCGCATGTCTGTCGGCAGGCGTTACCGCGTATATTCTGCTGACGCTGCGAAGCACCATGACCGTATCGGGCGAAGTGGAAACAATAGCCTCCATGTTAGGGCGCGACACGCTGTTTATTGACCCGATGCGCTATATACCCGTAGCCTTCGGTTTGCTGTTGGGTTGCATACAATGGCTGCCGGAAATGCAGCAAAAACGCATCAAACTAACGCTCCATCTGCCTTTGTCTTACCCGCGCTCGATAGGCACGATGTTAGGCTATGGCGTGATGGTATTAGCCGCCGTTTCGCTGTGTAATATGTGTTTGTTAGGGGGTATCGAACTGCTGTGGCTGCCGCGCGAATTGGTACGCTTCACCCTCTTGACGCTGCTTCCTTATCAGGTGGCGGGACTGATGACCTACCTGCTGACGGCTTGGGTCATATTGGAACCCACTTGGGGTATGCGCTGCGTGGCAGGATTGATGAGTTTAGCCCTTGTCAGCATCTTTTTCCTCAATACGATGCCGCTCGTATATATGCGTTTGCTGCCATGGCTCATCGTACTGACCGCGCTATGTGCGATGCTGCCTTTGTATAGTGTCTATCGATTCAATCTGGGGAAGGGACTATGAAACATATTCGTATTTTGATCTGCTTGCTGGTTTTTGGGCTGCTCATTTGGTTGTTGCCGGCATTGATGGACTTATTAGTGCCTGATACACGCACCAATCCGTTCGTAGTCTATTCCACTTTGGATAGCACCTTCATCCGTTTTGATACCCACGACAAACAGGTGCATTATATCGACTTTCGGGGCAAGGAATGGACGAAACAGGAGTGCGACTCGCTGCTGCCCGCCTTCGCTTTCCGCCAACTGCTTGCCGAGGGGAGGCTGCCGGATACGTTAGCCGGACAAGAAGTTACACCGAAGAAGTTGCAACAAAGTGCCTTTCACTTTAAGACTTCCCCGCGTCAACTCACCAAGCATTCGTCCGGACTATATACCCTGTTGGAATCACAGTCGGGGCAGGTCGATTTGGTCTTGCCACCCGATGTGTTCCGCCTGACAGCGGACGGCATTGAGTTCATAGACTGCGCTACCAACCAAGTCAATCGTGCCAAGTCGCTCAGTTTTACGCGCGAGTTAACCAAACACGGGTTCGTGTTTCCCGTGCAGCTGATTTGGGGCAACGGTTCCACGCGCAAGGACTACGACAATGGTTTTTTGCTGACCGACCAGCGCCATGCGCTCTACCAGATGAAGATGGTTCGCGGCGGTGCATACGTGCGCCATCTGCCTTTCTCCGACACACTGAGCGTATCTCCTACCGGCTGGAAAAAAGTGTTCACCCTTGAGCCGAAAGACATGCGTCTTATCGGATTGGGTGTAACAGGGGACAACCAACTTTATGCCATAGAGAGCAGCGGACGGCTGAAGCATATAGACATTGATGCTTATGACCCCGAGCAGATGACCATAGCCATAGTAGGAGATTTTCTCTCGTGGACGATTACCCTTCTCACTGACAATGACTCGCGCTACTATGCCGTGCACCCCCTGACCTTTGAACGCCTTGACCGAGCCATAGTGCCCGACGACTCTCCTACGGGTTGGCAACGCCTCAAACGATATATTTTACCCCTTCGACTGCGTTTTGCTTCGTGGCATAGTATTGACGTGTTCCCCGTTCTGAATGAGGATTAACCGGCTGCTATATGGCTTGCTATGGTTTGTATTGCCTCTGACCGCACAAAACGTAGCCGTATCGGACACGCTCAAACAGAAGTCTGACAGCACGTCATACGCCGATAGTCTGACCTACCGTTTTACAATCCAAGAGGTGGTGGTTACCGCCCAAGAATCGACCCACAAAAGCAGTACAAGCGTCATTCAGAAGGACGCTATGGAGCATCTGCAACCCTCCTCGTTTGCCGATATAGTCAGTATGCTGCCCGGTGCAACGACCCAAGACCCTGCACTGACCTCCGCCAAGACCATCCGCCTGCGCGAAGCCAACAACGGTACGGCAAGCAGCGACTATGCCACATCCTCCTTAGGCACTTCCTTCGTGATGGACGGTGCGCCCCTCACTACGGATGCCAACATGCAGTACGTACAAAGCGGCAACAGCAACCAAGACAGCAAGCGGCAGACCGTGAACGCCGGCGTGGACATGCGCTCCATAGCCACCGACGACATTGAGAAGGTGGAAATCATACGCGGTATAGCCGGTGCCGAATACGGCGATGTTACCGGCGGAGTGGTACACATAGAACGAACCGCCCGACCTACCCCGTGGAAAGCACGATTCAAAGCCGACGGTTTCTCCAAACTCTTTTACGTGGGTAAAGGTGTGGGGTGGAACAACAACCAAACGGTACTGAACGCCTCGTTAGACTATCTCAATGCCAAAGCCGACCCTACCAACAGCCTTGAGAACTACCAACGCATCACCGCTTCCGCCCGCCTGCAACAACGCTGGAATCCGGGCCGCTATTTTGTCAAATGGCAAACGGCGCTGGACTATACCGGCAGCATAGACAACGAGAAGCAAGACCCCGACATACACTACAACAAGGAGGACTCCTACCTTAGTTCGTACCACCGAGTGGCGTGGGCCAACACCCTCAACTGGCAAGACCCGGACCAAGAATGGTGGAAAACGACCCTGACCGCCGGTGTGTCCGCCTCGTTTGACCGCATTGAGCAAACGCGCCTTGTGCAACTCACTACACCCGTTCAGCCGGCCGTGGACAACATGCAGGAAGGTAATAAGGACGTGCCACTACTGCCTGCCAAATACATAGCCCGCCACACGGTGGACGGCAAACCCGTAGGTGCGTACCTGCGCCCGAAAGCCGAATTTCGGTTTGATACGTGGCAACTTCATCACGAATCGGCTGCCGGCATCGAATGGAGTTACGACAAGAACTTCGGGCAAGGACAAGTATATGACCTCACTCGCCCGCTCAACTACACCTCCTACCTGCGCCCCCGCGCCTACTACGACATACCTGCCAATAACCGCCTCGCATGGTTCGTGCAAGACAATATACACTGGGCTATGCCCCTGCATTTCTCCATAGACCTGCAAGTAGGCCTACGAGGTACTTCGCTTTTGGGTTTGAACTCGCAATATACCATGCATGGCAAATGCTACTTGGATCCGAGGCTAAACCTTTCGCTCAATCTTCCTGCCGGGAACGGAACGCTGCACATAGCCGGCGGTTGGGGCATACATACCAAGACCCCTACCCTGCTGCAACTCTACCCCAACCTCATCTACGAAGACCTCAAAGCACCTGACATACCCGTATCGCCTACGGATACGCAAATGAATATATACACGCATATCATCAATGCCACCAACTACACCCTCACCCCTGCCCGCAACTACAAATGGGAGGTGCGATTGGGCGGCGACTGGGGGCAACACCACCTCTCCATCACCTATTTCCAAGAACGAATGAACAGCGGCTTCCGCTCATCCACCGTGGCAGCCGCCTTTACCTACCCCATTATCTACCAATCGGCGGAGCACGAATACACCCGTCTGATCACCTATTCCATGACCACCAACGGCAGCGAGATACGCAAGCAGGGGGTTGAGTGGCAGTACCAAAGTCCCCGCATACCCGTTATCTGCACGCGCTTCACCGTCAACGGAGCGTGGCTGCGCACGCGCTACCAAAACGCCCAAGCCATGTTCTCCACCGACCGCCTGACCGCCGTCATCGGCAATACAGCCATTCGCGACCGATACATAGGACTATACGACTGGAACGACGGCTCACTGCGTGAGAACCTCAACACCAACCTCATCGCCGATGTCCATATCGCCAAGATAGGGCTTACAGTCAGTGCGACCTTTGAACTCAACTGGTTCACCGCTACCCAAACCCTCTTCAAAAACGGTATACCCGTTGCCTATATCGACTATCAAGACGGACAACTGCATCCCTATACCCAAGCCGACCAATCGGATCCGTGGTTGCAACACCTCATTTTCACCTACAACCAAGACTCGTTCCGCCGCCAGCAAGTCCCCTTTGCCGGATACCTCAACCTGCGCGTACAAAAAACGATTACCCGCTACGCGCACGTAGCCCTATTCGTCAATCGGCTGTTGGACTACCTGCCTGACTACAAAGTGGACGGCATCACCATTCACCGCAACGTGTCGCCCTACTTCGGTATGGAACTGAACCTGCATATTTAATTCATTTTGACTATGGATACACTCTCTTTATTAGCCCCCGACGAACGGGAACAACTTGAAGGCATCTGGCAACTCATTCCTGAGTCCGACCGTCAAGACCTGACCCAAGAAGATGTGCTCTTTGTGTTAGATACGATGGACGACTACCTCGAACAAGTTGGATTGCTCGTCCAAGACAATGACGGCGAAGTAACCTATTTGGATGGCGAGGTGGACGAGACCGAACAACTCAATTTCATCCTCAAAGCCGCCCGAGACAAACAGATTAACCTCCGTCCCTCCCAAGTACAAATCATCCTTGATGCCGAGTTGCAATACGGCATTGAGCAAGGTTACTACGAGGAGGAAGACTAATCCCTATACCAACCTATTTATTCCTATACCACTATGTCCACTCTTCTTCAACGCACCCTGTCAGGGGCTGTCTATGTAGCCGTTATCGTGGTTTCCATATTGGAGCCGACAGGTATTGCTTTTCCCGTGGTAGCCGCCATTCTGACCGTGCTGGGTATACGTGAGTTCCTACACCTTACCGGCAAAGACACATGGCTGCTGGTTATGACATCTATATCGGGCATCTGCATGCAAGCCTTTGTGGCATTAGCAGGAAAGATATCTAAGATGGAAACAATAGATGATCTCTATTTGGGGTTGCTGATGATTCCATTCGGTATATGTATTCTCATAGCGTTTATCGTAACGATTGCCGAACTGTTTCGCAAGCAGGAGAACCCGATGAAGAACTGGGGACGCTATTGGCAAGCCGTGATGATGATTGCGTTGCCGTTTGCCTGTATGGACTTTTTGCTCGCTTTGCGTCCTTATTACCTCTTAGCCCTCTTCATATCCGTATGGGTGAACGATACAGGGGCTTATCTCATCGGCAGTGCCACCGCCCGCCTGCCCCACGGCAATCACAAAATGCTTCCCCGCGTCAGTCCTGCCAAGAGTTGGGAAGGACTGATAGGAGGTATTCTCTTTACCCTCGCCGCCGGCTATGTATTCTACCGCATAGGGTGGATTGACAATGTTAAGATTGCCCTCGTATGGGCCGTATCTGCCGGTCTGTTCGGAACATTGGGCGACCTGTTGGAGAGCCTCATGAAACGCACCGTAGGAGTTAAAGACAGCGGACGCTTTATGCCCGGACACGGCGGCGTGCTCGACCGCTTCGACAGCATGCTGCTTGCCGCTCCATGCTCGCTGATTGTTATACTACTCTGCCAACTCTAATAACCGACCCTATCCGATACTGCTGTGGAACTGCTTATCAAACTGCTATCCCGTCTGTCGCTCCCCGCACTATACAGATTGAGCGACTATGTGATTTTTCCGCTTATGTACTATGTGGTGCGTTATCGTCGTGCCATTACCCGCAAGAACCTCACCCGCTCGTTCCCTGACTATACAACGCCACAAATACAGCAGTTGGAGAAGCAGTTTTACCACCACTTTGCGGATGTTATCGTCGAAATAGCGTGGAACTACCGCGCCTCCGAAGACGAAATAAAACAGCACATGGTCTTTGACAACATAGAAGACGTGGAGCAATGGGCGCAACAGAAACAAGGTGTCATCTTTATGTTAGGACATCTGGGGAATTGGGAATGGCTGCCTGCCGTACAACTCTATTACCACAATCCCGACCTGCACCACTACAACGTCTATCGCCAACTCAAAGACGAGACCACCAACCGCCTTATGCTATCCATGCGCGAGAAACGAAGCGGCGAGGGAAGCAGCATCGAAAAGAACTCGCTTGTCCGCAAGATGATTGCCATGCACCATACGAAGCAACTATTCACCCTCGGACTGATTAGCGACCAAAAAGTGTCCCCCCGCAATGCCTACCACTGGACCGAGTTTCTCCACCAAGACACCAGTTTTCTCGGAGGCGGCGAAGTGCTGGCACGCAAGATGGACTGGGCTGTTACCTACATACAAATCCGCCAAATCCGACGCGGATACTACCAAGCCCATTTCGTTCCCATCTCGCTCACACCCGCAGAAACGAAAGAAGGTGAAATCACAGAAACCTTTGCGCGCATGCTGGAACAAAACATCTTAGAACAACCCGCGCTATGGCTGTGGACGCACAACCGCTGGAAATGGAAACGAGAAGACCATTAACTCATTAACGTCTTAACCTTTAACCCCTTCACCCCTTAACGACACTATGCATTGCTCGGTGGTTATACTCAATTGGAACGGCGTGGATATGCTTCGCCGCTATCTGCCGTCCGTAGTTCGTCATACCCTTACCCCTGCCAACAAAGAGCAGATCGAAGTGGTGGTGGCAGACAACGGGAGCACTGACGACAGTCTGACGCTTCTCAGCGAGCAGTTCCCCGAAGTTAAGCTTATCCCCTTAGACCGCAACTACGGTTTCGCCGAGGGTTACAACCGTGCTATCTCCCTAATTGACAGCGACTACACCGTACTACTCAACTCCGATGTAGAGGTAACACCGGGTTGGCTCACTCCCCTGCTGCAATACATGGACCAGCACCCCCAAACAGCCGCCTGTCAGCCTAAGATCCTCAGTTGGCTCAGCCGCGAAGCAGGCGATCAGCCCGTTCGCTTTGAGCATGCCGGTGCCGCCGGAGGACTCATTGACCTCTTGGGCTACCCGTATTGCCGAGGCAGACGCATGAGCGAAGTGGAAACCGACCACGGACAATATGACACCATAGCCCCTGTTTTCTGGACAAGCGGTGCCGCTATGTGCGTCCGCACCCAAGTATATAAAGACCTCGGCGGATTAGACCCTGACTTCTTTGCCCACATGGAGGAAATAGACCTCTGCTGGCGCATGCAATGCCAAGGGTATCAACTCGTCTGCATTCCTCAGTCGGCAGTCTATCACCTTGGAGGCGGAGCATTGAACTATGGTAACCCGAGAAAAACTTACCTCAACTTCCGCAACAACTTGCTCATGCTCTATAAGAACCTGCCTGCAAGCAGGTTGTGGTGGGTACTTTCATGCCGCTTCTTCTTAGACTACGCAGCCGCAGCAGCATTCCTTCTCAAAGGACAAACAGCCGACATGAAAGCCGTCTTTAAGGCACGATACGACTTCCTGAAAATGATTCCCGTCTTCCGAATCAAACGCCAAACCCTGCGGCAAAATGCCCGCGTTTCTTATCCTGATACAATTAGCAGAAAGTTCATTTTGCTATCCCGATAAAACGCTTTATCTTTGCCGCCGACTAATATAAAAAACGAAACAGATATGACACACGAATTAAACGATGGCAATTATGCCGCCTTTGTTCAAGAGAACACCGTAGCAATGATAGATTGTTGGGCACCGTGGTGCGGTCCGTGCCGCATGCTTTCGCCCGTAGTGGACCAAATAGCCGACGAAATGGACGGCAAAGTAGCCGTTGGCAAAGTCAATGTGGACGACAACCAACAGATTTGCGAGCAATTTGGCATCATGTCCATTCCTACCCTGCTTATCTTTAAGAACGGCGAGCTGGCAGAACGGCTCACAGGTGCACACCCCAAAGCAACCATTCAAGACAAACTCAACGGTCTGCTTTAATTCTTCCGCATTCGTAACTTCAAAAACACAATGCACTATGGCTCGTATATTGGTCATAGATGATGAGCGTGCCATTCGCAACACCCTCAAGGAGATACTGGAGTTTGAGGGCTATACGGTGGATGTGGCAGCCGACGGCAAAAGCGGTATCGAAGCCGCCGGCAAACAGCCGTATGACCTCGTTTTTACGGATGTTAAGATGCCCGGCATGGACGGTATAGAGGTGTTGGAACATCTCGCCGGCACCACCGTTATCATGATTTCCGGACACGCCACGGTAGATACGGCGGTGGAAGCCCTCAAAAAAGGGGCTTTCGACTTCCTCGAAAAACCCATTGACCTCAACCGCCTGCTCGTTACCACCAAAAACGCACTCGACAAGCAGCAACTGCAAGCCCAAGTACGCACGCAAACCGAAGAGGTACAATCGCTGCGCAAACAACTCCGTCTGCAACACGAGATGATTGGCACGAGTGCAGCCATTGAGCATGTACGTGCACTCATTCAAAAAGTGGCACCCACCGATGCGCGCGTACTCATCACAGGCGAGAACGGAACCGGCAAAGAGGTCGTGGCAAGGCTTATTCATGCGCAAAGCCAGCGGCAAAACGCACCGCTCGTAGAGGTGAACTGCGCCGCTATACCGAGCGAACTGATTGAAAGCGAACTGTTCGGACACATGAAAGGTTCGTTCACCGGTGCCGTCAAAGACCGCGCCGGCAAATTTGAACAAGCCCACAACGGCACACTCTTCCTTGACGAAATAGGCGATATGTCGCTCGCCGCACAAACCAAAGTGCTGCGAGCCTTGCAAGAAAACGAGATAACCCGCGTAGGAAGCGACAAGACCATCCGCGTCAATGTGCGCGTACTGGCTGCCACCAACAAAGACCTGCCTTCCGAAATAGCCAAAGGCAACTTCCGTGAAGATCTCTTCCACCGCCTCAATGTGATTCCCATCCATATCCCCGCCTTAGACGAGCGTAAAGAAGATATCCCGCTTCTTATCAACCACTTCACGCAAATCATCGCTGCCGAACAGGGACGCGCCGTCAAGACCTTTACACCCGAAGCTATTGCAGCCCTGCAACAACGCCACTGGCACGGCAACGTACGCGAACTAAGAAACATGGTGGAACGACTGTTCATCCTTGCCGACGACCCCATAGAAGAAAGCGATATACAACTTTTTGCCTAACCGCCGCAACCTTTTTATGCTGCTCAAAGAATTACACCTGCTCAACTACAAGAACATAGCCGATGCCCATCTGCACTTTGCCGACGGGCTCAACTGCTTGGTGGGATTCAACGGGCAAGGCAAAACGAATATATTAGACGCTATCTACATGCTGTCCTTCACCAAGTCCGCTTTCTCCGTGCAAGACCGCGACTGCATACGCCACGGCGAAACAATGGCTATGGTGCAAGGCATTTATGATAAAGACGATGAGGAACTGCGCATCAGTTGTGCACTCAAACAAGGCAGCAAGAAACTCTTCCGCCGAGGCGACAAGAACTACCCGCGACTGAGCGACCATATAGGTCTCATTCCGCTCGTTCTTATTTCCCCCCAAGACATAGGGCTCGTTTTAGACGGCTCGGAGGTAAGGCGCAAGTTCATGGACGGCACCATTGCCCAATACGACCCTACCTACCTGCCGGCACTGAACAACTACACCCAACTATTGCAGCAGCGAAACGCCTTGCTCAAGCAACTCTCGGACGCACCCGACGCAGCTGCCGAACAGCCAAGCCGTATGGAGATTCTGTCCATCTACGAGGAGCAAATGCAACCCCTCGCCATACAAATATACCAATTTCGACAATCGTTCATTGATCAGTTCCTCCCCTATTTTCTTGACACATACGCTATTCTTTCCGACCACCACGAGGAGGTGCAACTCACCTATCAAAGCCAACTGACCGAGCGTTCCCTGCCGGACGCATGGATCCAAACCCGTCAGCGAGACCTTATCCTCGGCTGGACATCCGTAGGAATTCATAAGGATGACCTGCTCCTTTCAATGGGCAACTACCCTATGAAGCAAGTAGCCTCACAAGGGCAAGTCAAGACATGTCTTTTGGCTCTTCGCCTTGCGCAGGCTATGTTCCTCTCGCGACAAACGCAGCACCCGCCCCTCCTGCTCCTTGACGATATATTCGACCGATTAGACAGCCGCCGCGTACAGCAGTTGGTGCAATTGGTTACACAAGACCATATATCCCTCCCCACTGCCGACGAAACACTGCAACACCCTTTCTCGCAGATTTTTCTGACCGACACCGACCGGCATCACCTCGCCGACCTGCTACACAACATACGCCTCTTTCACGTCAAAGAAGGACAAGTATTGGAATCTTAAACCTTAATATAAACTCGCAGTATGAACAATTCGCTCCCATATCGTGGCCACATAGCAGTCCTGCTTCTCGCGCTTGGCACACTATGCGCCTGCGCCCCTAAGCAGATTACCCTATTCAGCCAATCGCCCATAGCCACCGACTCCGTCAGCGTCCGCACTATTCCTGCCCCGCCCGCCTTCCGATTAGCCGCAGGCGATGAAGTAAGTATCGAATTCATGGGAATAGACGAACAAACCGTTTCCCCGCTCAATATAGGCGGCAGTCGATATACAATCACCGCCGACGGCAGTATCACCTTGCCCGTATTAGGACATATTACCCTGCAAGGTATGACCACCGAACAGGCTGAAATGACATTGAGACAAGCCGCACAGCAGCACCTTAAAGACCCTATTGTAAGAGTACTAATCACCAACGCGCACATCACCATCATCGGCGAAGTACGCAATGCCGGCACGTTTGCCATCACCCAACCCGTCCCACTACTCACGGCTCTCGGTATGGCCAATGACTTGACCTCCAACGCCCGACGCGACAACCTGCTTATTCAGCGGCAAGAAAACGGACAAATTCGGCAATACCGCATCAACCTGCTGTCCGACGACCTGTTCTCCTCCCCTTGCTACTACCTGCAAAAAGGCGACATCCTGTATGTCAGCCCAAGACACGATACTCTAAAACGATAACCCCGACTAACTTTTCCGCGTATGGAAGACTGGAAAAAAATAATCCATTGGTCCATCCAAAAATGGTATGTTTATGCAATCAGTATAGCCCTGTGTCTCGTCATCGGCTACCTATACTACCATTTCTCACCCTCCACCTACAAGGTGTCCGCATCGCTCATGCTCCGGCAGACCTCATCCCAAAACACCCAAGACCAACTGATTGGTATGATGGGATTCGGCGGCAAAAAAGTGGTGGTGGACGAAGTGGAAATACTCACATCGCCTACCTTGTACGAACAAGTGGTCAACCAATTGGACCTGCAAACACTCTATTTCTACCGTGAAGAGGGGCACTGGAAACAACTCTATCCTTCCCATCCCTTCACCTTGGTTATGCCCGCTGACTGCCCCATGAACGTAACGGGCAAACTGACCGTTCAAAACGGCGAATATAAGTTGCACATCAAGGACGGACATAACAATAAGTCGTCCGCCATTTTGGATGCCGCCACCTCCACATTCGCCACACACTTAGGCGCAATTACCTTCGTGCCTAATGGCTCCATACAGGACGGGAAATACCGCATTGAATACCGTACCATGGACTGGGCGATTGTCTATCTGAACGACAAGATAGGCGTGCAACGCTCCTCGCGCGAATCAAGCATTATCCATCTGCAAACGGTAACGCCCAACCCGCAAATGATGCGCGATGTGATTACCACCATGCTCACTATCTACAACCGTGAATCGGCATCCGACAAGAACATCATTGCCCGCGAAACCGAAACATTTCTACAAGCCCGCATTGAGGAGGTGGAAGAACTGTTAGATAGTGCCGAAGTGGCTCTTGAAGTATTCAAACGAACCCACAGCATTGCCAATCTGGAGAATGCAGCCGAATCCTATCGACTTGAAAGCGAGAAATACGAACAGCAGTTGAGCCAATTGGATGCCGACATCGCTGTGTTAGACGTGATAGCCGATGCTCTCAATTCGCCGGAAGAGCCCGTCATTGTTCTGCCTGGCAATTTAGGAATTACGGATGTGGCATTGGCAGGATTAGTAACCACCTACAACGAGCAAGTGCTTCGCCGTAAGAACCTGCTGCAGACTGCCATGCCCGAAAACCCCGCCGTGGAACGACTGAACGAACAAATACTCCGCACCCGTCAGGCACTGCAGACCACCATCACCCAAACACGTCAATCCACACTGCTCAACCGTCAAAGTGCACAACAGCAATATGATCTCTACGCCTCCAGACTGCAATCCGTGCCGCTGCAAGAAAAGGAATATGTGGTCATGCAACGCTATCGCGATAGCAAAGTAAAGCAATACAAGTACTTGCTTGAACGCCGAGAAGCCAATTCCCTGCTGCTCGTATCTGAAGCAGTACCCGTCAAAATCATCGAACGCCCCACCATCAACCCCAAACGCCAGTCCCCGAACCTGATACCCATCATGCTGGTGGCTATGATGTTCGGTATCGGAATTCCGGTTGCCATCTACCTAATCATGCTCGTGCCGGGTCTGCTGGCTGCACCCGCAACGCCTAAAACGAAGGACGAATGATTCTGTGCGTGGCTGAAAAACCTTCGGTAGGCAGATACATAGCCTCCGTGGTGGGGGCGACAAGGTCGCACGACGGCTTCATGGAAGGCAACGGCTATTGTGTCAGTTGGACCTTCGGACACCTGTGCGCCCTGTTTGATCCCCATGAATATGACCCGCAATGGAAAGGATGGCATTTGTCGTCGCTGCCTATGATTCCCCGCCGCTTTGCCATCAAAGTCAGCGGAGATGAAGGCGTACACAAGCAATTCAATATCCTCAAAAACCTCATCGCACAAGCCACAGAAGTGATCAACTGCGGGGATGCCGGTCAAGAGGGAGAACTCATACAACGTTGGGTGTATCAGAAAGCAGGTTGCAAAGTGCCCGTGAAACGCCTATGGGTATCCTCTCTTACCGAAGATGCCATCCGCGAGGCATTTGCCCATCTCAAAGACCAATCTGCTTACCAGCACCTGTACGAAGCCGGGCTGATGCGTGCCATAGGTGACTGGTTGTTAGGGATGAATGCCACACGCGCCTATACATTGCGTTACGCCGAAGGACAAGGACGCGACCGACAAATCCTCTCCATCGGGCGCGTACAGACACCCACCCTCGCCTTAGTTGTCAAACGGCAAGAAGAAATAGAACATTTTCGCCCGCGCACCTATTGGGAACTGAAAACAAAGTACCGCGATACACTCTTTTCCGCCCAACTCCCCGCCGAAGAAGACGACTACGCCATCAAAACGGCAGAGGACGGACAGCAATGGCTCAACAAGATAACGGGCAAGCCATTCGTTATTACATCGGTGGAGAAGAAGAAAGGGAAAGAGAGTGCTCCGCGATTGTTTGACTTGACCAGCCTGCAAGTGGCTTGCAACAAAAAGTACGGCTTCAGTGCCGAGCGCACGCTACAACTCATTCAGTCGCTCTACGAGAAACGCCTCACCACCTACCCGCGCGTGGACACAACCTACCTGAGCGATGACCTCTATCCCAAGATTCCTGCCACGTTGCAAGGAATAAAGGACTTTTATCCGCAAGCTACACCGCTATTAACACTCAAAGCCGACGGGAAAAACACCAAAGGAAGCCTACCCAAATCCAAAAAAGTATTCGACAACAAGAAGGTAACCGACCACCACGCCATCATTCCTACCGGACAACGCCCCGACCGTATGGACGCTGACGAAAAAAAAGTATATGACTTGGTGGCTCTGCATTTCATAGCCAATTTCTATCCCGATTGCGAGGTAAGTCAGACCGTTGTGTTAGGAGCCGTAGAGGATGTTACCTTTAAGGTAACAGGTAAGGAGATTCTGTCAGCCGGCTGGCGTGTCGTTTTCCCAAAAGAAACGGACGAATCGTCAGACAACAAGAAAGAGGAAAGCGAAAAAGTGTTGCCTACATTCGTGAAAGGCGAGAGCGGAGAACATACACCGCAGTTGATTGAGCGCACCACCACGCCGCCCAAGTACTACACGGAAGCCACCCTGCTGCGAGCCATGGAGACAGC
Source organism: Bacteroidales bacterium UBA3696 (assembly GCA_002372135.1). Taxonomy (GTDB): domain Bacteria; phylum Bacteroidota; class Bacteroidia; order Bacteroidales; family Paludibacteraceae; genus Colicola. The sequence goes on from DFIN01000032.1 coordinate 30,072, forward strand.
CGGCAAGACTGTGGACAACGAAGATCTGCGCGATGCACTGAAAGAAAACGGAATAGGTCGCCCTTCTACCCGTGCCGCCATCATCGAAAAACTGTTTCAACGCAACTACATCGTGCGCGAGCGCAAATCCATACGCGCCACCGAGACGGGCATTCGCCTCATCCATACCATCATATCCCCTTTGCTCAAATCCGCCGAACTGACAGGCAGATGGGAAAAGAAACTGCGCGAGATTGAGCGCGGCGAGTTTGAGGCAGCGGAGTTCCTCAACGAACTCAAACAGATGACCGGCGATGTCGTCATGGAAGTCAAGACCAACAAAGCAGGCATGCTCTGCCCCGTCTGCCATAAAGGGGTCATCATACGAGGCAAAACACGCTACGGCTGCTCCAGATGGAAAGAAGGGTGCAGCTATGCTGAACCCTTCTAACCGCTATTTATTCAAAAATCTTATTGCGCCCTTCTGCCGGTCATGTCATACAAGATACCCGACCGACGGATGTACATCTGCCCGTTTAGGATAATCTTGTCCGCCTTATTCTCCGTCATAGACACCGGCTCAATAGCAGAAGGTGTGTCACTCTCTATCTCGTCCAACTGCCACTGCCCGATAACCGAATACCAACTGTTGTACACGCTGCGGTTATAGGTATCTGTTCCTACCGCATAATCGCCTGTGTTGCGCGCACGCAGCGACAGATAAAGACGGTCGTCCTTGCTATTCGCTCCTATTAAGACGGACATACCACCGCCCGTTGCTATCGTGTCCGAACCTAACAAGTTCAGTTCGCTGTCAAAACGGTCAATCCACTGCATTCCAAGCCGATAACCCGGTATGTAGCAGCCATTTTCCTGCTCTGCCACATGCCAAGCATAGTACGTACCGCCTAATGCTGCGTCCAACGCTTGATAACGCACATAGTGATTGCTTATCTTGCCCGTGGCTGCATCAACTTGTAGCACCGCTCCGTTCCAGCAACCGCTCTTCTTACCGCCTGTAAGAATAGAGTCTGTTTCCGACAACAATATGCCGCCTATCATACCACCCGTAACATAATAACTCTTGCTATCGGCTGCCATAGTAGCACCATATTGCATCATCTGGAAAGCCGCATTACCAATGGAGCAAGTCGCATACGGCTGCATATACTGCGTATGCAACAGCGTATCCATAGCCACTGTCAGCAGGTTCTTACCCGTAACGCTTACGCCAACTTTCCCCATTCCTACAAATGCGGGGTCGTCTGCTTTTGCCGCAGCCGTTGTACCTGCCATATACAGATGTCCGTTCGTATAGAGAAGCGATTTGAGCGAGGTGGCTATCCCGTCACTCGTTGCCGTCCTATGGGTGTCGTAGGTCAGGTCTGAACGCAACTTGATGACGGTCGTGGCCATATAGTTGGTCGTATTCTGAATGTTGCCATCCCATCCCGCGCTATGCGAAGAAGCATGAAGCGTATCCTTGCCGATTGCCATATCGGCTATCTGACCTACACTGAGATAGATATTACCATTCTCGTCCTCCGTCAAAGCATACGGACTCATGTATGAACCCTTTGAGTAGTCGCTCCACAAGGTCGTATAGTGAGTCAGCCGCCCTTCTTTGTCAAAGCGCACGATATAGAGCATATACGGACGCTTACCCTCAGCGGTATAGGTCAACTTCAGCGTATCACCTACGCCGTCCACCAAATAGAGCATCGGTATGTCCTCGCCGCCATCGCGATGGGCTTCCGTAAAACGCATTTGCAACATAGCCACCACACCGCCGTCGCGGGTCGCCACTATATTACCGCTTGCGTTATTCGCACATTCGCCTTCCACCGAACGCGCCAACCAGCGAACCGACTGTTGCTCGCCGTCCGTGCGAAGGAGCACGAAGTTCTTGTTGTACGAATTACCCGTACCATAATACGCACCCGTGAAAGCAGCATCGGCAAAGTAACTCGTGTCCGTCGTTTGCAGCGAACCAAATGTTCCTGCCAAGTAACAATCGCCTCCTTCCGTCAACTGTACATCACTCAGCACGGTCTGCGATTTTACCAATTCTTGCGAGCGACAAACAACCGCCCCCTTATAGTCGGTTGCTTGTGCCATCGCTATTGCGCTGAACATCAGCGCACCAAATAGAAACCGTTTTTTCATGTCTCACTTCCTTTTTTAGAATAACTATTTTGAATGAAAAACGGCGCAAAAGTATAGCGATACCGCTGCACCCAAAATCCCTAAAATGGGGGAAATCTTCGTTAGAATCGCATAGGCGGCATACCTCGGCGCGATGGGTCATTGCCCGACTCAATCATGTCCTGTATATAACCGCCCATCCCTTTCGCTTTGAGATCGCCCATGCGGTTGAACTTGTAGGTAAAGGTCAGCAGAAAATAGGTAGGCAACGTATTGGCTTTCTGATAGCGTACATAGTTCTCACCCACCGTCTGCACAATATTCTTCTTCTGGTGCAGTATATCAAACGCCTTAAGCGACAACGTAGCCGCATTCCACGTCTTATCCACCGAAGCATTGAGCAGTATCTCGTTCACATCCGTCAGACCGGTATATCCATAGCGAGCCGTATAGCCGCAGTCGGCACTGATGTTCCACGACTTGGGCAAGTGAAATTGTATATCGCCCGTAACGGTCCAATCCACCACATTCGTTACCGAGTTCTGTACGAGGTTATTATCCGTGCGCGAATACACTACGCTTCCTACAACCCCTACATCCACTATGTCGTGCGTCAACCGCAACGTCAAACTCTCGTTCAGACGAAGGTTCCCCGTGCGGCTCTCCTGTCCTAAGCCGAACGTATTCTGCTCAATCCATTGCTCAATCACGGACGAAGTGCCTTCCTGATTCACGTAAGCAATACGCCGGTTGTACCCTATTTCGGTACGAGTATGGAATTGCATCAACTTGTTGGCAAATGGCGTATTGAACATCAAGTCTGCACTCACATCCCACGGAATACCCTGTGCATTCACTGTCTGCTGGTAGAGTTTGCCCGTTTCGTCATACACGGTGTTGTTCACCAATGCATCCTGCGTCACATTACCGTGCAAACCGCCCATGATACTCCAGAACTTCTCGGCATTAAACTTGGAGTACATAGCATGCAACGAATGCTTGAACGCGGGCTTGAGCCCTAAATTTCCGACCGTCTCATTCATTGCGTCGGAATTATTGCGAACAGGCTCCATCTGCGTAACCGACGGCTGCGTATTTGAGCCGCGATAGAAAATGCGTGCAAACTCTTTCTTGCCAAAATTGTATTTGAAGCGCATATTCGGACTCCAATTCCACGCATAAATAGTGGTATCCCGATGCAGCACATCACCATAATAAGTCATATTATGCGTCTGCGACGGATTGAACTGTGCACCTACGGTCAAGTCCACATTGTCTTTTATATATCGGTAGTTCACCCCCACCGACTCTTGGTAAAAGCGGTTGGTAAGACGGTTGGAATAGTCGTTGTTGTACTGCCACCCTACCGAAGTGGTATCATACTGATCCTTATGGCTTTCGCGCAAGTTCGTGCCGAACATCAGCACCGTCTCCAAGAAATGGTTCACCCCGTAAATCGGCTCCACATACGAGGCACGCAGCCGCATATTGACGGCATCATTGCCCGAATTGGTATATTGATTGACCTTCGCACTATCGCCAAGATTGTCATACGAATAGGTATCAGTGCGACCTTTCGTGTCCGTGAATTGGACATTACCGGTCAGCGTCAGCGAACGACCGCGACGAAGGAACTTATGATTATAGATGGCACGTATGCGCGCCCCTATTTCATCGGAATTGGAAAAACGGTTCTGATAACCATCACTCATCAATGTCTCATCCGACAATCGACTGTACTGATACGCCGAATGACCGTCCGAACGGCTGTTGGTAAACGTAAGACGAGGTTGGATAAGCAGTTTGTTGAGCGTATCAATCTGATACTCCAACTCAAGTCGAGCCTGTACATCCCATGCATAACTCTTCTTGGAGGTAGAGTCAAGGTTATGGTAAGTCTCGTCGCCCGAATAACTATCCTTGGTCGCTTGGGAGGTCGTCGTGTTGTACGAATGATTGAGCGTACCGTCCCCGCCAAAAGCCATCGAGGTTTGGCTGTCAATGCGGCGCAAGTGCTTGGACAGATCCACGTTGGTATTCACCCCAAGATTCTCACTCCACGTAATACCCGAGTTGTTACTTCCTGAGAATGAACCGCGACCGCGAGACGAACGAATATCATTCGTGTTGTTCGCACTTCCTATAATAGTCGTTTGGCTCTCACCCAAAAGAATATTGGTAAAAAGACCCGCCGTATAGCGAAAATCGTCTTCAAAGAAATGGCGTGCTCTTGCGCCGGCAGTACTGCCATATTCAGGATCGGCATAATTGAACCAACCTTCGTTGGCTGTAACCATATCCGCACCCAAACCGGCGTTGTAGTTGCCAAACAGACCCTTTTTGCGGTTCTCCTTGAGTGTTAAGTTGATGATGCGCTCCGTCTCGTCGTCCTCAAAACCGGTCATCTTGGCTGTCTCCGACTTCTCGTCTATCACCTGTATCTTCTCTATCATCTCAGCGGGTATGTTCTTGGTGGCACTCTGCACATCGTCCCCGAAGAACTTCTTGCCGTCAATACGCACACCCGTAATCTGTTCGCCGTTGATGGTTACATTACCCTCTCTATCCACCTCCACACCATTCATTTTCTTGAGCAGGTCCTCTACCATCGCATTCTCGCCTACTTTGTATGCCGCCGTATTGTATTCTATCGTATCTCCTTTTACGACCATCTCGGCAGCCTGACCTTTGACATCCACCTCACCAAGAGCTTGTACATTCTCACTCAGTCGAATCGTTGCCACCGTTATCACCTTTGCCGTACCACCTTTTTTAGCACTAACCTCTACGGACACTTTTTTCTCCACATATCCTATACTGCTGACCACTAACTCATAGCGACCTTCCTCCACCCGCTGTAAATAGTATGTACCATCCAAGTCTGCTTGCGAGCCTTGCAGCATGGTTGAATCACGGAACAATCGCACGGTGGCTAACTCTATCGGATCGCCGGTCGTGGCATTGACCACCTTACCGGTAACAATGTATTGTGCGGAAACGGATGCTGCTAAAAGGAGCACCACTGAAAGAACTTTCCATTTCATAAAAACTGGAGTATAAAAAAATTGGGGTATTATAAAGAATCATCTGTTATTTCTCGTCCGGGATAGGAACTACAAAACAGCCCGGAAACTTGCTTTGCAATTTCTTAGCCTGCTCGCGCGCCTCCTCTTCGGTGGCATAACGCCCGTACATGTACTTATACCACTCCCCTCTTTGGGTATAGAAGCAGTCTTTCAACCCCTTAAATTCGCGATCACCGGATTTGAGCACATTGCGTGAAGAGAAAATCTGCACCGTATAGCGTGCCTTCTCAACTTCGGCAGGAGCAGAAGACGGCGTAGATTCCTGATTGGGAACAGGTGTTGCCTCCGCTACGTTTGGAGTAGATGGCTCCACGGAGTTGGCAGATGGTGTCATAGATTGAGGTTGCTCAGTGTTAGCAGGTTGGGACTGTCCCTTCTTGGCAGGCAGGTAGTAGGAGGAAAAGGCATTAAAAATTGCATCCGTTATTTCGCGCTTACCTTTGTCCGAACCTAAATATTTCTCCTCTTCCTTATTGGAAACGAAGCCCATCTCAATGAGCACACTGGGGCACGCCGACTTGAGCAACACCCAAAAACCGGCTTGACGCACACCTCGGTCGGAACGCTTTAGGTCTGTAACAAAATTCTGCTGAACCAACGTAGCAAACTTCAGGCTGTTATCCATATACTGGTTTTGCATCAACTCAAAAATAATATAGGAGTCAATGCTATTCGGATCAAATCCTTGGTATGTGGTTTGGTAATCTGCCTCTAACTTGATTACGGCATTTTCACGCATAGCCACATCCAAGTTCTTCTCCATTTTCTCCGTACCCAGTATGAATACCTCCGCTCCATACGCCTTGCGACTCTCGGCTGAATTGGTGTGAATACAGATAAAGAGGTCTGCATTGTTTTTATTTACAATATTCGCACGCTCTTGCAACGGAATGAACACATCGGTCGAACGGGTCAAAACCACATTCACCTCAGGATAAGCGGTACGAATACGGGAAGCCAAACGCAACGACACATCCAAGTTAAGGTCTTTCTCCTTCAACTTAAGCACATGCCCTATCGCGCCATAATCCTTGCCGCCATGACCCGCGTCAATCACCACGGTAAATGCATTCGCCGCAACCGTACAGCAGAAAACGAACAAAATAAGAGGGAGTAATAGTTTGTTATTGTGCATACTCGTATCTACATAATAAGACAGGCAAAAGTAGCCCCCCCCCATTGATTGCACAAAATAAAATAAGCCTACCCCTCACTTTTGGGGCAAAAGTGAGGCTATTTTTAGAGAAAATAGCAGAAAGATTGTGCAATTATTGAAAAATGGATATTTTTGCGGGCTTAAAAAGCATATTTTATGACAGAGAGCGGGTTTACACAAGAAGAGGAACAGACCATTGAGCGTGAATTTGATGCCCTGTTGGACGATTATGCACATACCATGCACCAGCAGAAGGTAGCCATCGTTCGCCGAGCCTTTCAGTTCGCACATCATGCCCATAGGGGCGTAAGGCGTCTGAGCGGCGAACCGTACATCATGCATCCGTTAGCCGTGGCGCGCATCGTGGTGCGGGAAATCGGATTAGGAAGTACCAGTATATGTGCGGCTTTGCTCCACGATGTGGTGGAAGATACCGATTACACCGTAGAGGATATAGAGCAACACTTCAACAAAAAAATAGCCGACATCGTAGAAGGTCTAACTAAGATAAGCGGTGGCGTATTTGCCACACAGGACGAAAAGCAAGCCACCAATATCCGCAAATTGGTCCTCACCATGTCCGACGATGTACGAGTGGTACTTATCAAGATTGCCGACCGTCTGCACAATATGCGCACATTAGGAGCACAATCGCCTGCTAATCAACAAAAGATTGCACGCGAAACGATGTTCATCTACGCTCCGTTGGCACACCGTTTAGGACTCTTCCCCATCAAAAGTGAATTGGAAGACCTCAGTTTTCATTACCTCCATCCTGACATCTACGAAGAGATAGACCACAAACTATCTGCCGTGAAAGAAGTACAGATGGAGGATTTCCGTTCATACATAGAGCCTATCAAACGCAAACTGACCGATATGGGTATGCACTTTACCGTGTCAGCCCGCGTCAAATCCGTCTTTTCCATTTGGGAAAAGATGCAGAAAAAGAACATTCCCTTCGAAGACGTATATGACCTTTTGGCGGTGCGCATCATCTTTGAGCCTTCCGAAGGACTATCGGAAAAGGATCAGTGCTGGATGATTTATTCAGCCATCACCTCTATCTACCGCCCTCATCCTGAACGCATACGGGACTGGATCTCATCTCCCAAGTCCAACGGCTACGAAGCACTTCACGTAACCGTAATGAGTCCGTTCGGCTATTGGGTAGAAGTGCAGATACGCTCGGAACGAATGCACGAACTGGCGGAAAAAGGATTGGCTGCCCACTGGAAGTACAAGACCGACAACTACGAAGAGTCGGAGTTAGACCACTGGCTATTGGATATCAAGGACATTCTTGACAACCCTGACACCGATGCCATGGCTTTCTTGGATACGTTCAAACTCAACCTCTTTGCAGACGAGGTGTTTGTGTTCACGCCAAAAGGTGATTTTAAGACCCTTCCCAAAGACTCCACCGTGTTAGACTTTGCCTACTATATCCACTCGGAGTTAGGCGAACACTGCATAGGAGCCAAGGTCAATCATAAGATGGAGTCCATTACCTACCGCCTCATGAGCGGCGACCAGGTGGAAATCCTGACCTCGCAAAAACAGCAGCCCGAACCCGAATGGCTGAACATGGTCGTTACAGCCAAAGCACAAAGTGCAATCAAACACTATTTTAACAAACAGACAGACGGCAAGAAACGCAATATAGAACCGCGCTTGGTTAAACTGCTACTGCGCGGAAATGACAACTTCGGTGTACTAGTCAAAATGCTCTATATCATCAGCGACAAGATGCACCTCAACCTGCGCAGCCTGCATACCGAAGTGGAGGACAAACGGTTTGAATGTATCATCGAGCTGTTCGTCTTCGACGATAAATCGCTCAGCCAACTATGCGCCGAGTTGCGCCAATTGCCCGAACTGACTGATGTGGAACAAGTACATGACGACATTCAATAATTTGTTAATATATCACACATTACAACTATGAAAAAAGTATTTTCAATGCTAATGGGCATCCTCATGGCAGGTATGCTGACGGCTCAAGAGCCTGTAATTAAATTTGACAAAACGACCCACGACTTTGGTAAAATCAACGAAGCAGACGGCCGCGTTACCACCGTGTTCACTTTCCGCAACGAAGGCATGAGTCCGCTCGTGCTCAACAATGTACGCGCCAGTTGCGGCTGCACTACCCCCAAGTGGACCAAAGAACCCGTAGAACCCGGTCAAGAAGGGCAAATCACCGTTACCTACAATCCTAACGGACGTCCGGGACACTTCCAAAAGACCATCACCGTTACCTCCAATGCCAAAGAAACAACCGCTAAACTATTCATCAAAGGCGAAGTGATTCCCAAGACGGTAAAACCCGTGGACAAATTCCCCGTCAAGATGGGCGACCTGAGTTTGGCTGAAGGTTCAATGGACTTTGGCGACGTAACGAAAGGCGGACAAGTATCCAGAACACTGACCTACACCAACGAGAAGGTGGATTCGTTCCTGTTGTCATTCACTTCGGACAACTACGTAGTGGCTTATCCCTCGTTTGACAGACCCGAATTGATGGTACAAAAAGGTCAAAAAGGCGAGATGAAAATTTTGTTTGATGCCATTGCTTGCAACCAATACGGACCGGTAGAAACAGCCGTTTATCCCGTTATCAACGGCAAGAAAGGGGCTGAACCTATCGTGATTCGCGCTAACGTGGTAGAGGACTTTTCCAAGTTGAGCGAGGCTGACAAGATGAATGCACCTATTCTTGTTATCAATGATGCCATTGATCTGGGTACATTCCGTCTCAACGCCAAAAAGGGAAACACCAAGACCACCATCCAACTCGCTAATGCCGGTCAGAACCCGCTGATGGTACGCCGCGTGGTAACAACCTCCGAAAAAATACATGTCATTCCGCCCAAGAGCATCCGTTCGGGCAAGAAAAGCAATGTGCAAGTGAACATACGCACTGCCGATGCGGGCACATTCGAATTACCCGTTACCTTCATCACCAACGACCCCAAACAACCCGTTAAAAAAGTTACACTTCGCTGGACAGTTCAATAGATATGCATCATCCGGAAAACGACAAGCAATACAAAGGGTTAGTGGTCAACGAGGGCGTAAAGAACCTGCCCCAAGTCAATCCGTATGCGCGGTTCAGCCGTCAAAAACAGACGCTGACCGCCCACGAATATGTGGAAGGTATATTGCGGGGCGACATCACCTTATTAGGCAAGGCGGTTACCCTTATCGAAAGCAATCTACCTCAAGACCAAGCCATTGCCCAACAAGTCATTGAGCAGTGTCTGCCCTATTCGGGTAACTCTATTCGTTTAGGTATTACAGGCGTTCCAGGTGCCGGTAAATCCACATTTATTGAGGCACTCGGCACACAACTGTGCCACCAAGGCAAGCATCTGGCTGTACTGGCTATAGACCCGTCTTCGGAACGCAGCAAAGGCTCTATATTGGGCGACAAGACACGAATGAACGAACTGTCGGTGGAGGCGAATGCATTTATTCGCCCTTCCCCGTCAGCCGGCAGCCTCGGTGGGGTAGCGCGCAAGACGCGCGAAACAATCGTACTCTGCGAAGCGGCAGGATTTGATACCATCATGGTCGAAACGGTAGGCGTGGGGCAAAGCGAAACGGCGGCGCACTCCATGGTGGACTTTTTTCTATTGCTGCAAGTAACGGGCACCGGAGATGAACTGCAAGGTATCAAACGAGGCATCATGGAGATGGCAGACGGCATAGCCATCAACAAATGCGATGGCAACAACATCGAACGCGCCCAAGCCGCACGAGTCAGTTTTAAGAACGCCTTAGCTCTCTTCCCGCCTACCGAATCAGGATGGCAACCCTACGCCGAGACCTGCTCGTCGGTGGACAAAACGGGCATACTCAAAGTATGGAAAATGGTGGAAGACTATATCCGCTTTACTCGCGAAAACGGCTACTTTGACCGCCGCCGCACCCAACAAGCCAAATACTGGATGTACGAAACCATCAACTCGGCGTTGCTCAACGGATTTTACCAACACCCGCAAATAGAGCAACGACTCCTCGAAATGGAAAAACAAGTATTAGACAACAAGATTAGCAGTTTTGTGGCTGCCCACCAACTCCTGCAAGAATATGCCCGCTACAACCACTAAAACATCCCGCCGCTCGGAGTCAGCCCCCCGCAAGGTGGGTGCAAACGATATGGGCAAGTTGCCTCCTCAATCCTTAGAGATGGAGGAGTCCGTACTGGGTGCCCTCATGCTGGACAAGGAAGCCTTTGCCAACATAAGCGACCTGCTGCGCCCGGACTCGTTCTACGACAGCAAACACCAATGTATCTACGAAGCGCTACTGGCCCTTTCGCTGAAAGATCAGCCTATCGACATAATGACCGTTACCGAGAAGTTGCGTTCATTAGGAACATTAGAGAAAGCCGGCGGTATGGCATATCTGAGCGAATTGACCCGTAAAGTGGCATCCACAGCCCACCTGCGCTACCACGCACAGATCGTGGCACAAAAAGCCACTGCACGTGACCTCATTCGCATGGCGGCAGAAATAGAGGAAAAAGGATACGACGAAACGCAGGACGTTGAGGACCTGATGCAAGAAGCCGAAGGCAAGATATTTGAGATTGCCCAACGAAACCAGAAACGCGATGTAACCCAAATAGACCCCGTTATATCCGAGGCTTTTGCACGCATGCGCAAAGCGTCCGAAAACGACGGCAAAATAAGCGGTATTCCTTCCGGTTTCCACGAACTGGACAAGATAACGAGCGGATGGCAGAAGAGCGACCTCATCATCATTGCCGCCCGACCGGCGATGGGAAAAACGGCATTCGTGCTGTCTATGGCTAAAAACATAGCCGTCAATTACCGCATACCCGTAGCGATGTTCTCGCTGGAAATGTCCAATATTCAGTTGGTCAATCGTCTGATAATGAACGTATGCGAAATCCCGGGCGAACACATAAAGAATGGTAACCTCTCGCGCGACGAATGGCAACAACTGGATCATAAAATAGGCGAACTGACCGGTGCCCCTATCTATGTGGATGATACGCCTGCCTTGTCAGTATTTGAACTGCGCAGCAAAGCCCGTAAACTAGTGCGCGAAAAGCATGTGGAACTCATAATTATTGACTACTTGCAACTCATGAATGCCAGCGGAGTCAATTTTGGCTCGCGTGAACAAGAGGTCAGCATCATTTCGCGTAATCTCAAAGCCCTTGCCAAAGAATTAGATATACCCATCATTGCCTTATCGCAGTTAAACCGTAATGTGGAACAACGCGGCGGAACAGGTATAGCAGGTAAGCAGCCCCAACTCTCCGACCTTCGTGAATCAGGTGCCATCGAACAAGATGCCGATATGGTATGCTTTATCCATCGGCCCGAATACTACAAGATATACAACGATGACAAGACCGGCAGAAGCCTAATCGGGTTAGGACAAATCATAGTGGCAAAACACCGCAACGGACGAACCGACGAGATATGGCTGCGCTTCCGTCAGCAATTCACTAAATTCCAGAACGAAGACGATGCTGTTCCCAACGATGAGTTGGAAGGTATAACCTATCGTTCCAAAATGAATAACAAGAACCGGAATATATCCGAAAACAGCGAAGATCTATCGCCGGAAGGTGCTACACTGGAAAACAACGATGCACCCTTCTAAAATAGTCAAAAGACAATAGTCGAAAGACAATAGTTGAAAGTAAAAAGATAAAAGACAAATATATGCAACGCACAGAAGTAATAGACGCTCTTCGGAGCACAGCCTTTAACCAACCCATCAATGTACGAGGGTGGGTTCGCAGCCGTCGAGGTAACAAACAGGTAAGTTTTATTGCGCTCAACGATGGTTCCACCATACGAAACATACAGATTGTCGTCGATATGCAACAGTTCAGCGAGGAACAACTCAAGCCGGTTACCACCGGTTCGTGCATCTCTGCCACCGGCATTCTGGTTCCTTCTGAAGGGGCAGGACAGGATGTGGAAATCCAACTCACCGAACTGGAGGTTTATGGCACCGCCGACCCTGCCACATATCCCCTGCAAAAAAAGGGGTTAAGCATGGAGTATTTGCGCTCCTTAGCCCATCTTCGTCCGCGCACAAACACATTTGGAGCCGTGTTCCGCATACGCCACCACATGGCAATGGCTATCCACACTTATTTTCATGAACACGGATATTACTATTTCCATACCCCGCTCATCACCGCCTCCGATGCGGAAGGTGCCGGTCAAATGTTCCAAGTAACCACCAAGAACCTCTATAAACTCAACTTTGACGAACAAGGTCACATCGACTACTCGGACGACTTCTTCGGCAAAATGACCTCACTGACTGTCAGCGGACAATTAGAGGGCGAATTGGGTGCTTTGGCACTGGGCAAGATTTATACCTTCGGTCCCACTTTCCGCGCCGAAAACAGCAATACTCCCCGCCACTTAGCAGAGTTCTGGATGATAGAACCCGAAGTGGCTTTTATTGACAAAAAAGAACTGATGGACATTGAGGAGGACTTTATCAAATACTGCGTTCGCTGGGCATTGGAACACTGTATGGACGATTTGCAGTTCCTCAACCAATATGTGGACAAAGGGCTGATTGAACGACTTCAAGGCGTTATCAACACGGACTTCGTTCGTCTGCCCTATACGGAAGGCATTCGCATCCTACAAGAAGCGAAGAAGCAAGGCAAACAGTTCACCTTCCCCTGCGACTGGGGCGACGACCTCAGTTCCGAACATGAACGCTATCTGGTGGAAGAACATTTCCGTCGCCCCGTCATAATGACCGACTACCCGCGGGGCATCAAAGCCTTCTACATGAAGCAAAACGAAGGCGAAGCAGCCGGACGCGAAACGGTACAGGGCACCGACGTGCTTTTCCCGCAGATTGGTGAAATCATCGGCGGCTCCGTGCGCGAAGAAGACTTCGACAAACTTGACCGCGAGATTGAACGCCGCGGAATGGATATGTCTAACTATCAATGGTACTTGGATACACGCCGCTTTGGCTCCGCACCCCATGCAGGATTCGGTTTGGGATTTGAGCGACTCATGCTCTTCGTAACCGGCATGCAAAACATTCGCGACGTGATACCTTTCCCCCGCACACCCAAGAATGCCGAGTTCTAAACAATGACAGAAACCTACATTAAACCATGATAATATGAAGAAATTTATTCTCTCCTTGCTTGCCGTACTTCTGGCTTCAGGCTTATGGGCACAGCACTCATCGCTGCGAGGACGCGTCCTTGCCGAAGGAAATGGGGCAGCCATTGCCGGAGCAACGGTAACTTTGGGCAACCAGAATGTAAGTACCCTAACCAACGCACAGGGTGAATTCTCCTTCGTCTATTTGGAAACAGGAGATGAAGAGGTCATCGTTGAGGCAGAAGGTTATACAGCCACCGTCGAACTGATTCAAATCAACGACGGAGCCAATCAAATAGATGTCATCTATTTGAAAAGTGACTTGGCGAAAGAGACACAAGACGAGATTCTGCTCAGCCTGAGCGACCAGGATCTGAACGACGACGAGGGAGCCACACAAGAACAGGCTTCCACCATCTCGTCCTCCAACGATGTCTTCAATTCGCTCACCTCATGGGCTTGGGGCACGGCTCGCTACCGCAATCGCGGCTACGCCCAAAACTATGAAACGTACTATATAGAAGGTCTGTCTTTCAATAGTGCCGAACGCGGACAATTCAATTTCTCCGCTATGGGAGGTCTGAACGATGCCTCACGCTACAAGGAAACGAACCAAAGCATAGAAGCCACCAACTTTACTTTTGGTGGGTTAGGCAATGCCACCAACTACCTGATGTCCGCTACCCGTTATGCACAAGGATGGAAAGTCGGTTTGGCCGGCACCAACCGCAACTACAAAGGAGCCGTGCGTGCCACCTACTCCAGCGGACTGCTGGACAACGGATGGGCTTTTACCGGTCAGTTGGCATTCCGAGGCTCACCCTACATTGACAAAAAAGGTATCATCGGAGAAGGTATCAACTACTACTCGCTCGGCTACTTCTTCTCCGCCGAAAAGCAATGGGGACTGAACCACAAAATGAATATCATCACTTTCGGAGCCCCCACCCTACGTGGTCAGTCAGCCGCCGTTACACAAGAAGTGTATAACCTCACCAACCAATACAATTCCAGTCAATGGGGATGGAATAACTACAACCCCTACTGGGGCTATCAAAACGGACAAGTTCGCAACTCGCGCATCGTTCACAGCTATGACCCGACTCTCATTATCGGATATGATTTCAAGATTGACACGCACCAGTGGTTACACGTTGCCATAGGCGGACACTACTCGTTCTACTCCAACTCGGCACTCAATTTCTATAATGCCCCCGACCCTCGTCCCGACTACTACCGCAACTTGCCTTCTTCCCTTTGGGACGGACAACTGAATGCGAACGGTAACTTCCTCGTTACCGGTCCGGGTAACAACAATTTGGGCTTGGGATTTGAAGACCCGAACGGCAACCTCGTAGGTCCCAGCATAGACAAAAACACCTACATGTCGATGTACAACGACTGGACTTCACGCAACAGCCTGGTTACGCAAATCGACTGGGACGCAATCTACGCTACCAACTATGCCAACAACGCCAATAACCCGACCGGCTCGGCACGCTACATTCAGGAGCGCCGACACAATGATATCGGCGAAGTAATGGGAACCGTCAATTACAAAAACACCCAATTTGACCACCTGAAAATGACTGCCGGGTTGGAGCTGAAAGAATCGGTAGGCAGACACTACAAAACCTTGGACGACCTTTTGGGCGGCAACCAATGGATTGACATTGACCCCTTCTCCGAACGCGACATAGCCGAACTGGCAGAAAACATCGGTATGACGCAAACGCAAATGGCCATCGTCAAACAAAACGACATACGATTTAACGAAGACGGCACGCTGGCAAGCGCACGCCGCATCCTGCAAAATGACCGCTTCGGCTACAACTATTCCATCAACATGATGGGCATGAAAGCCTGGTATCAAAACGAGTGGACATGGCACGGTTTCGAACTATACTACGCTCTCCAACTGACCTACTCGCAGATGATTCGTTCAACCACCATGCTCAACGGTCGTGCCGTCTATCTGAGCCTGCTGCAAAAAGGAATGCAAGACTACTATATCGGACAAAAAGGTATGGACGTGATTCAAAACGGTGCTGTGGTTCAAACGTTTGACAACTACAAGGGCTTCCGTCACCACTTTGTAGATCCCGCTTTCAAAGCCGGTTTCAACTACAAGATTAACGGACGCAATTCTCTCAAACTTAACGCCATGGCGATGACGCAGGCTCCGTTGGCACGCAACGCCTATCTCTCGCCCCGCGTACATGACCGCGCATTAGCAGCCATCTATACGCACGACCGCGCTAAAAACATGCACGAATACTTCGGTGCCTCGGAAAAGATAGTAGGAGCAGACCTTAGCTATGAGTTCAATTACCCGATTGTACGCGGTCGATTGACGGCTTACTATTCACGCTTCTGGGACGGAACGGAACTGAATGGCTACTACGACGACGAGGCTCGCACCTTTGTCAACCAAGCCATGACCGGTCTCAACCGCCGCCACACAGGTGCCGAAGTCGCCTTGTCGGTTAAATTAGGTACCTATTTCACACTGAGCGGCGCGGCTGCCGTGGGCGACTATCGCTACACAAGCAACGCCTCTGTCGTTACTTCCGCCGAAAACGGAATGGCACTGGCTGAAACAACCATCAACGGCAAACAATCGGCTGTCTATGAAGTTCGCGACTCCGTAATGATGAAGGGTGTACGCGTTAGCAACGGTCCGCAAGTGAACGCTTCCCTCAAACTTTCGTTCTTCCACCCCAAGATGTGGTTTGCCGACGTAACGGTTAGTTACCACGACTGGAACTACATGAGCGTAGCCCCCTCACGCCGCCTGCAAAGCCTATACACCGACAATCTGTATGACAACAATACAGGCAACCCCATCAACGTGAACGGGTCGTATAAAGATGCCGGCGCACTGCAATACACCACCAATGACAACGGAGAAACCGTCCTCCTGACCGATGAGAACGGCAAACCCGAACTCAAATTCCCATACAACGGATTGGACCAACAGGAACGCCTCACCAGCACCAACGTCTGGGACCGCTTCCTTGTGGACGTAAGCGTAGGTAAGTTGATTTATCTGCCGCAGCGACAATCGCTCTCCATCAACTTGTCGTGCACCAACGTAGCCAATAACGTGCATTTCAAGACCGGCGGTTACCAACAGGCACGTCTGCCTCGCGCCAACAGCCAAGGCGACGGCAACTCCAACATAACGACCAACGCATGGAAATTCCCCTCTAAGTACTACTACGCTTGGGGTGCTAATTTCTACCTCACACTCACCTATAAATTCTAATTCGGAGGACTGACAATATGAAAACAATCCATATCTTTTCCGCCATTGCCCTGATAGGATGCACGCTGATGGCTTGCCAGCCGAACGAACCGGCTGCCCAATACATCACTAACGAACAGGCTGACCAAGCAATCAGTTCCGTAGGAGGCAAACTCTTGCAACTGGACGACTTGAAAAAGTATCCGTATATGACCGCCGGCGGCAACTATTGCGACTCGGCTCTTTACCGTCTTCGTGCATGGAAAGTGGGCGACTCCATAGCCGTTTACTCCATCGACACCATCCCTACCGACCAACCGCTCTTTATTCGCGGACGCATCACCACTGACGATATGGCGGGCAATTTCTATAAGGCCTTCTGCATTCAGCAAATCGTGAACGGTGTACAGCAAGGTCTTCGTATCTCGGTGGATGCCAGCTCAATAGGCGGTATGTACCAATTAGGGCAAGAGATACAGATTCGCGTGGACGGGTTAGCCATCGGCAGATACGCCAATCAGCCGCAACTTTGCGTACCCAACTACGACAATGCCAACTACAAACTCCACCAGGATCAGAAACAGGGTTGGGCACCCGGACGTATCCCGTTTGGCGAGTTCCGCAAACGCACACAACTCATCGGACTGCCACAAGCCCCTGTCTATGACACTATGCTCATCTCCGACTTTGTGAACATCACCGACCCTATTGCAGCACGTATGATTGACGGACGACTGGTCTGCCTCAAAGATGTACACTACACCGGATCGCTTTCTGACAACGGTACGCCGAAACAATGCAGCAACGGCGACCCCGCTACCGACAAGGAAGCCAACGTCTTTGCACCTACCACAGAGAACAACAACTATCCCCAATCGCGTATCATAGCCGATCCAAACGGCAATCAGACACTGGTTTCTGTTTCTGAATACGCCAAGTTCGCCAAGTACTACCTGCCCGGCGCCAACCGCAGCGGCATTTCAGGATGTGCGTCCTACGAAGGAACCATCGTCGGCATTATCGGCTATTACCGCGACCAGGCAGCTAACGCCCCCGCATGGGACGACTGGAGTATAACCATCCGCTCAATGGACGACCTCAAGTTGTATCACACCCGCTACGGCGGCGAATGGACACGCATTGAATACGGTTACTAATCAATGAATATCTGTTGGTTGGACATAGTGATAGCCCTGCCTCTGCTTATCGGATTGGTCAGAGGTATTATGCGAGGGCTGGTCAGCGAACTGACAGCCATTGCCGCCGTGCTGTTAGGCTACCTCGGCACTCGTATGTGGGGAAAAGCGTTTTCTGCATGGATGATCGGGCAGTTTGCATGGCCTGAACCGGTATGCAACATCGTGGCTTACTCGTTGCTCTTTTTAGGCATCACATTAGCACTCAATGTGCTCGGTTCACTGCTGTCCAAACTGCTCAAAGCCATCCACTTGGGCTGGCTCAACCGCTTGTTGGGTGCCGTATTCGGAACGGCAAAGTGGGCTGTGGTTATCCTCATTCTCGTGTACCTTGTCGGACAAATGGATGCCCAGTGGCACCTCATCCCACAGACGTTGCACCAACAGTCAGTCCTTTATGACCCTGCCCTACGGCTGGCTGAACAAATACTGGCACTATGAGTTTTCTATCCTCCATATTTCATCCCCAACGCCGTTGGCGCGAACATAAGCAACAGCCGCAAGGTATATGGCGCAATGTGAATAACCTGCTGACTGCCGTCGTATTCGTCATCGGTGTGAGCATCGTTATCTACTTGTCCGTACAAGGTAAAACTACCCTTACGGAGATTATCTTTCGAGGCATGCAATTTGTGCTGATGATGCTCCTCCTCCAAGCCCCTTCCGTACTTCGACTGCGATACCGAATAGAAGTACCGATTCTGCTTTCATCCATTGTTCTGTTATTTGCCTTCACTGCCCTCGTTTTGGGCGACGGATTGGACTTTTATGGTCGCTTTACATGGTGGGACAAATTGCTACACGCCGAATCCGGCGTTCTGCTCTCCATGGTCGCCATGTGGCTTATTCATATCATCATGGCGGAAAACGATAAGTATATCTATTTCAACCGATATTTTTTAGTCCTTTTCCTTGTTATGTTTTCGCTCGGTATGGGGGCGTTTTGGGAGATATTGGAATATACCTACGACAGCATAGCCGGTACCAACTCGCAGCAATTTATGGCAACCACTACCGGTTCCATCATTCTTCCTACGGATATTCCCAAACAGGGACATGAGGCGCTTCAAGATACAATGACCGACCTCATACTGGATTTGGCAGGGGCTACGCTCACTGCCATTTACGGATTTGTGAACCACAATAAGATTATCGAGAACTATACTCGCTTGATTGAACAACGTAAGCAACAATTAGAAACGATATGAAAGACAACTTTGGCTTTGTACGCGTAGCAGCCGCCGTGCCGATGATGCGCGTGGCAGATTGTGCCTTCAATGTACAAGAAGTGAAAAAACAAATCACAGAAGCCATAGAAGAAGGAGTAGAGGTGATTTGTTTTCCCGAACTAACCGTAACAGGCTATACTTGTGCGGACTTGTTTTTTACCCAACGCTTGCAGCAGAACACGCTTGTCGGCTTGGAAGATATATGCAGTTTTACGCGCGGGAAAAGCATCATCGTACTGGTCGGCGCACCTTTGAAAGTAGATAACAACCTCTACAACTGCGCCTTCGTAATGACCGACGGCGATGTGGTAGGCGTGGTGCCCAAAGTGAACCTCCCCAATACGGGCGAGTTCTATGAGAAACGTTGGTTCACCTCCGGCAGAGCCGCTATGCAGCACTCGGCAGAAGGACTCATCCCGCGTCATCCGACCATCGAACTTTGGTGCGGCGATATCCCCTTCGGTCCCGACCTGCTCTTTATGACCCGCAACTACTGCTTCGGCATAGAGATATGCGAAGACCTGTGGTCGCCCCTGCCCCCGTCCACACAGTTGGCTATACAAGGTGCAGAAATCATATTCAACCTTTCTTCCAGCAACTGCGTTACGGGCAAACATGCTTTCCGCCGCCAAATGATTACCCAGCAATCAGCACGCGTGCACTGCGGGTATGTCTATACCTCATCGGGAGTGGGCGAGTCGTCCTCAGATATCGTATTCTCCGGCTCTACCTATATCGCCGAAAATGGCGAATTATTAGCAGAGGGGGACCGTTTCCAGCATAGTTCGTCCATGATTATCCAAGAAATAGATGTAGAGCGCCTGCGCATAGACCGGCAACGTAACACCAATTTTACAAAAGACCAACGAGGCGGCTACCGCAAAGTGAATGTAGCCCCTATCGAAAACGAAGCGTGCTATTCAGAACCTATTCACCGTACTTTTTCGCCGACACCTTTCCTTCCCGATGCCGCACAAAGTGAAAGTTTTTCGGCAGATGCGTTCGCTATCCAATGCAACGGTTTAGCCCACCGCTGGGAACATACCCAAGCCCAAACAATGGTCATCGGCATCAGCGGCGGTCTGGACTCCACCTTGGCACTCCTCGTGGCGGTACAAACAGCCGATCTGTTAGGCTATGACCGACAGCGCATCGTAGGCGTAACAATGCCCGGCTTCGGCACCAGCGACCGCACCTACCAAAACGCCATTCGACTGATGAAACTTCTTGGCATACAGCAAAAAGAGATTGACATACGCGAACAAGTAACACGCCACCTTGAAGACATTGGGCACTCGGGCGAAAAAGACATCACCTACGAGAACGCACAGGCGCGTATCCGCACACTGATCCTGATGGATTTAGCCAATCAGATGAACGGATTGGTTCTTGGCACAGGCGATATGAGCGAACTGGCTTTAGGTTGGATGACCTACGCCGGCGACCAGATATCTATGTACGGCATCAACGCCGGCATACCCAAAACGATGGTGCGCTTCCAAATCCGTTACGCAGCCACCTACCTTTTCGGCGAAGAGATAGCCGCCATCCTCTTGGATATTATTGACACTCCTATCTCGCCCGAATTACTCCCCACCTCCGAAGATGGTCAAATAGTCCAATTCACGGAGGACAAAATCGGTCCCTATGAGTTGCACGACTTCTTTATGTACCATTTCTTACGGTACGGCTTTACTACGGAAAAAGTAACTTACATGGCTGCCATTGCCTTCGAGGACACCTACTCCGAAGAAGAGATACAGCACTGGATTGGCGTATTCCGCCACCGGTTCTATACACAACAGTTCAAGCGTTCGTGTATGCCCGACGGACCGAAAGTAATAGGTATCAGCCTCTCACCGCGAGGCGATTGGCGCATGCCGAGCGATGTAAACGAAATGCCCGGAGAATGAAGCATCGTTGGCTCATAGGCTGCTTGTTGGGGTTGGCACTTACTGTGCAAGCCGATATACTAACGCCCGTCCATTGGTCGGGAGTGCCTGCTTCCAATAATCAGGTGCGTTTGATTGCGCGCATGGATTCCTCGTGGCACATGACCCTCATTAGCATTGGCGACTCCGCCATAGGGGAAGACTACTACGACACGTACACATGCACCGTTCAATCTACAGACACCATCCGCTACGTGGCATGCAACGATGTACAATGCCTTGCTCCGGAAACATACTGCTACCATACCTCCTCCCATTCAGAGGTCTCGGAGCATACCATCGGCACCGACACATCCAACAGCCCATCCTTATGGGCCATTTTCCTATTGGGTCTATTAGGCGGTCTGTTGGCTATTTTTACGCCCTGCGTCTGGCCCGTCATCCCTATGACTGTATCGTTCTTCCTGCATCGGGGAGGCGGTAAACGGGATGCCATTCTTTACGGACTCTCCATCGTCATTATCTATGTAGGATTAGGGGTACTCTTTACGGCTATTTTCGGGGCATCGGCTCTCAACGAACTATCTACCAACGCCTACCTCAACCTCTTTTTCTTTGTCCTATTCGTAGTCTTTTCGCTCTCTTTCTTCGGTTTATTTGAGATAACGCTCCCTGCATCTTGGGCCACGGCAATTGACCGCTATTCCCGCCAAAAAAGCGGATGGGTAAGTTTGCTACTGATGGCTTTTACGCTGGTTATTGTCTCATTTTCGTGCACCGGACCTATCATAGGCACACTCTTGGTAGAAGCTGCATCCATGAACTTTTTGGCTCCCACAATCGGTATGTTGGGTTTCGCATTGGCTCTTGCTATGCCCTTTTCCCTTTTGGCTCTTTTCCCCGATGCTTTGCACCGATTGCCTAAATCAGGCGAATGGATAAGCGGCCTGAAAGTAACGTTGGCATTCATCGAGTTGGCTCTATCGCTCAAGTTCCTTTCCGTAGCCGATACTGCTTACGGATGGGGTATATTACCACGCTGGCTATTCTTCCTGCTATGGGTTCTATGCTTTGCCGGCCTCGCCATATACCATATAGCGGGTATAGTACGTCTGTTCCGTCATAATCAAACTTCACCTGTGCGGCTCGCTATCAAACTTGCTATCGTCCTTTGTTCGCTGGCTCTTAGCGGCTACTTGTTGCCTGCTATATGGGGGGCAACGGATGCTAAATTAGTAGCCGCCTTTGCTCCACCCAAACCCATTGAAAGCAAATCGGTCTTTCACGATTTTGACGAAGGAATGGCATACGCTAAACAGGAAAATAAGCGCATATTGGTGGATTTTTCCGGGTACGGCTGCGTCAATTGCCGAAAGATGGAAGCATACGTCCTCACCGATGAACGCGTAAAAGAAGCACTGACGGAATATGTTTTCATCGAGTTGTTTGTGGACTCACGGCAAGACGAAAATCACAATGGCATACTTGACGGTGAAGAGTTCTCGCGCCTCGAACGCGAACAGTTCGGCTCCAATGCCCAACCTCTCTATATCAAACTGAACGTCAACGGGCAACCCATAGGAACACCTATGGCTTATACCACCAACCCCGACCTGTTCTTGCAGTGGCTGCAAGAAAACTGATACATCATCATTCTTAATTGATATACACCATGAAAAAGACCTTCCTATTTTTTTCGGTTCTTCTGACATTCGTATTAGCCGGATGTAACGAACACAAAGAAAGTGAGAAAGCAGCCGCAGTGGCTATTACGCTAAGCGAAACCTCCGTCAGAATGCCTATCGTAACGTGGGACGAAAAGAAAAGTGAAGAAACTGCCACAGAGCATAGTTTTACCATTATGCCCGCCGACAGCACGTACACGGTAGAGGCTTCCGTAGCCAATATAGTGGCTATTCAAACAGATAAGAATACCGTCCGCCTCACCGCTCAAAATATGGGTAAGACCATTCTAACCATTACCGAAACACAAAGCGGAGCAACGGCTCAATACGCCGTGGAAGTGGTATCGGTGCTCGAATCTGTCGTTTTCACCCAAGCCGTTGTGTCCTATCACTTCAACGAGTATAAACAAAACGAGTATGAAGTCGTAGAGAACGCTTTTTCCTATACCGACCGGGACGGCAATGATATTCCGCTGAAAGCATACGTAGTAGATGCAGATGTCAACCTTTTCTCGGACGGTTTTTATATGACGGATGAAGGGCTATATACCGGTGCCTCCGTCGGATATATCGCCGCTTTCCCTGCCACAGGATACTACGCACCGGCCTACCTGAATGCCGACAAAGGATACCCTTATGACATCACCTATTCGAGCGACGTATGGTCCACACAGCAAAAATCTTCCTTCCACAAACTAAAAGGCGGTTACATAGCCAACGAAGAAGGTGCTATTGCTCACATCAAGCAAGCCGTTGATTATAGCAATCAGGACAACTGGGAAATGTATGGCGAAGAGATGCACCTTGCCGACTCCATCGCATTCAAGGGAGGACTCATCTACAAGTATATCAAAGCCGCTGACGGCTATAGCAAATACGTGATGCCATCGGCTCTCATTACTGAAGCCGCCTTTAACCTGCTGCAAGGCGGAAACACATCTTCCACCTACATGTACCTCGTATCGGAAGCCGAGATGTATCTCTATCCGCTAACCGGTTACTACGGATTAGGCGTGGATCTGGCTTTCGACACCGAAAAGAAAATATGGTATGTGGCAAGCGACAAACTCCAGTTTGGCGAACGTATCCACTACAAACACAAATTGGACATCGACTTTGCTCCCCAAAAAGAGGCAGTTCGCATACGAATGTAAACATACAAATAAAACGAAGAGAGGAATGGAACAACCATTCCTCTCTTCGTTTTATTATAACTTGATTTTGGCAGTACACTGTGTTTCGTTCACGTTCCTGGAAACAAGCACGGTGTATTCACCATCGGCTAACACCCATCCGTGGGTCTCTTCGCTCCACGAACAGAGATCGCTCTTGGCAAACTGCATCGTAACCTGCTCTTTCTCACCGGGCTGAAGAACACGTGTCTTGGCAAAAGCACGAAGTTCTTTTTCCGGTTTATCC
Organism: Bacteroidales bacterium UBA3696; assembly: GCA_002372135.1. GTDB lineage: Bacteria > Bacteroidota > Bacteroidia > Bacteroidales > Paludibacteraceae > Colicola. Next base: position 54,242 of record DFIN01000032.1, read on the forward strand.
ATTCCACCCTTAGGGGCACTCACATACACTTGTACCACTTCTTTACCGGCAAACTTACCCGTGTTCGTTACCACTACGCTCACCTCAATCTTATCGTCCAACACCTTCACCTTTGAGCGGTCGTAAGCAAACGTGGTATAACTCAATCCATAGCCGAACGGATATGCCACTTGCTTATGGTAGGTATCAAAATATCGATAGCCGACATAAATACCCTCCTCATGATTGGAATAGGTTATTCCTTTTATCGGGCGACGACGTTGCTGCAAACGTTGGTAGGAATACATATCATAATCTTGCGGGAAATTGCGTGTGGACCAATGGTCATATACGGAAACAGGCCAAGTCATCGTCAGTCTGCCGCTGGGATTGACCTTACCTGTCAGCACATCCGCCACGGCGTTGCCACCCTCTTGACCCGGCTGCCATGCCATCAAAATAGCGTCCACCTTGTCGCGCCACGATACCGTTTCAATCACAGACCCAGAATTGATAACCACTATAACCGGTTTATTCTGCTCGTGAAATACATCGCTGACACGCTGTATCATCGTTTGTTCCAAATCAGTCAGCGTAAACTCACCATCAATCTGTCTGTCTATCCCCTCACCGGCTTGGCGGGCAATCGTAATAATAGCAGCAGTTGCCGTTTGGGCTTCATGACGGATACAACGCTCTGATATTTCAATCTCGTCCAACTTAGGCTGACCCTGATCCAAAAACCACATCAGCGGGTTCTTATCAATCTGCAACTTGACTTTGGCGTAAGATACATATTTCTGATAGATCTCAGTAAGCAGGGGCGTCGTACTTATCCCTTGTGCTTGCAAGCCGGCTACCATATCCACCACTTTCTCCACATTCACGCAACCCGACCCTACTCCGCCGGAAAGAAAATCATAACTATTCACGCCAAACAGAGCAATCGTATCCTTACCGGTAGTGGCAAATGGCAACGTACCGTTGTTCTTGAGCAATACCATACCCTCTGCACTCGTTTGTCTGGATATGTTGGAATGTGCTTTCAAGTCGGGTGCTTCGCTGAATGTATAACCTTTGAAACGCGGCGTTTTGACAATAAATTCCAATACTCGCTTCACACTGCGATCCAAATCAGCCATCGGTAAACGCCCATCGCGTACAGCCTGAATAATATCTGTAATCTGAACGGGATAACCGGGCATCATCAACTCATCGCCGGCACTGATCTCTTCCTCGATAGGCAGATCGGGACGCTTGCCTATCCAGTCGGTTATCACAATTCCGTTGAATCCCCACTCATCTCGCAGGATATCTGTAAGCAACAACTTATGCCCTTGCGCATAAATACCATTCACGCGATTGTATGCAGCCATGATACTCCAAGGTTGAGCCTCACGCACCATGCGTTCATATCCGCGCAGATAAATCTCCCGCAAAGCCCGTTCGCTCACTTGCTCATCCACGCTGAAACGTTCTGTTTCCTGCGAATTGACGGCATAGTGTTTCGGACAAGCCCCCACACCTTGCGACTGGATACCACGCACCATCGCTGCACCCATCACACCGGTAATATAGGGGTCTTCGCTATAATACTCAAAGTTGCGTCCGCATAGGGGATTGCGGTGGATATTCATACCCGGCCCGAGCAAGAGGTCACAGCCATACTCCTTTGTCTCATTCCCGATAGCCTTACCTACTTCCTCTATGAGCGGAGCATTCCACGTACTCGCCAAACAACTGGCCACGGGAAAACCGGTAGCAAAATAGCGGCGGTCTGAATCGGGACGAACCGAGTCGATATGCACCCCCGCCGGTCCGTCACAAGACAGCGTAGAGGGAATACCCAAACGCGGAATGGCATACGTTATACCCGCAGCACCATACACAAACTGCTTCTGATGACCGGCAGTACCCGCTTCATAATCCTCGTCCGATACACCCACCAGCAAACGGGCTTTTTCTTCCAACGTCATGGCTTTCATCACTTCGTCTATATTATCAGCACGAAGTTGCACCGTCTTACGCGGCGAAGGTACGATGCGGGTTGCCCGCTGTTGCGCCACTACCCACTGGCAAGAAAGCACCATCATAGCGGCTACTACAAGAAAATTACGTCTGTTCATACGGCAATATGTTTTGTTCGTGAAAAAATGGCTTTTATAAGCGCATAACGCGTATATAAAGTATAATTCCTATTATCAAGAATACAATATTGGGCAACCATACGGACATGAAAGGGGACATCACCCCGCTCACCGAAAAAGTAGTGGAAACAGTAGAAAACAGGATATACAATGCCGACAAGGTAATACCAATGCCAAGGTTCTTGCCCATTCCCCCTCTCACTTTGCGGCAACTCATCGTAAAACCGAGTAGGGTCATGATGAAAGCCCCGATGGGCGAAGCAAAGCGTTTCCACCATTCTGTTTCAAACGCTTGCAGATTACCCGCACCGCGCTGACGCTGACGCTCCATGTAGGTCTTGAGTTCCGGATTGGTCATGTGTTGCGCGTCCCAAGCCGTAACGAACAACTCTTCGGGTTGAATCGGAATGATGGTGTCCAACCGCGCCCCGCGTGTCAAAGTCTCGTGCAAGCCGTCAAAATCACGACGCACATAATTACTCAACTGCCAACAATATGCCGAGTCATAGCGAATCTGCTGCGCCGTAATACGCATTGTCAGCGTTTTGCCCTCAAAGTGCTCCAAAGACACACGATGTCCTTGATTCGTTTTCAAACGGTAAGACTCAATATACAATATCGTACCGGGCTCTACCTCCATCTGTACATTGCGGGCATTATCCACAGAAAACGACTCGATATACTTGTCCTGAAACGCCAACAAATGCCCCGATGCGGGAGGTATAATCCACCCTGCCAATACAAACAGAAACACGAACAAAAACGTGGCTGCAATCAGGTAAGGACGAAACAGACGCTGCATACTCACCCCGGATGCCAACATGGCGATAATCTCACTATTACCTGCCAACTTGCTGGTAAAAAAGATGACGGATATGAAAATGAACAGCGGGCTGAACATATTCATATAGTACGGGATAAAGTGGATATAGTACTCCGTGATAACCTCCTTCGCACTGAGTTGGTACTCGTAGAAGTCGTCCATCTTTTCGGTCAGGTCGAAGGCTATACCGATACTCAAAATCAGAATAATAGAGAAGAAAAACGTACCGAGAAACTTTCGGATGATGTAACGGTCTATTTTCGTCAGAAGTTTCACTATAGTCGTTGTTGAAGAATGGGCACAAGATTATCTTTCCAAGCCTTAAAGTCCCCTTGCTCTATATGCGCACGGGCTTGCTTTACGAGGTGCAGATAGAATGTCAGGTTATGCAAACTCAGTATAGCCAATCCTAACCCTTCCTTCACCTGAATCAAATGCCTTACGTATGCCCGTGAATAGCAATGATCTACATAGCATGTACCTACGGGATCTAATTCCGTAAAGTCGTCCGCCCACTTTTGGTTGCGCATATTCTTCACCCCCTGCATCGTAAAAATCATTCCGTTCCTGCCATTGCGAGTAGGCATCACACAATCAAACATATCCACCCCTCGCTCTATGGCTTCCAATATATTCCATGGCGTACCAACTCCCATTAGATAACGAGGCTTATCAGCAGGCAAAATATCATTGACCACTTCAATCATTTCGTACATCTGTTCGGTGGGTTCGCCAACGGCTAATCCGCCTATTGCATACCCGTCGCGGTCCAAGTCGCGCAACCGCTTGGCGGCTTCTTGCCTAAGGTCGCGATATACACACCCTTGCACAATCGGGAAAAGGTGCTGGCGGTAGTCATATAAGTCGGGAGTTGAATCAAAGCGTGCAATACAACGGTCTAACCAACGGTGAGTACGCTCCATACTTTGCTTGGCATACGAGTAATCGGCTGTACCCGGGCAACACTCGTCAAAAGCCATCATAATGTCCGCACCAATCAAACGCTCAATATCCATCACATTTTCCGGCGTAAAGAATAGTTTCTTGCCATCAACATGCGAAGAGAACCGAACCCCTTCCTCATCCATCTTACGAAGTTGAGCCAAAGAAAAAACCTGATACCCGCCCGAATCAGTCAGAATGGGTCGTGTCCAATTCTCAAAACGATGCAACCCACCCGCACGATGAATAATATCTGTTCCGGGACGTAAATAAAGATGGTAGGTATTGCCTAAAATAATCTGTGCATGGATATCGTCTTCCAACTCTCGCTTATGAATCAGTTTGACGGTTCCATTCGTACCAACCGGCATAAAAATAGGCGTTTGTATATCACCATGATCGGTATGAACAACGCCGGTACGAGCCGAAGAACTTGAATCCGTATTCTGAAGAGTGAAAAAAGACATAAGACAAATACCTCAAGCAAAAAAACGAAATATTTTTTTATAGATGGTTATTAGTCGGAAATACAATAGCAGGTCGGAATGTCTGCGCCTCCTGCTCCGTCATAAGAGCATAAGCCATTATGATGACCACATCGCCTTCGTGCATCAAATGAGCAGCCGCACCGTTCATACAAATGCAACCGCTGCCACGCTTACCCGGAATGGCGTATGTCTCCAAACGGGCACCATTGGTAACATCCACTACACTCACCTTCTCCCCGTTCAATATATGGGCTGCATCCATCAAATCCTCATCTATCGTAATCGAACCGACATAGTTGAGATTGGCTTCCGTAACCTCCACTCGGTGAATCTTGGACTTTAATATTTGCAATAGCATATCTATTTAGTTTAATTTTCTAACTTCTTACTTCTCACTTCTTACTTCTTCCTTTTTGCTTTGTAATTAACCGGATGCACTCGTCTTCTGTCAGTGCTTCCAGATCCGTACCTTTAGGGATTCGGTAGTTCCCGCTGGGGTCTTTTATGTAAGGACCATAGCGACCTTGCAACACCTGTACATCGCCCCATACATGAATAGGTTTCTGCTGTTCGGCTTTCTTTGCCATCAGTTCGCGAATGTCCGCTTCGGTCAACGATTCGGCAGTTTTGCCTTTTGGAATAGAAAAGAACTGTCCGTCATAACGGATATACGGTCCAAATCGTCCTGTACCCGCCGTAACATCTTTCCCATCTATCTGCATCAAGGCAGCTTTGGGTTGCTTTTCAAACAGTTGTAAAGCATCCTCCAACGTGATGGTAAACAGCGACTGATTGGGTTGCAACGAAGCAAAACGAGGTTTATCGCCTTCGGCTGTTCCTATTTGAATGCAAGGACCGAGTTTGCTGACCTTGGCATAAACGGGTTCACCCGTCTTCGGATCATTCCCCAAAAGACGAGCATCCATTTTTCCTTTTGGCACACGCTCAATGGCTGGATGAAAAGCCTTATAGAACGTATCCACCGTCTTTACCCAATCCGCTTTTCCTTCCGCTACACGGTCAAATTGTTCTTCCTCCTTTGCCGTAAAATCGTAATTGAGTATCTCGGGGAAATGTTGCACCAAAAAGTCGTTGGTTATCTGCCCCAAATCGGTCGGCAGCAGTTTTTGCGAATCTTGTCCGTATGTTTCGCTTTGTAGCTCAGCGGCTATCTGTCCATTCTGCAAAATCAGGGTATCCACCGATCGTTTCTTACCCTGCACATCGCCTTTTTGTACGTAATTACGCTGTTGGATGGTTTCTATGGTCGTTGCGTAAGTAGAAGGACGCCCTATTCCTAACTCCTCCATTCGCTTTACCAAAGAGGCTTCGGTGAAACGCATAGGAGCCTTGGTGAACGACTGCCGTGCCTGTATCATTTGTGTCTGCATCGGCGTATTCTCTTCCATACGGGGCAGAGCCTTCGTATTCTCCGTCTCCTCGTCATCTGAAGTCTGTACATACGCACGCATAAACCCATCAAATAACACCACTTCACCTGTGGCTACAAAAGCATAAGGCGATCTATCGGTAGTAATCTCAATGCGGGTGTTTTCGATAGTAGCATCCGCCATTTGGCATGCTAAAGTACGTTTGCGTATCAAATCATACAATCGTTTCTGCTCCGCCGTCGTCCCGGCCACTTCCGTAGTGATATATGTGGGACGGATAGCTTCGTGAGCTTCTTGGGCACCTTTGGTGGACGTGTGGTACTGCCGAGCCTTATGATACTCCTCGCCAAAAGATTGCAAAATGGCTTCGCGCGCCGTGTTAATGGCAAGGGAGGACAGATTGACCGAGTCGGTACGCATATAGGT
>DFIN01000032.1:60480-68366 GCA_002372135.1 Bacteroidales bacterium UBA3696
CGGTACGCATATAGGTGATATGTCCCGCCTCGTACAAGGCTTGCGCTAAACGCATAGTACGACTGACAGAGAAATGCAACTTGCGGGCGGCTTCTTGTTGCAAGGTCGAAGTGGTAAAAGGCGGAGCGGGTGTCCGCTTGGTAGGCTTGTGAGAAATAGCAGAAATAGTGAATATAGCATCCTTGCACTGTTGCAAGAATTGCTCCGCTTCCTGACGGGTCGCAAAGCGATGATTCAATTCGGTATGAAGTACCGTTTTCTTGCCATCGGCTGCCTTACCGGCAAAATCCGCCGTTACACGATATTGAGCGGTGGACTCAAAGTTCTGTATCTCGCGCTCTCGCTCTACGATGAGACGAACAGCAACCGATTGTACTCGACCGGCACTCAGACCGGAAGTAACCTTACGCCACAACACGGGACTCAACTCATACCCCACGATACGATCCACCACGCGGCGCGCTTGCTGGGCATTGACCAGGTTGTAGTCAATCGAACGCGGATGGGCAATAGCCTCCTGAATAGCCGTCTTGGTAATCTCGTGAAATACAATACGATTCGGTTCGTTGTCCGGCAAAGAAAGAACCTGTTGCAAATGCCAAGCTATGGCCTCTCCCTCACGGTCTTCATCACTGGCGAGCCATACCTTATCCGATTTCTTGACCTCGCTACGAAGTGTTTGTATGAGGTGTTGCTTTTGCTCGTCTATCGCATAATGGGGTGCATAACCATGCTCAAAATCAATACCTATACTATTCTTTCCGTCTTTCTCTATGTCGCGTATATGTCCCTGCGAAGAGAGGACATGGTAGTCTTTACCTAAGAATTTTTCGATGGTCTTCGCCTTAGCGGGAGACTCAACGATAACCAGATTCTTGCTCATAATGTCCTTGTCTAATTAGCGCGCAAAAGTAGATTGTCTTTTTTAATTATACAAACGGCTTGTGCATTTGACTATTATTTACCGGTTGTCAGATATTCAACGGCGCGCTTGGTAATGTCGTCATCGCGCTCAAAAAGCGGAAAAAAGCCTTCCTCGTGTAATATATTTCGCACGATGTATGCATTGATAATGCGCTCAATGGCGGGACGACTGATTGCAATCTCCCGCTCATTGGGTTCAACCCCTTTCTTTTGGCAGAACCGAACAAACTCGGGCAACCAATTAGCCTTCTTTAGATGTTGCTCAAGCGACTGCCACGTCTTGTATTTCTCCAACTCCTTGCGGTGCTGATCCGTGTAGTGGAAGGCAAACTGGTAGGTATAGGCACGGTTGGCTACTCGGTTGAAATAGGGAGTATATAGAGAAGTATCACGCCCCACAAAGATGTCAGGCATAATTCCGCCACCGCCATATACCACCCTGCCGGATTTGGTGTAATACACCGTTGTGTCCAATACATGAATACTATCCGCAGAGAAGAACTCGCCTTTGTTGTAACGTTCCAATAGTTCCTTGTCATAGTCCATCCGTTCGCCCAACTTGTAGGGTTTCTGGATGCATCTACCGGACGGAATGTAATAGCGTGCCACCGTCATACGTAACGCACTGCCGTCTTCAAAAGGTATTTGCTGCTGCACCAACCCTTTGCCGAACGAACGGCGACCAATGATGGTAGCTCGGTCATTATCCTGCATTGCCCCCGCGAAGATTTCACTGGCACTGGCGGAAAAATCGTCAATCAATACCACCACCTTCTCGTTTTGGAATCGTCCGCCTCCTGTTGCACGTGACTCCATACGCGGATAGGCACGACCCTCTGCATACACAATCAAGTCACCCTTCTGCAAAAACTCGTTCGCCATCGCAATAGCCTCGTTCATAAAACCGCCAGAATTCTCGCGCAAGTCTATAATATAGGACGTAGCACCCTGACGGCGAAGCATGGTGAGAGCCGACAAAAACTCCTGATACGTATTTTCGCCAAACTTATTGACAAATACAAAACCTATTTTTTCGCGGCTGTTGGCTGGTTCAATCAAGAACTTGGCATCAACGGAATGGGTAGGTATGTCGCCGCGAGTAATCGTAAAATGGAGAATCTCGTCGGACCCCGCCCGCACAATACCGAGTTTGACGCGCGTCCCTTTCTCGCCGCGAAGCGTATGCATTACCTTTTCGTTGCTTATTTTTTTACCCACGAACACGCTATCATCCACCTCTACTATTTTATCACCTGCCAGCACGCCTATTCCTTCACTCGGTCCGCCGGACACCACAGATACGATATTGACCGTGTCGTTCTCAATATGAAACTGCACACCTATTCCCGAAAAACTGGCAGCCAACTCCGAATTGACCATCTCCAAATCTTCCTTCGGGATATAGGCTGAGTGGGGGTCCAACTGCTTGACAATCTCCGCCATCACCTCTTCGGTAAGCGAGTCCATATCTATAGGCTCTACATACCCGCTGCCTATCAGCATCAAGAGTTGGTCTAACTTGCTGTTTTCTATCTCAAATTGTCCGTTTCTAACCACTATGCGCTGCGCGGCGGCACGATTGGAAACAGCATTACCTACAAAAAATCCCAATACAAGAGTCAATACAGCCACCGTAGGGAAAATATATTTCTTCATAACAAAACTAAAATTATATCAATTAAGCATTTTCTACCATTTGTTCGAATTGCTCCATCGTAACGCAATCCGAAAGCGTAATATCTCCTACCCTTGTCCGATGCAAAGCTATCAGATGGGCACCGGAATGTAAACGTTGTCCGATGTCTCGTGCCAATGCTCGTATATACGTTCCTTTGGAACATACGATACGAAGCGTCAATTGCATCTTGGAAGCATCAAATAGGAGAATCTCTATCTCGTCTATTACAAGCAATTTGGGTTTGAGTTCCACCTCCTCCCCTTTTCGAGCCAATTTATATGCCCGTTTACCGTCCACCTTAACGGCTGAAAACATGGGCGGAACTTGCCACTGCTCACCTTGAAAAGTCGGAATTACCTGCTCAATCAGTGGTTGAGTAATATGATCGGTAGGGAAAGTAGCATCAATGTCTTTCTCCAAATCAAAACTGGGTGTAGTGGCACCTAATTGGAGCGTGGCAATATACTCCTTCGTATGTTGCTGTAACTCTTCAATCCGCTTGGTTTGTTTGCCTGTGCAAACGACAACCACTCCTGTGGCCAGCGGATCTAAGGTGCCGGTATGACCCACCTTCAGTTTCTTGACTCCTAACCGATGGCACAGAAGCCAACGAGCCTTGCCTACCACATCAAAACTGGTCCAACCATACGGTTTATCAAAGCCGATTATCTCTCCTGCAAGAAAATCCATAGGCACACTGACAAGTTACTACCCCTGACCCACAAAATGATAGATAATGGCAAATCCACCGGCAACCACACAATAAAGGGAAAAATAGATGAGTTTTTGCTTGCGCACAATGTCCAACATCCAACGGCATGCTGCACAACCGGTTATAAAAGCGGCTAAGAAACCTATGGTCATCGGCAACCAACCGATAGCAGGAGCTGTCACTTTGCCCGTAAGTAAATCCAACGTTTCCAAAAACGCATCCCCCAATACGGGAATAAGCACCATAAGAAATGAGAAACGAGCCACTCTCTCTTTCTTGACTCCGCAAAGCAAACCTGTAGCAATCGTACTACCGCTTCGGCTCAAACCGGGAAGAACGGCTACCGCTTGGGCACAACCGATAATAAGAGCATCTTTCCAGCCTACCTCATGCGTTGCATCTTGTGCAACAGACATACGCCGCTTGGTCAAATACTCGCTCAATGCCAACAAAAAAGCGGTAACAAGCAAACATATCCCCACCAATAGCAGACCATTGCCAAAAAACTGCTCCACTTCATCCTTGAAAAAGACACCGACTATAAAGACCGGGATACAACTCAATAACAAAAGAGCCACATACTGCTTATCTTCATTCCACTTTACCGTAGTAAAAGTTCCTGCCAACAACTGACCAATCTCGCGACGCAAAACGACAATCGTAGATAACACAGTAGCCACATGCAGCAAAACGGTAAAAGTAAGATTTTCTTCCGAAGCAGTACCTAATAATGCCTGTCCAATCTCTAAATGCCCCGAAGACGAAACGGGAAGAAACTCGGTGAGTCCTTGCACAACGCCTAATATCAATGCTTCTAACCAACTCATAGCAATCAATAGGTTCAATGTCATTACTTAACTATTTCTTTTTCCACAGAATAGCCACAATCATCAGCACAAAACCGGCGAGGGAAATCATCGGCCCCACTGTGATACGACGCGTAGAAAAAATATCCGGATTATATTCCGTAGCCCCGCTGGGCAAACCCACCATCAGCGCAAAGCCGACCACGATAACCACAAAAGCGATTGCAATAAGAATACTATTCAGTTTGGGAAGATTATATTTCATTTTCAGCAAATTTTAGTATCTACTCGAATAAAATAGCAGGCGTATGTTATATCTCATACATCTTTTCTACATCCATACGGACATACCTGCCGGTTGCCACCAAAGAGGCTAATAAAGTAAGCAGCAGTCCGCTCAAAAGGACGACCAAAACGACCACGCCCACATTCTGCCATGTCATAGGGAATAGCACAATATGGAGAGAATACTGCACATAATATACGACACCTGCCAGCACCAACAGAGTCAACAAAGCAGCCTCCAACCCCATGCGTATAGACCGCCCTACAAACGGACGCCTAATCACCCAAGGCGTGGCACCTACAAGGCGCATCGTATTGATTAAGAAACGCTTGGAATATATATGCAGCCGTATAGTATTGACTATCAGTATCCACGCTATGATGAGCAAAATCAGCGCACAAGCGGCCAATATAAGCGACACTTGATTCACGTTTTTGTCCAGCACTTGTACAATGTCCTCCTGATACAACACTTGCTCCACATAAGGCAAAGCGTTCAGCCGACCGGTAAGCACGGCTATGCTGTCTTGATTGGCATAGGCAGGGCGCAAATGCAATTCATAGGAATCATATAATGGATTATACCCCAAAAACTTCGTTGGATCCTCACCCAAGTTGGTAATATGTTCTTCCAGGGCTTGTTGCTTGGATATGAAAGAATAAGAAGCGGTGGCAGGCATTGCCTCCAATATGTTCTGCATACGATTCACGGAGGTAGAATCCGCGTCCGATGTCATCACGATTGTTAAAGTCAGATTCTCACGAATGTTCTTAATCAAATGGTGGGCACTAAGCAGCAAAATGCACTCTAACCCTATCAAGAAAAGTACCATGGCCACACTGACTGTAGTAGTCAGGTACATATTAAAAAAACGTTTCTTGGGCTTCATAGTATTTAATACGGCAATACGTAAAAAAAGAACAGGTTGCTTTAACAACCTGCTCTCTTATTGTCATTTAGTACTCCCACAGGTCTTGCTCGAAGTTTAGGAGCTCTGTTTCAATTCTTGCTTGTTCTTTCTTAGCGGCTTCCTCTGTCTTGGCATAATCCAAAATCATACGATTGTAGATATTCGTTTCGCCAATCAAGTAGGAGGTGTAGAGACGTTTCTGGAAGAAGTCATCAAAGGTTACACGCTTGGTTGTATTCTGCAGCGGAATCATATATTGCTTGGCCAAGTAAGGGCGCAAATCCTTGTATAGAACCCAGAAACGTACAGACTCTTTCAAGAATTCCATCGGTTTGGTACTACTGGTAGCAAGATCGGGCTGCATAGGTGCAATGGCTATGATTTGACGATGCAAGCGTGAGGTGTGCTTATCAAAGAAGATAACTTCTTGTATCACATACTTGAACTGATTGCGAATAAACGACTGATATACATAGTCGTTATATACAATCTTCTGATTGATTGAATCATATTGCAACAAGTAATAACTCTCGTCTCCGATATTTTCTATATCGCCGGCATACAGATACGGACCACGGCTAACAATCTCGGAAGCAGGTATTCTTCTTTCTTTGGAGAAAGTAGGAACAAAGTTGCGGGGATCCTTCTCGTAGATAGGCAGTGTGTCGGCTATCGCCTCAATAATAATACGGAATAAGCTTTTATAAGTAGGGTTATCCGGCTCTATGGGGAAATAGAGTTGATAATTCTGTTTATACCTTAGGTCAATAATACGGAAGGTCATACGCGACCACACCACATCATCCTTGCGATGGAAAACAGTGACCAACGTATCGGCAGCAGCGTTCAACTCCTGCGTTTCCAGACGTACTGTTCCATTGGTATCAAAGTAGGATAAAACTTCTTGCTGTGCTTCTACAGAAACAGCACTTGCTACAAGAATCAATAGTATAAACCCTATTTTTTTCATATTAGTTACTTATTGGTGACTTATTTCGTTTGGCATTGAAAAGGTTAGTTCAGAATGATTCGAATGGACCCTTTCAACTTCATATCCTTACCTGCTGGGCTGGCGGCGTGAATGTTGGTAATAAAGAAACTTTCGTTCCTATTAAGGCTTTTAATCAGTTCTTTCTGCTTAGAAGTAAGTTTCTCACTGGAGGAGGACGCAGTACGTGAGTTAGCAAAGATAGTAAACTCGGTAATCTTAAAGTTGATGTCCAAAATTCCGTCTGTTCCGTAACTTGCTTCCAAATACATATCGTCTGACAAGGCGACATTACGAGAAATCTTCTCGCCGTCTTGAATCATCTTACCGCCTGCAATAAAGAATGCACTCGGGTCGGGGAGGTTCTTCACTTTATAGGTATTCTGCCCCATAGTCTGCGATTTGCCGTCCATAGTTGCCGACACGGTCACAGTAACATTCTTGCTGCTTTCATTGGGTCGAATAATCCACAAATCGCCCTTACGCGTAACGGAAGCGCCGGAAGCCGAAAGAGATACTTTATCGGAACTTACACCCGGTACACTCACGCTGAACTTATTGTCGTAGCCCAAATACATCACGTTCATCTCCGTATTGGAGATAGTCGCATTCGGCTCTCCTACGGTATATTCACTCTCAAAGGGCAGATACTGTTTCTCGCCTGTATTGGAGAGAATGGCTATTTGGCCTTTGTATTTGCGAACACCTGAACCGGAAGCCACCACTTCATACAATCCTTGGTCATTGATACGTTGTCCTTCCACATAGTACTCGGGACGTTGCGTGGAGTCAATGGCTGCCAAAATGATTTGAGCCGAATATTTGGCTCCGCGCATCACATAGTCTGACTTAGGAATCACATACGCCTGCAACTTGTTTACACGCAAGTCCATAGCGTCGGCACTACCCATTAAGTACTGAATCATTTGACCTTCGGTAGAACGTATATCGTTCTGCATTTTGCTAAGAACGGTAATCGTAGCGTTGAGCACCATACCGTCAAACATACCATTCACCCATGTGTCCATTTTCTGCTCGTGGTTATTGTAAAGCGAGTCACAAGTAAAGAGCATATTGAATTGGTCAGTCATTTTTTTCACGGTAGTCTGATCCATCGGATTCGTATTCTTTGCCAAGATGGAAAGCAGATAGTCGCGATATTCCTCCACTCGTTTTTGCAGTTCTACGCCATGCCCTTCGTTGATACCATACTGACCGGTTACATCCAAGTTGCTGGTACCTTTAAGTCCGCGAACTGCATATCCGGTACTATAGTCGTGCGAGTTCACTTCCTCTTCCCCTACGGCGAGGATTGCCATATCGCGCTTGAAATTCGAAATGAAGTTGAACAACGAATCGGAGCGTTGCTTCATTTCCATTGCTTCTTGATAGGGAATGGTATATTTCTCAGGCTTATCGGCTTTTTGCTGTTCCAACAATTTGTACATTGTTTGGTTACGGTCTTCGGTAGAGGTAATGGTTGAAAACAGACTATCGTCCACCATTTGAAAACCGTTCAAGATATCTGTACTTACATTGAGTGCCAACATGGCAGTCAGCACCAAGTACATCATACCTATCA
>DFIN01000032.1:68452-69996 GCA_002372135.1 Bacteroidales bacterium UBA3696
GGACAGTTTTTTGCTCCACCCATATTATATTCCTATTAGAGATTTAATTGAGTTGTGATACATAAAGAGAGGTAATCTGTTGCTGGTAGCACAATGCTTTAGGCAAGTGCTGTAAGCATATTGCCGTAAATCTTATTCAGGTCTGCCACTTGCGCTGCCAATTTTTTGGTACCGTCTTCGTAAGCGGCATAGTTCTTCATGGCCTCTTGCGTGGACGTTTCCATTTTCTGAACGGACTGCGCCACAGCATTGATGCGTTCGGTGGTGTTCTTTACCTGCTCGTTCTGCTGTTGCAAAGCTGCTAATTGGAGATCATATACCGAATTCATGGAGCCTAACTTATTGCCCAATGTCTCCACACCTGTCTGGTATTTTTTTGTATTTTCTACCACACCTTGCATATCATTGATCACGGTGGTATAGGTTGCGTTCAGCGTTTCACTCTGCTGTCCGAGTTGTGTAGCAGAAGCGGCGAATTGACCTGCGGCTTGACCGGCTGCATCCATTTTCTCTGTCAGATTATTGGTGGCAGTAGCCACTTTCCCGAGTTCAGAGAGTTGAACGGCTGTTTTAGCCAAATCATTGATACCGTTTTTGAGCGACTCCATTTCCTTGTCGTTCAACGCGGGCACATTAGCGGCACCGGCAGAAGCATTACCATTTCCGCCACCTACACCGCCCAGCAAGGTGGGTTTGGGGCGAGACGCAAGTTCTTCCAGTTTTTCGGGGTCGGCACCATAACCAAGTACTTGAGGGAACACTTCTTCCCAGTGGAAATCGGCGTGGGGTTTATCCAAACAACCTATAGCGAAGAGGAAAGCCTCTGTGAACATACCTAACATAAGCACTTGCGATGCACCGGGCCAGTGAAGGATTTTGAACAATGCACCTATGATAACGACAGATGCACCAAGGCAGTAGATAACGTTTACAACCTTTTTTCCTTTGTAGGATTCATACCAACCCATGAAACCACTTCTTTTTTCTTGTGCCATAATGAGAAAAACTTTTAAAAGTTTATTTTAAGTTGATTATTCTTACGGGCTATTCGATGAGGTTTCGCCCAATGTTTATTACAAGATTCGTTTAATTAGTCCCCCACAAACGACCTTACGCAACGGAAACCGATGTAGGCGCGACTTTCGTATTGGTACTCATACGTACGAACACCACATTGCATATAGTAGTATATATCCTTCCAACTTCCGCCTTTTACCACCTTGCATTTCAAGATATCGGGGTCGTCTTTACGAGCCATGTATTCGAAATTGGAATTGATATCGCTCACATACGTATTGGTAGAGGGATTATAAGCAGACGAAGTCCATTCTGCTACGTTTCCAGCCATATCAAACAAACCAAAATCGTTGGGACGGAACTGTGCTACGCGCATTGTCATCGTACCCGTATCGTCGTTATAAGCACCACGATAGGGTTTGAAGTTGGCTAAGAAGCATCCGTTGGCATCGCGTGCATAATTACCTCCCCAAGGATAGGATGCCATTTTTCTGCCCCCTCTTGCTGCATATTCCCACTCAGCCTCG
>DFIN01000032.1:70035-115922 GCA_002372135.1 Bacteroidales bacterium UBA3696
CTCAGCCTCGGTCGGCAGACGATAGTCGTGCGACTGGCTGCCATACGTACTTTGGAACATCTTGGTGCGCCAGTGGCAGAACGCATGAGCCTGTTCCCATGTAATACCAACGACAGGATATTCCGAATAACCGATAAAGTTGAAATACCCCTTCATCATCGGGTCGTTGAACGCAAATTGGAAATCGCGAATCCATATCATCGTATCGGGATAGATACTAATGATTTTATGGGTGAGCAGGTCATCCGGTTCGCGAAGCGGGCGAACGATGGTAGAATCCTTTATCTCGCCTTTATCATCTATCCAGAACGTATCTACCCGTGCGGATGCGCCATCGGGATAACGTCCCTTTGCTACATCAAATTTATTCCGCAGCAACTTAGCTTGGTCATAGTTGCGCCAACTATAGCGATAGTGGAAATCAATGGTACGGAACGAACCGTCCGAATAGTACATCGGAGCCAATGCACGACGGATATTGGGGTCTTTGCTGTTCCATGGAATTTTGGCTTTCCAGTTAATACGGAACTCAAATTTCTTCGCGTTGCCCCCTTCTTCATCTTCTTCCTCTTCCTCTTCTTCGTTCATGTTTTGAAGAGCTTTGGCATCGTAAATGGCAAATTTTTTGCGCAGAGCCTCATTGGCTCCGTTGTCTTCCATCTCCTCTTCCTCTTCTTCGTCACTGCCTACTGCTGTAGTAGGACCGAGGATGAGATGATAGTAGGCAATGGAGTCGCGTACCCACTGAACGAACTGTTTGTATTCGTTGTTGGTGATTTCTGTTTCGTCCATCCAAAATGCATTGACGGTGGTCATGAACGGATTATCGGGCTGTCCGAAGATAGCCGACTGCGAGTTTTCACCCATCATAAAAGATCCTTTTTTGATAAAGACCATGCCATAGGGATTCGACTCGCGGAAATCACCTGCTTTTTTCACGCCTACCAATTCACCGGCAGGTCCTCCGCAGGCGGTCAATACAGCCGTCAACACAACGACGGATAGAATTTTCGTCAGTTTCATATGCGTATGAATGAATAGTCTGTTTGTTATTTACAAGTAACGTATGCTCTTGTATCGATTTGTATGCTTGGGTTTGAGGATGTCCAATCCGTAAGCCAAGTATATTTCGTGCGCTCCAAAGGAGCCTTTTATCAGTTTATTAGCCGGCAGTTCGTAGGTATATCCGAGTTGCAAACCGCTAACGATGTCCACCCCGAAGATAAAGTTTATACTTCCCGCTGCTCGGTAGCCTGCGCCAAATCGATATCGCTGTTTGACTTCGGCAATGAGTGTCAAATTGACATCCCATGAAGCAAAGTCGGTCATTAGCATCAGACTGGGGCGCAACATCCAATCGTGGTTAGGCATTCGCCAATTGTATCCGCCCGCCGCATACATAGTTCCAACGAGGGTCATGTATGTATGGTCATTCCATTCTACCTTTGGGCGATTCAGGTGGCTATAACTTAATGCTGCCCACCATTTAGGTGATTTGTAGTACAAGCCGAGTGCCATATCAAAACTCATGCCATTCACCCCGTCCTTTCCCGAGCCTGCCGCCGGAATAGCGGGGTCTTCGTTTTGCGAGTGGTGAAACCCGTCTTGCTCCAGATTGGCTATTGAGTCCAGATTTACTTTGTCCACTTTGAAACGGATATTAGCGAAGCCGAGTTCTATGCCGGCGCTTAACACTCCGTTTCCTATTTTATGTCGGTAAGCATACTGTACATGAAACGACTGGTTGGTATATAGCCCATATAGGTCGTTCAGGAAACGTGCCCCTACTCCATGTTTTGTATTGGCGATATGAAAAGGTGCACTGACCGTAAAATAGGTAGTCATCGGCATATCGCTCATTCCGGTAGTATGCAAGCGGTGCATACCGACAATGTGCATTAGGTCATCTTCCGCGGCTGCAGCGGGGTTGTAGGTGGAAGGCAGGAACATATATTGTCCGATTTGCGGGTCCGTTTGTGCCGTACTTCGCAGTGCGCAGCCACACAAAACGAACAAGAGGACGATATATTGTTTCGCCGTCTGCTTCATTTGGCTCAATACTCTTCTTCGTCAAAGAAGAAATCGTCCTTAGTAGGATAATCGGGCCAAACATCTTCAATGCTATCGTATGCCTCCTCTTCTTCCTCCAACTCTTGGAGGTTCTCAATCACTTCCATAGGGGCACCGATGCGGGTAGCATAATCAATCAGTTCCGCTTTGGTAGCGGGCCAGGGTGCGTCCTCTATTTTAGAGGCCAATTCTAATGTCCAGTACATACTATGTTCTTAAATTAGCGCGCAAAAGTATGCTATTTTTTTTGTGCGAACAAAAGAAATTTCATTTTTTCCATAAAAAGGGCGATATATTTTGGTCTTTTGCTATTTTTCTTGCCAAAACGAACCAAAAATCGCTCAATCTGTTTACCCATTGTAAAGCGATAAGGGTATGGGGTGTATCAGTTTGTTCAGAAGAGCACTCTTGATAATTCGGAGTGCTATTGTAGAGTGCAACCATCTGTCTTTCAAGTCTTCGCGTTACGGTTCGGCAGATATGACAAGTGGCTATTGCCTCCGAACCACCCGGCAAGATAAAAGCACGGAGCGGTTCCAGTTGCTCTTGGAGCGTATCTATATATTGTTCCAATTGCGTAACATCGTTGTTGCGTATCCACCCATCGCCTTGCGCATCCGAAAGTAGCGCTCCGAGGTTGAAGAGTTTGTTTTGAATATAGTCCAACCACTCGTCGTAGGCGTTACTAATAGTGAACGCGCGCGCGCGAACAAGCCCTACCCAACTATTGAGTTCATCGGCTGTTCCATACGCTTCTAACCGCAAATCCGTTTTGGCAACACGTTTGCCATTGGCGAGGGACGTGAATCCGCTGTCGCCTGTTTTTGTGTATATTTTCATAGTGTTACACTGTTAATATACAAGCCATTTCTTGTGTATTTCCCTATCTTCAATACTTCTATTATCGTCAGACTCGGGATAGAATCGTAGGATATACGTTCCATTCACATAATGGGCGGGGAATATGATGTCGGGTGATCCATATTTAGAACCGAATCTACCATTCATTACTTTTTTTCCTGTAACGTCATACACACTATACTGCCCAGAGAGGTGGGTAACGACTCGTATTTGACGGGACGAACCGGTGAGGCGTGGGACGACATGGATAGTATTATCTACTTTTGTGTCATTGTATTGCGCTATAGGCAGATAGTCGCAAGTCGCGAATGTTTTACCATCATCTTTACGCGTAAGCAGTGCTTTGTAGGGAACGCCAAATTGTAATTGTCGGCTATTTCCTGCATAGTAATAGGCATTATTTGATCCACTTCCTTGCACGGGTTCATTATTGAATAGCCATTGAATGTCCGTAAATTCGTATCCGCCGTTGTATTGACTATTGGTAATGGTAAGTACGTCATTCCAACGCTGTAGAATCACCCAAGAAGGATACAACACTACAAAGGATGCTTTATAGGAAGACTGCCTATCAGCAGCATCGGTGATTTGCAAGGTCAGATCATATTTATCGGGTCTGACATACCATTGTTCATCTGTGCTATCCGGCATCGGTTCCGTCCACTCCACAATAGCCGCATTGTTGAAGGGTTGTTGACTGACATTCTTGAAACCTTGCTTCAAAGCTTCGCCGGAGAATGTGAGGTCATAAGAAACGGGCTGTCCTTGTTCGCGCAAGAAGGTAAGCGCGAGAACGGGGTCATCGCCGCAGACTGTATCCACGTAGAACGTACCTTTGACCTCGGCTTCATAGACTTTGAGGTACAACGATGTATAAGCCGAGTCGCAGCCCGTTGTATAGTACAGCGTATCGTAATACGTTCCGGTAGAATCCAAATCGGAGAAAGAAGGATGTCCTAACCAATTGTACGTTGCGCCTTGGGGGAGGGAAACGGTGTCAGTAGGCACTTGCACGGGATGTTGCACGGTCAGGTTGAGCGTCAGCAGGGAATCGCACCCCACAGCATTTGTAAGGGTTCGCGTTAGGGTTGCGGATGATGTGAGTGTGGTATCCAAGAACGTATAAGATTCGCCTGCACAAATAGTTGTATCCACCGTACTGAAAGAGGAAGTTAGCAGGGTCGTTTGCAATCGGAAGACGAGGCTGTCACACCCTAACCTATTGGGGATAACTTCTACAAATTGACCTTGTGTATTGATTGTTTGTCCACGCCACAGTATAGATTGCCCGCCACAGAAAGATGCTGCTGTATCCGATTCTTGTACTTTAGGCAACACAATAAAATGTACTTGTGCCAGCGAGTCGCATAACCCTTGTCCGCTACGTTGAATGAGACGTTGGTAGTCTCCTGAAGTTGTAAGCAGTGTATCCATGAACAAGTAACTATCCCCGTAACAGCGCGTAATTGTGGTGTCTCCACTAACTACGGATCCCACAGTAAGATGGAGTGTTTCTATGGCTTGGCAATGGTCTGTGGCAGCAATCGTATGGTAATACACGCCTGTAGTTGTCAGAATGGTATCGTAAAACGGATACGAATTTCCCTCGCAAATAAATGCCGTACGAGAGAGTGAAGGTGGCAGATAATAGAGTTGCACCGTCACTACGGAGTCACAGCCTGCCACATTCGGCAATGTACGTGTGTACGTACCCGGAGTAGAAAGAAGCGTATCCACCAAATAGAGCGTTTCTCCATTGCAGAGAGTCGTATCAAATGCATAGGCTGAAGAGCGGAGGAAATGAGCATTAAGGATATAGATAATGCTATCACATTCCAATTGGTTTTGCACCGTATCGCGCAATACACCATCCGCTGTCAGTGTTTTACCCCGCCAAGTGAGTTGTGATTTGTCACAGAGCACCGTATCAATGTTTATGAATTGGCAAGGCGGCAAGATTGAGAGGTGCATATAGATGATACTATCGCATTGCGCCACGTTTTCTGTTACGCCGCGGTATGTACCTTCCGTCTTGACTTCCACTCCAAAGAAATCAATGGATTCATCGGCGCATATCAGTTTGTTGATATGGGCTATAGAGGAGTCAGCGGTGGTGATACGGAGGGTATAATAAACACTATCACAGCCAGTAGAATAAAAAGCCGTGTCGCGGTAGGTATCGGCTTGTGTAAGGTTGGCAAAGCGCGATCCGTGCCCTTCCCACGTGAAAGGTGGTTCACCTTGACAGATATTGATTCGTTCGGTGCGAGCGGTTTTAGGCGTTTGCACGGTGAGTTGAAGTGTTATGGTGGAGTCACACCCGAATGGAGTTACAAACGAACGGGTATACGTACCAGATGTAGTGAGAATAGTATCTCCAAAGTGATAGGGTTCACTCTCGCAGATAGTGTCTGTAAGGGTCAGTTTATAGGTCGGATGTACGGTAAGATCCAACGTATAGCAGACACTATCTAATCCGTTTTTAGACTTTTCGATGAACTGTTTACCGTTATCCGCAGCCGAATTGATGGAATAACCTCTCCAAGCGATGGGCAAATCGCTATCACACAGCGTATAGGATTCTACACTATCCTTTACGTCTATTACGAAGAGTCTCAAATAGGCAGTGGTGGTACATTCGCCCATAAGGGTATCCTTTTTGTAAATAGGCAATCCGTTGGAACCTAATTTATTGTAGGTATTTTCGGTTGCCTCTTTGGAACCCTGATAATAGATATTATAGTTGCCGTACTTGAGTTCGGGGAAATTGCGGTTGGGTACAATGATGGTGTCGAAACATATATCCAAGTCGGGCATATCCAGATAGAGGGTTACTATACTATCGCAGCCTGCTGCTGATGTCAGTTTTTTTGTTTTCCCGTTGTCAGTCGGTTTGCCTATGAATATGCCATTCCATGTGAATCCGCCTCCCATCCCGTCCAATTTTTTGGCGCAGAAGAATACGGTGTCCGTGGTATGTATTGCCTCAATAGCAGTGAGTTGCAGCGTGAGATATAGGCTATCGCACCCTGACTCATAACGAATCGTGTCTTTGTAGGTACCTTCTTGCGTGAGCGTACGTATTTTCGAACCGACTTTCCATTTATAGGAGCCGCTGGCGCAGAAAGAAGCAGTTTGTGTTTCTGTTGCTACGTTTTGCACAACCAAGTCAAGTGTGGTAATACTATCTATGTCGGCAGTCAGATGTACGGTATCGGCATAGTGTCCGGGCTGCGTAATAGATTTACCGGCAAAGGCATAGGGAAGGTCGTATGCGCAGACCGTATCGTGCAGATTCACTTCTATTCCGCACAAGGGTATCGTATCCAACACGAAAGATCCTTTCATTCCCTCTTTTTGGGTGAGTTGGCAGCAGTAGCGCGTGTAGCCATCGGCAAAGACATCGGCAGTTCGTTGGGTACTGAGCGTTACGGATGGGTTAGATTGACTATACCAACGATAATTAAAGCCTTCCGGGGCAGTAAGGCGCGCCATACGGTTGTCTAAACATTCCACTTCCAACTGCTTTGGGGCACAATCCAAATAGAAATAGATATACCCGAAATGTTTGCCGCAATAGTAGAAATACATATTGTAGCGTTGCTGACTCATTTCGTCGGACACACATTCGTAGTTATCTACCTCAATACGAACAGTTTGACCCACATACGGAGTGAGATCAAAGCCGACTGTTGACCAGTCTTTCCAGAACGAAGAAACGCCACCTGTTCGCGTAAAACTATGCCATTCGGGATTTGTGTTGAGTGTTCGGTTTCCGTGGCAGGTAAAGGAGGTAGTGGGTTCGTCTAAGATAGTACCCGCTGTATTGGTAATCATGATATCAATAAAGGGGTGCATATAGGGGTTATCGGAACTCACACTTTCGGAGTGTTCTGCCTTGTCTAATATGGCTGCGTATTGAAAGAGTAGAAGTGTATTATCGGGCGTAACGGTATAGTCGAAGGCTATTTTCTCGGCTTGGGGGTGCCATGTCATAAACTGGGTTGGATTTTTCTGCACCGATCCTTTTCCGCCTGCTCTGGGGTTACCGAGCCGAATACTGGAATTTTTCCCGGGTGGGAGCACGGACAAACTGCTTTGCAGGTAGTCCTGTCCCGGGTCGGTAATGACTGTATGGCGAGTACAAAGCACATTATTCATGCCGTAGGTGTAGTTGTAACCGGTCAGCCCATAATCCTCAATGGTATTTTCTCTCCATATCCATGTAAACACATTGACTCTCTGATTATTGTCTTCATCATAATAGGAGTGATACTCGTGGTTCGCCACACCGCACGCGGTACCCGGTGCATCCAGGTCAGTCATATTGATACACTGTGCTGAAGCGACTAACGAACCGACACATAAGACTAAGGAGCAGAGAAAACGTTGGGGAAAAACAAAATGAGCCATAACAAAGACTTTTGTGCCCGCAAAAGTAGATAATAATTCATATACCCACAAGTTCTTATAAAAAAGTTTTACTTTTGCCGCGCAGTTTTATTAGACAAATAGTAAGCAAATGATTGATTTTAGGATTAGAGAAGTTACTATTCCGGCTTTTTTGGAGCAAGAAAGGGTGCGTTGGACCCGTTGGATTCAGCGCGTAGCCGCCGTTTATGGCTACAGGGTAGGCAATGTGCATTATGAATTTTGTACCGACGAGGGCGAGCTGGAAGTCAATCGTCAATTCTTAGGGCACGATTATTACACGGATGTGATTACATTTGACTACTCTACCCCTTCTATTTTATCGGGTGATATTTTCATATCCATGGATCGGGTACGCGAGAATGCTCATCTTGCCCAAGTATCGGAGGAAGACGAATTGCGCCGCATTATGATACACGGTATTCTTCACCTGACCGGTCAGGGGGACAAGACTCCTGCCTCCAAGATCGAGATGACGCGCAAAGAGGATCTGGCGTTGCAGATGTGGTAAGATGCCGGTTAGGCATCTTCTTGCGTATCGGGAAAGAGGAAATCGTTATACGGATACCGTTGGATATGTATGGCTTTTATTCGGTCGTATAGGAGTTGTCTTAGGGCATCCACGTTCGTTTTATTGGCAGCAGAAATAAATATGCAGTCTTTCTCAAGCCGTGCCATCCACGTCTGCTCCAATTCCTCTAAGGATATATTTTCTTTCTTCACAGGGGTCAAATCATCTTCTTCTTTCGGCGTGTAGGAAAAAGCGTCTATCTTATTAAATATGACAATAGTAGGAATGTCTTTTTTGCGTGTTTCGGATTTGGTTCTCAGTTGGGGCACAGGGTTATCGTTGCCTTTTATATTTTCTTCGCCAAGCAGGTCGGCTATAGTTTGCTGCACGACCTGATATTGTTCTTCAAAATTAGGATGCGAGATATCAACCACATGGAGCAACAAGTCCGCTTCCCTAACCTCGTCCAATGTGGATTTGAACGATTCAATCAGGTGATGCGGCAGTTTGCGGATAAAGCCCACGGTATCGCTTAGTAGGAATGGAAGGTTGTTGATGGTAACTTTTCTGACGGTGGTATCTAAGGTAGCGAATAGTTTATTTTCGGCAAAAACATCGCTTTTACTGAGCAGGTTCATGAGGGTTGATTTGCCGACATTGGTATATCCTACCAGTGCCACTCGGACCATTTTTCCTCTGTTCTGTCGCTGCGTAGCCATTTGCCTGTCTATGCGTCCGAGTTCGTCTTTGAGTAGGGCTATTCGATGTCCTATGATTCGGCGGTCTGCTTCTATTTGTGTTTCGCCGGTGCCTCGATTGGTTCCGCCTCCGCCTCGCTGGCGGTCAAGATGGCTCCACATACGTGTGAGACGTGGCAGGATATAACGCAGGTGTGCCAGTTCGACTTGCGTTTTGGCATAACTAGTTTGCGCGCGTTGCAAGAATATTTCGAGGATAAGCAGGGTGCGATCCATTACTCGAATAGGGTGAAACTCTTTTTTGTCCGCATCCTTGGACGAATGGTGCGGGTTAAGTGCCTGCTCAATGTTACGAATTTGCCGAGGCGACAGTTCATCGTCAAAGATAGCAAAATCAATGGTGTGTTCAGCATTATGCTGCTGTCCGACTATCCATTGGCGTATTTCTTGTATTTTACCGCTTCCTACGTAGGTATTGGTATCGGGTTTGTCTGTTCGTTGTACAAAACGCCGCACAGGTACTATATCCCGTGTATCGGCGAGGAAGGCTAATTCGTCGAGGTATTCGTTGGTGCGTTCTTCGGGTTGCGAGGGTGTGATGAGTCCAATCAAAACAGCATGTTCCATATCCTATTAATTTTCAAATCTATGAATCTTTGATTTTTAATCCACTTTAATGCGCTTCCAGCCAGTTTTTTCCTATACCTGCATCAGCAATAAGCGGTACGGTTAGATGAACGGCATTTTGCATTTCGGAAACTACTATATCCTGCACTTGCTCCATTTCGGCAATCGGTACATTAAAATTGAGTTCGTCGTGCACTTGCATAATCATCCAGTCGTTGTGAGCCGTGGCGGGGCGATGGGGTAAAACTTCTTGTTCGAGTCTTTTGTGAATGGCAATCATTGCCATTTTGATGATATCTGCAGCCGTACCTTGAATAGGAGCATTGACGGCATTTCGTTCGGCAAAGGCTCGCACGGTGGCGTTATGGCTGTTGATGTCCGCTAAATAGCGTCTTCGTCCAAAGAGCGTCTCCACAAAACCATGTTCGCGGGCGAACCTTTTTTGCTGTTCAATGTATTGCGCTATACGAGGAAAAGCCGCAAAATAATCATTAATCAGTTGTTGAGCTTCCGAGCGGGAACAATTCAGTTGCTGGGAAAGCCCAAAAGCCGATATACCGTAAAGTATTCCGAAGTTGGCTGTTTTGGCTCTTCGTCTTTGCTCCTTAGACACTTGCTCCACCGGAGTATTAAAAATCTTGGCAGCGGTAGCGGCGTGAATATCTTGCCCTTGCAGGAAGGCGTTAATCAGGTGCGGATCGCCTGAACAATGCGCCATGATACGCAATTCAATTTGCGAATAATCGGCACTTAAAAAGAGACAGCCTTCGTCAGGGATGACAGCTTGCCGGATGACTTGTCCGCGTTCGGTTCGAATGGGGAGGTTCTGCAGATTAGGATGACTGCTGCTGAGCCGTCCGGTCGCTGTAACGGTTTGATGATAGGTGGTATGTATCTTTCCCGTTTCGGGATTGATAAAGGACGGTAGGGTGGAGATATAGGTAGAGATGAGTTTTTTCAGTTCGCGTTGCTCCAAGATGAGTGAAACAATCGGATGACGGTTCACAAGCGGCAGAAGGACATCTTCTGCGGTCGAATATTTCCCCGATTTATTTCGTTTGGCTTTCGGGTCAAGGTGTAAGAGGTCAAATAGAATCTCTCCTACCTGCGAAGGGGAATTGACATTAAATGACGTGCCGGCGAGTGAAAAGATGCGTTGTTCCAAGTCGCTGAGTTCCGCAGTTAATTGTGTTTGCGTTTGTTGCAGCAATGTGACATCAAATCGCACACCTGCTTTTTCCATATCACGCAGCACGGGAACGAGGGGTAACTCTACTTCTTGATAGAGATTCCACAAGGACGTGTTTTGCTTGAGTGCCTGCCAATCGGGTTCAACTGCGGGGTTAAAAGGTCTCTCGGGATTGAGTAGATAGGCGCATAGTCGGTTTTCGACCGTATCGTATGATTTTCCTTCAGCCGCAGCAGTAGGAGTAGAAGATTCTGTAGAGGGCAAGGAGGGTGTCGAAGCCGTGATTTCGGCTGTTTGCGAAAACAAATCGGGTGTGTTTCGCAGTAAGGAGCGGAACTCCAATCGTTCGTAGATGGGTTTGAGCAATGTCCAATCCGGACTTTGGCGCAATAGTTGCTGTTCGTTAAATTGGATTGGAACATCCGTTCGGATGGTTGCGAGGAAGCGGGAGAAACGTATCTGTTCGGTCTGACTGCAGATTTTTTCTTTGAGAGCGCCTTTCAATTCATCGGTATGCTGCAACAGATTATCTATCGAGCCATATTGTTGAAGCAGGCTGACTGCCGTTTTTTCGCCTACTCCTTTGCAACCCGGGATATTGTCAGCCGTGTCGCCCATCAGTCCTAACAAGTCTATCACTTGTGCAGGTGATTGCAAACCATATTTTGCGCACACCTCGCTTACTCCCATTTGTTCGTAACCGCCGGTGTGTTTAGGACGGTATTGGAATATATATTCAGACACTAACTGCCCGTAGTCTTTATCGGGTGTAGCCATAAAGACTTGCATATCCGGTCCGGCAGCCTGATGGGCTATTGTACCGATGACATCATCCGCCTCAAAACGCTCCACCTCCAATTGGCAGATACGCATCGCACTGAGTATATCGTGAATGATGGGGACGGCACGCCGTATGTCTTCGGGTGTTTCAGGGCGTTGTGCTTTATACTGTTCGTAAGCTTCGTGTCGGAATGTTTTACCATGCGGGTCAAAGGCAACAGCCAGATGCGTAGGCTGAACTCTTTTTATCAAGTCTTCTAACGCAATCACAAATCCATAGGGTGCATTCATATTCTGCCCTTGTGAGTTGAGTCGCGGGTGATTGATGAAGGCGTAGTAAGCACGATAAATCATGGCATACGCGTCCACAAGCAATAGTCGTTTCATAGCATTACCATTGGATAGGTGATAGATGGTGTTCCTCCAAGTATTGATTGGCTTTTGAGAAGTGTCCGCAGCCGATAAATCCTTTGTAGGCTGATAGGGGACTTGGGTGAGGAGCGGTCAAAACGAGGTTTTGCCGACGATCGATGTATTGTCCTTTCTTTTGTGCATAGGCTCCCCAGAGCATATACACGATGTGTTTTCGCTGCTGATTAAGCGCGGCAATGGCGGCATCAGTCAGTTCTTCCCACCCTTTGTTTTGATGGCTTCCCGGGCGATGTGCTTCCACGGTAAGCGTTGCGTTGAGCAACAGCACGCCTTGTTCTGCCCATCTATTGAGATTTCCCGAAGCGGGAATGGGGATAGCAAGGTCTCGCTGCAATTCTTTATAGATATTTTCCAAAGACGGAGGTATGCGCACTCCGTCTGCTACGGAGAAACATAGTCCGTGGGCTTGTCCTACATCGTGGTAAGGGTCTTGTCCTATTATGACCACCTTTACCCGATTAAACGGGCATACATCAAAAGCACGAAAAATATCGCGAGCAGGAGGGAAACATTGCTTGGACGCATATTCGCGACGAATAAAAGAGGTGAGCAACTCAAAATAAGGTTTATCAAACTCGGGTTGCAACACTTGTCGCCAACTTTCTTCAATACGAACTGTCATACTAAATGATGAGCATAGCGTCGCCGTAATCTCCAAACCGATAGCCTTCTTCTACCGCGACATCATAAGCGTGCATCACGTTCTCGTATCCGCCAAATGCAGCCACACAGAGCAACTGAATAGACTGGCTGGCATACAAGTTCACGAAGAATGAATCTGCCACCGAGAAATCGTAAGGCGGATAGATGAAGCGGCTGGTCCAACCGTCAAAGGGTTTGATTTGTCCGACCGTTCCTGCCACTTGTTCAAGGGCTCGCATTACTTCCGTTCCCACAGCACAGATGTGTTTTTCTTGCGCGTGTGCTCGATCCACAGCATCTACCAAGGGTTGCTCAATCTCAATCTGCTCGGAGTCCATCTTGTGTTTCGGCAGATCATCCACTTCAATATTTTTGAAGTTGCCCAACGACATATAGGAGGTGAGGAATTGGTGTTCAATCCCGCATATTTCCATGCGTTTGAGCAGTTGTTTGGAAAAGTGCAGTCCGGCAGCAGGTACGGCTACGGCGCCTACTTTTTTGGCAAAAATAGTTTGATACCGTTCAGCATCCATTTCGTCAACGGGATAACCGGGGAATACTTTGTCGTATTCGGCTTGTTGCTCTTCGGTCATAGGACGACGGATATACTTTGGAACAGGGGTATGTCCCAGTTCGTAGAGGCGATCAAGAAATTCCGAGTTGTCGTAGTCGGTAAGGAAACGCACGGTTCGTCCACGAGATGTTGTGTTGTCAATCACTTCCGCCACGATGGTAAGGTCCTCGTCTAAGAACAACTTATTACCTATACGTATCTTTCGTGCCGGATCCACCAGCACATCCCAATAGCGCATTTCGTGATTGAGTTCGCGAAGCAAAAAAACTTCTATATTAGCCATCGTTTTTTCTTTTTGTGCGAACAGACGCGCCGGAAAAACCTTGGCATCATTGAACACAAAGAGGTCGCCCTCGTTAAAATAGGAAGGTAAATCTTTTACATTCTTATGCTCTATTTCGCCCGT
Organism: Bacteroidales bacterium UBA3696; assembly: GCA_002372135.1. Taxonomy (GTDB): domain Bacteria; phylum Bacteroidota; class Bacteroidia; order Bacteroidales; family Paludibacteraceae; genus Colicola. Next base: position 83,257 of record DFIN01000032.1, read on the forward strand.
AGCACGGTGCAACACCAACATACGTGAATCATCCCTATACGGCAAGGGGAACTGTGCAAACTGTTCTTCGGGTATGCGTACCTTGAATTGGCTTAATTTCATGCTCATAATAGTTGTTATTTTACTCGGTTTGTTATCTATCTTCTATGTTCGGAGTCAAAGGCAGAAACTCCACATTGATATTGGCTTTTTGGAGGAGTTCCACTCCGTCCATCAGTCGGTATTTTTCGCCATAGACAATACGGGTTATTCCTGCCTGAATAATGAGTTTGGCACACTCCATACACGGGGATGCGGTTACATAGAGCGTAGCCCCGTCGCTGGAGTTGTGGCTGCGCGCCACTTTGGTGATGGCATTCGCCTCGGCGTGCAACACGTATGGCAGGCTGACATTGTGTTCGTCTTCACAGTTATTCTCAAAACCGGACGGGGTGCCGTTGTATCCGTCAGAAATAATCATATTGTCTTTGACCAATAAGGCACCTACTTGTCGGCGGCGGCAATAGGAGTTTTCCGCCCATGTGCGCGCCATCTTCATATAGAGATGGTCGCGTTGCTTTTGTTTTTCAGGACTCATTGCGGGGTTAGGGTTTGTGCCAATTGCCGAATGTCTATTCCGTCAAACGTACCGCTTGACATCATGAGCAGAACCGAGTTGCGATAGTCTTTTTGTTGCAGATCGCTACGCAGGTGCTGACTATCGGTATAGACGGTCAGGTTATCTGTGCCAAAGGCTTGTTGGACATCAACGGTTGAGATGGCGGTGAGGTGTTTATGTTCTATGACATGCGGGTTGTAATAGACGAGTGCTTCATCGGCATCCTTCATACAATCCTTGTATTGCGGCAGAAAATCAGCCATGAGCGACGAGAAGGTGTGTAACTCCATACAGGCAATCAACCGACGGGTCGGATATTTTTCCCTGACGGCCCCAATGGTGGCTTTGAGTTTGCTCGGCGAATGAGCAAAGTCCTTATAGACGGCAAAATCTCCGTGCTCTGCTATTTTTTCCAGACGATTACTGGCACCGGTGAAGGAGGCTATCTCCCGATAGAAATCGTCGGGCGCAATACCTATCTGTTGACATGCCATTGAGGCTGCTTGCAAGTTCTGCATATTGTGCTGCCCGAAAACCTGCATCTTTACATTACCTTTGTAGGCTTCATAGGGAAGGCAAGTGATACGATCTTGGTTCTCACGGGCAATCAGCCGTAATGTCTCGTCGCCGGCATAATAGATGAGCGTATTCTCCACCGTCTCAGCAAAACGGCGGAAAGTGTCCTGATACGATTCCCAAGTGGGGAACACATTGATATGATCCCATGCCACGCCGGTCAAGATAGCCACATGCGGTTTGTACCACAAGAACTTCGACCGTCTGTCCAAAGGAGAAGTGAGGTACTCATCACCTTCAAATACGGCGTATTTGGCAGTATCCGAAAGGCGCACCATACGATCGAAGCCCTCAATCTGCGCACCTACCATGTAGTCTGTCTCAATGCCGAGCCGCTGCAAGACATACAGAATCATGGCTGTAGTGGTAGTCTTTCCGTGCGAGCCGCCTACCACGATGCGCGTCTTGTCCTTGGTTTGCTCGTATAGGTATTCGGGGAACGAGTAGATGCGTATGCCCAATTCGCGGGCACGAATCAACTCAGGATTATCTTCGCGAGCATGCATACCCAAGATGATAGCATCTATGTCGTTTGTGATGCGCGATGAGTCCCACCCCATTTTTTCGGGCAGCAGCCCTGCCTCACGCAAGTGAGAAAGAGCAGGGTCGAAGATTTCATCATCCGACCCTGTTACTACATAGCCGGGTTTGGCAGCCACTGCCAATGCCAGATTGTGCATGGCTGCGCCCCCGATGGCGATAAAATGGATACGCATTAAGCGAACAGTTTATTGAATTCTTCCTGCGAAACTTCTTTCTCTTCCACCTTCATGATGTTGCGCTCGGCAGCATAGATTTTCTCTTCTGCCACACGCTCTACCATAGCACGCAGTTGGTCATCGCGTTTGAGCATCTCTTGGGCGAAACTGGTCAGGTACTGGTCGTCCACATGCATCAGACCGTATTGCATGTACTGCATACGAGCCACTTTCTTGGCATACTCTTCCACCTCTTCTTTTTCGACCTTGATATCTAATTGTTTCATCAACTGGTCTTTCACCAACTGCCATTTGAGTTCTTCAAGCATCTGCGGGAAGTTCTTATCCAACTCTTCGTCAGTCATCTTCTCGTTGTTGGTTTTCACCCAACGGCGCAGGAAATCGGCAGGCAACTCAACTTTTTCCACTTTCTTCATCAGCGCGGCCTTGACATCCAGACCGAACTTATAGTCGCTGTCTTGCTGCATGTTACCCTCTATCTCTTGGCGGACACGGGCACGGAACTCGGCTTCGTCTTTGGGTGCATTGTCGCCATAGACCTTGACGAACAATTCGCTGTCGATGGCAGCGTCTTTGTGGCGTTGGATTTGGTCAATGGTCAGTGTGAACTCATTCTCGACGTAGTTCTTTACATCATCCTTGTTAATACCAAGCAAAGAAGCTACTTCCGTTTCGCTTTCAAGAGCTTTCATGGGGTTGAAAGTAAGCGTCTCACCTTTCTTCAAACCTATGAGTTGTTTTTTCACATCCTCGTTCTTCATATAACGGGGATAGATCATCGCCTCGTTTTTGGTCAAACCATCCTCTTTATTCTCCTTGAGCGAGCCGCGAACGATGTCGTTCTCTTCCACAGTGTCCACCGTCTCCATTTGCCCGTAGCGGGCGGCGTAACTATTCACCTGATTATCCACCATCTCGTCGGTTACCTGCACTTTGTAGTAGTTCACTTTGTTCTTGGCTGTCATCTTGGTGTCCATTTCGGGAGCCAAGGCAATGTCAAAGACAAAGGTAAAGGTGGTGTCGTTGTCGAGGTCAATACGGTTGTTCTGCTCCTCATTAGGCAGCGGTTCGCCTAAAACTTGCAGTTTCTGCTCATCGATGTATTTACTGAGTTGAACGCCAATCTCTTTGTTGATTACATCTGCCATGACGCTTTTTCCGTACATTTTCTTGACGAGTCCTTTGGGCACCATGCCGGCGCGGAAGCCGGGGATTTGTGCTTTCTGACGGAGTTGACGGATTTCTTTTTCTACCTGCTCTTCGTAGTCAGCAGGTTCCATGACCATGGTCAAGGTGGCTTGGAGGTCTTTTACCTCCGACATTGTAATTTGCATACTTGTTCTATTCTTTATAGGTAATTCATTTTGTTCACACCAAAAGCGCGCAAAAATAAAGCTTTTCTTCAAACTACACAAAAAAGAATACACTTGTTAAAGATTTTTCCATTAAAGTTGAGAATTTGACAAGAAATCATGTCATTACTAACATAAGTAGAGCCACAATGCAATGTGGCTCTACTTAGTTGTATGACATAATATTTACGAGTAGATAAACTAAAATGAACCGTTCTTTTCATAGAATGGAATAGTAGAAAGATAGGCATCAACAGTGATATACCGAAAAACGGAACGCCCTACCTCGTTCTTTAACGGTCGTGCCATAGTTGTGTTTCTCCGTTTATTGAGTTGTGAAATATCTTTTTCTATTTTTTGACGGCAAAGATACGAGTGATTTCGTAATTACACAAACTTATTGTGCTTCTTTATCTAAAAGCAGTCTATCTACAAATTAATCAACCGTTTTATCAGCACGCATTTCGATATATTTCCCTTCCGCTGCCTGTGTGCTGGAACGATCCAATTTGCGGCGGAATTCTTCTTCCGTGAACAATGTGTCGTCCTGCTTCTTTTCAAGCAAGCGATGCACATATCGCGAGAGTTGCTTCATCATGCCTTCATCTTCAGCGACATAACTGAGTTCTCTCAAAAATTCGGGATTTAAAGTCGTTACCATAGTAGTTTCTCCTTTCGGCGACAAAGATAGTGTGTCTGTGAGGATTGTATAAGTGATTGCAATGATTTTGTGTGATTTTATGGAGTGCAGACTTCTCTGTTTTTATACCGGCGTGGATATTGAATTCCATATCATTGTCACACAAAACTGCCAAAATGGCAGAAAAGGAGGATTCATTATTGTATGGCACAAGATTTGTCAGTTCTTTAGCGAGTCTGCCGTCCCAAAAGGCAGATCGAAACAAAAAAAATGAAAATTTAATTTAGAAAGGATACAACTATGAGTAAGATTATTGGTATCGACTTAGGAACAACTAATTCCTGCGTAGCAGTAATGGAAGGCGGTAAGCCGCAAGTAATCACCAACAGCGAGGGTAAACGCACCACACCTTCGGTAGTAGGTTTTGTAGAAGGCGGTGAGCGCAAGGTGGGCGACCCTGCCAAGCGTCAAGCCATCACCAACCCATTGAAGACCGTCAATTCTATAAAGCGTTTTATGGGCGAGCCTTACGACCGCTTGTCCAACGAGATTGCGCGTGTACCTTATAAGGTAGTGCGTGGTGATAATAACACTGCCCGCGTGGACATCGACGGACGACTCTATACACCGCAAGAAATCAGTGCCATTATCCTGCAAAAGATGAAAAAGACTGCCGAAGACTATCTTGGCACAGAGGTAACGGATGCTGTTATCACCGTACCTGCCTACTTCTCGGACAGCCAACGTCAAGCCACCAAAGAAGCCGGCGAGATTGCCGGTCTGCATGTGCAGCGTATCGTGAACGAGCCTACCGCAGCCGCCTTGGCTTTCGGTTTGGACAAGTTCAAGAAAGATATGAAAATTGTGGTCTTTGACTGCGGCGGCGGTACGCACGATGTGAGCGTGCTGGATATGGGTGACGGTGTGTTTGAGGTAAAAGCCACAGACGGTGATACCCACCTCGGTGGTGATGATTTCGACCATCGTATCATTGATTGGTTGGTTGATGAGTTCAAGAAGGACAATGCAGGTGCTGACCTGAGCAAAGACCCGATGGCTATGCAACGTCTGAAAGAGGCTGCCGAGAAAGCCAAGATAGAACTTTCTAATACTACCTCTACCGAAATCAACCTGCCGTATATTATGCCCGTGGACGGTGTGCCCTGCCACTTGGTAAAGACCCTGACTCGCGCTAAATTTGAGCAACTCATTGACGACCTTATCCAACGCACCATTGCTCCTTGCCGTACGGCTCTTGAGCATGCAGGCTACAAGACAAGCGATATTGACGAGGTTCTGCTCGTGGGCGGTTCAACCCGTATCCCGGCTATCCAAGCAGCCGTGGAGAAGTTCTTCGGCAAAGCACCGAATAAGTCCATCAACCCGGACGAAGTGGTAGCCATCGGAGCCGCTATACAAGGTGGTATCTTGGCACACGATGAAGGTCTGAAAGACGTAGTCCTGTTGGATGTTACTCCGTTGAGCCTTGGTATTGAGACCATGGGCGGCGTGATGACCCGCATGATTGAGGCGAACACCACGATTCCGACCAAGAAGTCCGAGATTTTCTCCACCGCCGTGGATAACCAACCTTCGGTAGAGATTAAGGTATTGCAAGGCGAACGCCCCATGGCAGCCCAGAACAAACAAATCGGTATCTTCCACTTGGACGGCATTATGCCCGCTCGCCGTGGCGAACCACAGATTGAAGTAACCTTCGACATAGATGCCAACGGTATATTGAGCGTATCCGCCAAGGATAAAGCCACCGGCAAAGAGCAGTCAGTCCGCATTGAGGCTTCCAGCGGTTTGAGCGATGAGGAGATCAAGCGCATGAAAGCCGAAGCCGAAGCTAATGCCGAAGCCGACAAGAAAGAGAAAGAGCGTGTGGAGAAACTGAACAAAGCCGACGCCACCATCTTCCAGACCGAAAAGCAGTTGCAAGAGTTGGGCGACAAGATTCCTGCCGACAAGAAAGCACCTATTGAGACAGCATTGAAGAACCTCAAAGAAGCATACGAGAAGAAAGATGCGGATGCCTGTGAACGCTATAACAACGAACTGATGACAGCTTTCCAAGCCGCATCACAAGAGATGTACAACGCAGCCAATGCAGCCGGCGGACAGCAGGGCAATCCGCAACAAGGTCCTTTCGGCGGACAAAACGGTCCGTTCAGCGGCCAACAGGGCAATAATGGCAATTCCAATAACGGCGGTGCTGAGGATGTAGATTTTGAAGAGGTGAAATAAAAACACTGCCGTTATAAATCAAAAAGTGAAGTCATAATTGCTTATGACTTCACTTTTTTTCGTAAATACGATAAAAAAACTGATTTTTTATTTACTTTTGCCGCGTTAATTAAGACAGATAGATATGTGCGGCATAGTAGGATATGTGGGGAAACGCAAGGCGTATCCCGTTCTAATAAAAGGTTTACATCGTTTGGAGTATCGCGGCTATGATAGTGCCGGTGTGGCATTGCTGAGCAATCAGCATAGGCTGAATGTCTATAAATCACAGGGGAAAGTATCGGTTTTGGAAGACACGGCTCACAATCAAGACCTGAGCGGCAATATAGGCATAGCGCATACCCGTTGGGCGACTCACGGCGAACCCAGTCATCGCAATTCCCACCCTCATACTTCACGCTCCGGTCGTTTGGCTATGGTGCATAATGGCATTATAGAAAACTATGCCGAACTGAAACAACTCCTACTGGATGCCGGCTATACATTCAAGAGTGATACGGATACGGAGGTTGTTGTTCAGCTCATTGAGTATCTGCAAGAATCACTTCAACTATCTTTTGTTGATTCCGTACAGAAAGCATTGCAAAAGGTCGTGGGTTCGTATGCCATAGCCGTGTTGGATGAATCAGAACCTGACACACTTGTAGCAGCGCGCAAAGGCAGTCCGCTGGTAGTCGGTGTGGGTGACGACGAACTGTTTTTAGGCTCGGACGCTTCTCCCATTGTGGAATACACGAATCGGGTTATTTATTTGGAAGACGAGGATATGGTTGTACTTCAAGCTGGTTTCACAACATCCGAGCCAAAGATTACGCTAATGACCATTCACGGTGAAGCGAAAGAGCCGAACATACAGCAGGTGACGATGAATGTAAGCGAGTTGGAAAAAGGAGGATACGACCACTATATGCTCAAAGAGATCTGCGAGCAACCTCACTCGCTACGATGCTGTATAGAGTCCGCCAAACAATCCTTAACGCCCCAAACGATAGAGTTGCTGAACGCCAATCGCATATTGATAACCGCCTGCGGCACATCGTGGCATGCGGGATTGGTAGGCAAATATGCCATCGAACAACTGGCACGTCTTCCTGTGGAAGTGGAGCACGCTTCCGAATTTCGCTACCGACAGCCTGTGATTAGCAAGGGGGACATAGTGGTTGCCATTTCCCAATCCGGCGAAACGGCTGACACATTGGCAGCCATTGAATTAGCAAGGCGAGAAGGAGCAAAAGTACTAAGTATATGCAATGTGGTGGGGTCATCCATACCTCGTGCATCGGATGCCGTGGTATATACAATGGTAGGTCCAGAGATTGGCGTTGCCTCCACCAAGGCATTCACCGCCCAAGTGGCAGTACTGATGATGATGGCTCTCCGATTGGGTCATGCACGGGGTAAGTTAGACGAACCTCTCTATACGGCATTAACGACAGAGATGGACGAGTTGCCGTCTAAAATAGAGTCCGCTATCCGGCAACGCGAGTCTATTCGTCGTATGGCTCAAACCCTTTCGTTTGCACAAAGTTGTATTTATATGGGACGCGGTTACAACTATCCCGTAGCCTTAGAGGGTGCACTCAAATTGAAAGAAATCAGTTATATCCATGCGGAAGGTTATCCCGCCGCTGAAATGAAACACGGTCCGATAGCCCTTATTTCGCAAGAAATGCCGGTGGTAACCATTGCCCCACAAGGGAGCATATATGACAAATTGGTAAGCAATGTACAAGAAGTGTGCGCTCGTCACGGGCGAGTAATGGCAATCGTTACGGAAGGGGATACGCAAGTAAGTAAGATGGCAGATTCGATTATTACCATACCCAAAGTATCGGAATGTCTTAGTCCGATTGTTACGATTGTTCCCTTGCAGTTGTTGTCCTATTACGTGGCATGTATCAAAGGCTGCGATGTGGATCAGCCGCGCAACCTTGCCAAATCGGTAACTGTGGAGTAAAAAAAATCAGGGTATCCGTTTTATATCGGCTCCTAATAAATTCAGCCGCTTCTCTATTTGCTCATAGCCACGGTCTATTTGGTCAATATGGTCAATGCGTGATGTTCCGTCGGCAGCCATAGCGGCAATGAGCATGGCTATTCCTGCCCGTATATCCGGCGAAGTCATATTATTGGGTCGTAACCGTATCTGGTGGTCATGTCCGATGACAACGGCTCGGTGGGGATCACAGAGAATAATTTGCGCCCCCATATCAATCAGTTTATCTACGAAGAAGAGTCGACTTTCAAACATTTTTTGGTGTATGAGCACGCTTCCTTTGGCTTGCGTTGCCACCACGAGGAGCACACTCAGCAAGTCAGGTGTCAGCCCGGGCCACGGAGCGTCCGCTAAATGGAGGATACTGCCGTCCATAAAAGAGTCAATCTGATAATGCTCTTGCGGAGGGATATACAAGTCATCTCCTTGCTGCTGTAAACATATTCCCAATCGACGGAATGTATCGGGTATAATACCTAAGTTAGGGATAGACACATTCTTGATGGTTAGTTCGGACTGCGTAATAGCCGCCATACCGATAAATGACCCGACTTCAATCATATCGGGGAGCAATGTATGGACGGTTCCGCCCAATTGTTCCACACCATGAATGGTAAGCAGATTACTTCCCACACCGTTTATTTGCGCCCCCATCCGATTGAGCATACGGCATAGTTGCTGTATATAGGGTTCGCAGGCGGCATTATAGATGGTTGTTACACCTTGTGCGGTTACAGCAGCCATAATGATATTGGCGGTTCCGGTCACCGATGCCTCGTCCAAAAGCATATACGTACCTCGAAGGGTGTTGCATGAATGGGACGCACCTTCCGATGGGGCTGTAAAGGTATAGGCCTGTAAAGCAGTATTATAATTATAGGATGCGCCAAGGCTCAGCAACCCTTGGAAATGGGTATCCAACCGCCTACGCCCAATCTTATCTCCTCCGGGTTTTGCATACATAACTTGTCCCATCCTTGCCAGAAGCGGACCTATCAGCATCACCGAACCGCGCAGCCGATTGCAACGAGCTCGGAAATCGCTACTCATCAGATAGTCTGAGTCAAGCCGGTCGGCACAGAACGTACAACTTCTTCCTTCACGTTTAACCTCTACACCCATGGACTGTAGCAAATCAATAAGATTATTTACATCCAATATATCGGGCAAGTTGTGAATAGTCACTTCCTCGCTTGTTAGCAATACGGCACAAAGTACCTGCAGTGCCTCATTCTTTGCACCGGCGGGTGTAATACTTCCCCGTAGGCGATGACCGCCCTCTACAATAAAACTGGCCATACTAAATATAGATTACTTCACGTTGCAATTCAATACCAAACTGCCGGTTCACGCGATTGACAATCATCTGCGCTAACTGTACGATATCTTGCGGTTCGGCGTTGTGCTGATTAACCAGCACGAGGGGTTGTGGTTGCCATACGGTTGCATCTCCGACTGCAAAAGATTTACAGCCGCTTTTCTCTATAAGCCACGCAGCAGGTATCTTATATTCCGATCCATCTCCCACAGAATAAGAGGGTATGTCAATATACGAGTGAGAGAGGTTGTTATACACGTCTTTAGAAACAACGGGGTTTTTGAAAAACGAACCGGCACTGCCTACTTTATGGACATCAGGCAGTTTGGATTGTCTGATACGAATAACGGCTTGCCGAATTTGATTGGCAGTGGGTTGCGATGGCAGTTGTTGACTCAACTGACCGTATTCGAGATGATAGACAGGTTGTTTGGAAAGGCGATAGGTTACAGCTGATACGATATACTTTTTTCCTTGACCATGCTTGAAACAACTATCCCGATATCCAAATCGGCAATCGGCTTGCGAAAGAGTTATCTCGTTCAGGTCTTGAATATTCAACACACGCACTTGATCTATGACATCCTTGGCTTCCACGCCATAGGCACCCACATTCTGCACTGCACTTGCCCCTACGGTACCCGGTATATAGCTTAGATTCTCCAGACCGTAGAGTTGCATGTCGGTCAGTTGGGCTATCAAATCATCCATACAGAGTCCGGCATCCGCCTCAATGAAGACTTCATCGGCAGTTTCTCGGACAGCACGCGCACGACGCATAGAAGAACGCAATAACACTCCCTCGAAATCCTTTGTAAAGAGCAAATTGCTACCCTCCCCTATACAAAGCACAGGTATATTTTTATTGCCAAACAACTCGGCTTTATGCTGCAAGATATACCTCAGTTCGTCGGTTGACTCATATACCGCCAAGAACCGAGCCCTCCCATTCATACGGAACGTATTGAGAGGCAGAATAGATATATTTTCTTGTATATTCATATTACGTAGTAGGGCGGGCATCTGACTTATGGTATTGCTTCAAACCCTCAATAGGATCCTGAAGAATGCACGACAAGGTCATACCATAATCTTTCAATACGCGAATTAAGATATCCTGATAGTGATAGGCAATTGACCCCACAAAGCCCACCGGCATACTCTCTTTCTGCGCATCCGAATGATAGTATTGCAGCAAGTTACGCTGTACGAATTGTTCAAAATGCTGATACAGCAGTTTTTGGATGGCAGGATGATTGATATGTTCCTTACAGAACGGGCTGAAAGATGCCAAAAAGCGATTGGGCATAGGCTGCCGATAGACCCGCTCAATGATGTCGGCTTGTGTGAGACCATATTGTGTCAAAAAGGCTTGCTGTACATCCACGGGTAACTGGTTTTTGAGGACATCGGCTACTAATCGTTTGCCAAGTACAGCCCCACTTCCTTCGTCTCCTAATATAAATCCGAGAGCGGGCACCTGACGCACAATCTTCTCGCCGTCATACTGCGCGCTATTACTTCCCGTACCCAGTATGCAGGCTATACCTTCCGAGCGATTGAGCAAACCGCGTGCTGCGCCTACTATATCGGAGAACACACTGATTTGATGTACGGGCAGTCCGCTATGTTGCACAGCCTGTTCCACTATCGGGCTCTTTTCGGGCGTACAACCGGCTCCATAAAAAAAGAGTTGGGTAATGGTACCCGCCCAAAGCTGCTGCCCCAATTGAGGCAAAAGCTGATAATCCACCACATTCTGGATTTGCTCCGTTGTGAGAAAAAACGGGTTGATACCATCCGTAAAGTAGTCCTGGCTATGCCCGGACGCAGTAAGCAGACACCAATGAGTCTTGGTTGAACCTGAATCAGCGATTAGTATCATATTGTAAAATGGTATTAAGTCCTATTAGAACCAAGTTTTTTTCAAATCGGAGCGGGTCTTTAACATGATTGAGAATAAAAGGCGCATTACCGCCGGTCAGAAAAACCTCCATATCGTTATTTTTTCTGCCAGCACGCAGAGCACGTATATACCCTTTCACTTCAAACGCCACTCCCCGAATAACACCAGCCGCGATAGCCTCTCTCGTATTCTTCGCTACGAGGGGAATAAACACATTCTCGTCGGCTTCTACGAGCGGCAGTTTTTTGCTTAATCGGTGCAAAGACTCCAGCCGCAACTTAATACCGGGGGCTATGTTTCCGCCCAAATAATGCCCTTCCTTGGTAAGGACATCGTAGGTAATTGCACTCCCGGCATCAATAATCAAGATGTCTTTTTCGGGACAAAGTGCGGCAGCCCCAACAGCCGCAGCCAATCGGTCAAGCCCTAACGTTTCCGGCGTAGCATAGTCGTTTTGAAGCGGAACGGGAGTATGGTGATCAAACAGCACAAACCGCTCACTCAATCGCTGCATGCCATTCACCACCGAAGGTTCTATATTGACAACCGAAGAAATAATACTTTTCTCTATCGGGTAAAGAGCAAACAACTGATTGACATCTGCCAATGTGAACGACTTATATATAAAATGCTTGACCAACGTTCCGTTGTGGTCAAACAGAGCCACCTTCGTGCGTGAATTACCCTGATCAATACACAAATGCATACCCGTTATTCAATATTACTGATGGATGTATAGAGGAATCGTTTGATGGACTTTTTCGGTGTTTTTTCAAATTCGTGCTGAAAGAGTTTGATGCGGGCTATCTGCTCGTAGGCAGCTAATTGTTCATTGACCCATTTGCGATTGGTTTCCATCTGTGCCTCCACTTGCTCACGATTCATATTGGCGGCATCCACCTCTTCAAAATTCGGACAAACAAGGGCAATCAGTTTGCCTTCGTGCTGAATGACAAGCGACTCAAGAACAAACGGCATGTTATTCAGTTTGGCTTCTATTTCTTCCGGATAGATATTTTGTCCGTTAGCCCCTAACATCATCGTTTTGTTCCGCCCTTTGATATATAGGTAGCCATCGCTATCAATGGTGCCGAGATCGCCCGTTTTGAGCCAACCGTCGGCAGTGAAAATGCCTTGCGTTGCTTCTTGATTCTTATAGTAGCCTTGCATCACATTTTCTCCCCTCACTTCTATCTCTCCTATCCCTTGCGAATCAGGGTTACTGATACGTGCTTCCATCAGTCCTTCAAGGGCTTTGCCGCACGAACCGACCCGAAAAGCGGTAGCGGGTATGTAGGATATGAGCGGGGCACATTCGGTCATACCATATCCTACGGTGAAAGGGAACTTGATACGATGTAAGAACGCCTCCACCTCAGGATTGAGCGGAGCACCGCCCACTATGACCTCACGAAAACTCCCGCCAAAAGCCTGCACCAACGAATCACATATTTTTTTATATACCACCTCGTCCAACAAAGGCACTTTGAGCACCCAACTGATTGGTCCGGTGCTGATATGCGGGACTATCATTTTTTTGTAAATCTTCTCCAACACAAGCGGAACGGTCAGGATTGTGGTGGGTTTGACCTCCGCAAAGGCTTTCAGAAGCACTTTGGGAGCGGGCGTACGGCCTATCAAGTAAGTATGCCCGCCGGCTGCCAAGCAACTCAACAAGTCAAACGCGCAACCATAGGCATGTGCCAAGGGCAAAAAAGCGACATGTCGGCACCCCGGAAAGATGAGCCCTGAGTCAAAAGCCAATTTGATATTACCGGCTAACGCATTGCAAGGAGTTAGAACGCCTTTGCTGAACCCTGTCGTACCGCTGGTGTAATTGATGGAAGCAATATCGACATTAGACCGCTCATCAAAATGAACATCAGCAGCCTGTAATCCATTCGGGAAATGATCGCGGTACACGTCCTCCACCGCCTGCCACGTAAAATCTATACGCGAAGCCCCCGAACCATTCAACACTGTGGCCAACAAGTGGAAATCGGTCAAAGAGAACACGACTTCCACATCCAGCATCTGCTCAATATCCAAACCTTCCCAAATCGAATCGGAGATGAACAGCAGTTTGCTTTCGCTATGGTTGATGATATGCAGGGCATCGTTTGGGCGAAAATCCTGCAATATAGGAACAATGGTAGCGCCATATAGAACAGATGCCAAATAGACGGTTATCCAATTGGAGTTGTTTCGTCCCATCAAGGCTATGCGATCATTTTTGCGAATTCCGCACGAGCGAAAAATGATATGTAACTTCGCAATTTGCTCTGCCAACTGACCATAAGTCAGCGTCTTATCCGTTCCGTAGTCCGTAACGGCTTCTCTATCCCAGTTATCGCGCAAACTTCGTTCATAAATCTTGACAAAGTTCCATTGTTCACCGGTTAGCATAGGAAAGTTGATTTATTGTACAGGGAAATCCAAAATCTCATCATTCTGCACGGCAGAAGGTTGCGAACTTACCGACAGGATAGAGTCCACAATAAACTCACTATTCCCGCGCCAAGGAAGTGTTCCTAAATACCTGCGCCAATGCAACTTGATTTGCTTTGCACTGACATTCTGGATTTGTTCAGCCACACGTTCGTCATCCACCGAGAATTTGAATTCATTGCTCTGAATGGTAGCGTTGGAGTTCTTGGAGTTGTAGCCGGTCTGAATCATCTTACCTTCGTAGGTTTTGAAGATAAAGCCCTCTTTTTGGAAATAATTGATATCCCCTTCATTCACCCCTTCGCTATATACGAAACAGAACTTAAAGAATACAAAGGCAGCAAGAGCCACAACTGCTATGGCTGAAATCCAAAAAATGATTTTCTTTTTCATAATCGTGTTGAGTTTATTTTGACCTACTGAGTAGGTAAGGTTGAACCAATTGGGTAAGTCGGGCAAATTCGCGTTCTACCACTTCGACCGTACACTCCCCATAACTACTGAGACGAAGACGTATTTTGCCGTCCTTGGGCAGGTAAGCGAGGTGCAAACCTTGCGGAAGGTTATTCTCCCAATCCTCTATCTCGATGGCAAGTGCCGATTCGGGTATGCCATGCACGGTAAGTGTACGATGGTAAATATGAGTGTTGATATGCTGTTTGTGCAGCCATTGTTGGAGACAGGGTAAGACTTGTTCTTCCATGGCAATCTCCATTTCGCGCGGGACACCGGGCATGGATACCACTATATGGTTATGCTCGTTCCATAACATGATGGGGGCACTCCCTATTCTGTTGGGCAATATGGTAGCCGATTGGGGCACATACCATTGGGTAGCCGTAAGACGATTCATCACCTGAGGACGATTTTGATACAAGTGCTCGATATGATCCTTAACCGATGTATCTTCCACCAACGAGGTATGAAAATAGTCGCACAGTACGCGCTTGGTAATGTCATCTTTGGTAGGACCTAACCCACCTGTGAGTAATACGATATCAGCCTGTTGCAAGGCAAAGGAAAGTGCTTGTTTGATATGGTCAGCATCATCGTGAACAGAAGTAATCTGATAGACGGGAACACCTATTTCGTTGAGTTGCTCAGCCATCCACGCCGAGTTGGTATCCACTACTTGGCCAATCAGCAGTTCGTCGCCAATAGTTATGATATGCGCTTGCATTGTTTTTTCCATTCGTTTGCAGTTAATTCAAGTTCGTCATACCACGCTTGTCCAAAACGTTGAATAAGCGGTTCGCGCAAAAATCGGTAGAGGGGGACATGCTGCTGTTTGCCTAATACGCGAGCCGGATAACATATATCCCATCGGTGGTATTCCACGCCTATTCTGTTCCCTACTTGCGCAAGCCGTATGGGATAAAGAGCACACGATATCGGTTTTTTCCAAGCAGTCTTATGCTGTTCATAGGCTTGTTCCAAAAGACATAAACACCGTTTGTTGCTGTCCCTCTGCATAAAGACACACTCCGCACCATCTACAATGGATAAAACCTGTTCGCCGGACGGGTCACGATAACTTAATCCTTTTTCGTCCACCACTTTTCGAGCTTTTCGCGTCATCAAGGGCTTTAGTAAAGGTAGAATCTGCTCTATTTCTTTCAGTTCATCATCCGTGATGGGTGCACCTGCATCTCCTTCCACGCAACATTTGCCGCAGCATGCTGCCAAATCACAACAGAACTCCTTTTCCAATACGTCTAAACTGACTAATGTATCTTGGATAAGAAACATACTTGCTGAGCATTTTTTACGAACGACTATGTATCGTCATCGTCCATATAATAGTGTACCTCTTCTTTGGGTTGCTTATGGAACAAACGGTTGTAGTACTGACCATATTTATACCGCCAACTATTTTTCTTTGTTCCATACCCATAACCGTAGCCATAGCCGTAGCCATAACCTCCTCCATGTCCGTACCCGTAGCCGTATGACGAACCGTAACCATACCCATAGCCGTAACCATATCCGTAACCGCGATGGAAACCTTCGGTAGGAACGTCTGACAATACGAGGTTAATTTTACTGCGATGGTTAATGGCTAATTGTTGTAAAGTCTGACGACAGAAGGATTTGGACGTTTGCAAGCAACGAATGACAAAGAGCGTCGTGTCCGTTTGCTCAATCACCGAATAGGCATCGGGCACTTGTCCAATAGGTGATGTATCGATAATGATAAAATCATACTCGGCTTTCAGTTTTTCTAACAATGCGGACAATTTCTCCGAGTGAATCAACTCACCCGGGTTCGGCGGAATGGTACCGGCGGGTATGATGTCAAAATCAAAGGGTGCGTGGTGGAGAATAATATCCTCCAGTTGGCAGTCATTGTTCAAGTAATTACTGATACCGGTAGTATATTCCACCAATCCTAATTTGGTATGTATATTCGGTTTACGGATATCCAAGTCAATAAGCAATGTTTTCTTACCTGTCATGGCATAGAGTGCCGCCAAGTTCGAGCACAAGAACGTTTTACCATCGCCTGATTCTGTGGAGGTAACACATAGAGAGATGCCTGTCTTTTTACCCGTAATAAACTCTATTCGTGTGCGCACGGCACGCAACATCTCGGCGTATGACGAACGAGGTGAAGCTGTTACCAAAGTGGGATTCTGCGTCTTGGCATGGCGAATAGAGCCAATCAAGCGGAATACGCTTAGCGATTCGGCTTCCTTAGGAGTACGCACTTTGTCGTTGGTCAGTTCGGTTAAAATAATCAACGCAAGCGGAATAAGCAAACCTATAAGCAGGCAGGTGGTGGTTGTTTTTTTCTTGCTCTTGGCATTGATAATATACATCGGGCGGGCTCTATCCATTATCTCATTGTCAGGCGTATTGCTGGCTTTCTGAATCTCCGCCTCGGCGCGTTTTTGAAGGAAGAAAGTATAGTAATTATCGTCCACCCGATAGTTGCGTTCTATGCTAATCATTTCCAGTTCCTTCTCCGGCAGTTTTTGCATATCCACTTCCACTTCTGCATACCGTTTTTTCAGGTCTTCCTTCTCAATCTCCAACGTGGCACGCATGGACTTGACCACTTCGCCGATTGTGATCTTTACGTTCTCTATATCGGTAGTCAGTTTGGTATAATACACGTTCTTTTCGCTCAATCCGCCTCGTTGTAATTGTAAGGAGTTGAGTTGGGCAACAAGGCTGCTCAACGTTCCTTCCGATAGACCTAATGAAGACGGAGAAGCGATGGTTCCCTGTTCAATAGACTGCTGCAGATAGTTAGTAAGATAGTCAAGGTAGGTTTCCTTGAGGCGCAAGTTCATCTGCTGCTCGTCGTAAGCAGAAATTTTACCCACCAACTGCGAGGCACGCGAACTGACATCAATAAAGTTATTCTGATGCCTAAACTCAGTCATTGCCCCCTCGCTTTCCTCCAACGACCCTTGTAGGGCAGCCAACTGCTGATTGATAAATTCTATCGATTTATTCGCCACCTCATTTTTACGCTCAAGGTTCTGCGCCAAATAAACTTCTGCCAATTTATTGATAAATTCACAATCTCGTTCGGGCGTTTGACCGCTCAATGTCAGGCGCAATACGGAACTGCCGTCCATCACAAAATCATGCCGCATACGCGCTTGAAACTCATTGATTAAACCATCGTGCGTACGGAAACGAAAATAGATTTGTCCCGACTGGCTAATATGCTCACTGGGCCAGAACGTGGCGGTAAAATAGGGCGACTCAACGCGTTCTCCATAATGCACATCCGCTTCGTAAGGGCGTTTTTCGTCGGTCGAATGGATATGCATCGTACCATTTCCTTTGAAGGTAATCTGATAGAGCAGTCCCTTTGAACGATTGTCTATATATTCCGGCTCAATCACAACCGGTGTGTTACGATATAGGTTACGCGTTTTGAAACGCCCTTGCGAGATGTAATCCACTTGCAAGAATGGTATCGAGTCCACCACCCGCGAAATAAGGTCGTAGGAACCTAAAAGTACCAACTGGTTGTTTATATTCTTATATACCGGTTCCAATCCGAACCCTTGAAAGAATGCTTGTTGCCCCGTGTATTGACTTCCCGTCTCTTTAATAAGTATCGTACCACTGGACTCCCACTCCTCTACCCACTTGCGGTTCAGCAATGCTGCCACGCCATACGCCAAAGCCGCCGCTATCACAAACAGATACCAATAATGCACCACTCGCACCAACCACTCCATGATATTGAAGTTGCTGCCCGTGTTCTCTTCATCCATCAATGCCCCCGTACTATACGGCGAAGTCAGATACGGGTTCTGATACGGATTTTGATAGGGGTTCTGCTGGTATGGATTCTGCTGATACGGGTTGCCGTATGGGTTGGTAGGATTATAGGGATTGCTATGATACTCGTGATACGGATCAATCAAAGGATTTTGATTGGGATCTTTGTACGGATTGGAGTAATAAGGATTATCTTTAGCCATATCAATACGAGATAATAGGGGTTACTATTGAGGAATATAGTTGAGTACAGAGATAAGGAGCGCTACTGAACTGGTAATCAGTCCTAAGAACGCAGAATAACTCTCCTGCTTAAAGAATGCGGCAGGTTCGCGACTGACATATATCAAGTCATTCGGATAGATATAGTAGTACTTGGAATTGATAATCGTATTCGTGCGCAAGTCAAACTCTAACACTTCCGGTTCCTGGTTTCCATGCGGACGGATGATGCGAACATGCCTTCTATCGCCCGTATTGAGAACGCGACCGGACATAGCCAATGCCTGATAGATGGTCATACGCTCTTTGTAGATATACTTGACTCCTTTACCTACCTCACCTAAGATAGTGAACTGCTTGTTATAAAGGGCTAATTTGATTTCCGCATCAGGAATAAGTTCGCGCATGTAACGCTTCACCGTATCTTGTGCCTCCAATTCGGTCAGACCTTCTAAACGGATGGGGGGTAGAAATGGTAAATCCACTGTGCCATCCGAATAAATACGATAAGAATAGGCATTATTGTTATTATAACCGGTATTACTTCCTAAATTCTGTGCCAACGTTTTACCCAATGTTTCGTCCAAGGTGATGATACGATAGATAATCTCATCGTTCACCTGCAAGCGATAGGGTTCGTAGCCTACACTATCATAGTGAGGAAGATCCTTACGATCTTGCAACAAACCCACTTGACGATGCCCGTAACAACCGGTGAGCAACAGGCTGACAGCCACCAAAATAAAGGGCAATAGGATATGAATAATCTGTTTCTTCATTTCTTGTTGGCTGCATTGATTATACGTTGCACAATTCCATATACGAACCCGCCAAATGAGATGGTGGTTGCCACTACGGAGATAGAAGTGGTTATATTGCTTACTCCGAACGCTTTCCCGCGCAGTTGTTGCACATAGATCACATCGTTGGGTTCCACATAGTAGTACTCCGAGTTGATGATATCCATAGAACGTACATCAAACTCCATCACTCGCGTTTGACCTTCTATCTCGCGAATAATCTTCACTTTCGAACGATCAGACCAATCCCCTACATCACCTGCCTGAGCCAAGGCCTCATAGATGGTCATTTTTTCACGGCGGATAGCATAATTACCACTACCTCCCTCGCTAATTACGCTATACATTCGCTGCACCACATTCACGTCGGCAGAAACCATCTTAAACTCACCATAATCTTTAATGTAGGTGCTCAATTCATCCTCTAAGCGCAATTTGACTTGCCGTGTATTCAGCCCATGCACATTCAATCGCCCCACCAACGGAAAATCAATGGTGCCATCCTCTAACACAAGATACGTATATAATTCATTGGCATACCCCTGTCCGTATGATGACATGTTGTTATAGTTATTCCAGTTGGATCCTCCACCGATGGCAGTAGAAAACAATTTTTGCACCTGTTCGTCCACCGAGTGAACACGTATTTGCAGGCGGTCACCAATGCGGATTTCATAGTCCGAATAAGAAACGGTATCCGGATAAGAAGGAATATGATTATTCTTCGTCGGTTCCTGCATCAGGTTCACTTGCTTGCTGGTTACGCAGGAAGACAGCAACCCGGTCAAAACAAGGACTACACAAAAGAAGCAATTACGGAAAAATATGTTTCGTCTTGCAGGCATGAGTTCAGCGTTTATCTCTGTTTAGTTACCGTTTTTCGTCCCATCCAAACGGATGTTGAGCAAGGGGCAACCGTGCCAAAGGATGGTAATCACCTCGCAAACCTATCGGCTCGGAATGACGGATGTTGCTTACTAATTCGATACATGGACGGGCTTCCGATATACGAAAACCTGTTCCTTGAAGGATACGGCGATAGGACTCTGTATGCAATTCCGTAAAACCGGAAGAGAACTCAAACTCCTCGCCGTCAATAGAGAGCGTGCGAAAAGTCTTTTTCTCACCTTGTACGGCATTGGGGGGCAAACATTCGGCATTGATACTTAAGAAATAACGCACCCTTGCACGCTCTAACTCCAAATATCCTGCCACGCGGTCGAAGGACATAATATGCACCACGCTATTGCGCACCGGTCCAAACACCCATTGCAACATATCGTAGAAATGCACACCTATGTTAGTCGCCACCCCGCCAGACTTATGCACATCGCCTTTCCAACTCGAATAGTACCACTTGCCGCGGGAGGTGATATAGGTCAAATCCACATCAAATACTTTGTCCTTGGGAGCCTGTTCCACTTTTTTCTTCAAGTTGACTATTGCTTCGTGCAATCTCAATTGAAGAATAGTATAAGCCTGATGCCCTGTTTCTCGCTCCAACTCCACCAGATTATCTATGTTGTATGGATTTAGAACAAGGGGTTTTTCACAAATTACGTTCACTCCGAGCCGCAACCCGTAGCGAATAAAAGCATCGTGTGTGTAGTTGGGTGTACAAATACTGAGCCAATGCAACGGCTGCTGCGTGCGCATCTGCTTGGAGCAGAAGCGGTCAAACTGCTCGTTTTCAGTAAAAAAGGAGCAATCCGGAAACGAACTATCCAAGCGACCTACCGAATCAAATTTGTCGTAAGCCACCATCAAGTTATTTCCTGTATCGGCTATTGCCTTTATATGGCGCGGGGCTATATAGCCTGCCGCGCCTATAAGGGCAAAATTGAGAGGTTGAGTCATCGTTAGGTTGTGTTGGGGTTAAAAACCTTTATTACTCTTCATTCGCGCGGGCTGCACGAGCGGCTTGCAACTCGGCATACTCCTCTACATTGTGTACAGAAAGGCGTTGGAACTCGCGCAAACCGGTACCGGCAGGTATAAGGTTACCGCATATCACGTTCTCCTTCATACCCTCCAATGTATCTACACGACCTTGTATAGCAGCCTCGTTGAGCACCTTAGTGGTTTCCTGGAAGGATGCAGCCGACATAAACGACTTAGTACCCAAAGCCGCACGCGTGATTCCTTGCAAAATCTGCGAAGCGGTTGCACATTCGGCATCACGTGCCTCAACCAACTTACGGTCACGACGACGCAAAGCAGAATTCTCGTCGTGCAGACGGCGAGCCGTTACAATCTGACCGGCATGCAGCACTTCCGAGTCACCGGCATCGGTAACCACTTTCTTACCCCATATACGATCATTCTCCTCAAGGAAGTCCTTCTTGTCCACAATCTGATTCTCCAAGTAGCGCGTATCGCCTGCTTCGTTGATGAGCACCTTACGCATCATCTGACGAACAATAATCTCAAAGTGCTTATCGTTGATTTCCACACCTTGCAGGCGATAAACGGACTGCGCCTCATTCACAATATAGTCTTGTACAGCGGTAGGACCTTGAATACGAAGTATATCGTCAGGCGTGATGGCACCATCCGACAATGCCACACCGGCACGTACATAGTCTCCTTCTTGTACCAAGATCTGCTTGGTGAGCGGGATGAGGTACGACTTGGTTTCGCCCAAACGCGAAGTAACCGAAATCTCGCGATTACCACGTTTGATCTTACCATAACTTACCTCACCGTCAATCTCAGCCACAATAGCGGGATTAGACGGGTTACGAGCCTCAAACAACTCCGTTACACGAGGCAGACCACCCGTAATATCACCCGCTGTACCAAAGGCACGAGTTTGAGTGAACAGGTTATCTCCGACCTTAACTTCGGCGCCGTCTGTATGAACCAACATAGCCTTAACCGGCAAGTTGTAAGAACGAAGCGGATTGCCGTCCTTGTCCAAGATATGAGCCATCGGCATCTTGCTCTTGTCCTTTGTATCGGTTATATAAACCTCTTTCTTGCCGGTTTGCTCGTCCACTTCCGTCTTGGCTGTAACACCTTCTATCACATCCTCATAGTGGATTCGACCTGCTGTTTCAATCACAAGAGCCGCTTTATAAGGATCCCACTCGCAGACTTGCTGTCCTTTCTGATACTCCTGACCGGGCGTTACGAACAACTTGGACGCATACGGTATATTGAACGTAGTCAGCACAACGCCTGTGGCAGGATCTACCAACCGCATTTCATTCAAACGACTGACCACAATCACAGCACCCTCGTCCGTTGTAATGGTGCGCAACTCATCTATCTCTACACGACCATCGCG
The DNA here is from genome assembly GCA_002372135.1 of Bacteroidales bacterium UBA3696. GTDB lineage: Bacteria > Bacteroidota > Bacteroidia > Bacteroidales > Paludibacteraceae > Colicola. Next base: position 105,616 of record DFIN01000032.1, read on the forward strand.
CGGGAGTTCATACGTATTCTGCGTAGCAGCATTACCGGCTACACCACCGGAGTGGAAGGTACGGAGCGTCAACTGCGTACCGGGTTCACCAATGGCTTGTGCGGCAATCACACCCACTGCTTCACCTTTTTGAACCATCTGACGGGTGGCAAGGTTACGCCCATAGCACTTGGCGCAAACACCTACCTTAGACTCGCAGGTCAGCACCGACCGAATCTCCACCTCTTCTATACCGGCAGCCTCTATGGCTTCACATTGTGCTTCACGAATCTCTTCACCGGCTGCGACAATCAACTTACCATCCAAATCGTGTATATCATGTACACTGACACGACCTAAAATGCGTTGAGTAAGAGTAGCCACTACATTATCGTTCTGCTTGATAGCGTGAGCCGTCAAACCGCGCAATGTTCCGCAGTCTTCTTCGGTAATAATCACGTCGTGACTTACATCCACCAAACGACGGGTCAAATAACCGGCATCGGCAGTCTTCAACGCCGTATCAGCCAAACCTTTACGAGCACCGTGCGTAGAGATGAAGTACTCCAACACGCTCAAACCTTCCTTAAAGTTCGACAAAATAGGGTTCTCAATGGTTTGACGACCCTCGGCAGCACCGGCTTTTTGAGGTTTAGCCATCAGACCACGCATACCTGCCAACTGCTTAATTTGCTGCTTCGAACCACGGGCACCGGAGTCCATCATCATATAGACGGAATTGAAACCTTGGTCGGCCTCCTCCATGTGCTTCATCAGCACATCGGTAACGGCGGCATCCACCTTGTTCCATGCACCAATCACGTTGTTGTAACGCTCATCGTCACCCATTTCACCAAAGTTGTACAACTCGGTAATCTGCTCTACTTCCGAATTACCCTTCGATACCAATTCTTTCTTTTCGTCAGGAATCAAAATATCGTTGAGGTTGAAACTCAAACCGCCCTTAAATGCCATCTTATACCCTAAGTCTTTGATGTCATCCAAGAAGATAGCGGTTCGTGCCACACCGCAAGTCTTAATCACTTTAGAGATTATGGTCTTTACAGCACCTTTCTTCAAGGTTACGTTTTGGTAGCCTACCTCTTGCGGGACATACTGATTGACCATTACACGACCGGGGGTCGTTTCGATAATCTCGCCGTTGATACGTACCTTCACATTGGCGTGAATACCTACACGCCCCTCGTTCAAAGCGATAAAGCACTCTTCAGGGCTATAGAAAATCAGACCTTCTCCCTTTTCACCTTTGCGGGGTTTGGTAATATAGTACAGACCCAAAATCATATCCTGAGACGGAACGGTGATAGGATTACCATTCGCCGGATCCAAGATATTATGGGAACCTAACATCAACAATTGAGCCTCCAAAACAGCCTCGTTGCTCAAAGGCAAGTGAACTGCCATTTGGTCGCCGTCGAAGTCCGCATTAAATCCGGCACAAGCCAACGGGTGCAACTGAATAGCCTTACCCTCAATCATACGAGGTTGGAACGCCAAAATACCATGGCGGTGCAACGTCGGGGCACGGTTGAGCAATACAGGATGACCTTGCATCACAAACTCCAAGATATCCCATATCACAGGATCCTTGCGGTCAATAATCTTCTTGGCGGATTTAACCGTTTTTACCAGTCCGCGCTCAATGAGTTTGCGGATAATAAAGGGTTTATAGAGTTCGGCAGCCATATCTTTGGGCAAACCGCACTCGTGCATCTTCAGTTCAGGTCCCACCACAATCACCGAACGAGCCGAATAGTCCACACGTTTACCCAACAGGTTCTGACGGAAACGTCCTTGTTTACCTTTCAGCGAGTCAGACAGAGACTTGAGAGGACGATTAGCATCAGACTTGATAGCAGTCGTCTTACGCGAGTTGTCAAACAAGGAATCCACAGCCTCCTGCAACATACGTTTCTCGTTGCGAAGAATCACCTCGGGAGCCTTGATTTCGATAAGACGTTTCAGACGATTGTTACGAATGATCACACGACGATACAAGTCATTCAGGTCAGACGTGGCAAAACGACCACCATCCAACGGAACCAAAGGACGTAATTCAGGAGGCGTAACAGGAATAATGGACAGAATCATCCACTCGGGGCGGTTGCGATTCTTGGACGCACGGAAAGCTTCCACAATCTGCAAACGCTTGAGCGCCTCTTGTTTGCGCTGCTGCGAACCATCCTTTGCCGCTGTATCACGAAGTGTATAACTCAACTCGTCCAAATCAATCTTTGACAACAAGTCATATACCGCTTCTGCGCCCATCTTGGCAATAAACTTCTCGGGATCTGTATCCTCTAATTGCTCATTTCCTTCAGGCAGACGAGAAAGCAACTCTTCATACTCCTCTTCTTCCAACAGAACATTCTGCTCCACCAGATTATCCCCTATTCGCTGACCATCTAACACACCGGGTTGGATAATCACGAATTTCTCGTAATAGATGATGGACTCCAATTTCTTGGTGGGAATACCGAGCAAAGCCGCCATTTTGGAGGGAAGCGAACGCAAATACCAAATGTGCGCTACGGGCACGGCAAGACGAATATGTCCCATACGCTCACGACGCACTTTCTTCTCAGTTACTTCCACACCGCAACGTTCGCACACAATACCTTTATAGCGAATACGTTTGTACTTACCGCAATAGCACTCATAGTCCTTCGTCGGACCGAAGATGCGTTCACAGAACAGACCATCGCGCTCGGGCTTATAAGTACGGTAGTTGATGGTTTCAGGTTTGAGGATTTCGCCGGATGACTGATTGATGATATCGTCCGGAGATGCCAAACCGATAGAAATTTTAGTGAAACCGTTTTTCTTGATGTTATCTTGTTTATTATTGTAAGCCATATTGGTCAAACTTTTTGATTCAAGATTAAGGATAATTTATTCGCGATGTTCTGATTTTATTCCATTGTAATGGATAGAGCCAGACCTTGCAACTCGTGCAGAAGCACATTCAGCGACTCGGGCAGACCGGGAGTCGGCATCGGTTCACCTTTCACGATAGCCTCGTAAGTACGAGCTCGACCGGTTACGTCGTCCGACTTGACAGTCAGTATCTCTTGCAATACGTGGGCTGCACCGTGGGCTTCCAATGCCCATACCTCCATCTCACCGAAACGTTGACCACCGAATTGCGCTTTACCTCCCAAAGGTTGTTGCGTGATAAGGCTGTACGGACCGATAGAACGGGCATGCATCTTATCGTCCACCATGTGTCCGAGTTTCATAAAGTAAGTAACACCTACTGTTGCCATCTGGTCAAACGGCTCACCCGTTCCGCCGTCATACAGTTGGGTCTTACCGGCGCGAGGCAAACCCGCTTTATCTGTCCATTCGTTCAGATTGTCCAAAGTACACCCATCAAAAATAGGTGTTGCAAACTTCACGCCTAATTCTTTGCCTGCCCAACCGAGCACGGCCTCAAAAATCTGACCGATGTTCATACGCGAAGGCACACCCAACGGGTTAAGCACTATATCCACAGGCGTACCGTCTGCCAAGAAAGGCATATCTTCAATACGCACAATCTTGGATACAATACCCTTGTTACCGTGGCGACCTGCCATCTTGTCACCTACACGAATCTTACGCATCTTGGCCAAATAAACCTTCGCCATTTGCTGGATACCATTGGGCAACTCATCGCCGATAGTGAGGTTGAAGTTACGACGTTTCAGGTCGGCTTCAAGGCGTTTGACTTGCTCCAAGTAGTTGACAATACAGCGCGAGCACAACTCATTCTTGTGTGCATCTGTGGTCCAACCTTCTTGCCATACCGTCTGGAAATCAACTTGCGACAAACGCTCCTTGGTGAAGGTCTGCCCCTTAGCAATCACTTCTGTACCAAGTATATCGTTCACGCCTTGCGAGGTGCGTCCTTTCAGCAACGTAGCCAATTTGCCTATCAGTATTTGACGCAAGGCTTCCACTTTTTGCTCATGCTCTTGACGCATAGCCGCTAATTGGTCTTTTTCCTCCATTTTCTCTTTACGGTCTTTCGTCTTACGAGTATAGAGTCTGCGTTCAATGACAACGCCTTCCAAAGACGGAGTGGCTTTCAGCGAAGCATCCTTCACATCACCTGCCTTATCACCGAAAATAGCCTTCAGCAATTTTTCTTCAGGAGTAGGATCCGACTCTCCCTTCGGCGTAATCTTACCTACGATGATATCACCAGGCTTGATATGAGCACCGATACGCACAATACCATTCGCATCCAAATCCTTCGTGGCTTCTTCGCTTACATTGGGGATGTCCGAGGTGAACTCTTCCATACCGCGCTTTGTATCGCGCACCTCCAACAGGTTCTCAACCACATGAACGGATGTAAACATATCCTCGCGCACAATACGCTCGCTCAATACAATAGCATCCTCGTAATTGTAACCTTTCCAAGGAATATACGCGACTTTCAAGTTGCGTCCCAATGCCAATTCGCCGTTTTGCGTGGCAAATCCCTCTGTCAAAATCTGACCTTCCTCTACTTGATCACCCTTGCGAACAATAGGATAAAGGTTGACTGTCGTATTCTGGTTCGTCTTTTGGAATTTCGGCAATTTATACTCTTTCTCAGCCGGTTCGAAGGACACAAACTCCTGCTCTTCGTCCCGTTCGTAGCGAACAATAATTTTGTCGGCATCCACGTAGGTAACCACACCTGCACCTTCTGCAACGATTTGCGTGCGGCTATCCTTAATCAATTGACCTTCAATGCCTGTTCCCACAATAGGTGCTTCGTTCGTAATCAAAGGCACCGCCTGACGCATCATGTTGGTACCCATCAAGGCACGGTTAGCATCGTCATGCTCCAAGAATGGTAACAGAGCCGCAGCGATAGAAGCAATCTGAGAGGGAGCAACGTCCATAGCGTCCACCTTCTCCGGTTCTACCACAGGGAAATCAGCCTCATAACGAGCCTTCACACGGTTGGCTATAAAACGACCGTTCTCATCCAATGGCGCATTACCTTGTGCTACCGTCATGTTTTCCTCATCCTCGGCTGTCAGATACATAATATGGCTGTTGTCCAAATCCACCACACCGTTTTGCGCTTTACGATAAGGTGTTTCTATGAAACCAAGGTTATTGATTTTGGCATAAATACAGAGCGACGAAATCAAGCCGATATTCGGACCTTCAGGTGTCTCAATCGGACACAGACGACCATAGTGCGTATAGTGCACGTCGCGCACCTCAAAACCGGCGCGGTCACGACTCAAACCGCCGGGACCTAAGGCTGACATACGACGTTTGTGGGTAATCTCAGCCAATGGGTTCTGCTGATCCATAAACTGGCTCAGCGCATTCGTTCCGAAGTACGAATTGATAACCGATGAAATGGCTTTATTGTTAATCAAATCGGTAGGAGTAAACACTTCGTTATCACGCACATTCATACGTTCACGTATCGTGCGAGCCATACGAGCCAAGCCTACCCCGAACTGGTTGTACAACTGCTCACCTACGGTACGAACACGACGGTTCGACAAGTGGTCAATATCATCCACCTCGGCGTTGGAGTTGAATAGTTCAACCAAATACTTAATAATCTCAATAATATCCGCATTGGTAAGCGTACGCTTATCATCAGGCACCTTCATACCTAACTTGCGGTTGATACGATAACGGCCTACTTCTCCCAAGTCGTATCTCTTCTCGGAGAAGAACAGGTTTTGAATCATCTCGCGTGCCGTAGCCTCATCAGCGGGCTCAGCATTACGCAACTGACGATAAATATATAGTACCGCCTCTTTTTCGGAGTGAGACGGGTCTTTTTGTAACGTATTAAAGATAATAGAGAAGTCGGCTTCACGTGCCTCTTCCTTATGCAAAAGAATGGTACGTGTATTCGTTTCAAGAATACGCTCAACCAACTCCGCCGTCAGTTCCACTTCACGCTCAATGATAATCTCATTACGCTCAATGGAAACTACCTCACCCGTATCCTCGTCCACAAAGTCTTCCGACCATGAGTTCAGCACGTTACCTGCCAATGTACGCCCCACACAATTCATCAGGTTCTCGCGCGTGCAGCGAACCTCTTCTGCCAAACCGAAGCAGTCCAAAATATCTTTATCGGACTCAAAACCGATAGCACGCAACAGCGTGGTAACGGGCAATTTCTTCTTGCGGTCGATATAGGCATACATCACCTTGTTGATGTCGGTAGCAAACTCAATCCACGAGCCGCGGAACGGTATAATACGAGCCGAATAAAGCTTGGTACCGTTGGAATGTAAAGATGTACCGAAAAAGACACCGGGTGAACGGTGCAATTGGCTAACAACCACACGCTCTGCCCCATTAATGACGAATGTCCCCTTAGGTGTCATATAAGGAATCGTACCCAAATATACATCTTGGATGACGGTATCAAAATCCTCGTGATCGGGATCGGTGCAGTACAGTTTTAACTTCGCCTTCAAAGGCACAGCATAGGTCAATCCGCGCTTAATACACTCTTCTATACTATAATTGGGATGATCAATGTAGTAATCGAGGAATTCAAGAATGAAGTTATTACGGGTATCCGCGATGGGGAAATTTTCGCTGAACACGCGGTACAAACCTTCGTTACGGCGTTGTTCTGGCGTGGATTCGATTTGAAAAAACTCGCGGAACGACTTGAGTTGAATATCCAAAAAGTCAGGATACGGGAACTGCTGCTGCATCGCCGAAAAATTGACTCTTTGCGTGGTATGATTGGTAGCCATCTTAATTTAATCTTATTTTAACTAAATTTATGTCTTTCAGTGTCAAATTTAATCTGTTTAAGACATCCTTCTCTTTCAGAGAAAAAGGTTTAGACCCCATTTTGGATGGGATCTAAACCATAGACCGGGAAAACCGGCATTGATTACTTCAGTTCAACAACAGCGCCTACATCTTCGAGGGCTTTCTTCAGAGCCTCAGCGGCAGCCTTGTCAAGACCTTCTTTTACGGTAGCGGGAGCAGCATCAACGATGTCTTTAGCCTCTTTCAGACCCAGACCTGTTTGCTCCTTAACAGCCTTAACGACTTGAAGTTTTTGTGCACCGGCTTCTTTGAGAACTACATCAAACGATGTTTTCTCTTCTACTGCGGCTGCTTCAGCAGCGGCAGGAGCAGCAACTGCAACAGCTGCAGCGGCGGGTTCAATACCATACTCCTCTTTGAGTACTTGAGCGAGTTCGTTAACTTCCTTTACGGTAAGGTTTACCAATTGTTCAGCAATAGCTTTAATGTCTGCCATAACTTTATTTTTTTAGAATTTTATTTTACTTGGTTTATTGAATCGACCTATACGATTCATGATTATTCTGCTTTTTCTCCGAGCGTCTTGAGTACACCGTGGATGGTGGTGCCACCGGATTGGAGAGCACTGATGACATTCTTCGCAGGCGATTGCAGCAAAGCAATAACATCAGCAATGAGTTCATTCTTGGACTTGATAGCGGACAGCAACTCAAGATTTTCAGCACCCATATAGATGGTTTCTTCTACATAAGCGGCCTTGAGTTGAGGCTTAACGTCTTGTTTACCTTTCTCTTTCTTTACAATTTCCTTGATGAGTTTGGCAGGTGCATTCCCTGTATTGCTCAACATCAGAGCCGTATTTCCCTTCAGGGCATCAAAGATTTGAGCATCGATACCTTTTTGCTCAAGGGCTTTCTTCAAAAGAGTGTTTTTAGCAACAATGAGTTTAATGTCGTTCTTGAAGCACTGACGACGCAAATTGCTTGTCTGCTCCGCATTCAGACCTTCAATATTGGTCAAATAAAAATGGGTGTATTGTCCAAGCGATTCTTGCAGTTGCTCAATAATAGCGCTTTTATCTTCCTTTTTCATGATAGTAACGGATTTAGTAATTTACGAAATACCGAGATAGGGGATTATTCAATAGACTTCGGATCAATCTTAATACCCTTGCTCATGGTACTGGAAAGATAAATACTCTTGACATACGTACCCTTGCTGGCAGCGGGTTTGAGTTTGATGATTGTTTGGATAAACTCGTTGGCATTTTGAGCAATAGCTTCGGGGGTAAAGCTAACTTTCCCTATCGAGGTATGCACAATACCGAATTTATCAACCTTGAAATCAATCTTACCCTGTTTAACTTCCTTGACGGCTTTTGCCACATCGGGAGTTACAGTACCACTCTTTGGGTTAGGCATCAAACCACGCGGACCGAGAATACGACCGAGAGCACCTATTTTACCCATGTATTGTGGTTGAGTAATCATTACATCAAAATCAGTCCAACCACCTTTTATTTTTTCTACATACTCATCCAGACCGATATAATCGGCACCGGCTTCTTGAGCCGCAGCCTCTTGGTCGGGACCTACGAGAGCGAGAACGCGTGTTACTTTACCTGTTCCATTGGGAAGAGAAACGACACCACGCACCATTTGGTTTGCCTTACGAGGATCTACGCCGAGACGTACATCGATATCTACGCTGGCATCAAATTTGGTCGTTGTGATTTCTTTAACGAGAGCTGCAGCCTCTGCTACAGTATAAAGTTTGCCTGCTTCAATTTTCTCAGCAGCCATCTTTTGATTTTTTGTCAATTTTGCCATAGTTGTGAGATAATTGATTATTTAACAGTGATACCCATACTGCGGGCTGTACCGCGTACCATTTTCTCCGCACTCTCAACCGTAAAGCAGTTGAGGTCAGCCATCTTATCGGTAGCGATCTGACGGCACTGCTCTTCTGTAATAGAAGCCACTTTCTTACGGTTGGGTTCTGCTGAACCGCTCTTTACTTTGGCAGCTTCGAGAAGTTGTACAGCAACAGGGGGAGTTTTTACGATAAAGTCGAACGACTTATCGGCATAAACAGTAATTACTACAGGCAGTACTTTACCTGCTTTGTCTTGCGTTCTGGCATTAAATTGTTTGCAGAACTCCATGATGTTGACACCTTTCGAGCCGAGAGCCGGACCTACCGGAGGGGCGGGATTGGCAGCACCACCTTTAATCTGGAGTTTGATGAAACCAGTGATTTCTTTTGCCATTTTTAGTGAATAGTTTTTGCAATACGGGCGACCCGAAGGTCTCTTGCGGTTAATAATAAAACTATTGAGTAGTACAGACGACCCGTAACAATGTCTCCTACTCCTTATCTACCTGAGAGAAACTGAGTTCGAGCGGTGTTTGCCGATCAAAGATTGTTACTACGACGCGCAGTTTGTGTTTTTCCTGCATTACTTCTTGAATGACACCGCTGAATCCGTTGAACGGACCTTCAATAACCTTCACTTTTTCGCCGACGATAAACGTTTCGTCAAGTTGAAGGTTCAATTCAGTTTCATCCACATTACCGACCATTTTGTTGATTTCCTGTTGAGAAACAGGCGCAGGTTTAATATCCTTACGTCCGTCACTTAGGAAACCTAACACATTGGGGATATTACGAAGCAGCGGATAGCACTCGTCGGTAAGATTACATTCTACCAACACATAACCGGGCAATTTATTGCGCTCTTTAATCGTGCGCTTGCCGCGACGAAGCACTACAACTTTTTCGGTAGGAATCAAAACTTGAGAAACATACTCCTTAAACAAGGAAGAAGTCTGCAAGGCACCCTCAATATACTCGCGCACCTTGTTTTCCTTACCGCTTATCACACGGAGTACATACCATTTATATTCGTTTTCTGCCATAATTACAATAGATTAACAGTTGATACACAATGGTTAATAGATTGTAAATTGTGGTTAGAAAAGACCATAAATAAAGGTCATGATGTTCTCAAAACACCAGTCCATAAGCCAGACGATGAGTGCTAAAATAATGGAAGCAACTAACACGAGCACCGCGCTTTGACTGAGTTCTTTACGAGTTGGCCAACTTACTTTGTAGACCATCTCGTTGTACGATTCCTTAATGCTTTCTACCAGTTTCATATCTGTAGTATTATTCGATTCGGATTAGACAACATAACACACCCCCATACTGACATCAACTCAAGGGCCGGTCCTCACGGATGCTGCATGTTTGATGTCAATTGGAAGCTATGTCTTGTAACGAGCACGGAAGGCAGGAATCGAACCCACATTGACGGTTTTGGAGACCGCTCTCCTACCATTGGAGGACTTCCGTAAATTGCTCGGGGAATTTGAACCCCCCGAGCGATTTTTAGTCTTTAATCTTTCGATTTGAGACTTATGGACTACTAATTAGTCAATGATCTTGGTGATTTGACCCGAACCTACGGTACGACCACCTTCACGGATAGCGAAACGCAGACCTTCTTCGCACGCGATGGGGGTGATCAGCTTCACTTCCATGTCGATGTGGTCGCC
>DFIN01000009.1 GCA_002372135.1 Bacteroidales bacterium UBA3696
TCAATCCCGGGCCCCGCTACCAAGAATAGGATAGTTAGCAATGGTGTTGTCGTTGCTAACTATTTATTTTATAAGATATAATATTTATTTTATACGAATAGTATTTCTCTTTATTTAGATGGCAGAATCGCAATTTCTTCATTTGTGGCACCAGTTCCATAAAGCGTGTGCTACATATTCGCTATTGGCAGATGGCGACCATGTTTTGATTGGATTGAGCGGAGGTAAGGATAGTTTGCTGTTGGTGGAGTTATTGGGAAAGCAGGCGCGTATATATAAGCCGTCTATTCGTGTTACGGCGGTGCATATCCGCATTGCAGAACGAAAGTATATGTCCGATACTTCCTATTTAGAGCAATTCTGCCAAGCGAACGGTGTACCGCTTATCGTCCGAGATACGCATATCGTAGGAGAGGAGACCAAGTCGCCATGTTTTTTGTGTTCGTGGTATCGTCGCAAAGCGTTACTACAAGTGGCACAAGAGCAGGGTTGCAACAAAATTGCTTTTGGACACCATCAAGACGATGTGTTGCAGACCTTATTGATGAATATGGTTTATGTGGGTCGTGCTACGTCCATTCCTCCGCTGTTGCGTTTGGATAAGATGCCGATAAGTCTGATACGTCCTCTATGGCTTATTCGGGAGGAAGAAATCAGTCGGTATGCCGCCATACAGGGCTATGTACGGCAGAAAGTGAGTTGCGAATTTGAGCAACTCACCAATCGTTATCGTATGCGTCAATTGCTTAAAACGCTGGAAGAGTTGAATCCGAATGTCCGTTCGTCGCTTATGCGTGTGTGTCAGTCGTCGGCGTAGGTCGCCCGATTTGAATAAGCCGGTGCGTATAATGTCCGTCTGGATGTTCGGGATGAATGATTTCGTGCGATAGTATGCCTTTCTCGTCAATCCGTTCAACCTTGACTCGTCCGGAGCAATGAATGATGCGCTGCGGGTCTAATAGGATACCAACGTGGGAAATATGGGGCTGTAAATCGGCGTTAGGTTGTTGGGAGGACGTGTGGTCGAAGAACGCTATATCACCGGGCTGTGCATGGGTGAGTGAGAGAACAGGGTGAAGCGTGTGAAAGCGGCTGTCGGACGACCGAAGTAGGGCTGCTTGTTCGCCTGCATTGCGCGGTAGTGAGATACCGAACAGCGAATAGATAGTCTGTGTGAAACCGGAGCAATCCATCCCTAATGCATTTTTTCCGCCCCATAAATAAGGTATATTGAGAAAGAAACGAACCACTTGCAACAAGTTTTCTTGTGTAAGCGGGAGCGGGTGGGTGAGTACGGCTTGCGGGTCAATACGAAAATGTACGCCCAAGATATTGAATCTGCCGTCTTGGTATTCATACAACCTCGTGCCGGCTGTTAAGGGGAGCGTTTGACCATTGTTTTCGCTGACGGCGTAGGTTAAGGGCAGAGCCGTAACGGGCAAGAAGTGTGTGGGGTGGGTCAGGTGGGCATCGTGATTGATCTCGTCCCATTCTCTTTCACTGAGGGGAGTTAGCATTTTTTTGTCAGCCCAACCTTCTTGTCCGTCTGTGTGCAGACGAATATGTGTCCAACGGGCTTGTTCTTCCAGCACATCTGCTGTTTGTGCAAACAGCATTTGGGTAGTCTGTTCGGCTGTCTCTTTCGGTTCGCTTCTGAGCGGGATGACGCTATGTAGCGCAATGGCGGTTACCATACTTCTTGCTGGGGTGTTTGGTCTTTTCGCGGGTAATCGATATTATAGTGTAAGCCTCGGCTTTCTTTCCGCTCAATGGCATGACGGGTAATGAGGTAACCCACGTTAATCATGTTTCTCAGTTCGCAAATATCTTTGGTAGGTCTTACACGCTTAAATAGGTCCTCTGTTTCTTCATAGAGCAGATCCAGTCTTTCCCATGCGCGTCTTAATCGTAGGTTACTGCGCACTATGCCCACATACGTGGACATGATTTGTCCCACTTCACGCATGTCTTGAGAAATCAGCACTTTCTCTTCGTTGGAAAGGGTACCCTCATCGTTCCATGACGGGATTTGCGTATTAAAGTCGTATTGTTCTATGACGCTGAGCGAATGTTTGGCTGCTGCATCAGCATATACAACGGCTTCAATCAGCGAATTGCTGGCGAGCCTGTTACCGCCATGCAAGCCGGTGCAACTACATTCGCCAATGGCGTACAAACGGTGGATTGTACTTTCGCCGTCCAGATTGACCTGAATACCTCCGCACATATAGTGTGCACATGGGGCTACGGGGATGTATTCCTTGGTGATATCAATACCAATGCTGAGGCACTTTTGGTAGATATTGGGGAAGTGGTGTTGGGTTTCCTGAGGGTCTTTGTGTGTAACGTCCAAGCAGACATGATCCAGTCCGTGAATCTTCATTTCGTTGTCAATGGCACGCGCTACTATATCGCGTGGAGCAAGGCTCAAACGGCTATCATATTTGTGCATAAACTCTTCTCCGTTAGGCAGTCGCAGTATGCCTCCATATCCTCTCATGGCTTCCGTGATGAGGTATGCGGGGTGAGTTTCGCCGACATGGAAGAGGGCGGTAGGATGGAATTGCACGAACTCCATGTCCTTTATTTGTCCTTTGGCTCGGTGAACCATGGCTATCCCGTCGCCTGTGGCTATATTGGGATTGGTCGTAGTGGCATAGACGGCACCTGTACCGCCTGTAGCCATAACGGTGATGCGGCTCAGGTAGGTGTCTATCTTTTGGGTGTCAGGATTGAGGATATATGCGCCGTAGCACTCAATATCAGGAGTGCGGTGAGTCACCCGCATTCCTAAATGGTGTTGGGTGATTATCTCCACGGCAAAGTGGTTTTCTAATACGGTGATGAAGGGATTATGCCTAACAGCCTCCATCAGACCGCGTTGAATCTCGGCTCCTGTATCGTCGGCATGGTGCAGGATACGAAACTCGGAGTGTCCGCCTTCGCGGTGAAGGTCGTAATTACCTTGCTCGTTCTTGTCAAAATTAACGCCCCAATTAACCAGTTCGTCTATTTGTGCGGGTGCGTTGCGAACCACTTGCTCCACGGCTGTAGGGTTGCTGAGCCAGTCGCCTGCTACCATTGTGTCGTGAATATGCTTGTCAAAGTCGTCCACAAGCAGGTTGGTAACGCTGGCTACGCCGCCTTGTGCTTTGGTCGTATTGGTTTCATTCAGCGTCGTTTTGCAGCATAAGGCGATGCTGTATTTTTGTTCTCTTGCCACTTTGAGGGCAAGACTCATTCCGGCTACGCCTCCTCCGATAATGAGATAGTCGTATTGTTGTACCATATTATCTAAAGTCAATGATGTGGTGGATAGAAATGATTCCTATGATGGGACTCGATTCGGGTGTTTCGGTCACGGCAAGGGTCGTTATGTTGTATTCGTCCATCATAGCGAGTGCATCGCTAAGAAGGGCATCTTTGTGTATATGTTTATAAGACGGGGTCATTATGTCGCTGGCGGTGATGTGTAGGTCATCGTATTTTTGTATGGCGCGCCGGAGGTCTCCGTCGGTGATAATTCCGGTGCAACGAGCCTGTTTCTGTATATCCATCTGGTCTTCAAAGACCATTGTCATCCCTAAATGTTTGTCGGACATCTCGCGCACTATATCCCTGAATGGAGTGGATTGGCGCACGCGCGGAACGGATGTGGTCATGTGGTTCTGTACACGTCCTAATAGTTTGCGTCCGAGAGCACCGCCCGGATGATAGACTGCAAAGTTCTCCGCCTTAAAATGGCGTCGTTCCATCAGGCATACGATGAGGGCATCGCCCATTAGCAGAGTAGCCGTAGTCGAGGTGGTGGGAGCCAAACCAAGCGGACAGGCTTCTTTATCCACATGAACGGATAGGGTGATGTCGCAGAGCCGTGCCAATTTGGAGTTGGGATTGCCGGTCATGGCAATCAAACGGCAGCCTATTTGTCGCAATGGAGCAATCACATTGATAATCTCCGACGTAGTGCCGCTATTGCTAATGAGCATCACCACATCCCTACTGTTGATCATCCCCAAATCACCATGTACGGCTTCGGCAGCATTCACAAAGATGGCTTCCGTACCGGTTGATGCCAACGAGGAGGCTATCTTATGTCCGATGATGCCTGTTTTACCGATTCCCATTACGACCAATTGACCTTGGCAGGTATAAATCATATCCACCACCTGCTCAAAACTATGGTCAATGGTGTCGGCTAACTTGTTGAGTTCGGCTATTTCTTCGTGGAAAATATCTTTTGCGCGTTGTATTTCATTCATAGTAGGTGTGAATCAGATGGTCAATAGCGATGGCCTGTGTCAGTAATGTTCGTACATCATCCAATCGCACTTGGTTGGCAGCATCGGAGATGGCATGGTCGGGATCGGGGTGTGTTTCGAGGAACAGACCGTCAATACCCGTAGCGATGGCGGCGCGCATCAAGTAGGGCACCATGGCGCGATTACCACCTGTTATGCCGGCTTGACTGCTGGGTTGCTGAACGGAATGTGTGGCATCAAAGATGACGGGATAACCGAATTGGCGCATTTCAGGCAGTGATGTCATATCAACCACCAGACGCCCGTATCCGAAACTTGACCCTCTTTCGGTGAGCCAGATGGAACATTGAGCGTTTTGCGACAAGCATTTGGCTATTGCACCGCGCATATCCCAAGGAGCCATAAACTGTCCTTTCTTGATATTGACAATGCGTCCTGTGCGGGCTGCGGCTTGCAGCAAGTCGGTCTGACGGGAAAGAAAAGCAGGTATTTGCAGCACATCTGCCACTTGCGCCACCGGTTCGCACTGCCACGACTCATGTACGTCGGTCAGAATAGGAACTGCAAATTGCTCTTTGATCTCTTGCAAGATGCGCAAGCCTTCGTCCATACCTACTCCCCGTTCGGAGAGTGAGGTTCGATTGGCTTTGTCAAACGATGACTTGAAGTACAAAGGTAAATTCAAGTCCCCACAAACGCGAACCAGTGTTTCGGCGGTACGACACACGATGTCGCGACTCTCAATGGCGCACGGACCGGCTATCAGAAACATGGTTGCTTATTTTTTGTTCCGATAAACTCGTATCCAATCCACTTGCATCTCGCCTTCTTTGACGCGGCGGATGGAAGTGGGAATGGAAGAAAACATGTGAATATATAGTTTCTCCCCTTTTGGAATGCGGTTTTTGGTGCGGTAAACTTCCATGTTGTTGATGTACCAGATGAGTTCATCTTTTTGCCACGAAACGGTAAAAACAATATATTTAGAAGCCTTCAGTCCGTCTAATTCTTTCAGATAGCGTTCGTCCTTGACGTTCTCACGAGCACCTAAGTAGAAACGCGACTTGCGGTAATCATACAAGTGGATAATGGGAGTGCGTTCAGCACCGCGCAGACAAATAGCATGATTCACATTGCCGGTGCTGCGCACTTTCACTTGTACCACCATACCTTCTTCCACAGCCACTTTGTCGTTGCATATAATGTCTGAAGTGTATCGGAAATCTTTCATGACCATTCCCTTCTTCTCGTCCCATGCAGGGGCAGATACGTTCTCTTTGCTGGTCTTGATATGCAGTATGCCGCCGGCAGTATCCACGTTGCGACCCTTATTATATGCCTGTTGCTCCGTGGTAAAAGAATGGTCGCGTACAAACGCAGCAGATGGATAATGCATCCCCGAATGCCAATCGCCGGCATCTAAACGAATCCAATTGAATACGTCTTCATACACCTTCTCGTATTGCTCAAATTGCTCAATGGCTTTCACGTCGGCACTACGGAAGAAACGGATGTCGGGATCTTGCAGCAAAGCAGAATAGGTTGCATCTTTCTTACCTTCTTCCGTCGTATCCCAGCGATGGGTGTCTTGCCAGAAAGCGTTGCGGCGCATGAAGTCATCCGACTCTGTTTCTTTGCGCAATGTTTCATACTGCATGACAGAAGCACGATTATCGCCCTCGCCGGTCTTCAAGTATTGACGTACGAATTTATCCTTACGCAGTTGCTTCAATCGGGCCAGCAACTTCGCCTCGTCTGTATCCTTGTACTTCTTGGTAGTAAGTTCCTTTTTCTTGGCTTGAAATTCGGACGAAGCAACCACTTGCTCTAACGCAAGAAAATCGCGCAGTTTATCCGACTGCTCTATTTTGCGATAGCGTTCGGCATTAAGGCGTGTTTGCTCAATGGCAGCTTCAAACTTAGCGGTGGTGAGCAACTGACGGCGCAGCAAGGCTCGAAGAAAGAATAGATTCATATATCTTGAAAATTAAATAAATTTACCGACTTGGTCTCACGGCATTTATGTATTCAACCAATTCATCCATTGTATTGGCATAGACAGGTGAATAGGACTCCTGCTCCGGAAGGAAAGCCAGACTTCGCATGTGTTGTGCATGCGCTTGAAGGCTATCGTAAAAATGGTGGTAGTTAAGTATAAAAAGCGGTTTATGGTGTTCGCCTACCGTGCCGGCTGCAATCACGTCGAACATCTCGTCCAATGTACCATAACTGCCCGGCAAGCATACAAAACAATCTGCCAGGTCGCGCATTCGTTGTTTGCGTTCGCTCATAGTGTGCACTTCAAAAAGCAGGTCGCAATGGGCGGAACGCCGTCCCATGGTAACTATGCGGGAGGGTACAACCCCTATGACTTGCCCCCTTTCAGCAGTAGGAACGGATGCAAAAGCATTGCTCACGCGCGACATCAGACCTCCCGTTGCACCACCATAGACAAGGTTATGCCCGTGGCGCGCCAACCATAGACCCAGTTCGTCTCCCAATTGGAGGTAGTCAGCACCTATGCAATCCTTGGCAGAACAATAAACGGCTACATTCATACTTATAGGTATGCATCAACTGCGGTTATGCATCAATCTTAGCATACGTGGCGTTTTCCTCTATGAACTCGCGACGAGGAGCCACGTCGTCCCCCATTAACATAGCGATGGTACGATCGGCTTCTGCGGCGTTTTCAATGGTAACTTTTTTCAAAAGACGACGTTCGGGATCCATAGTCGTTTCCCACAACTGCTCGTCGGACATCTCACCAAGACCTTTGTAACGTTGCGTCTTGATTTGCTTCTCATCACCATTGCCGTACTTCATAATGAAGTCGTGCCGCTGTTGGTCGTTCCAGCAGTATTCCTTATAGTTACCCTTGGAGCACATGTAAAGGGGAGCCATTGCGATATAGAGGTGTCCTTGTTCAATCACCTCTTTCATGTGGCGGAAGAAAAGCGTCATAATCAGGGTGGCGATATGAGCACCATCCACATCGGCATCCGCCATAATGATCACTTTATGGTAGCGAATTTTGGAGAGATTAAGGGCTTTGGGGTCATCTTCCGTGCCGAAAGTGATACCGAGAGCCGTGAATATATTGCGCACCTCTTCCGACTCAAACACCT
>DFIN01000007.1 GCA_002372135.1 Bacteroidales bacterium UBA3696
CAACTTTCGCTGGGCTATTCCCCGACTATGGACAGATTGCACACCTGTTACGCACCCGTGCGCCGGTCGCCGCCAGGAAAAGCAAGCTTCTACCGCGCTGCCCCTCGACTTGCATGTGTTAGGCCTGTCGCTAGCGTTCATCCTGAGCCAGGATCAAACTCTTCGTTGTAAAATAATTTATAACTCACGTCCGAGACTCAGTATGACCAATTTATCGTGTAATCCTTGACAGGGACTTTTTTATCCCAATTCTTGTACTACATCTATTGATTCAATCTCTCAAAGAACATTCTCTTTTTCACTTCCACCCCGTTTTCGGAGCGAAATCGGCTGCAAAAGTACGGCAACTAAAACAACTGACCAAATTTTCAATGCATTTTTTTGAAAAAAGTCTGCAAGTCATTGATTTCGTGATACCCTATTTTTTTTCGAAGCAATCGAATTGCTTCGTTTATATAAACAGGAATATTCTCGCCCAATAAATCCGTAGATTTTACTCCACTTCTTATTAAGAGCACGAAACCTTGTTGCCTCAATACTTCAAATTAACTTCTGACTTAGTTCATCAGCCTTCGGCTTTTGTCTAACTGCCCTGCTCAGTAAAAAAAATCACTTCGCGTAGGGCGCAAAAAAAATAGACTCACTTCGATGGACTTTACTAAGGCTTGCACATTTACGCTTCTTGCTAAACAAATAAACCTCGTCTTACGGAGCATCTCTATTTTAACACCCAAGGGGCGGAAAAGGGAGGAAATTCACTCTTTCTCTCTCAAAAGCGGCTGCAAAAGTATAGCCTTCTACACAACTGACCAAATTCTATATACACTTTTTTATGAAAAAGTCTGTAAATAACTGATTATGAGAGATGGTTGATTTCAGTAGATTCATACGTGATAAAGAGGATACGAAGTGAAGTGATAAAGACGATGCGAAGTGGGGGGCAAAGCAATATCAGTAGCCATAACCTATTAGGACAACGTCTTACGTGGATAAGGCGTTTTTTGTTGTATTTTGGAGATATTTTTGTTTTGGTGTTGCTCAAATAACATAACGATTTTATTTTTGCGGGCTTTTTTAAGTCTTCACAAATTATGGATGCACTATACAAAAACTTTTTTTCGGGTGCAAAAACAGCAGGTCGCGCACTTCTCCATCTTTCTGATACAGATAAAAACCGCATTCTATGCCATGTTGCGGATGCTATAGAACGAAACGAATCCCTTATTCTGGCAGCTAATGAGCAGGACTTGGCTCGTATGGACAAAGACAATCCGATGTACGACCGCCTACAATTGACACCCGCAAGGATTTCGTCTATCGCTTCTGATATGCGACATGTGGCTCAATTGCCCTCGCCGTTAGGACTCATTACCAAGCAAAACACTCTACCGAACGGCATTCGCCTGCATCGTATCAGCGTTCCATACGGGGTGATTGGAGTGGTATATGAAGCACGCCCCAATGTAACGTATGATGTGTTTTCCCTTTGCTTCAAAAGCGGTAATGCATGTGTTCTCAAAGGCGGTAAAGACGCATTAGATAGCAACCAATGCGCCGTTCGAATCATTCACGATGTATTGAAAGAAGAAGGCATTGATGAACAATGCGTTACATTACTACCCGCTACGCATGATGCTACTGCAGCTATGCTGACAGCTGTCGGATACATAGACCTGTGCATACCTCGCGGTAGCAGAAGACTCATTGATTTTGTTCGCGATAACGCTCGCGTTCCGGTTATTGAAACCGGAGCCGGTGTCGTTCACACATACTTTGATAAAGATGGGGATATAGCCAAAGGGCAACGCATTATCAACAATGCAAAGACTCGCCGCGTCAGTGTTTGCAACGCATTAGACTGCCTCATTGTTCACAAAAGTCGGGAAAAAGATATAGACCAACTGCTTGCTCCCATGCACGATAACGTTCAATTCCACTATGGCGAATACGGAAAAGAATGGCAGTCATACGACCTTTCCATTAAAATTGTTGACTCTATTGACGAAGCCATCGATTTTATTCAGCAATACGGAAGCGGGCACTCCGAGTCCATCATTACCGAAAACGAAGCCGCAGCACGTAAATTCCAAAACGAAGTAGATGCCGCCTGCGTCTATTGGAATGTTCCTACCTCCTTCACAGATGGTGCACAATTCGGATTAGGAGCCGAAATAGGTATTTCCACCCAAAAATTAGGTCCACGCGGTCCAATGGGATTAGAAGAAATAACAACCTACAAATGGATTATTGAGGGAGAAGGACAAATTAGAGAATAACACACCCAATGAAAAAAAATATCTATATACTTATAGCATTGCTATTGATAACTCTATCCGTATCGGCTCAATCTGCGGACAAAGCCAATCGGCTGTTCGAAAAAGGACAATATGAAGATGCTCTTAAGCAATACGAACTTCTGCTGAAACGCAACCCAAAAAACATACTCTATACCTATCGTACGGCTCGATGTTTACAAGAACTGGGAAAATACAGCGAAGCCTTACCTCTTTTTGCTAAAACCGGAAAAAAATATCCGCTGACTTATTTTTTTACTGCCGAATGTTACCAAGCCTTATGGATGCCCGAAGAAGCAATTGCCAACTACCAACTCTATTTGAATCAATCCACTTCCAATGAACGCGACACATATATTCAAAACCAAATAAACATTGCCGAAAAACGCTCACGGTATATCAAGCGAGTAATGGATATATCTATTATTGATTCTATCAAAATTAGTAAAGCCCAAATTCTAAACGCTTATCCGCTGAGCAGTGAATCCGGCAAACTGTCCCTTGAAGAAAATGGTAGTATCACCTATACTAATGGTAAAGGCGACAGACGTTTCTTTATCCATCAAGACAGCGACTCCTGTTCCATTCAGCAGCAATACCGTCTGCTACAACACTGGGAGCCGACAGAAACACTGCCATCCACAGTCAATCGCGCTGCAAAACAGGGATATCCGTTCTGTATGAGCGATGGCATTACTTTTTATTTTGCATCCCAATCAGAGGACGGATTAGGCGGGTGGGATATCTATATGACACGGTATAACTCTACCAACAACACCTTTGCAGCAGCCGAAAACATCGGTTACCCCTTCAACTCAGAAGCCGACGACTATCTCTATGTCGTGGATGAACAAGCAGGTGTAGGCTATTTTGCGACCAATAGGAACTGCTCTGCAGATAGTGTGTGTGTCTATACGTTTCTATTAGAAGACCAACCTCGCTATCTTCCTGCATCATTACCTAACGATACGCTCAAAGCATACGCACAACTCACTACCTACCACCGCGCAAACAAACCTCAACGAACTATCGAAACAAACACCAAACCGGAGGAACCGAAACAAACACTCTGTTTTGTCATTAGCGATAATGTCATTTACACCTCCATGAGCGACTTCCGATCTGATGATGCCAAACGAACCTATCTTCAATACGAAGAATGGATCAAAGAACTGAACGACATGAATAGCGAATTAGACGAACTTCGCCGGTTCTACACCGAAGCAAACTCGGATCAGCGCAAAAAAATAACAGAAACCATTCTGTCTGTAGAAAACAGAAGAAACCAATTACAGCAACAAGTAGAAACGGCCGCACAGAAAATCAGAAGATTGGAGCAGCAATCATCATCTCAACCCTCTTAATACATCCACCCCTCTATTCGATTGACAAGGCGTTTGGGAAGCAGACAATCTAAGGCATAAAAAATTGAATACAACCACCCGCCTACATACGTAGGTGCCGGATACCGACGATGAGCCATTCGCCAGAACTTCTTTGCCATTTGCTCAGGCGACATTCCGTTTCGTTCATCTTTCTCCATCGTCAAGATTGCCTTCTCTGAACGACTATAGACTTTACTCGCTTCACTCTTACACCGAGCATCCGTAAAACCGGTGGCTACATCACCCGGCATTAAGCAAGACACACGAATATTGTATGCTCGAACCTCGTTTGCCAGTGCCAATGCCATCGCATTGATAGCCGCCTTGCTTGCACTATAGAAACCTTGATATGGAACACTTAACACAGCTGCCACACTGCTCGTAAAAAAAATATAGCCCCCGCGTTGCGCCCGCATGGTAGGTAACACGGCTTGCACTAAATGAACAGCCCCCATAAAGTTGACATCCATCTGCCTTCTTATATCTTGTTCTTTCGCAAACTCAATCGGACCGCTGATACCCATTCCTGCGTTGCTAATGACTACATCCAATCTGCTTGTATGGCGAAGCAACTCTTCGACAGCCTGTTGCACAGATTGGGCAGAAGTAACATCACACTCTATGTGGACTATCCCCTCACTACTTTTCCCGCTCCTGCTTAATTCATATACCCGCCAACCGCGAGAGGCAAACAACTCGGCCGTTGCTTTACCTATACCGCTGGAACCGCCGGTTATCACCAAGGAAGACACCCTGTGTTCCATAGAAAACCTATCCGTTGATTTCTTCGTTCAACACACGGGCAATAATAGCCGTTGCCTCATCTATAATAGCCTCTGTATGCGTTGCCATCAAAGTCGTTCGGAGCAAACATTCACCTTCCACACAAGCCGGGGCTATCACGGGATTCACATACACTCCTTCATCAAACAAACGCTTGCCCAACGCCAACGTACGATGCGTATCATACGTGAAAATAGGAACAATTGGCGTGGGTGCTTCTATAATGCGAACCCCTGCCTGCTTCAACGACTGCTGAAAATAATGCGTCAAAGCCATCAACCGTTTCGGTCGCGACGGATCGGCTTCTAAACGATGCAATGCCGCCAAAGCCGTGGCTGCACTGCTCGGTGTAAGAGATGCTGAGAAAATGAACGGACGGCTGGTATGACGAACATAATCCACAACGCGCTCGCTTGCCAATAGACATCCGCCTATACTGGCTAACGACTTAGAGAAAGTCAGCATCGTTATATCCACACGATCTGTCAACCCAAAATACGCCGCCGTTCCTCGACCGCCATCACCCAATACACCAAAACCGTGCGCATCGTCCACCATCACGCGGGCATGATACTTATCCGCTAACTCACATATTTGAGGTAACTTACATATATCTCCCCGCATAGAGAACACGCCATCCGTTACTATCAACTTACCGGCATCAATAGGTAACGACTGCAACTTGCGCTCCAGATCGTCCATATCCGAATGACGATAACGAAGTTGAGTAGCATAACTCAACCGAGTAGCATCATAAATAGACGCGTGATTCTCCCTATCATTAAGAATAAAATCATCCTTCCCGCACAAGGCAGAAAGAATGGCTAAATTCGTTTGAAAACCGGTAGAACAAATCATCGCCGCCTCGTAACCCGTGAAAGCGGACAACGCCTGCTCCAACTCAATATGCAAATCCAATGTCCCGTTCAAAAACCTACTGCCACTAACCCCGGATCCGTATTTTTCCAACGCTTGCTTACCGGCTGCAATAACATCTTCGTCTTCTGTAAGACCTAAATAGTTATTACTACCCAGCATAATCCGTTTTTTACCCTCCATCTCCACTATCGGAGCCTGACGCGACTCCAGACAGTGGAAATAAGGATAAATACCCATTTGGCGAACCTCGTCAAGCAGGCTGATGTGACATTTGCCGAAAAGGTCCATTAGAGTACGTTGAGGTCTTTTAATACTGCGGTTGTTTTCCGAACGGCGGCTTCGCTGTTGCGCAGTTGTTCCAACTCATCTTGCGACAAACGCAATTCAAGCACCTTCTCCAGACCGTTCTTGCCGATGATGCAAGGAACACCTATTGTAATGTCCTTCATACCATATTCACCTTCTAACGATACGGAGCAAGGAATCATCTTCTTCTGGTCTTTAATGATAGTCTCTGCTACACTTGCAGCCGCAGCACCGGGAGCCATCCATGCGCTCGTACCGAGCAGACCCGTCAGCGTAGCACCGCCTACCATCGTTTTCTTTACCACATCCTCTATCTCGTCGTCGGACAGGAAGTTGCTGACATGCACTCCCTTGTACGTCATAAACGACTTGAGAGGAATCATCGTTGTATCACCATGACCACCAATTACAAATCCGTCCACATCATTGGTATTGCAATTCAAAGCTTGGCTCAAATAATAACGCAGACGAGCACTATCCAAAGCACCACCCATACCGATGACACGATTACGAGGCAGACCTAGAGCATGAAGCGTCAAATAAGCCATCGTATCCATCGGGTTGGAAACGACGATGATAATAGCGTTAGGCGAATAAGTAAGGATTTGTGTAGCCACACTCTTCACGATACCGGCATTCACACCAATCAACTCCTCACGAGTCATTCCCGGCTTGCGAGGAATACCCGAAGTGATGATAACCACGTCTGAACCGGCAGTACGGCTATAATCGTTCGTAACGCCTTCCACCACCGTATCAAAGCCCATCAACTGAGCCGTTTGCATGATATCCATAGCCTTACCCTCGGCAAGACCTTCCTTGATATCAATCAAACATACTTGATTGGCTACTTCATGAACAGCTAATACATTGGCACAGGTTGCACCTACATTACCTGCACCTACTACGGTTACTTTTGACATAATAAAAATATCTTTAAGTTGGTTTAACATCTTTTTGCGCTGCATCTAACCCACTGGATGCATACAAAAACGCGCAAAAGTACAGTAAAAATACGAAAATTGAAAAAAAAACGCACTCAGGTAAGTAAATCGAATAAATATTTTATATATTACAGATTATGAGGAGCAATAAATCAAGGCGGGTAAGTGAAAAATTTGCCTGCCTTACTGAGACACTCTACTTTTGCACCGTCAAATCAACAACCATCAATCCAAAATCTTATGCGTATGAACAAAACACTTCTTTGTCTCTTAACGATGACTCTCTGCACTGCCTTTACCCGTGCAGACAACACGGCTGTCACTTACACGGACAGATCCGGCATAGCCGGCGATAGTGCCACTTTCTATTTCGAAGCCCGTACAGGCAGACTCTATTTGTACGGCAGCGGTGTGGTGGATAGAAAATTGTCCGACTCCATCGGCTACTCCAATCTCACCAACGAGGTGGACACACTCATTGTGAGCGACAGCATTACCGATATTACGGGGTTCAAAATGGCTGATAGCGCCATTAAAAGTGCCTATTTGGGTGGAGTAACCATACTTCGCTCCTATATGTTTGACGCGTGCCGTAACCTGCGTACGTTGGATATGCCCAATGTACGCGTCATAGAGGATCGTGCCGCAATGGCATATATGTTGCCACAGGAAGGTGCCGTCAATTATTCGTCCTCACTAACAAGCGTAACATGGAGCGACAGTCTGAAATCCATCGGATACGGTGCTTTCATGGGGCATTACGGGGTTAAATGGAACAGCAAGTTCTTCCCGGAAGGCATTGAGTCCATCGGCGGGGCTGCCTTCCAAGCCGCTAAACTTCCCGACACCATCACTTTTCCCGCCTCACTCAAATCGGTGGGAAGTGGGCTGTTCATCCGTTCCAGCCGAGGATTTATCCGATGGAACATACCCGACTTTGATAACCAATCCAACATTTTGTTGGACGGATGGGGTATGTACTATACGGGCATCGCTTTCGGGGACTCGGTCCGCAGAGTGCCCGACAAACTGTGCTCCGGTGCTAACCGCATGACCTCCATTACTTTTGCCCCGACCGTGCAGGAAATTGGCAACAATACATTTTACAACTGCAAAGCAGTAACAACCATCGTTTTGCCCGACTCGTTGCAAAAAATAGGCAGCAATGCGTTCCAAAACTGCACAGGTCTCACAGAGATAACCATTCCGGCCAAAGTCGGCGGTGTGTCCGCCTATGCCTTCAACGGCTGTACAGCACTCACACGAGTCGTTTTTCCAAAAGGATTGAATAGTATAGGCGACAACGCTTTCAGCGATTGTCCTCTGTTAGACTCTCTTGTTTTCCCGGACGGAGTTCGTAGCATCGGTGCCTCGGCTTTTGCCAACGACACAATGCCGACAGAATTAGTACTCCCCAAGAACCTCGTGGTGGCCAACGAACAAGCCTTTAGCGGATGGAAGCACCTCCGTAAGATTACCATTCCTAATAGTGTGATTATGTTGGGAGACTATTGTTTCTCCGGTGATTCAGTAGTAGACACCATCCGTTGCTATACAGCCCAGCCGCCAATTATCTATGAGCATACGCTTGACGGCATTGATAACACTGCTGTTCTGCTTGTGCCGCAAGGTTGTGCACCTCTCTATCAGCAACACGAATACTGGGGACGGCTGACCGTGACGGAGATGAACCCGAGTGAAACCGTGCAAAACACCGTCACCGTGGATCCGACCGACAACACCGCCTATTTCACATGGCCTACGGACAAAAGAGCAGACACCTATGTATTAGACATCCGCAAAGACGGTGAGATTTTCTGCCACCTCACCTTTGGGGCATACGGGCAATTGATCAGCATCACGTTTGCAGCCCCTGCCCGCCGGTCGGCAACGGCAGACAACAGGTCGCTGAGTTTCATGGTCACGGGCTTAACCAACGCCACACGCTATAGCTATACGGTGGCAACCCTCGGCAAAGACGAACAAGTACTACACGTCTATAAAGGCGAGTTTGCCACATGGGGCTACAAGGGAACCATTGAGCCGGACGGAACAGAGGTAACCCCCACTCCGCCGGTTGTGCCCTACGAACCGTATTCAACCGCTTTGGACAACATATCCTTCGACTATCAGGACACACGATGCATCTTCCACGAAGGTCAAATCGTTATCCTCAAAGGCAATCACCTGTACAACCTCAACGGCACACTTATACAATGAAAACGCCTTCCGTTCTTCTCTGCCTGTTTGCTATAGTGTGCTTGTGGAGTTGCCATTCGGCTACCCATGATGAGGCACTCACGGGTCGCATCACTGCCGAGACGGAAACGTTTCGCAACGGACAAGTGCCGACCGACAGCACACTCACGGCTCTTGTTACAGCAGCTCGCGATGCCCACGATTCAGGGGCACTGTGCCATGCCCTGTATCTGCAAGGCTGTGTCTACCATTACCTCTGCCGCTACGACCAAGCCATGACCGCCCTCAAAGAAGCAGAGACGCTCATTCCCTCACTGCCAGCCGATGACCCCATTGCCGGCATGATCTACACCGTTCAAGGCTCCGCCTTAGAGCAGAGCGACTACCTATGGACCGAAGCCGACAAGAAATACGAAGCCGCATTGCCCTACTTTGAGCAATGCGGCGACACCATGCGTTTGGCTACTACCTACCGCGATATAGCCCGCATGAGCCTTTGGCGAGAGGACACAACGCGCTATGAGCAATGCTTCCAAAAAGCCATTAATCTTGCCGGTCAGCAACCTAACCGATTGATTTATCACGACATCCGTATGCAGTACCTGCTCAACCACTATCCACCTGATACGTTGACGATGATGTGCGAAAATCAAATCTTGTGCGACTCGTTCCATCTCTTTCGCTATGCTTGGATACCCGTTGAGCACTTTCTGTCACAAGACCGTACAGACTCCGCCCGCTATTGGTTGCAACAGTTTGCTGCCGACACCGCTCTGACCCGCTGGAGCCGTGAACATTATGCCTATTTGGAAAGTCTTCTCTTGGCGCAAGAGGGTCAAACCGATTCTGCTTTTACCTCTTTCCTTTTGCTGTATAACCAATCCGTTCACCGCCTACAAGCCGAGGGGATGAGCCGCACCTATGCCATTGCACGCCAATACGACTTGGAAAAAGCCGAGAAACGCGCCTTGCAGTTGCAAGTGGACAAACAGCGGCTGTATATTGTGCTGGGGGCAGTCGCCTTGCTGCTGTTAGGCAGTTTGTTAGTTACCTTTATGGAGCGCAATAAAAGACTGAAACGGGAAAAAGAAGTAGAAATCAGCCGCCTGCAAACTCGCGAAGCCAATCGGCGGCTGCAAGACAAACGGCAATCGCTCAAGAAGATTCTGCAACAGCGGGTCAATATGGCAGTCCGTCTGCGCCGCTCGGCGGACAGCCTGCCACAGCAGTTGCCCGCATGGGTCAAAGCCTATATCGACGAAATGACCTTTGCCAACGACTCCAACCGGCAACAGTTCATGCAGGAGTTCGACCGCGTCTATAGTTCGTTCCTGCCGCAACTGCACAACCGCTATCCGACCCTAACCGAACAAGACGACCAGTACATAGCTCTCGCTCTGTTGGGGTTGGACAACACGGAGATTGCCGTATTGCTCAACCAAACCGATCGTACCATCTGGAACCGACGTCAAAAAATCAAGACGCGGTTAGGAGATGGTAAGATGGATTTGGACAAGTGGATTGAGCAGAACCGATTTGAAAAGGAAAGATAGTCCTATTTCTGCCAGTTGTCTTTCAGCGATGCCGTGCGGTTGAGCACCAATCGGTTTTCGTTGGTATCAGGATCAATCACGAAATAACCCTGCTTGAGCAGTTGGAAATGCTTGACTTGGGCTATACCGTCCACTACCTGCACGGGGTGCATCTCGTTTCGTAGCGACTGTTCGGCTTTGCAGGTTACCACCTTGAGGCTGTCTGCATTGAGCAAATCGCGGAAGTCGCCTTCTTCGGCTGATGGGTTCTCTACACGGAACAGACGGTCATACAAGCGGGCTTCCACATCTACACACGAGCCACATTCCACCCAGTTGATGGTCGCTTTGGTCTTGCGGTTGCCGCCCTCTGTTCCCGACTTGGATGTGGGGTCGTAAGTGGCATAGACGGTAGTAATACACCCTTCGCTGTCTTTCTCACAACCGGTGGCTTGAATGATATAAGCACTCTTAAGGCGTACCTCGCGCCCGCCCGGGCTGAGACGGAAGAAGTTCTTGTCTGCCTCTTCCAAGAAGTCGCCACGCTCAATATACAATTCTTTGCCAAAAGGCATGATACGCGAGCCCAATTCGGGCATGCCGTCAATATTCTCTGCCTCAATCATTTCGCCATCACCTACGTAGTTGGTCAACACCAACTTAACGGGGTCAAAAATAGCGCACACGCGCGGCGCTGTCTGTTTGAGGCTCTCGCGAATGGTATGCTCCAACAGACCGAGGTCAATCATGCCCTCCACTTTGGTATAACCGATTTTGTCAATAAATGTACGGATAGCCTCGGCAGTATAACCGCGCCGACGCAGACCACAAACGGTCGGCATGCGCGGGTCGTCCCAACCTGCCACCAACCCCTCTTTGACCAACTGCAACATTTTGCGCTTGGACATGACGGTATAGGTGATGTTCAGACGATTGAACTCATACTGGTGCGGACGATAGTCCGAGCCCTCTTTCCAAGCAGGAAAATTGGACGGCACTTCACCTACGAATTGGTCGATGAAATAGTCGTACAATGGACGGTGTACCACAAACTCTAAGGTGCAGATACTATGGGTCACACCCTCAAAGTAGTCGCTCTGACCATGAGCAAAGTCATACATAGGATACACATTCCACTTCCTACCCGTGCGATGGTGTGGGTGCGAGGTGATGATACGGTACATGATGGGGTCACGGAAGTGCATGTTGGGATTCGCCATATCTATCTTGGCGCGCAGCACCATCCGCCCTTCTTCTATCTCGCCGCGTTGCATGGCTTCGAACAGACGCAGGTTCTCCTCCACAGGGCGGTCACGATAGGGCGATGCCACACCCGGCTCGGTAGGTGTACCTTTCTGTTCGGCTATCTGCTCAGCGGTCTGTTCGTCCACATAGGCTTTGCCCTCACGAATAAAGCGGAGTGCCAACTCGTAGAGTTGGTCAAAATAGTCGCTGGCATAATAGACCTGTCCCCAGCGAAAACCCAACCAACGGATATCCTGCTGAATACTATCCACATACTCAGTGTCCTCTTTGACGGGATTGGTGTCGTCAAAGCGCAGGTTGCACACACCATTGTATTTCTCGGCTATACCAAAATCCATACAGATGGCTTTGACATGACCTATATGAAGATAGCCGTTCGGCTCCGGCGGAAAACGCGTCTGTATGCGTCCGTCATTCTTGCCTTCGCGCAAATCATTCTCTACAATTTGTTCAATAAAATTAAGATTCTTTTCTTCTTCCATAATTATGAATTGTGAATTAAGCATTATGAATTGTTAAAATCGTTTAGCCACCAGCACACGCAATCCGCCTTCTACCATACGGATACGCACTTGTTTAGGCATGGCCACGGGATCGCCATCAATATGAAAAGGAGACTCTGCCTCTCTGTATAAAGTCACATCGCGCGCCTGCAACGAGTCCATGAACATGCTTTTATCTATCGTCTTGGTAAAGAGCGAAACAGCCAATGCCGGCGCGCCCAATATAGCACTACTGCTCAACATACAAATATCCATCTTGCCGTCCTGTATGCTGGCATGCGGGGCTATATATGCCTTGTTCCCCCACTGGTTGGCATTAGCAAAAGTCAGCAGAAAAGCTTTATGCTCTATGTTGATATCCTTACCGTCCGTTATTCGATACGTTTCAGGTTTATAGGTCAGCACATCCTGCATGATTTTCTTGACATACGTCTGAAAACCTCGGCTGCCGGCAGTGGCAAACTGATAGGCAACCAACGCGTCAAAACCTGTGCCGCAAGTAGTTACAAACACATACTCGTTTGCCATACCGTAATCCGCTTCTATTACTTCACTATGATTTAGCATTTCTATGGCACTTGCTGTACGCAACGGAATATTCAGATGACGAGCAAAGCCATTGCCACTTCCCATCGGGATAATTCCCATCGCTGTATCTGTATCCCGCAAGCCGCAAGCCACCTCGTTCACTGTTCCGTCACCGCCTACTGCCACCACGGCATAAAACCCCATCTTGGCATACTGACTCGCCAACTCACGGGCATGTCCCGCATATTCGGTAAACTCGATATTGGGCATCCACTGCTCCTTATCCAGCACTTCCAAAATCTGTTTGGGCAAACGACGCTTATTCTGCGTACCGCTTATCGGGTTAATTATAAATGCTATATTCTTCATCATGATTACTCCTTTTCACTGCTTATAAATGGACGATAAACTCCGACTATACGTTGAAAATCCGCTTTCAATCCATCAGGAATAGGAGTTGCGGGCGGACTCTCTAATTTGAGCGGATTCACCGGTGTTCCGTTCTTCCATACGCGGAAATCAAGATGAGGTCCGGTTGAACTGCCCGTCGAACCTACATAACCTATCACTTGACCTTGTTTGACACGCTGTCCTACCGCCAAACCCTTGGCGTATCCGCTCAAATGCAAATAGGCTGTCGTATAGGTAGAGTTATGTTTGATTTTTATAGTATTACCTCCACCGCCTTTATAGGCTTTGAATTGCACTACCCCATCGCCTATTGCAACCACCGGCGTTCCCATCGGAGCGGCATAATCCACGCCCGTATGCGGGCGAACGGTCTTATAGATAGGATGCTTACGCGCATAGGTAAAATGAGAAGAAATGCGCTTATAGTTAAGCGGTGCTTTCAAAAAAGCCTTACGCAAACTCTTACCATTACCATCAAAATAGCCGGAAACAGACGGATCATACTGAGCCTTCAACGAATCAGGCGGCTCATAATAGAACGCCTCTAACCACTGGCGACCATGATAAAAATTGGCCGCATAAATACGACCTATTCCAATCCGCACACTATCCACAAATTGTTCATCATAATACACACGTATTGAATCGCCTTTCTGCAAACCGAAGAAATCTATGGTCCATGCATAAATCTCACTCAATTCCAATGCCAATTCAATAGGCAAACTCTGCTCTGTCAATGCATTCCACAGACTGGACTCTATTACGGCTTGGGTTTGTTTTTTCTCCGTTCGTACAGGTTTGATTTCATGCGATACGGTTAGCGAGTCCGATAAATGAAACACGTATGTTTCTTGGATAGAGGGGAAATAAAAAAGATAACGCGGCACAGACACATCCACTCCCGCGCTATCTGCATTTGCAAGAGGATAAAGCACCCAATATGTCTTACCCACGCGAAGGCTGCGCACATCAAAATCCTCCTTACTAAGACAACTGACAGCTGCCACCTGACGAGATGTAGCACCCGCACGGGTCATCAGTCCCCCTAACGTCTCTCCTTGCCGAACTTGCAAAGTATCTATCCGAAAGGAATCAACCGGCACACCACAACAATAACGAGGTGTCGGGACCTCACTCACCTCTTCGGGTGTATCATTCTGATTTCCTTTTGTACACGCCGCCAATAAACACATGGCAACTGCCCACAAAAAAACTATTTTTTTCATAGTACGTTTTGCCTAATCATCATTTCTGAGGATACTTGCGGAACCATGAACTCCACTTTAGACGCAACACACCCAATAATGCCTCCGAGAAGATTCCTCCTGACATCTTACTTGTACCTAACACACGATTGACGAAAATGATAGGAACCTCCTTGATTACAAACCCACACTTATAGGCGGTAAATTTCATCTCTATTTGGAAGGCATATCCCTTGAAGCGAATCTTGTCCAACTCTATCGTTTCCAATACATGACGATGATACCCTACAAAACCGGCAGTGGTATCATGCACAGGAATACCCAGCACCGTGCGGACATACTTGGATGCAAAATAACTCATCAGCACACGCCCCATCGGCCAATTGACTACATTCACCCCACTGACATACCGACTGCCTATCGCCACATCCGCACCTTGAGTAAGAGCCGCATATAACTTTTCCAAATCATTGGGATTGTGCGAAAAATCAGCATCCATCTCAAAGATATAATCATACCCGTGCTCCAAGCCCCAGCGAAATCCGCATATATAGGCAGTACCTAAGCCTAACTTACCCTGCCGTTCTACTATATGAAGGCGATTTTTACAATCCCCCCCCATCAGGTTCTTCACAATCTGCGCCGTACCGTCCGGCGAACCGTCGTCTATAACTAACACATCAAAACGAGTAGGCAAGTCCATCACGGCACGGATGATGGCTTCAATGTTCTCTTTCTCGTTGTAAGTAGGGATAATGACCAATCGTTCCATAGCAAAAAGTATAAAAATAAGTATGTATTGCTCTTACTAACAGCCCGCAAAAGTAGATATACTTTTCTATATATACCAAATAGACTGCCATTTTATTTTTGTTTATTCCAAACTCCTGCCTTAATTTTGCCGCCCGTATGGAATACCGCTATTTAGACAAGATTAACACACCGCAAGACCTCCGGCAGTTGCCCCGAGAAGCCCTACCGCAAGTCTGCGACGAGATACGAGACTATATCATCCAATGCTTAAGCCATAACCCGGGGCACTTGGCTTCTTCATTAGGCGCTGTCGAACTGACCGTAGCTCTACACTATGTCTTTGACACTCCTCACGACCAAATTGTATGGGATGTAGGTCATCAGGCATACGCCCACAAGATCCTGACTGCCCGTCGGGAGCAATTTGCCACCATCCGCCGTTGGGGCGGCCTATCTCCTTTCCCCACCCCCGACGAAAGCGAATACGACGCTTTCGTAGCCGGACATGCCAGCAACAGCATATCCGCAGCGTTAGGAATACAAGTAGCGGGCGAACTGCAAGCCGACAAGAAGATACCTCCCGCCGTAGTGGCTGTCATCGGCGATGGTTCAATGACCGGCGGATTGGCGTTTGAAGGACTGAACAACACATCCATGAACCGCAACAACCTGCTTATCGTTGTCAATGACAACCACATGGCTATTGACCCGATAAAAGGAGGGTTCACACAATACTTGGTGGATCTAACCACCAGCAACCGCTACAACCGTTGGCGTTGGTGGCTATACCAGATAGCCGTCAAACGGCACTGGGTGGACGACAGCAAAAAAAATCAACTGCAAAGTCGTCATAATGCCCTCAAAGCATGGCTTACTCACCAACCCAACAACATCTTCCAAGGTCTTCACTTGCGCTATTTCGGTCCGACAGACGGGCACGATGTAGAAGGGCTGGTACGCATTCTCACAGAAATCAAATACCACAAAGGACCACGCGTGTTGCATATCATAACTACAAAAGGGAAAGGATACAAACCGGCAGAATTGGATCAAACTACTTGGCACGCCCCGGGAGAATTTGACCCGAAAAGCGGTGAAAGAAAATCTTCCGGACACTCCCACCAACTGTGGCAAGACGTATTCGGGCAAGAATTATTACGCTTAGCACGTCTTGACTCTCGCATTGTGGGCATTACACCTGCTATGTTAAGCGGATGCTCCATGTCCATTATGAAAGAAGCCATCCCCCAACGTGTCTTTGATGTCGGAATAGCCGAATCGCATGCCCTCACCTTTGCTGCCGGCTTGGCGAAAGGAGGTATCATTCCGGTAGTCAATGTCTATTCGTCTTTTCTGCAACGGGCGTATGACCAAATTGTTCACGACGTAGCTCTCACGCGCCAACACGTAGTCATTTGCGTGGACAGAGCCGGTATAGTCGGACACGATGGTGCAACCCATCACGGACTTCTGGATTTATGTTTTCTACGTTCTATCCCCAATATGCAGATTGCAGCACCACGCACTGCAGAAGATCTGAGGTACATGATGCAACAGGCTATTCAAATGGACGGACCTGTAGCCATTCGTTACCCAAGAGGCAATGTGCCGCAAAATGTAACGGAGACTAACAACAAACTTCAAGAAATAGGCAAAGCCGTTCAACTCCGACAAGGTACAAAAATAGCAGTACTCACCATCGGTGCTATCGGTAATACGACCTATCAAGCCATTGAAGAAGCCGAGAAAAAAGCAGGTTCAAACACATGGGCACTATGGGATATGCGTTGGCTCAAACCCATAGACACAAACGTATTGGAACATATCGGGCAACACTATCACACCGTCATTACCGTAGAAGACGGGATGACCGAAGGGGGATTAGGTAGTGCCGTAAGCGAATATATGACCGAACACGGATTCCCTGTACGAGTGATTCGCTTGGGGGTAAAAGACCAATTTGTAACACACGGAAGTCCCGATGAATTATATCATTTTCTACATTTAGATAAAGAAGGATTATGCGAATCGCTATTGCAGGCGCTGGAGAAGTAGGCACACATCTTGCCAAACTGCTCTCGCGTGAAAATATGGATATTTGCCTTTTAGACGGGAACGCCGAACGACTCGGCATATTAGAGGCAAACTATGACCTCATGACCCGTGTAGGAAGCCCTACTTCCATTCACGATTTGCGTGAAATGGGAGTAAAGGATGTGGATCTTTTCATTGCCGTTACTCCTTACGAGTCGCAAAACATAACCAGTTGTTTGATAGCCAACCAATTGGGAGCAAAAAAAACGTTAGCACGGGTGGACAACTACGAATACCTGATGCCGGACAACCGCCCTATGTTTGAAAAAATGGGTCTTAACCACCTTATTTATCCGGAAGTTTTGGCGGCTAACGAGATTGAAGAGGCACTTCGTACCAACTGGATGCGCTACCACATCACCCTCTGCCGAGGTGCCTTGGAACTTTGTGTAGTCAAGATTAGAGAGGGTGCAGAAGTTATCGGACAACGATTTGATTCCGGCTATTTTAGCCACGGAAAATATCGTATCGTACTCATCAAACGCGACAACCAAACAATCTTTCCGATCGGAACTGATGAGGTACAAGCCGGCGATATGGTATATGCCGTCTGTACGCAAGACGAAATGGATTTTCTTCGCACGCAATTAGGCAAAACCCTACGCGATATACGGCGTGTTATGTTCTACGGCGGATCCCGTATCACGCTGAAAGCCGCACATAGTCTGCCGGAAAACATTCAAATCAAAATCTTGGAAGCAGACCGAGACAGATGCATGCAAATCAGCGAAAAAGTAGGTAACGCGCTCGTTATTCACGCAGATGGCTCGTCTATGGACGACCTCATAGAAGAAGGCATACAAGACACAGACGCTTTTGTAGCAGTTACCGACAGTAGCGAAGCCAATATCTTTGCCTGCCTCGCTGCTAAACGTTTTGGAGTAAACAAGACGATAGCCGATGTGGAAAACATAGACTATATTCAAATGGCTGAACGCTTGGACATTGGTACCGTGCTCAACAAAAAAACGATCACCGCCAGTTACATCTACCAGATGCTGCTGAATGCCAGCGTCCTAAATGTAAGAAACCTAACCAGCGCCGACGCAGAAATAGTCGAATTAGTCGCCACCGAAGGCAGCCGCATTACCCGCAACAAAATTAAGGACATCCGCATGCCCAAAGAAGTAATTATTGGCGGCTTGGTACGTGCTAAAGAAGGACTTTTGGTCAACGGCGACACCCAGATTTTGCCCGGCGACCAAGTCATAGTGCTATGTAAAAGCCATAACATACGCGAACTGGAACGATATTTCAGATGACAAGAGCGTTTAACAAAGAATTGGTTTTTCGGACAATGGGTGCACTGTTGCTCATTGAAACCTTTTTTATGGCTCTGGCTACCGGAGTCAGCGTCTATTATTCAGACCCTGACCTAAATGCATTCATTGTCTCAACCACGATCACCTTTCTTGCCGGTTTATTGGGACTATGGTTTGGCAGGCATGCCTCATCTCGCGTAGGGGAACGAGAGGGGTACGTAATTGTCGCCATGGTGTGGGTCATATTTTCCCTTTTCGGGTTGCTTCCTTATTACCTTAGCGGTCAGATTAGCTCCTTCACGGATGCTTGGTTTGAGACCATGTCAGGCTTTACCACCACGGGAGCCACTATACTCAATGACGTAGAGTCGCTGACGCATGCAGCCTTGTTCTGGCGCGCAATGACCCAATGGTTAGGCGGATTAGGAATCATTGTGCTTTGCGTGGCTCTTCTACCCATGTTCGGCTTAGGTGGTATGCAGTTGTATGCCGCCGAAGTAACCGGTGTGAACTACGAAAAACTCTCTCCCCGAATAGCCGACACCGCCAAACTGCTGTGGGGCGTATATATCTTGATGACAGCCACGGAAACACTACTGCTAAAATGGGCAGGAATGTGTGGCTTCGACGCTCTATGCCACTCGTTCGCCACTATTGCCACAGGAGGTTTTTCTACCAAAAACACCAGCCTGATGCTCTACGGACCTGCCGTTCACTACATAGTGGGCATATTTACCTTCCTATCTGGCATTAACTTTGCTTTACTGGTTCATTTTTTGCGAGGTAAACCTTCCCGCCTTCTCAAAGACGAAGAAACACGTTGGTACGTGCGCTCAGTTATTGTTTGCAGCCTCGCACTTACTATCGGTCTATGCGTTTACTACGGACTTGCCAACCCTGTTTGGAAAGAAGGTACCATTCCCGTCCTTCGCCATTTAGAGCACTCGCTGCGACATGGTTTTTTTATGGCTGCAAATGCGATAACATCCACCGGTTTTGCAGCCTCCGACTATATGACTTGGCATCCCCTTCTATGGGTTATGGTGGCAATGATGTTTATCACGGGCGGTAGCAGCGGTTCTACCGCCGGCGGTATCAAATGGGTACGGATTATCATCTTTGTCAAAAGTGGCGTGGCAGAATTTCAACGCCGCATACACCCGCATGCCATCATTCCTATTAAACTGAACGGCAAGCCGCTACCCTATACAACCATTAACAATGTAATGGCGTTTATGGTATTTTACATCCTCCTCATTTTCTTATCCGTTCTCGTTTTTAGTGCATGTGGTGTAAACTTGGAGGAGTCAATAGGTGTTGCCATTTCGTCCATCGGCAATGTGGGTATGAGTATCGGTCAGTACGGTCCAAGCGGTTCGTATGCTCTATTTCCCACTTTCGGCAAATGGTGGATGACGCTGATTATGCTGACCGGGCGTTTGGAAATCTTTACTATCCTGCTGCTATTCACCAAAGTTCTGTGGAAAAAATGAGACCGTACCAAGTTTGTTTGATTATTATTCTGGCTCTTACACTTGCAGCGGCAGCCTTATGGGGATGGCGGACATATAACGAGCCGCCGTCTTCCGAGCACTCGATTTCCGATACGATTGTACTTCTTTCTATACCGGATTTATCCGATGAAGACAACAATTTGCGCACCGATAGGTGGGATAATGGGCAATCTGTATACAAGTGGTTAGCCCCTTTTTATGACGCATTGGCATACAGCCGCGAACAAACTATTCGTGTGGTACATTATGGTGATTCACAAATAGAAGGCGATCGTATGACCTTCGTCCTACGCCGCGCATTACAAGACAGATTTGGAGGGAACGGAGTAGGTCTCCTGCCACTCTACCAGACTTTGGACGTTCGCACTTCTCTACAAACCATACAACATGCAAACAGAACCATTGCCCCGAAAGTCTATCGAGCCTATGGACCGACATCCTACAGACGTTCCGATGGTTTGTACGGTCCCATGGCGCAAGTCTATATAATGGATAACGTAAAAGTAGCCGGAAGTGAAGACCTTGTATGGAATATTCGTACACGTCTCAACGGACCGGAGAGTCGTTTTACGCGCATTCGCATCGTGGCCGAACAAGATAGTTTTGTTTATATGCCGGATACCGTTTCTTCCTATACGCTCCATCTAACCGGCAAACAACTTATCTACGGCATTTCTGCCGAGACACCGACAGGAATTCAGGTGGATAACATACCAATGAGAGGCTGTGCAGGCACCATCTTTACCCACATAGACTCCACCGCCCTTTCACACTACTTCGACCACACCCGCACCCGACTCATTATCTGGCAATTCAGCGGCAATGTTGTCCCTTATGTAAAAACAGACCAACAAATTACCCATTACGTGAACCGCGTAAAACAACAAATACGCTATTTGCATCAAGTTGCTCCCGCTGCTGCCATTCTGATGATTGGACCCAGCGATATGCTCTATCACGAAGGCGGACAACGAAAATCCTATCGTGTTCTACCGGCTTTAGATAAAGCACTACAAACGGCTGCTGAAGAAGAAAGAGCCGCCTACTGGTCATTATTCGATGCTATGGGAGGAGCAGGAAGTATGAACGAATGGATACAACAGGGTTTAGCCGGTCAAGACGGCATCCACTTTACCCGTAACGGGGCCGATAAAGCAGGACAATTGCTGAGCGACTATCTGCTATTCCCCATCAATAATGCTAACGGACTTCATTGACATATTCGCCTTCCATACACAACGCCCGCTGCTCTTTACGCAGTGGGAGTTTTGGGTATTCTTTGCACTCGTCTATTGCCTATTCGCCATCCTAATGGAAACGGGCAAGAACGCACAATCTCATCTGCGTCTGCACCTGCGCAATGTATTCCTAATGTTCGCCAGTTGGTTCTTTTACTACAAAACAAGCGGAACATTCCTATTATTACTCATCTTTCTCACACTTACCAACTGGCTGTTGGCTCTTTTGCTGGAACGTGCCAACAATCAACAAGGACTTAAACGGCTGTGGCTATGCGTAGGGGTTATTATTGACCTTGGCGTATTGGCATTCTTCAAGTATGCTTATTTTGGGGTTGATTTTATCAACCAACTGATTGGCACTCACCTTACTATCACCGAAAAAATTCTTCTTCCGGTAGGCATTAGTTTCTACACTTTTCAAGTCATTTCCTACATATCCGACGTATATCACCAACGCATATCGCCGGTACAAAATCTGCTTGACTTTGCGTTTTACGTCTCCTTTTTCCCTCAACTGGTAGCAGGACCTATCGTCCGCGCATCCGAGTTCGTTCCGCAACTCTACAAACCTTTTCATCTAAGCAAACGGCAATTCGGGATAGCCGTTTTTTGGATATTGAACGGCTTGATAAAGAAGATTATACTGAGCGATTTTTTAGCCATTCAGTTTATTGACCGTGTATTTGACAACCCATTGCTTTTTTCCGGTGCGGAGAACCTATTGGCTCTGTTTGCCTACTCGTTGCAAGTCTATGCCGACTTCTCCGGCTATACGGATATCGCCATTGGAGTGGCTATGCTTCTCGGTTTCTATCTGCCCCGCAACTTCCACTCACCTTACAAAGCCAAAAACCCGCAAGAATTTTGGCGCAGATGGCATATATCACTCAGCCGTTGGCTCAAAACGTATGTATATATTCCCTTGGGCGGCAACCGACAAGCCACCTTGGGCACTTACATGGGTATCTTTATTATCGCGGTCATCGGCCTAAAGTTGAGCGGCAATTGGTGGGTGATAGGTTTTACTATTCTTATCGCCGGCATTATTGCGCTCATAGCATGGCTTCGTCCACAACACCGCCGACTCCTTTATGCCAATCTTAACTCATTCATCACAATGCTATTAGGCGGTCTATGGCATGGTGCCAGCTGGAACTTTCTTATCTGGGGCGGACTGAATGGAATAGGAATGATTATCAACAAGATCTGGCGCGAGTGGAATCTCCATTTCCAATTCATCGGTATGGTTTTGCTTACCGCTATCACAACTCTTATACGTTTTTATTTTCCTCTACCTTGGATTAACGTGCTGTGGATTTGGGTTCTACTGCTAATGATAGGAACACTCCTGCAATATCTGTACTCTTTGCTGCATTTACCCAAAGGGAACCGGACAAAAGCCATACACACAGGTTGGGCTGTCATACAAACCTTTGTTTTTATCACATTTACACGACTTTTTTTCCGTTCAGGCTCTAATTTAGACCCGGCTACTGCCAACGAAGTGGCTTGGCAAACAGCCCAACAGATGATGACACAAATCGGTTCACCTTGGCAAACGAATAATCTCTTGCCCCAACTTTGGCAACACCGAATCATCATTCTCCTTTTTATCATCGGCATGATTATTCACTGGATGCCTGATAAATTTAAGCAGTGGTATCGTTTGCTGTTTGCCTCTTTACCTATCTGGCTGATGATAATGATTATCATAGCCGTTGTGCTCCTGCTTCATCGTTTTATGATAACCGACATACAACCTTTTATCTATTTTCAATTCTAAAATCAAACAATAGAGCATGGCAACACTCATTGGACTAACAGGGGGAATAGGAAGCGGCAAAACAACCATAGCCAACCTTCTCCGTACCCACGGATACAAAGTCTATGACACGGATTCAGCGG
The DNA here is from genome assembly GCA_002372135.1 of Bacteroidales bacterium UBA3696. Classification (GTDB taxonomy): domain Bacteria; phylum Bacteroidota; class Bacteroidia; order Bacteroidales; family Paludibacteraceae; genus Colicola. The sequence goes on from DFIN01000007.1 coordinate 23,005, forward strand.
CTAAACGTATAGTACTTACTCCCCTTGTCCGCTCTCAAATAGAAAAACTGCTCGGAAAAGATGTGTACGAAGCCGATCAATACTGTACGCAGAAAGTGGCAGAACGTGTATTTACAAACCCCGACCTGCTCAAGCAACTCAATGCCATCGTTCACCCCGCCGTACAAAATGACCTTCTGTTATACTCGGCAAACGAAAACAATGGATGGATATTTGTAGAAAGTGCTATTCTCTACGAAAGCGGTCTAAACCAACTGTGCAACTATGTCGTAGCAGTCATTGCCCCCAAGAAACTTCGCATAGAACGCACCATGACGCGTGACGGAAAAACACGCGAACAAGTAATGGCTCGTATCAACACACAAATGAGCAATTGCAGCCTGCGAAAAAAAGCGAATTATATCGTTGAAAACAACGAAAAACAATCTCTCACACAACTTACTGACAAACTGATTAAACATCTACATAAAGCGATCGGTTCGCTATAAAAACAATCTCAATTATGGTTACTTTTATTATTTCATTAGTGGCTTTAGTCCTTGGTTTTATACTATATGGGACTTTTGTGGAAAAAGTGTTTGGCATCCATCCCGAACGACGTACACCCGCTCTTACACACACCGACGGGGTGGACTATGTACCGATGAAACCTTGGCGCATTTTTCTCGTTCAGTTTCTCAACATTGCGGGTTTAGGACCCATCTTCGGTGCCATCATGGGGATTTTCTTCGGTCCGGCTGCCTTTCTATGGATTGTGTTCGGAACAATTTTTGCCGGAGGTGTTCACGACTACCTGAGCGGCATGCTATCCATCCGCAAAGACGGAGCATCCCTTCCTGAAATAGTAGGAAGCGAATTAGGTACCGGCATCCAACTCTTTATGCGCGTGCTGTCACTTGTTCTACTCATTCTGCTGACAACCACTTTTCTAAGCGGTCCGGCTACCTTGTTGCAAGGACTCTGCCATTTGCCTACCATTACTTGGGGGAGCAGCACGATGCCCTTGGTGTGGGTACTCATCATCTTTGCTTACTACATATTCGCAACCATACTGCCCGTAGATAAACTAATTGGACGCTTCTATCCTATTTTCGGAGGCGTGTTGCTATTTATGGGAATAGGAATCATGGTGATTATGCTGGGTTGGCATAACGGCGAAATGCCTGAATTAACCGACGGATTACACAACCGCCAGACTGACGGATTACCACTCTTCCCGATGATGTTTGTCAGCATCGCTTGCGGAGCCATTTCCGGTTTTCACGGCACTCAATCACCTCTTATGGCTCGCTGCGTAACCAACGAGCGACAAGGCAGATGGATTTTCTATGGAGCCATGGTAGCTGAAGGCATATTGGCACTAATATGGGCAGCGGCAGCAGGTACATTTTTTGCGGTTCCCGAACAAGGCTTATATGGTATTGACGGACTGCAAGCCTTTAAGGATGCCCACCCGGGTGAAAACATTGCAGCACTGGTGGTTGACCAAGTCAGCCGCTCATGGCTCGGCACAGTAGGCGGATTACTGGCAATCATAGGCGTTATTGCCGCTCCGATTACAAGCGGCGACACCGCCCTTCGCTCCGCTCGTCTCATCGTAGCGGACTTCTTACACTGGGATCAAAAACGTATTCCCAAACGACTCATCATCGCCATTCCTCTCTTCTTATGCGTTTTTGGTATGGTGTTTGTTGATTTCAATGTCGTTTGGCGGTACTTCGCATGGACCAATCAAACGCTGGCTGTCTTTACTCTCTGGGCAGGAACGGTATTCCTCTATAAGCAGGAACATACCGGCCAACACGCATACCCCAAAGGCTATCTGATTGCGCTTATTCCGGCACTGTTTATGACCATGGTTAGCGTCAGTTATATTTTTATCGCACCGGAAGGACTGCAATTTGCTGCCAAAGGACTAAGTCTTATAGCCTACATCATCGCCGCTGTCGTTACAATCGGATTACTATTACTTTTTATTCGATGGACAAAAAAAATTTGATTACCTTTGCGCGCTTTCTTTGAGAACAGACTATGCGATTTCGCGATATTATAGGACAAGAAGATGTCAAGCGCCAACTGCGACTTTCCGTTCAAAACGGGCGCATTCCCCACGCACAACTCTTTGCCGGTAAGCAGGGTGTGGGCAAATTGAGCACAGCCATAGCCTATGCCCAATACCTCAACTGTCCCAACCGAACAGACGATGACTCATGCGGCGAATGTCCTACATGCAAGCAGTTTGAACGACTGCAACACCCTGACCTACATTTTGCATTCCCTATCGTCAAAGACGAGAAAACGAAAAAGGAAGTCTGCGACGACTATATGAACGACTTTCGCTCGCTAATCCTCCAACAACAATACATATCAGCAGCCGACTGGTATCAAAAAATGGAAGCGGAGAACAAACAGGCACTCATCTATGAAAAAGAGAGTAGCGAAATCCTGCGCAAACTATCGCTCAAAGCCTTCGGACAGGGCTACAAGGTAATGATTATCTGGCAACCCGAAAAAATGAACGATGTGTGTTCCAATAAACTGCTGAAACTCATCGAAGAACCTCCTGAAAAAACGGTGCTTATTTTGGTTTCCGAATATCCTGAACGACTTCTGTCCACCATAATAAGCCGCACCCAACTTATCCGATTTAATCCTCTATCAGAAACGCAGATAGCAACCGCTCTCACAACCCAAGGCTATGAGGCACCCACCGCCCAAGATATAGCCCACTTGGCACAAGGCAGTTACTATACCGCGTTGCAACTGATGGGAGAAAACGAACAAAACAGAACCTTCTTTGAAGATTTTCAGACACTCATGCGCAACGCATGGAAAGTAGGACATCGCAAAGATTATGCCGCCCTGCAAGAGTTGCGCAAATGGAGCCTGCAAATAGCCGACAAAAAAGTAGGAAGAGAAACGCAAAAAGCCTTCTTGCAGTTTGCTCAACGACAAATACGAGAAAACTTCATCTACAATTTTCACCAACCGGCTCTTAACTACCAAACGAGCGACGAAGCTGCGTTTAGCAAAAATTTTGCAGTTTTCATTCATGAAAATAATGTCGAAAAAATAATGAATGAACTCGCAACTGCCGAGCGACAAATTGCACAAAACGGCAACCCGAAAATCATTTTTTTCGACTTGTGCTTGCAAATGATTGTACTCATCAAAAAATAACCAACCATATACTAAAAAGGGAACGAAAAAAGGAGTTTTTGATTATGAACGAACGATTTACGCTCAACAATAATGCATGCCAATTTTCCACCAAGGCATGCTTCCGCAATTCGGCACACATGCTGCCCGTAACCGACTATCTGAGCGATCTGCCGGAAAATGTCAACGAAACGGACATCGTGGAAGTGCAGTTTAAGAACACCCGAAAGGCTTATTTTCACAATTCCAACAAATTACCTCTTGAAAAAGGGTCGGTTATCGTAGTAGAAGCCAATCCCGGATACGACATAGGTGAAGTGGTACTAACCGGCAGATTAGTACTATGCCAAATGCACAAATACCGCATTGACCTTTCACGCTACGAGGTTCGAAATGTACTGCGTTTTGCCACCGAGGAAGATTTACAAAAGGCAGAAACGGCTCACCAACGCGAACACGCCACAATGATCAAAGCCCGCCAATTGGCTAAATCGCTTGGGTTGGAAATGAAGATAGGCGATGTTGAGTTCCAAGGCGACGGCACTAAAGCCATCTTCTACTACATCGCCGACGGGCGCGTGGATTTTCGCCAACTCATCAAAGTATATGCCGAGACGTTTCATATTCGCATCGAGATGAAGCAAATCGGCGCACGTCAGGAAGCCGGTCGTATAGGAGGCACCGGTCCGTGCGGCAGAGAACTATGCTGCTCCACGTGGATGACTAACTTTACCTCCGTAGGTACAGGTGCTGCGAGGCTGCAAAAATTGTCACCCAACCCACAAAAATTAGCCGGACAATGTGCCAAACTCAAATGCTGTCTGAACTACGAACTCTCGCTCTACGAGGAGGCACGGCAAAAAGGATACTCCTTAGGCAGCAACGGACAAGAAAAAGAACAGACAGAAGACTTAGGGTATCAAAATGTAGTAGGACAGGAAGATTTTAGTCGATTTGATAAGAAAAAATCACGTCCCAATAGAGATAATCGCCGAAACAATCGCAATAATCATTATGACAATCACAAAAAAAATACCGATCATCCTACTCAGTAGTTGGCTGCTTACAGCTTGCTCGCAAGGAGTTTTGTATTCTGAGTTTACAGAAGTGTCCCCTTTAGGATGGAATAAAGACTCGGCTGTTTCCTTTGTGTACAACATACAGGACACAATTTCGGCATGCGATGTACTACTCCACGTTAGACACCATGATAATTATCCATACCAAAATATGTGGTTGTTCCTGTCATCAACCAATCCGAAAGGTCAAATAACGAAAGACACCATTGAATTCTTCCTTGCGGACGAAAGAGGCAGATGGTTAGGCAACGGGAAAAACGGGTTGGTTACAATGCCGGTACTCTATGAGCATAATTACCACTTTACGGATACAGGTACATATATTCTATCCATTCGTCAAGGAATGCGAACCGACCTGCTACGCGGAGTAAGCCAAGTAGGATTGGAAATATGCAAACCCTAACAAACCGAAAAACAACCTGCACGATGGGAAAAAACAAACTAAAAAAGTTCGATGAATTAGCGACATTTCCGCATGTTTTTCAGTGCTCCTTCCGCCAATCGCGTGAGGGTTCCCAATTGGTGAACATGGCAGGAGAATGGCATCGTTTTTTCGGCAATACTAATCCTATCACGCTTGAATTGGGGTGCGGACACGGAGACTACACCGTCGGGTTGGCACGACTTTATCCGCAACGCAATTTCATAGGGATAGACATCAAGGGGGCGCGAATGTGGCATGGCGCAAAGCAGTCGAAGGACGAAGGAATGACCAATGTGGCATTCCTGCGCACACAGATAGAGTTACTGCCACAGTTCTTCCAGCCGGATGAGGTGGATGAGATATGGATCACTTTCCCTGACCCGCAAATGAAAAAAGCCACCAAGCGGTTGACATCTACCTATTTTATGCAGCGCTACCAACAAGTAGTTCGCCCCAACGGGTTAATTCACCTGAAAACGGATAGTCCGTTCCTCTATACTTATACAGCCGCTATGCTGCATACAAACCAATATTCGATGTTAGCAGACACGCAAGACCTATATTCTTCATCTGCCGATCCGACATTGGAAACTGCCCGCTCACTACAAACGCACTACGAACACCAGTGGTTAGATCGAGGTATGACCATCAAGTACCTGTGTTGGAATCTCCAACCTAAAACTGAATGGGTTGAACCGAAGATAGAAATTGAAAAAGACACTTACCGATCCTATGGAAGAGACTATCAAACCGGAAAGAAAGCCGATGAAACCAAGTAAAAACATCAAATTACATAGATAATGGAAAACATTCAACTTCCTGAAAATGCGAATCGTCCTCTTCGTGACGGGGAGAAGTATCAGCCAGTACTTCCTGCCGATAGGCAGTTTGCAGAAATCACTCCCTACAGCGTCAGTTTAGGTTTAATTATGGCTGTTATCTTCTCAGCCGCAGCCGCCTATTTAGGTCTTAAAGTAGGTCAAGTCTTTGAAGCAGCGATTCCCATTGCTATCATTGCCGTAGGACTTTCATCAGCCCTTCGCCGCAAAAACGCACTGGGTGAAAATGTGATTATCCAGTCCATCGGCGCCTCATCCGGCGTGGTGGTGGCTGGTGCTATTTTTACGCTTCCTGCCCTATATATTCTCCAAGCAAAGTATCCTGATATAACCGTCAATTTTATGCAGGTGTTTATGTCCTCGCTGTTGGGAGGATGTTTGGGTATATTGTTCCTTATTCCGTTCCGTAAGTTCTTCGTGCAGGAAAAACACGGCGAGTTTCCTTTCCCTGAAGCAACGGCTACCACACAAGTGCTCGTATCCGGCGAACAGGGGGGCAGTCAAGCCAAACCGCTGATAGGCGCAGCAGCAGTGGGCGGAATATACGATTTTATTGTATCCACCTTTGGTCTCTGGCCGGAGTCGCTTTCCACGCGCATGACCCAATGGGGTGAGGCAATTGCCTTGAAATATAAGACCGTTATGTCGGTCAATACCAGCGCAGCCGTATTAGGTTTGGGGTATATTATCGGCCTGAAATATGCAGCCATTATTTGCTGCGGCTCACTCTTTACTTGGTGGGTTATTTTACCCCTATTAGGTGCAACAGGAATGAGCGATATGGATCCCCAACTCATTTATACACAATACGGACGCAATATAGGCATAGGAGCCATTGCTATGGCAGGTCTATTAGGCATCATCAAGAACCGTAGCGTCATCGGCGGCGCATTCGGTTTGGTTCGCAAAGAGTTTGGTGGCAAAGGTAAAGCGGTGGCTGAAAGCGTGTTGCGCACCGAAAAAGACATTAACATGAAGTTTCTTGCCATTGCCGTAGTGGTGGCATTAGTCATTGTGCTGCTTTTCTTCTGGTTAGGTGTTCTGCACAATTTCTGGCAAGCATTTGTAGCATGGTTAGTGGTCACGGTCATTGCGTTCCTTTTCACTACGGTGGCTGCCAATGCCATTGCCATTGTGGGTAGCAACCCTGTGAGCGGCATGACTCTCATGACACTCATCATTGCTTCCGTTGTGTTTGTAGCGGTCGGTATGAAAGGTTCAAGCGGCATGGTAGCAGCCATGATTATCGGCGGAGTGGTTTGCACAGCCCTCTCTATGGCAGGCGGTTTTATTACGGACCTCAAAATCGGATACTGGATAGGTACTACTCCTGCCAAACAAGAAACATGGAAATTCCTTGGTACATTGGTTAGCGCTGCAACCGTAGGTGGAGTAATGATTATCTTGAACAAGACCTACGGTTTTGTGGGCGATAATGCGTTGGTTGCCCCGCAAGCCAATGCCATGGCAGCAGTTATCGAGCCGTTAATGTCCGGGCAAGGGGCTCCTTGGATGCTCTATTTTGCGGGGGCTGTTCTGGCACTTATCCTGAACTGGCTTAGCGTACCCGTTTTGCCTTTTGCCTTGGGTATGTTTATACCTTTACACCTCAATATGCCCTTACTGATTGGTGGCACAGTGGCTCACTTTGTAGGTAAGAAACAAGAAAAAGACGGTGAACAAGCCGAAGAACTGGCACAGAAACGTCAGGAGAAAGGCACATTGATAGCCAGCGGTTTCATTGCGGGCGGTGCTCTAATGGGCGTAGTTAGTGCCGTTATTAAGTTCTGCGGTGCCGACTGGTTCCTTACTTCTTGGGCAGGAAGCGGTGCTGCCAAAATTGTGGGTATTATGATGTATATTCTGTTGCTGGCATACTTCGTTTATGCCGGACGGAAAATCAATAAATAATAGGACAAATGCTATCTTCGGATAGCGTTTCATTAAAAGTCATTGCACATATAATAAAGAGGTTATATTTTTGCGGCGACTTAATAAAACGAACTTAAAAAGAACAAACATTATGGTAAGTTACAAAGAATTAGGGTTGGTAAACACGCGCGATATGTTTGCCAAGGCCATCAAAGGCGGCTATGCAATTCCCGCTTTTAATTTCAACAACATGGAGCAGTTGCAGGCTATCATCAAGGCTGCTGCCGAAACCAAATCACCTGTCATTCTGCAAGTATCGAAAGGAGCACGCAACTATGCCAATCCTACCCTGCTTCGCTATATGGCACAAGGTGCCGTGGAGTATGCCAAAGAATTAGGTTGGGAGAAACCTCAGATTGTGCTTCACTTGGATCATGGCGATTCATTCGAGTTGTGCAAAGACTGTGTAGATCTCGGTTTCTCAAGCGTAATGATTGACGGTTCGGCTCTTCCTTACGAGGAGAACATTGCTCTGTCAAAAAAGGTGGCAGACTATGCACACCAATACGATGTAACGGTAGAAGCCGAACTGGGTGTTTTGGCAGGTGTTGAAGATGAGGTACAAGCCGAAGAAAGCCACTATACACGTCCTGAAGAGGTGATTGACTTCTCAAAGCGCACCGGTTGCGACTCGTTGGCTATTTCGATTGGTACCAGCCACGGTGCCTACAAGTTCAAACCCGAACAATGCACGCGCGACCCGAAGACCGGTCGTTTGGTTCCTCCCCCATTGGCTTTTGATGTACTGGATGCTATCATGGAGCAACTGCCCGGCTTCCCCATCGTTCTGCACGGTTCGTCTTCTGTTCCGCAAGAATACGTGGACATGATTAACCAATATGGCGGTAAATTGCCAGATGCCGTAGGTATCCCCGAGGAGCAACTGCGTAAGGCGTCCAAGTCAGCTGTTTGCAAGATTAACATTGACAGCGACAGCCGCTTGGCTTTCACCGCCGCCGTGCGCAAAGTGTTTGCAGAAAAACCCGGTGAGTTCGACCCGCGTAAATACTGCGGTCCCGCCCGCGACCTGATGACCGAACTCTATAAGCACAAAATTATTAACGTGCTGGGATCAGACGGCAAAGCCTAAACAACAATCGCCTATGATAAAAAACGATTAAAAGGCAACATGCATAAAATATAGCGTTTTAGCTTGCACTCTTGATTATCTGAAATCTCGACAGTTTCGGAATAATTGACCAAGAACAAAAGCTTTTGAAAGCTCACTGCTTTTATAAGCGTGGGCTTTTGTTCGTAAAGTTTGGTCAATTTAGGTAGTCGAGAACCTCAGATAATCAAAAGGAGCAACCTTAGCACCACGCTCTTTTTACGTGCCTACTAACAATCTATTTGCAGATGGTGCTGACGGAACAAGCCGAAAATCCGATAAAGAGTAGGCTACACTATAAATACAAACTATGAAGAAACTATTTATTATTTGTGTATGTTGGTTTGTCGGTGTGACAAGTGCAGGAACGCTGTTCGCACAAAGCAAAGCAATAACACCTATTCTTAAAATCTACCAACTGTCCCCGAGTGAGCAAATAGAATGGCTCTCACAATATACCAAAATCATTTTCCGCAACGACAGCATCTTTATTTACGATTCAGACGAAGAGTTAATATCCCGAAAACCATTATCAGAGGTTCGCGTACTTGTATTTGAAGACACCGGAGATGATAAGCCCACTCCTACCAATATAGAACGAAATGATTCAGAATTAACTCTGAAGTGTTATCCGAACCCTGCCACACATAGTGTTCGAGTGAGCAATTATGAGCCGATACAAAGCATTCGGGTTTATTCGATCAGTGGTCAGCCAATGCCGGTAGGCATCGCCATTAACGGCTCCACAGCGCAAATCAACGTTTCTTCCCTAATGACCGGGCAATATATTATTTTAGTAAATCAAACCGCAGTAAAACTGATAAAACAATAAGTGAGTATGAAAAAGTTGTTTTTACTTGTTATCAGTCTCGTTTTCACGAATATGGTCTTTTCACAAGATGCTACAAAAACGAGAAATAAACCGATGTATATTTTTGACAAACAGGGCTATATATACACTTTCAATGTGCAAAATATAGACAGTATATTATTTGAGCCGTTAGCACCTCGACTGAATATTATACCGCAAAAAGCAATTATTTACAAAGAAAGTCCGAGACGGATTGAAATACAGAACATTGCTTTCCCCGACAATTGCAATGTGAATAATGTTACATGGACGGTAGGCAATGACAGTATTATATCCCTCAACGAGACTACTCCTTCTTCCTATGCACTTGCATCAGGTGAAATAACAGGCTTGCGCATAGGTACTACCACTTTGACGGCGACTGCCAACGTATTTGATAATAATACTCATTCAAGCAGAGAATACCAAGCAACCGCTGAAATAGAAGTTCGCCCGACGGAAATAAGCGAATGGCTGAATGACGAGAATTTAGATAATTATCTGTCCGATAACTCACCATACGAACATATTAAGTTCTTGCACGACCACTGGGGGTATTTCGGTTTCAGCGAACTGACTACCGATGAGGCTGTTGTTCCTACACGAGTTTGGGGAGACTGGGATGATGGCGGCTACTGGCGCAATATACATAATCACACAGACTATAGCGTACATACCAAAAATATCTACCAACACCTGACAGAATGTATTGCTTCTTGTGAAAAATTGATAGAAAACCTTACTTACAGTTCTGTAAGTAACGCGAAAAAACAACCGCTCATCTTGGAATACACCATTCTTCGCGATTATTACGGCTATCTGATGTTGGACTGCTTTGGCAATTTCTGCTGGCAGGATGAGCAGGAATATGTTGCCGGTTCATTAGGTACATTACACTCCGCACCGGTGATATGGAGCCGATTGGTGGAAGATTTGGAAGGAAATGCAGACAAACTGCCTGTCGTAACAGATGCCAACCGCAGCCAATATGTTGGCAAGGTAACACAAGGCTTTGCTTACTCGCTGTTAGCACGCCTGTATCTTAATGCGGAGTCGTTTGGCTGCACACCGCAAAACATCCGACTCTCCACGACCGCCATCTCATCTGCCTCCGACTTCTATACTAATGCTATCCGGTGCTGCGACAAAGTGATTCAGTCCGGTGCGTATGCTATTGAAGACGATTACTTTACGAACTTCAAAATCCACAACGAACAGAGCCGCGAGAATATCTTTGTAATAGTAGAAGACGGCAGCACTCTTTATACACGGGTTGTGAATAATTTGTCCAATAAGGCACGTGTGCAACTGCTTACTCTGCCTTATGCGATGCGAGAGGCTTGGAACTTAATTGAGATGCCTTGGAATGGCTTTACTACTACCGAGTCGTTTATCAAGCGGTTTGAGTATGGCAAAGACCTGCGCGGTCTATGTGATACGCTGCAAGGCACTGACGCTTATTCAGGTCACGGTTGGTTTGCAGGTCCGGTGAAAAAGGACGGGACTATTGTCAAGGATAATATGGGCACGGGCGAAGACGTAATCATTACTCCTCATATCACCTCTTTTACAAATGCCGGTCGCAATGACGGAGCACGTATGATTAAATACGAACCTGACCTTACCGGAACTTACCGATATATGGAAAACGACTTCGTACTATTCCGTTATGCGGATATACTTTATATGAAGGCGGAAGCAGTCTTGCGTGGCGGAGAGGGCGCAAGCCTAAATACCATACTCACAGATGCAGAATTCCGCAAGATTCGCTATCGGGCAGGTGTCAATTATTACACATCGCTTACGCTTGATGAACTGTTAGACGAACGCGGTAGGGAGTTCTACTGGGAGTGCGTCCGCCACCGCGACCTTGTCCGTTTTGGCAAGTACAATGATGCAAGTTATATTGATTATTTGGAGAACACGGCTGATGCTTCAGGTGTGTTAGATGTACCCCAACAAACGAAAGTGAGTGAGATTGAAGGTATTTATATTAACATAGAAGGCAAGAACACGAACAAAAAGAACCTTGGATTCAGCAAGGCTAAAAATGAAGTGACCGGTAGTTACCGCGAAGGAATGTTTGAAAAGTATATCTATTTGAAAATGGACGACAAGTTCTATTTCAGCATACTGTCAAACGGAAAAGAAACATTACTCGGCGGAAGGTTAGCAGCAACTACTCTTCTCACAGATAATTACGACTGCTCTGCTTATCGCTTGGAGGCAGGCAGCGTTTCCCTTCTCAATGTTCCGACCGGTTTCTATCATATTGTTTATGACCACGCATCGGCAACGCTTGTACTTGTTCCTGTGGAGTGGGGCATTCGCGGTGATATAAATAGTTGGGGGTATTCAAAGTATGATGAGGTATCCGCTGATGGTCAGACTTGGACTTGGAAGAATGTGGAAATCACATCCGGTACGCAGTTCAAGTTTTCTAATGGTAATTTCTGGAAATTCTACCTTAATGCCGATTATGAGGTATCAGTTATATCCGGTCTTGGCAAAGACTTGGATGACTATGGCGACAACATCACAGTTGCTGAGTGTGGAGTTTATGATATTCAACTGACTTTCTCACTGCAGGCGGGAGAAGTTTCCGAAAGTTTCTCCTATAGTATGACCAAGACAACTGCCGCTGCTATAGATCCGAGCACTTTCACTGTCGGGATTTCTGGTTCAATAAACGGCTGGGCTGATCCGTCCGGTCAAACTCTTGCCACTTACGATGCCGCTAAATCCAATATAACGGACAATACCACCAAAGCAGGTAACTATGTCTTTAGTTTGAAAGATATATTTTTCCCGGCAAATAGTGAGTTTAAGTTCAGGATTAACGGCGATTGGATCGGCTTATACGACGCGCTGTATATTGAAGGAGTTGCTGTTAATGAGCAATGGGGTAATATCAGTATTGCAGAGGAAGGGGTTTATAATATTGTCATCACGCTTGAATTTGACGGTTGTTCCATTACATCCATCAAGGCTGCTTTTGTTTCAGGTACTCCGCTTGCCACCACCACTATCGAGGTGTCAGGCATCGTTCCTGCCGATTGGACAAAATGTTATATCTATGCGTGGGACAGTTATGGCAAAAACTACACCGTATGGCCCGGAATGGAACTTCCCATTAATAACGGGAAAGTATCCTGTGAGTTTGAGCAAGTATTCACTCCATTGAATATTATTTTCCACAATAATGAAGGTTCTCAAACCATAGATATAGAGGATGTCAAGGATGGGACAGTGATTGATATTCAGGCTAACTTGAGATAAAACAATCCTTTTAGAAAAAGAGGGTGCATCAAAACTATATTGACGCACCCTCGCCAAGCTAAGTACAAGCAGAGCACCGGCTTTCTATAGTAGGTGATTAGTAGGTGATTACTATGTTATTTGTACGTAACTAAGCCGATCACAAGCCTACCAAAGCGTAACGAATAAAACCTCTTGAGTGGCTTAGAGGGCATCCCATCGGGACGTAAACCGAAGCCGAAGGCTGTTTGCGGACCGAAGAGCGGGTGCATCCGAGTAACTTCCCTTAAAACGAAGTTTTGAGGCGTTTACGAGGATAGCCACACGCGACATGGCAACAACCATCCTTGAACACCCTGTCCGTGAGATCCACGGCGCACTTGAACGCAAAGGCATCATCAACCGAATGAAGAAGTACCGTGCCGACGATGGTCGTATTATCCACGTGAAGCGGTAAAGCCGCACCGAACAGCGTCCGGTGGACGATGTTCGGAGTAAGTGCGGCGCGCGAGTTTGCAGAGCAAACATAGAACTCCTTACCATATAGGAATCCTATGCCGTCCGCAATCCGCGTGACTACAAGAAGAACCCGCCTCAGGAAGCCCTCACCCTGCTCACCGACTACCGCAAGCGTTACCAAGCCCAACTGCCTTCCACTCGCGGCACCCGTCCCGATCCGCAAGCCCCGATAGACAAAACCACCCACGCCCCGAAGCACTATTTTCGCCTCGACAACTTCATCCGCTCCATGGTCTATCAATCCATCAAAGCCGAACGAAACAAACAAAAACAGACAGATGAGTACTAAAATACGTTAAAAATGCAAAAATATTCAAAAATGCAACCTAAAAGTTGCATATATCAAAAAATTTATTGTATCTTTGCAGCGCAAAATAATAATAATACTATATGACATTCGACAAGATAATAGAAGATGGTCGCCTTTGGGCTGTTCATTATAACGATGAGGAGCAGAATGAATTAGAGCGCGTGTTTACTCAGTGGAATGATGCTGAATGGTTATTAGAATTCTTCCAGAAAAATTTTGAAGACCTTGCATATTTTAAAGTAACTAATTTGGATGAAGCTGTTTATGATACAATGGAAGACAGCGATAAATTAGAATGTCTTATTCTTGATATATCGCCCGACGCTAATTTAGATGAGTTATTCCGTCATCTTGAAAATGGACGCACATCCGAAATGATGTTAGGAAAAGAAAAAGCACGTTTAGACAAACGTCCTCGCCATGATAGTTGGTTGCGTATATATGCTATTAAACTAAATCTGGGTATATATGTTATTACAGGAGGTGCTATCAAACTAACATTGGAAATGAAGGACAGAGAGCACACTCTCAAAGAACTTGGAAAATTGGAGAAAGTTAGACAATATCTTGTTGAGAATGATATAATTGACGATGATAGTTTTAACGATTTTATAAAGGAGGGCTAATTATGAAAACCGCAGAAGAACAAATTGCTTTTCTGGAAGCTCATTCTTCCCCGACACCTTCAAAGTGGCGGGAAGAAGCGGAATGGCGTAGAGCCAATAAGGCATGGCTTCCTTATTCTCGCAAGATTGCCATTAAGACTGCTATGGCAATGAAGCGTCAAGACCTTACACGGTCAGATTTGGCAACACGTATGGGTTGTTCACCGCAGTATATATCCCGCCTGTTGAAGGGGGAGGAGAACCTCTCGTTGGAAACCATCTGTAAATTAGAGAATGCGCTTAATGTGCCCATTCTCCAATATGAGTTTACATAAATAAATGATATAATGTTTCACTTATCGGATATAAATAACGAAAACAACAACCGCCTATGACAAAAATCGATTAAAAGGCATAGGCAAGCAATAAAAACATCGTCTTTCCTCGGACGTTAAACAGAGAAAGCGCAAAGTGTTGCGCTGACATATTGAAGATTCGCGCCTGATAGGGAGCGAAGAAAGCATTTGCTAATGCTTGTTTGTCTGAGTCATTGAAATGTAGGAAGTTTCAAAAGCAGATAGGAAACAAGTCGAAGCAGATGCCCATGCGTGTATATACATGTGTATATTTATTGTACGCTTCTATACATACAGCGCGGGCAACTGATTTGATTATCCGTCTGCTATGGTATCCTACAACCTCAATGACCGGATGACAACCAGTTGTCCGCGTTTTTGTTTGTGCCTTAAGGAAAAACGCTGCAAAGGCACGACAATTTCACGGAACGCACAAACGCGCAAGCAATAAGGACCAACAAGGACTACGTATATATCGCAAACAAGCAGCATTTTTGCAGCGAGAAATGAAGAATATATAAATAACCATTTACAAACCAATCAAACTATTATGGGACTTCTAAACAACATTAAAGACCACTTCACGAACGCAGAGTTCACCGTGGCACCGAACAAAAAAGTTAAGACCGTTTGCGCAGACTTCAAAAAAGCTTTTGGGGTAACTCTAGCTATCTACAAAGGCGCACAGTTAGCCGACCCGGAAATGACGCTTGCCGAACTAAACAAGCGTACTACCAAAGATGTCAAGACAAAGAGCTACGATGAGCTGAAAATCAAAGCATCGATGAAAGTCGGTGAGGCAGAAAAACTCTTTGATCAGCTATTCGGTCTGACCGTACAGATTAAAGACCCTAAAGGAGAGAAGTGTGTGGATAACAAACTGACTATCGGTCAAGCCGCACGCGGCGAAAGTAAATAAAAAATAACCTTTAAAATCTACAATTATGCCAAGTAAAGTTCGCGTTTACGGTAAGGCGCAAAACCGTACTGTGTTAGGCATTATGCATGCCTATCATGTCATGTATCCACATGCCACATTGGAAGATTTCCAAAAAGCATTTCCCAAGGAACTGAATCCGGATTGTGGTTGGCCGGTCATCTTTAGGAATCGTGAAGAATTGAAAACAGAAAACGACCTTGGTTTCTGGTTTGCTGAACCGGATGAAATCATTGAACTGCAAGACGGTACAAAAATGTCGGTTGTCAAGATGTGGACAAAAGGCAGTTTCGACCGTGTAGTAGACCATGCCAAGCAGTACGACATCGAGGTAGCCGAATTTGAGAAAGGTCAGAGAGGAGAAAAAGGCGGTTTCCGTCTGGAATACTTAAATGGCTATGTTCCGCCGGTTCCCGCAAAGAAATCTAATAAATGGTTGTGGATTTGTTTGGCTGCACTTGCAATCATTGCCCTAATACTATGCTTGCTATTAGCGAAAGGCTGCCAGAAAACGGAACCGCAGATTGTAGAGGTGGAGAAAGTAGTAGTCGTTCATGACACAATTTATATCCAGCAGATAGAGGAGATTGAGAAGAACTTCAACGCCGCTGAGTTCGTCAAAGGCAAAGCCGACTTGAGCGAGAGTGCAAAGTTTGTACTCCATGACCTTGCTAAAATTATGCAGAAGAATCCGGAACTCCGTCTGCGTCTGGAAGGACACACTTCTGCAGAAGGTGATGCTGCTTTCAACCAGAAGCTCTCTGAAGATCGTGCACAGGCAGCTGTGGATTTCCTGATCGAGCATGAAGGTATTGACGCATTTCGTCTGGAGGCTGTTGGTAAAGGTTCTTCCGAGTTGAAGAATACCGAAGACCCGATGGCGTCGGAGAACCGCCGCACGGAGTTTATTGTTCTTGAATAAGTGCCAGAGTACTGAATAAATCAATGATTAACCTAAAATATCACAATTATGGCTTGTGTAAGAAAAAACGCCGATGGAACGGTGGACAAAAGAACCAAAGAGGGTAAAGCAATCTGTGCCCGTATGGCAAAGGCACGTCGAGCAGCAGCAAGAGCTCGTAAACTTCAAAAAAAATCTAAATAATCAATCGTTATGGCAACAGTAAAGAAAAAAGCCGACGGAACAGTCGACAAACGTACCAAAGAAGGTAAGGAGATTTGCGCACGCATGGCGAAAGCCCGCAAGGCGCAAAACAGTTTAGCTAACCGTATTAAACGCTTATTCAGATAAGGAGAAATTATGAAAACAAGTCTTGAAAATATTGCTGCTATCATTGCAGCTGCTATCTGGGCAGACGGTGTATATGATCCCGCAGAGGAGATTACCGTAGAAGAAATCGCAGAGGCTCTCGAACTGGACGAGGCTAAGTTCAAAGAGGCTGTTAACAAATGTGTTAAGGGCTTGAACGGCCTTTCCGAGAATCAGGCAAATGCTGTATTGAAAGATGCAGCAGAGGCTGTTGATGACGAGGAAATCGGTATCGTATTCGAGGCAGCTATGCAGATGCTTCTTGCCGACAGCGAACTGAGCCGTGCAGAGGTTAGCAACCTGCTTGTTATCGCCGATGCACTCGGTATTGAGGATGAGGATGCTATTCTCATGCTCGCCGACATGGTCAAGACCGAGCCGGACTTGACTATCAACATGGCTGATTAATAGTGTATAACTTTAAAATTATTTAGAATTATGGAAATTAAAGTAGATGGACGCCTGTTGGTGTCAACCTTGTGCAGCCGATTCAAAGAGGAATTTGGCGGAACTCTTCGTGTTTATCAGGGTAACAAACGTCTTACCGGTGCAGAGAAAGTAGCGGATATTGCTACGGCTACCGGTGCGTACGAGTGCCGTGGCAGCAAGACTGTAGGTGGCTTTGAGAAAGATATGCTTGACAAATTCGGTATCAAGGTACAAGTGGCTTCTGCTGACGATTGGGTGCTCGCTCTCGATCAGATGACGTTGGCCAAACTGCCCGATATCCCCAAACAGGCTACCAAAGCAGACATGGAGTCGCTGAAAGCTAAATACGCTAAATAAGTATCTCCTATTCAGGCAGGTGGGCTTGGCTGTCCGCCTGCTTACTAATAAAAATGATATATAATATGATACATTTCAGTCAAGAAATAGAAAAGTGCTTAAATAATGTGTACAATACAAATAATAAGGAACAAAACTTTCAAGGTCGATTGTATGCACATTTTCTGACGTTTGAGAAGGAAGGTTATGTCGTAGAAATGGAAACAAGTGTGAACGATGAGCATTTGAAACCAGTTCTACTAAAACGAATGAATGATAGCAGACTGAGTGATTTTAAAAAAGATGATTTTAGAAAAATAGAAATTGATTTGTTGTTATATAAGGAGGATTTTTCTGAAATGTATGCGGCGGAACTGAAATGGGTATATAATCGTTCAGAGGGATGGAATGTCGTGGATCATTTGGAAGATTTTAAGGACGATGCCATTTTCTGTCATCAGTTGATAGAAA
>DFIN01000043.1:0-310 GCA_002372135.1 Bacteroidales bacterium UBA3696
GCGGACCATAGAAACCGTTGGCGGCAATGGTGCAGCCGCGAAGCATATCGTCTTGCCCGATGCGCTCCACTAATTCCTTGTTCGCTGATACAATATAGGGCACTGCAGCCTTAGCGGGATAGTTAATGCCCTTGACCAAGGCTTGCTCAAAGCCGAGGTCGGATATCTCGTCTCGCTTCTCGTAAAAAGCCAACACACCGTCAAAGCCGATGGACTTGACGCTGACCAAGAATGACCCTAAAGGGATGTCTTCCTGCATTGCTCCACAAGTACCCACGCGCACAATGTCCAGACTGCGGTGAACCGTTTT
>DFIN01000043.1:461-29563 GCA_002372135.1 Bacteroidales bacterium UBA3696
ATACAGGTGATGCGTTTGCCTTTGTAGCGACCTGTTATGGTGTGGAACTCGCGACTTTGTACATCGCACTCAATACTGTCAGCATCAAAAAAGGAGGCAACGAGGCTAACACGCCCCGGATCGCCTACCAAAATAACTTTGTCGGCAAGAAATTCAGGCTTCAAATGAAGGTGGAAAGCACTGCCGTCTCCGTTGATAATCAACTGACTGGCTGGAAATATACGTTCTGACATACTGCTCTTTTTTTATGCTTCGCCTCCGCCAAACGACATCGGAATGGTGGAACCCGGAGCAGGTTGACCGGTTATCTGGATTTTGCCGAACTGCGACTCGTATTTGCCTACGTTGTCTTGGAGGGCAAAGAGCAGTTTCTTGGCGTGTTCGGGAGTCAGTACAATGCGCGACTTGACATTAGCCTGTTTAAGTCCGGGCATCATGCGGATAAAATCAATAACGAACTCGGATGAAGAGTGCGAAATAATCGCCAGGTTGGCGTATGTACCTTCAGCCACTTCGGGCGTAAGGTTGATGTTGAGTTTTTGTTCTTCCATATAGCGATATGTTTATATTTTATTCGATTGTATATCTACCACCGTGCCTGTTTGCGGGGTGAAAAAAGCAGAATCCATAACGAGAAAAGCGGCAACAGAATATCCCATACGAGTATATCTGCCTTGGGGCGTTCTACGCCTAATCGTTTGGCGGAAACGGTCAAAGTTATAAGTCGGGTGAGGAAGCGAATGAGCAACATCGCACCCACAAATCCTATGATAAGCCAGCCGGCTTGATCTTCGTTAAATAATAGATTACAGCCGTCCCAAGTAAGGAGAATGGCGAGTGAATACCATATAGCGCGGGTTACCGGCTCAAAACCTAATCTAAGACGGCTCATGAGCGTGTAGTGGTGCGATACGCCTAAATGGCGTTTTTTCTGATGCCACCACTCTTTCCAAGTGCGTTTAGCGGGCGAGAAAGTCAAGCTGTCGGGGGATGTGATGGTGGTGGTAGTGCTGCCTTCGGCATTCCTGTTGATGAGCAGGTCGTCATCTCCGGCACGCTCACCCAGGTAGGGCGAAAATCCTTTGTGCCGGTTAAACCAGTCTTTTCTATATGCCATATTGCGTCCAACCCCCATATAAGGATGCTGCGCACGAGCGGCACCAAGGTATTGAAGCGAAAGGAAAAGTGTGTCATAACAGATGAGGCGGTTGAGCCAACCTTTCCTCGTAAAGTAGGCTCCCATACCTAACACCACATCGGTAGGACGGTTGCGGTCAAAGCCTTGCATCATCTCCCAAATCCAGTACTTGGAAGCCGGACGACAATCGGCATCGGTAAAAAGCAGATAGTCAAACCGCGCAGCCTTAATCCCTAAGTTAAGTGCTAATTTTTTACTGCTGATAATGCGTGCCTGATTGGGCACAAACGAGCGGCGAAGACGGGGATAGTGAAATGCTATATCGTCTAATATGGCGCGCGTGTTATCCTCTGAACCGTCATCCACTACAATAACCTCAAACATCGGATAATCCTGCTCCAGAATAGAAGGCAAGTAGTCTTGCAGATTGCGTTCCTCATTCCGCGCAGCAATAATCACGGATACGCCCCGTACATCCTCGTCAAACAAGTCTAACTGGTCGCCGGCATGCTTGGGTTGTAATCTTGGCGTTGAGGCATCCTTGCGGATACGAGGCAAACGGATATAACGTAGGTAGAAATACAGCTGAAATAGCAGAACAACCAACATCCCTCCCGCTAAATACAAATCAAGCAAGGGTATATTCCACTGTCCTATGTTCATCATCACGCAGGTTTGTAAGTGATTAGAATACTTGTTTCCTTTTATGGCGGCAAAGGTACGGCGTTAAAGCGGTTGCTGCAAACCTTATCGGCTGTTTTTCACGCTTTGTCCCAACCATCAAATATTTCCGGTCCGTATTCGTTGTTCTCGTCTTTGTCGTGAAGGGGTGTCCAAATCTGTGCGAAGAATGGATTGCGCCGTGCCTCTTTGTCCCATTGCCATGGGCGACACTTCTCATCGTCGGCGTATGGCCAAGGGAAGCAGTCCGGACACCAATGCCCGCCCAGTAAGACGACGCGCGGAGTAGCAGTAAACGTATGTCCTTCGGCGCATCGCCAGACGAGTGGCGTATCCCATATCGAACGTTGGGACAGGTCGGTGTTAGCAGTTGGCTCTGCACCTAAACATTGTCCGCCACGAAAAGCGGCTGCCTGCTCCATATCTTGCAGTGTAAAGGCTGACATCGGTTTGGTTTCATCATAGCCGTGGTCTAAGATGACCGCCTTTTCTGACGGACGGGAAAGGTCAGTCTCCCGCCACGGGCGAATCTGCTTATAGTGTGCCATAGAACCATAGTAGGCGGCTATACGGCGGTCAGCTTTTCGTTTCAAAGCGGTGTCTTTCGTCTGCTCGCTATCGTGTATCCACCGTTGCGTTCCATGCTCCTTACTCATAGCCATCTTGTACATCGCCAGTTTGACCAGGTGTGGAACTAAATGGGATACATAGATCAAGCGGCTGCGAACAGCCCATTTCAGACCGACGGGCAAAGAGTCGGATTGTGCCATCTGCCGAAAATACTCCCGTATAGGCACATGGGCACGAAAATGAAGAATGTCCTCCAACTTGTCACCATCCAAGTACCACATACCGTGAAAATTGCGGGTCGTGAACCACTTGGTATCGAAAATCTTTTCCGGCGGCGGACAGCCGATGGCATCCAAAAGCAGACATTCAAACTCGTAGTTGGATATGCGGTATTGAGCACCCGAACCGATGTTGTAGTACCTATTCCAAAACTCGTCCGGCACCTCATCGCGACATACGCGTTCCAACAACCTGCCGCTGTCCTCCACTGTAGCCCATTCCAGCACGCCGCGAATAGGAACATGGAACATAATCGGGTCGTAGTTCTTTAATATAGCAGGGTAGAGTATGCCCGACTGGCGCAAACTGACCCATCGGCGTATGGGTGAGTTGGTCAGTATATATTCCGCACGCGCCTTGGTGATTCCGTAGTGGTCGTATGCACTGACGCAAATGGGGTCGCCCGTTCGCCCCCAGTGCAACGGTTCGCGCCGATCCCCCATCTGAGCCACCGAACCGATATAAACCACCTTGGGCTGTTGTGCCTGAGCCAATACCGCATCGCGTATATGCGTGGCTGCGGCTATATTGGTGCGGCGAGTGGCTTGCACACGGTAGTCGGCTGCCGGAGAAACCATACCCCCTACGTGCAACACAATGTCGCTACCCGTTACACCTTGCAGTACATCCTTGTATTGAGTCAAATCCCCCCAGATAATTTCCACTTGCTGCGCATAAGGAGCCAGCAACTGCTTGTTCTTTTTTGAAGGACGAGCCAGTATGCGCAAGCGATAACGGTCAGGATAACGCAGTATTTCTTGCATACCCGCAAATCCCATCGTACCCGTTGCACCGGTCAAAAATACGGTAGTCATAATGTCAAATTGAATTACATGCCGGGTCTGTTCTGTACCCTATTACGGGGCAAAGGTACAACGAAAATACTTCCTGACTTCAAAAAAATGCAAAAAAATGAACAAATAATTTGGTGGGTCGGAAAATCCACCGTACTTTTGCACGCTTTTTCGACGGTACCTTAGCTCAGGTGGTAGAGCAATGGACTGAAAATCCATGTGTCCTTGGTTCAACTCCAAGAGGTACCACATAAGAAAAAAGGTGTGTCAGAGCGGCACACCTTTTTCTTGTTTATGAATAAGAATTCGTTACTTGTATGTTTCAATCCATACTCATCGGACTTGCCGCTTTCTTCATTTTCGGATGTTCCTATCCGATGGTTATTAAGATGGAGTACTATTTCTCGGCTCGGTCGTGGTGGGTGTTCCTCGTGGCAGGGCTGATTTCTTTAGGGGTATCCCTTGGGGTAGAAAGCACGTATGTGTCCACCCTGCTTGGCGTGTTGGCAGCCATTTTTTTTTGGGGCATTCACGAGATAAAAGAGCAGGAAGAGCGCGTACAAAAAGGATGGTTCCCGCAAACCCCCAAACGCAAGGCAACGAATACCGCACCTACAAATCCTAAAAATGTATGAATTTTGCCGGAGTGATTATAGGAACCGTAACAATAGGCAGCATTGCCCTTTTTCATCCGTTGGTGATTAAGGCGGAATATAGGTGGGGCTTGCGTGCTACGTGGATTTTTCTGGCAGTTGGCGTGTTGAGTATGGGGATTTTAGCAGGTGTTCATTTCGTTATTGAAGACCCGCTCTGCAGGCAACTGACCGAAATAGCCCTTTCTATCTTTGCCTTTTCTTCTTTCTGGTCTGCCTACGAGATTTCACGTCAGCATAAGCGTGTACTCAGCGGACGATTTCCCAAGAATCCGAACCATCCGGAGTATTACATGTAATTTATTTTTTGCTATTTCAACAACTCTCCCTATTTTTGCCCCCGAAAAATAGGTACATGGATTGTTATCCCCTAATTGACAGGTCAAACCTGTATAAATACAAAAAAAATATGGAGAGTAAACTTGGATTGGATTTTGAGAAGGTGGCTTATGCCCGCTCGTTGGCGGGTAAGATAGCCACTGAGGTTCAGACGTTCGTGGAGCAGTACACGACGGTGGCAGTAGAGCGTACGCTATGCCGACTGATGGGCATTGATGGCGTGGACGAGAACGGTGTGCCGCTGCCGAACGTAGTGGTGGATGCCTTGATGGAAAAAGATGTATTGGGCGAAGGCGTGCTGTTCTTCATCGGGAACGCGATGCTGTCCACGGGTCTTTGCCCGCAAGAAATCGCTGAAAAAGTGGCGAAAGACGAATTGGACTTGACGAAGGTGGTTACTACCGACCGCAAGCGTCTGATGGAGGTGCTGCAACCGACCATCGACAGCAGCATAGAGCGCATTCGCGCCCGTCGCCAACGCCGCGAACACTACCTTGAGACCATCGGCGAAGGTCCAAAACCCTACCTCTATATCATCGTAGCAACGGGTAATATATACGAAGACGTGGTGCAAGCGCAAGCAGGTGCACGTCAAGGCGCGGACGTGATTGCCGTGATTCGCACAACGGGTCAGTCGCTGTTGGACTACGTGCCTTACGGAGCAACTACCGAAGGGTTCGGCGGCACATTTGCCACCCAGGAGAACTTCCGCATTATGCGCAAGGCGTTGGACGAAGTGGGCGAGGAACAAGGCAGGTATATCCGTCTGTGTAACTACTGCTCGGGACTGTGTATGCCGGAGATTGCCATTATGGGTGCGTTCGAGGGGTTGGACGTGATGCTGAACGATGCACTGTACGGCATTCTGTTCCGCGACATCAACATGCAACGCACGCTTATTGACCAATATATGTCGCGTATTATCAACGGTTT
Organism: Bacteroidales bacterium UBA3696; assembly: GCA_002372135.1. Taxonomy (GTDB): domain Bacteria; phylum Bacteroidota; class Bacteroidia; order Bacteroidales; family Paludibacteraceae; genus Colicola. Next base: position 5,849 of record DFIN01000043.1, read on the forward strand.
TGCGGGGGTTATTATCAATACGGGTGAGGACAATTACCTCACCACAGCCGATGCCGTAGAGGCGGCGCACACGGTGTTAGCGAGCGACCTTATCAACGAGCAGTTGGCTCTGATGGCGGGTTTGAAAGAGGAACAGATGGGCTTGGGACACGCCTTTGAGATGGATCCGATGTTAGAAAACGGCTTCCTCTTGGAGTTGGCGCAGGCGCAGATGACGCGCGAGATTTTCCCGAAAGCGACTTTGAAGTATATGCCGCCGACCAAGTTTATGACGGGTAACATTTTCAGAGGACATATACAAGACGCGCTGTTCAATATGGTAGGTATTTGGACGCACCAAGGCATCCAGTTGCTCGGTATGCCGACGGAGGCTATCCATACGCCCTTTATGAGCGACCGCTACCTGAGTATAGAGAACGCGAAGTATATCTTCAACAACATGCGCGACATCGGCGAGGAGATGGAGTTCCGCGAGGGCGGAATCTGCCGCACACGTGCCGCATTGGTGTTGGACAACAGCATCAAATTATTGGAAGAAATGGTGAGCGAGGGACTGTTCACCGCCCTCGAGAAGGGTATCTTTGGCGACGTGAAACGTCCGAAGACGGGCGGCAAAGGATTAGCCGGCGTTCGTATGAAGAAAGACAACTATTTCAATCCGTTTATTGAACTAATGAAAGGGAAAAGATAATGAGCGAAGGATTATACAGTATGGAGGCGAAGGACTTTGACAAGACCCTCGACCTGACCAAGATTAAGCCTTACGGCGATACAATGAACGATGGTAAGGTGCAGTTATCTTTCACCTTGCCGGTGCCTTGCGGCGCGGAAGCGGTGGAAGCTGCCAAGCAACTGCTCAAAGAGATGGGGCTGAACAACCCGTCGGTAGTGTATTACAAAGAGTTGACCCCGGGATTCACGTTCTTCAACTGCTACGGTAGTTGCACACATACGGTGAATTACTCGTCCATCTATGTGCCGAAGGTGGAATCGAACGTGCTATCAATGCCGGATACGGACGAGTATATCCGTCAGCACTTCGGCAGGAAAATCGTGATTGTAGGAGCCTCCACGGGAACGGATGCGCATACGGTTGGCATTGACGCAATAATGAACATGAAAGGTTATGCAGGGCACTACGGATTAGAGCGTTATGAGATGATAGAAGCCTATAATCTTGGTTCGCAAGTGCCGAATGAGGACTTTATTGCCAAGGGTGTGGAACTGCATGCCGACGCACTGATTATCTCGCAGACCGTCACGCAGAAAGACGTGCATATCAAGAACTTGACGAACTTCATCGAACTGATGGAAGCAGAGGGTCTGCGCGACAAGATGATCTGCTGCTGCGGCGGCGCACGAATCACGCACGAGTTGGCACAAGAACTTGGTTTTGATGCCGGATTCGGTATGAATACCTACGCCGACGATGTGGCTTCGTTCATCGTGCAAGAGATGGACAAGCGCGGAATGAAATAACTCATAACCCTACTAATATGAACCACTCTTTTCCTATTCTTGATAGATTGTTCCGCATAGGTTGTATCGCTTTAATGCTCATACTTACTGCGGTAACGGCAATGGCTCAACGCAATCAAACGTCTTCTTCCTTTGATGAGGACTACATTTTTTGGGGGTATCCGAATATGTACCTCAGTTATCAAGCCAAGATGGCGTATCCCCTTATCGATCAAATACTGTTGGCTAATCCACCGGAAAAAGAACCGAATAGTGTCCGTCAGTTGGCACTTGTAACGCTTGACCAGTTTCTGCACGAAACCGATTATCAACGACGTGACGCATTCTATCCGTTCATCACTGCCCGTATGGCTCACGTATTCGATGGCATGGACGAACCGGCGTGGGCAGGCGTGCGTATATATAAGTTATATAACAGCGGTTTTATCCTTCGGACGCTGAAGACCACCGTGGCGATTGACCTTGTGCCGGGAGGTAGTACCACCAAACCTTTTTTGACAGACTCCGTGGTATCTGAATTGGCGAGCCGCTGCGATGCGCTGCTCGTAACCAATACCGATAGCCGTCATGCAAATCGCAATATAGCCAAAGCCTTTGTAGAGGCAGGAAAATTTGTATATGCACCGCAATCATCAACAGGACTATGGAACAATTTGGATGAGGAGTTATTGCAAATCGTGGGAACTGATACGGCGATGACCCTTGAAACCAAAGGAATGACCCTGCATATTCTGCCCGGGCATAACGGAAGGGCGCAAAACAATATCTACGTGATGGACTTCCAAGGTCGTGGAGTAGTAGCACATACCGGTGCACAAGATAACGATAATGACTGGACATGGATAGACCAAGTACACAGCCAATACGACATAGATATTCTGCTCACGAAGAGCCAAAATACGAACTTGGAATCCATTCTGCGTGGTTTCCAACCGCGCTTGGTCATCACCGCTCATGAGAACGAAATGGAAAGTTCGATAGATAAGCGCGAATCGTATTGGGCTACGCAAAAGCGATTGCAGAATGTTGCTGACCTTGGTATCCCGAATGTGATAATGACGTGGGGCGAGAGTTTTGAATATGCCGACCGTGAGTCGGATAATATATCGTCCTCTGCTAACAAAGTGCTGAAAGATGGTGTATTATATATTGAACGCAAGGGATCGTTATATACTCCCGCCGGTATGAAGGTGAAATAATCTACCCTGTTGGCACTTATACGTCTAAATATCTAAATGTACTTGCTATGACTAAACACATATTCTCTGTCCTGTTGCTCATATTCTTCGTGGCGACTTCCATGGCACAAACCACGAGCGAAAATCCCAATGCCAATCAGTATATCTATTGGGGCTATCCTGCCGAATATAAATTAAATCAGGCTGCGGCTGCTTTCGGTGCCATCGACAATATGCTGCAAACATATCTGCCCGGAAAAGAAATTCCCGCGCCGCGTGAATTAGCACTGGTCAGCCTTGACCAACTGCTGCACGACACGGACAATGATGCCACCGAACCATTCTACAACTTCATCAACAAACGTATGTTGCGTGTGCTGCAAGACTTGGACAACCCCGTAACAAAAGGCTTGAGAATTTACAAACTCTACAACGATGGATTTATCATCAAATCAAACAAGGCAACGGTTGCCATAGACCTTATTCCGGGTGGCTCGGATAGCAAACCATTCATCAAGGACTCGATTATCTATGGAATAGTGGGTAAGTGCGATGCGCTGTTTATCTCGCACTGGCATCCCGACCATGCCAACCTCAACGTAGCCAAAGCGTTTGCGGCGAACGGCAAGCGTGTGATTGCTCCCAAAGACCTTTGGGTAGGTGTGGACCCGCTGATTCAACCCCTTGCCGAACACGTTGAAACGGACATAGAGTTTGAAGACTTAGACCTGACACTGCACGTGTTACCCGGTCACCAAGACAATGTGTATAATAATATCAACGTGGTAGAGTTTCACGGCATAGGTACGGTAGCGCAGACCGGCGACCAGTGGTATTGTTGCGACATGGATTGGATTGACCATGTGCACGAGCGATATGAAATTGACGTGTTGATGCCCAATTGCTGGATACACGATTTTGAACGTCATCTGCGTGGATTTGCCCCTAAAATGCTAATTACCGGGCACGAAAACGAATTGGGCGAACACTCCATTGACCACCGCGAAGCCTATTGGATTACGATGAAGAAAATGGAACTGTTGTCTCATCTGCATATCCCCAATGTACTTATGACCTGGGGCGAATGGTATGACTACCAACGGTAAGAAAAAAGAGGCACAACCTTTGAGTTGCGCCTCTTTTTACAATTGTTTGCAGGTCGCCGGTAAAAGCCACCATTTAAGTTTCTCGTCATCCGTACAGCAATACGTCATGCATAGGACTTATTCTCTGCGTTGTGTATCTATATATTCTACGGTATTGCCCACCAAGGTGAGGAACTGCTTAAAAGCCTCTTGCTCAATGACCACTGTACCGCGACAGTCGTTGGGATGAAAACTGAGCGAATCCGCATCTTTCAAACGGCTATCAAGAAAGAGGATGACATGGTGCTCCGTGTCGTTAATCAGTCCGAACGGACTCACACTACCCGGTTCCAAACCCAAATAGCGCATCATACGCTCGGGCGAAGCAAACGACAACTTGCCCGGGGCTTTCTTGCCTTGTGAAACCAAGATGTCTTTGAGCCAATGCTCAATGTCATGTATGGCAAGGTCATCGTCGCACGGGAAACAGATGAGGTAGTGCTGGTCACCCTTGTGATTGCGCATAAAAATGTTCTTGCAGTGCACACTGCCATCGTCCTTCCACCATCGTTTGGCTTCCTCAATCGTTTTACCTTCGGGATGGTTGTATGTCGTGAAAGGAATTTGGTGCTCTGTAAGATAACGAAGTACTTTTTCTTGTCTGTCGGATATAATTTCGTAATCCATAATTTGTCGTTTTGTTGATTGCTCCGAATTATTCAGCCGACAAAAGTACAGCCTTTTTTGTGTTGAACAAAGAGAATTATATGGTGTGTTGTGTGGTACATACGAAAAAAAGCCTACTTTTGTCGCCGTCAAAATACGAGGTTATGAACTTCTTTCGAACCATGTTGGTAGAACCGAGTGTTCTGCAATCCATTGTGGTCCTGACGCTATGTATTGCGTTGGGACTGTTTTTGGCGGAAAAACTGCGCATCAAGAACTTCTCCGTGGGTATGACATGGATATTGTTCTGCGGCATTGTATTTTCTCATTTTGGTATTAGTCTCAATCCGACGGTCGGGCAGTTTGCCAAGGACTTTGGATTGGTCTTGTTTGTCTATTCGTTGGGACTGCAAGTCGGTCCCTCCTTCTTTTCATCATTCGGTAAGGGCGGATGGCAGATGAATGTGTATGCCACCCTCATTGTGCTCTTAGGCTGTGTGACCACCTATGTTATCCATCTTGTCAGCGATGAACCGATAGCCACTATGGTGGGGGTTATGACCGGTGCCGTGACCAACACTCCGTCTATGGGTGCAGCCCAGCAAGCGTATTCGGATTTGTTCGGCACCGAAGAGAGCACCATCGCCTCAGCGTATGCGGTGGCCTATCCGTTGGCTGTATTAGGCATCATACTGACAATGCCTTTGCTCAAACGCATTTTCCGCATCAGCATAGATAAAGAAGAGGAAGCATTGGCGCGCGCCCGCAGTGAGGCACAAGACGAGACCGTACTGACCGATGTGCTGGTTACTAATGAACAACTGACCGGTATCACCGTCCGCGAACTGAACAAGATGCTCAATATCAAGATGGTCATCTCCCGTATCATCCATAGCGACGGACATGAGCAGGTGCCATCTGCCGACTCCGTCATCACCCAAGGCGACCATCTGCGTATCCTGACCGACAAAGAACATGTCGGCACACTTCGTCTAATCGGACAGCAGACCGAGCGCGAACTCAAAGCCCAAGAAGCCGGTCCGGAATTGGTATCACGGCGTATAGTGGTGACCAAACCGCGCTGGAACGGCAAACGCATTGGCAGCCTGCATATCAACCAGAAGTACCATGTAACCATCACCCGCATCAACCGTGCCGGGATTGACCTGCTGGCTACTGCCGACCTCCCCCTGCAAATGGGCGACCGAATCATGGTGGTGGGCGAAAAAGAACAGGTCAAGCAAGTGGCTGACCTGTTTGGCAACGAAATGAAGAAACTCGATATTCCCAACCTCATTCCTATCTTCTTGGGTATCGCGTTAGGTGTGCTGGTCGGTTCGCTACCTATTCAGTTGCCGGGATTAAATACACCCTTCAAATTAGGCTTAGCGGGCGGCACTATTATTGTCGCCATCCTAATAGGGCGTTATGGTCCTTATTACCACTTGGTTACCTTTGCTACAACCAGTGCCAATCGTATGTTGCGCGAGACGGGACTGTGTCTGTTCCTCGCGGCTGTCGGATTGGGAGCCGGCGAGAGTTTTGTTCCGTCCATTTTGGCAGGCGGTTACAACTGGATTTTGTACGGCATACTGATTACGATGTTGCCGTTGCTTATTGTCGGTTTTGTGGCACGCAAATGGGGCAAACTCAACTACTTCAGTCTGATGGGACTCTTGGCAGGTGCCACCAACGATCCGCCTGCCTTGGCGTATGCCTCGTCGCTGTCAGACGAGAACAATCAGCCCTCGGTGGCGTATGCCACAGTCTATCCGCTGACCATGTTCCTGCGCGTCATGGCTGCCCAACTAATGATTATTCTGCTGTGTTAAAAATAGCAATTTTTGCGCCCTTAGCAGCACCTGCCGGTGACACGATGCTTGTCAGAGAAGTTAGTCGCTGAATTGGATTTTCCAAAAAGGAAAGGCAAAAATCGTAATAGAGTTCACAAATTTGTGCTATACAAACTTGTGAACTCTGTTTTTTTACTATCTTTGCCGCCGATTGATAGTATTATTCTATAAAATCAAACGTTATGGAAAAAGAACAAGTCAGAGAAGTGATTGCCCGTCGTGCGGCTCGCGAATTGCACGATGGCGATGTGGTTAACCTTGGTATCGGGCTGCCGACCATGATTCCTAACTACCTGCCCGCAGGTATAACCGTTACGCTGCAGACCGAGAATGGCGCAATGGGACTGGGACCCTCGCCCAAAGCCGGTGAAGAGGACAAGAACTTGGTGAATGCCGGTGGTGGTGCTATCACGCTGATTCCGGGTGCATCCACTTTCGACAGCGCAACTTCGTTTGCCATTATCCGTGGCGGACACGTGGATGTCAGCGTATTAGGGGCTTTGCAAGTGGACGAAAAGGGCAACCTCGCCAACTGGATTATCCCCGGCAAGATTGCTCCGGGTATGGGCGGCGCGATGGACTTGGTGGTAGGTGCCAAGCGTGTGATTATCGCTATGGAACATACGCAGAAAGGGGCTCCTAAGATTCTCAAACAATGCACACTGCCGCTGACAGCCGCCGGACAGGTGAACATGATCATCACCGAGATGGGTGTCATCAATGTGACCGACAAAGGGCTGGTACTGGTGGAAAAACATCCTGAGTTCACCGTAGAGGACATTAAGGCTGCCACAGAGGCTGAACTGATTATTTCGGATAATCTCAAATCGATGCTCGACTAAGATGGCTTACACCTATCTTCGCTACGCGCAAGAGGGCTATGTAGGTACGCTGACGCTGAGTGCACCCGAGTCGCTCAATGCGCTGAATAGCCAATTGATTGGCGAACTGAAACATTTTCTCTCGCACTTGGATACAGATAGTCTGCGTGTGCTTATCCTCACCGGTGACGGCGACCGCTCGTTTGTGGCGGGTGCCGACATATCGGAGATGGCGCACATGAATGAGGTAGAAGGCTTCCACTTCGGCAATGCCGGAGCCGAAGCCTTTTGTATGTTAGAAGATCTGCCCGTTCCTACCATAGCCGCAATAAACGGATTCTGTCTGGGTGGCGGCTGCGAGATTGCTATGGCGTGCGACATACGCTATGCGTCGTCTCGTGCCAAGTTCGGGCAGCCGGAAGTGGGATTGGGTATCATTCCCGGCTTCAGCGGCACCTATCGCCTTGCCAAGTTGATTGGTCAGGGTATGGCAAAAGAGTTGATATACAGCGGTAGGGTCATCAAGGCGGATGAGGCATTGCGCATCGGATTGGTCAATGCCGTCTATGAGCCGGATGAACTGATGCCTAAGGTGCAAGAGTTGGCAGCACAGATAGCCAAGAACGCTCCCATTGCCGTCAGGAACGCCAAGCAGTGTATCAATCGTAACTATGACATGAACCGTGCAGATGCGCTGCGATTGGAGAACAATCTCTTTGCGCAATGCTTTGCGACCGAGGACCAGAAGAACGGCATGGCGGCTTTCCTGAAAAAGGAAAAAGCTGTATTTAACGGGAAGTGATTGCCGTTGAAAAATCTTAATTATTAACTACTAATTATGAACTAAATATGAAAATCTATGTAATTGGTACGGGTACTATGGCAAAGGGTATCATCAAGGCCTTTGCTGCCAAGATGCCTGTTGTGATGAAGAGCCGCACCCAAGCGAGCCTTGACAAAGCCATGGCTTCCATTCAGAAGGGCTATGACAAGTTGGTAGAGAAGGGCAAGATGACCGCCGAAGCCGCTGAGGCTATCATGGCGAACATTAGCACCACGACGGACTATGCCGCCTTTGCTGATGCCGACCTCGTCATTGAGGCTGCCGTGGAGGATATGGAACTCAAAAAGGATGTGTTCCGAGAGTTGGATACCATCTGCCAACCGGAGGCTATCTTTGCCACTAACTCCTCGTCACTCTCCATCACGGAGATCGCCGCTGCCACGCAGCGTGCTGACAAGTTCATCGGTTGCCACTTCTTCAACCCTGCCGACCGTATGGCATTGGTGGAAGTGATCAACGGACAACGTACATCAGAGCAGACGACACAGTGCATCATAGACTTGTGCACTGCCATCGGCAAGACCCCAGTGCCCGTCAAAGAGGCTCCGGGCTTTGTAGTGAACCGCATATTGATTCCTATGATCAATGAGGCAGTGGGCATACTGGCAGACGGAATCGCTTCGGCAGAAGACATAGACAAGTGCATGCAACTGGGTGCCAACCATCCCATGGGACCTTTGGCACTGGCAGACCTGATAGGCAACGATGTCAATTTGGCTATTATGGAAGTGCTCTACAAGGAGTTTGGTGACCCCAAGTATCGTCCTCATCCGCTGCTTCGCAAGATGGTGCGCGCCGGTCTGCTTGGTCGCAAAACAGGCGAAGGATTCTACAAGTATTAAGTTGAAACTATAAACTATAACAAAGAACCATGGATTTCAGTTATTCAAAGACAGAACAACTGTTCTTGCAAATGATTCGCTCGTTTGCGCAGAATGAAGTGAAGCCTCTGGCTGCCGAGGTGGACGAGAAAGAGATGTTCCCCGTAGAGACCGTCAAAAAGATGGGTCGCTTGGGATTGATGGGCATCCCCGTTCCTAAACAATACGGCGGAGCCGGCGGTACGGTACAGATGTACATCATGGCGGTGGAGGAACTCTCCCGCGTATGTGCCACGACCGGTGTTATCCTTTCAGCGCACACCTCGCTGTGTATGTCGCCCATCATGGAGCACGGCACCGAGGAACAGAAAATGAAGTACTTACCCAAGTTGGCTTCGGGCGAATGGTTGGGAGCCTTTGGTCTGACCGAGCCGAATGCCGGTACGGATGCAGCCATGCAGCAGACCACAGCCGTTGATGCAGGCGACAAGTGGATACTGAACGGCACTAAGATCTTCATCACCAACGCATCTTATGCCGATGTATTCATCGTGATGGCTATGACCGACAAGTCCAAAGGAGTGAAGGGTATCTCTGCCTTCATTGTGGAACGCGGTTTCAAAGGCTTCTCCATCGGTAAGAAAGAGTTGAAGATGGGTATTCGCGGTTCGGCTACCTGCGAACTCATTTTTGAGAACTGCGAAGTGCCCAAAGAGAACCTGTTAGGCGAACTGGGAGCCGGTTTCAAGGTGGCTATGAAAACTTTGGACGGCGGTCGTATTGGTATCGCTTCGCAAGCCCTCGGCATAGCCCAAGGTGCTATGGATGAGACTGTCAAATATACCAAGGAACGCAAGCAGTTCGGCAAAGCCATTGCTCAATTCCAGAACACCCAGTTCCAGATGGCAGACCTCAAAACCCGCGTGGAAGCTGCCCGTCTGCTGGTTCGCTCGGCTGCGTGGAAGAAAGATATGGGTCTGCCTTACTCTGCCGATGCGGCTATGGCTAAACTCTATGCCGCCGAAACGGCTATGGAGGTAACGACCAAGGCTGTGCAGTTCCATGGAGGATATGGTTATACCCGTGAGTATCCCGTTGAGCGTATGATGCGCGATGCCAAGATCACCGAGATCTATGAAGGTACATCCGAAGTACAACGCATGGTCATCGCCGGACAACTGTTCAAATGATTTCTCTAAATTCTAAACTTTAAACTCTAAACTATCATGAATATCATTGTTTGTGCCAAACAAGTACCCGATACTACGGAGATTAAGATTGATCCCGTGAAAGGTACGCTCATCCGTGACGGTGTACCTTCGATTATGAACCCCGACGACAAGGGCGGTTTGGAACTGGCTCTGCGTCTCAAAGAGCAGCATGGAGCCACCGTGACCGTAGTGTCGATGGGACCTCCCCAAGCCGATGTGATGTTGCGCGAAGCCCTCGCTATGGGTGCCGACCGTGCCATATTGCTCAGCGACCGCCGTTTTGCAGGTGCTGACACAATAGCCACCTCTTACGCTTTGGCAGGCTGTATCAAGACCCTTGATTATGACCTTATCATTGCAGGTCGTCAAGCCATTGACGGCGACACGGCTCAAGTGGCCCCTGAGATGGCTGAGCACCTCGGTCTGCCGCAGGTAAGTTATGTCATTGATGCACAAAAGACTGACCACGGTTTTGTTGTCAAGAAAGAGAACGAAGACAGCGTTCAGACCCTTGAAGTGGACGGCAAATGCGTACTGACTGTATTGGCTTCCGCTTTCAGCCCCCGCTACATGACCGTTGAGGGCATTATCGATGCCTACAACAAGGAGGTAGAAGTATGGTCGGCTGACCGCATTGATGTGGAAGAGAACAAACTGGGTCTGAAAGGCTCGCCTACGAAGGTGTTCCGTTCCTTCCCCAAAGCCCTCAAAGAGCCCGGTGAGGTGCATGAAGTGAGCGAAGAAGAGGCAGTTGAACTCATCGTTGCCCGACTGAAAGAAAAACATATAATCTAAGGAGGACATATACTATGGAAAACGAATATAAGAACATCTATATCTTCGCCGAACAGCGCGGAGGTGTCATTCAAAATGTAGCCTACGAACTCCTTGGTAAGGCCAACGATTTGGCTGCCGTGTTAGGGCACAAGGTAGTAGCCCTCTTGTTGGGCGAGAACATCAGCGACAAGGCACAGGACCTTGTTGAGATGGGGGCCGATGAGGTAATCGTGGTGGATCGTCCCGAACTGAAGGACTATCTGACCGAGCAATACACGCAGGCTATCTATCAAATCATTCAAGAGCGTCATCCGCAGATTGTCCTATTTGGTGCTACCACCATCGGTCGCGACTTGGCTCCCCGTTTGGCTTGCCAACTGAGCAGCGGTTTGGTGGCTGACTGCACCAAACTGACCATTGAGCCGGACAAAGACGGCAAATTGGAGTTCTACTCGACCCGTCCTGCCTTCGGCGGCAACCTGATGGCGACTATCGTCTGCCCGACTTCGCGTCCGCAGATGTCCACCGTCCGCCCGGGCGTGATGCAGAAACGCCAGCGCGAAGTAGGTCGCAAGGGTATTATCACAGCCTTTGAACCTAAGTTTGACACCTCCAAGTTCAAGGTGCGCATCCTCGAAACGAAGATGAACGACAAGAAAGCGGCTGACATTTCCGATGCTAAGATCCTTATATCCGGTGGTCGTGGTGTGCACGATGCCGAAGGCTTTAAGAAACTGCAGGCCCTTGCCGACGTGATGGGCGGAATGGTTTCTTCATCGCGCGCCATGGTGGATGCCGGCGTGATGGATCATGCCTACCAGGTAGGTCAAACGGGTAAGACCGTTCGTCCGAATCTCTATATGGCATGCGGTATCAGCGGTGCAATCCAGCACCTTGCCGGTATGGAGGAGTCGGGCTATATTATTGCCATTAACAAGGATAAATATGCTCCCATCTTCTCGGTGGCTGACCTTGGCATTGTGGGCGACTTGCACAAGATCGTGCCCATGCTGACTGAACGCCTCAAGAAAGAGATGGCTCAATAAAGTATTCTGACAAATACAAACAAAATGAATGGCGAAAAGATTATCTTTTCGCCATTCATTTGCTCAAACAAATGCTGTGCGTAGCTAAGTTATAATAGGTAATAACACTATCGGAAAAAGATTTAAAAGTCAGTTTCTTTGAGCGAGCGTTGCACTGCCATAGTGATGGCTATACTGGGAATACAGCAAATCATAACCACCCAGAAGAACGCCAAATAGCCGATGCTTTCTTGTATGTAACCGGCTACCAATCCGGGAAGCATCAGACCGAGGAACATAAAAGCGGTGCAGATAGAGAAATGGGCTGTTTTATATTTCCCATCCGCAAAATGAATCATATAAAGCATGCAAGCCGTATAGCCCAATCCGTAACCTAATTGCTCAAAACCGATACATACGGCTATAATCCATTGTTGGGGTGGTTGAACGGCTGCCATATAGCAATACACGATGCAGGGTAGGGTGAGACACAGGCACATCCACAGCATTACCTTTTTGAGCCCCCAGCGGCTTCCGGCTAATCCTCCTAAAATACCTCCGATAAGCATCATAATAACGCCTAACCCGCCGTATAATTGTCCTACATCTTCCATCGTTAGAGCCAATCCGCCTTCTGCCTGCGGGGCTAAAAAGAAGGGGACACATAGTTTGAGCAATAGGGCTTCCGGAAGGCGGTATAGAAGCATAAAAGCGATAGCCAATCCGATACCCGGTTTGCAAAAGAAAGTAACAAATGTATTTCCTATCTCGCGCCATATTTGTGCATGCGTTTGTTTGACGGCCGTTGTCTCTACCTTAGGCAGTGCCCATACATGCCAAAGAGAAAGCAGGGCTAACAAAACCGAACAACCCAGCAGAACATACATCCATGCGTCGGGCACTGAGGCGGCATAACGGGTAGAACCGATAGTAAATCCGTTTTGCAGTATTCCCACAATCATCAAGAGCAGCGATTGGCAAAAAATGTTGGCAATCTTATAGAATGTGGAGCGAATCCCCACAAAAGCAGACTGCTTCTTTTCGTCCAAAGCGAGCATGTAAAACCCGTCAGCGGCTATGTCATGTGTGGCAGAAGCAAATGCCGTAATCGTAAAGCATATCAAAGCAAAGGTGAAGTATCCCCGGGGAGCCAGCAGGGCAAGTAGAAACACAGTAATCGCCATTAGGGTTTGCATGGTCAGTATCCACCATCGTTTGGTGCGAATCACATCCACAAACGGACTCCATAACGGCTTGAGTACCCACGGGAAGGAGATAAGTGAGGTGAAGAGAGCCATTTGCGCGTTAGGCATCCCTAATTGGGTGAACATAGCCACGCTGATACTATTGACTATAAAATACGGAACCCCTTCCACAAAATAGAGTGTGGGCACCCATGACCAAGCAGAACGAATCGATTTACTCATAGCATTTGGAAAATTCGCCGCAAAGGTAAGCGTTTATTTAGAAAAAGCAGTAATTTTGTGGCGCGTATTTTAAGTGGCACAAGTTTTGCAGCAGAGATTGTGCAATAAGCGAGGAACAGAGATGAAACGCACGATTATATTTCTTCTTTTTCTATTGGGTGTCTCGGCGATGAACTTAGTCGAGGCGCAGGTATATGAGTTATCTTTGGATTCCTGCCATCGGTTGGCAGAACAGCTCAACTTGCAAAGTCGTATAGATAGCGAAAACCGGTTGGCGGCACGGTATGCCCGCCAAGCCGTTTTTGCCCGCTTTTTTCCGCAAGTCAGTGCCAATGGCGCGTATGCGTGGAACTCGCGACACGCTTATGCCTTGCCTCAACAGATGAATACACATTTCGGGCAAGTGGGACTGGATGGTATTTCGTTTACTAATCCGACACTTCAGGCTATAGAACCCTATTTCCCTCGTACAGCCGATTGGGTTGATCAAACCGTAGGGGCTTACTATGGAGATTTGTACCGCCAATTTGATTTGGATTTTACGCATGTTTTTGTAGGACAGGTGGGTGTAACACAACCTATTTATGTAGGGGGACGCATTATCTGGTCGCATAAGATGATGCGGTCTATGGAACATATCGCTGAGTTGAAGGCGAAAAAAAATCAGACCGAACTGCTTATTCAGGTGGACGAGGCTTATTGGCGGGTACTGTCGGTGGAGGAAAAGCGGAAGTTAGCGATGCAGTATGCGGCTCTGTTGCGTCAATTGGACAAAGAGGTAGAGGCAGCGCAAGCCGAAGGAGTGGCGACAAGTGCCGATGTGCTGCAAGTCAAGATGACATTGAGTGAGGCGGAAGCATCGTTAGCGCAAGCAGAAGACGGACTTGTCTTATCCAAAATGGCTCTCTGCCAACTGGTCGGATTACCCCTGACGGCTGATATCAAACTGACAGGAAACGCGATAGACAGCGTGAGTCTGCTCGAAACGAATGTGGATATGGAGCAGGTCAAAGCCCATCGCAGCGAGTTGCAGATGCTCAGCGAACTCAATGAGGTGGCAAAGGCGGGGGTAGGCTTGGCTGCCGCCGGCTTACAACCTAATATAGTGGCATCAGCCAATTATATAGTTACTAACCCCAACCTGACCAATGGTTTCAAAAACGATTTTGCCGGTTTCTTCTCGGCAGGTGTGGTAGTGAATCTGCCAATTGCTCATGCCTCTGACATTTTGGCAGTGAAAGCAGCCAAGCATAAGGCTCGCACGGCGGAATTACAGTTGGAAGAAGCGCAACAAAAAATAGAGTTGCAAGCCACCCAATCCGCGCAGAAAGTAGCGGATGCCAATCGGCAGTTGGTTCGGGCACAGCAGGTGCTGGCGCATAGCGAGGAGATTTTGCGATATGCCCAAGAGTCGTATGCAGAGGGCTTGCTCACTTCCACCGATTTGATGAAAGCGCAAACGGCTTGGCACAAAGCCTATTCGGATAAGATAGATGCCGCCATCGCGTTGCGTATGGCTGAGATAACCTACAAACAACATACAGGACAACTATAAAGACAATTATAATGGATAATAAAACACATCAGATGAACGCCCGTAAAGACCTTTTGTTGGGGTTGGGGGTGCTGTTTGCCGTCATTATATTGGTGGCACTGATAGGTCTTTTCGTTCTTCAACCCAAACAGGTGGAGATTATAGGCGAGGCAGAGGCTACCGAATATAGAGTATCAGGCAAAGTGCCCGGTCGTATAGAGATGTATCTTGCCGAAGAAGGCGATCGGGTGAAGAAGGGAGATACGTTAGTCGTTATTGATTCTCCGGAAGTGGATGCCAAGTTAGCGCAGGCTCTTGCTGCCCGTCAGGCAGCAGAAGCGCAAAATCAAAAAGCCATCCATGGGGCGCGCGAGGAGCAGATACAAGGTGCCTATGAGTTGTATCAGAAAGCCTTAGCCGGCGAGGAGGTTTATCGCAAGTCGTTCGAGCGGGTGGATAGACTCTATCAAAAAGGAGTCGTAACAGCGCAAAAACACGATGAAGTGGAAGCGCAGTATAAAGTGGCGCAAGCCAATGTGAAGGCTGCCAAATCGCAGTATGATATGGCAGTGAAAGGTGCACAAGAGGAAGATAAAGCCGCTGCACGGGCTATGGTGGCACGGGTGGACGGTATGATTGAGGAAATCAATATAGCCAAGGCGGAGCGTTATTTGCTTTCGCCGGTGGATGGTGAGGTAAGCGAGTGCTTCCCGCATGTGGGCGAATTGGTCGGACAGGGCTCGCCTGTAATGTCCGTTGTGGATATGAACGATATGTGGTTCCATTTCGCGATTCGTGAGGATATGTTGAAGGACATCACGATGGGTTCGCAACTGCAAGTCCGCGTGCCCGCTTTGGGTGAACAAGTATATCCCGTGCAGGTAACTTTCATCAAGGTGATGGCCGGTTATGCCACGTGGCGCAGTACACAGACCAGCGGCGGATATGACGTAAAAACGTTTGATGTAAAGGCGCGTCCTGCTGTCGCCATACCTAATCTGCGACCGGGAATGACTGCAGTAGTAGTTCGGTAAAATGAATTCGCTCAAACGACAAATAGTGATAGTTTGGGCGGTTGCCAAACGGGAGGTGAAGATGCTGCTTCGCCGCCCCGTATATATCTTTTCCACCGTGTTTGTGATGGTGTTCTCTACGGTCTTTTTTCTTACGCTATTTACCACAGGATCACCTGAAAAAATGCCTATCGGCGTGGTGGATATGGACCGTTCAAGCATATCTCGGCGCGTGATCCATGAATTGAATGCCACACAAGCAGTTACGGTAGAGAGCGTATATGATACGTATGGCGAGGCGCGCTTGGCTATGCAACAGGGACATATCTACGCTTTTTTGGTCATACCTGACGGTTTTTACAGCGATTTAGCGGCATTCAAGCGGCCTGAACTCACTTTCTATATAAACAATGCCTATACGCTGCCGTCAAGTACTGCGAGCAAACAACTGCTGATGGTCATGAACCTTGCGTCAGGCGCTTTTCAGCGTGAAGTGTTGCGCAAGAAAGGCTTGCCCGAATATCTGATTATGAAGCGTATTCAGCCCATTACCATTGATGCACACTTTATAGGCAATCCGTCGAGCAACTACCTGATTTACTTGATGGGAATCATACTGCCGGGTATATTGGGATTGGTCGTGCTGATGATTACTATTTATTCCATCGGCTCGGAGTTGAAGGGCAAGACGTCGCGCGATTGGCTTCGTGCAGCACAGGGTAGTTATACGCGCGCTATGGTGGGTAAACTGCTGCCGCATATCGTTCTTTATTGTGCGATGGGTATCACACTCAATGTGGTGTTGGTTCGCATGATGCACTTCCCCGTGCAAGGCAGTTTCCTGTGGCTGAATGTGGCGATGGTCTTGTATGTATTGGCGATGCAGTCGTTGGCGGTCACGTTGGTGGGACTGATTCCTATTCTGCGCGTGGCTCTGTCGGCGGGCGCTTTGTATGGAATGTTGGCTTTTTCGTTATCTGGTTTTACCTATCCTGCAATGGGGATGTTACCTTGGGTGCAGGCTCTAACTAACTTATTCCCGCTCAGACACTATTATTTGGTCTATACCAGTGAGATTTTGTTAGGCAGTTCAATGACTCAAACGGCTCCGTATATGGCAATGTTCTTCGCCTTTATCGGGTTGCAGTTCTTGGTCGCCAAGCGGTTGCATCGTGCCATGTTGTATCAATACTTCCCGAAAGATTAGCTGATGAATATACAGTCCTACATAGATTCTTTTTTCAAACGCATTGTGGATACATGGGGCGTGTTTGTACTTGAGTTGAGGCGCGTGTTCCGTGATTCGGGTGTAGTGCTGATTTTCTTTGTGGCAGGACTGGCGTATCCGATATTGTATAACCTAATCTATTACCGCAATGTGGTGCAGCAAGTGCCTGTGGCGGTGGTGGATATGTCCGGTTCGCCAGAGAGTCGCGAGTTTATTTTTCGTTATGATGCGACGGCCGAGGTGGAGGTGAAATATGCTTGCACAAGTATGGCAGAAGCGGAGCAGTTGCTCAAAGAGCAAAAGATACATGGTATTCTGTATATACCGGCAGATTATGCCGCTGTGTTGCATGGCGGACTGGAAACGGCTCATCTCTCGCTCTACTGCGATATGTCTTCCTTCCTCTATATGAAGAATGTCTATCTGGCTGCCAATATGGTCATGTTGGACTATATGAATCGCATCCAAGTGGATCGGTATGAGGCTATGAATGTGGGTGAGCAGATGAGTTGGGCATTGGTGCAATCCGTTCCTTACGAGGCCGTTAATCTGTTTAACCCCACGGGCGGGTATGGCACTTTTTTGGTGTTGCCCATTCTGGTACTGATTGTACACCAGACGCTCTTTTTCGGTATCAATATGCTGCAAGGTACTGCGCGTGAGGAGAACAAGGAGGTTTTCATTTTACCCGGCAGGAAACGTCGTTACTCTGTGTTCCGCCTTCTATTGGGGCGCGGGGCGGCCTATTTTGTCCTATATATGGCTATAGGTGCATTCGGAATGATATTAGTTCCGCGCTGGTTCGACTTGCCTTGTATGGCTGTAGTGGGTGATATATTGCGATTTATGGTACCTTTCCTGTTGGCAACCATCTATTTTTCGATTTTCTTTGCCTCGTTCCAGAAAGAGCGGGAAACGGGAATGGTGACGATGCTTTTTTCGTCGTTGATATTTTTCTTTGTATCGGGAGTAAGTTGGCCGTTGGAAAGTATGAATCCGATTTGGAAATGGTTGGGCGGTTGGTTGCCTTCCACGTGGGGAATGCATGGGTATGTGCACATGCAGTCCATGGGAGCCTCGCTGACGGCTACTTCCCATGAATACTATATGCTGTGGCTGTTGGCAGCATTCTACTTTCTTGCTTGTGTGGTACTATACGCCGTCCGTGCACGAATGCATGATGCTGCGGCTCGCAGGCAAGATAGTCTGCGTTTGAAACATTTAAAAGAAAGACTTACAGTATGATTTCTCTCTTTTCTCATGAAAGTGTACGGCAAGCCGCTTCGCTTTTGGCTAAATCGCAGCATGTGGCTATCTTGACTCACATCTCGCCCGATGGGGACGCAATGGGTTCTTCGTTGGGATTGCGACACTGGTTGCAAAGCCTTTCTTCGCAGCCTACGGTGCATAATATAGTACCTACTCTTTATCCCGATTTTTTGTCGTGGATGCCGGCTGCCGATACGATATGTGTCTTTGAAAAAGACCCGGAGCAGGCATGTCGCTACTTGCAGGAGGCCGACTTGATTATCTGCACGGATTTCAACGAGCCTTATCGTATTGGTGCCTTAGGAGAGAGGCTGGTGGAAACCTTATCCGACCGGCATCCGCCCTGCATACTCATCGACCATCATCTTCATCCTGCCGCATTTGCCGATGTCGTATTCTCGTATCCGGAGATGCCTTCCGCCAGCGAGTTGGTTTTTCGGCTGGTCAGGCAGTGGCAGTCGTTAGCTGACTTCCCTGTCTTGCAGCAACCTTTAACGCTCGACGCTGCCACCTGTCTTTATACAGGCATGATGACCGATACGGGCAATTTCTCGTTCAACAGCAACTACCCCGAAATGTACGAAATAGTAGGTCAGTTGGTACAAATGGGGGTGGATAAGGATGCCGTTTATAACAAAGTGTTTAATGCCTATTCGGCAGATAGAATGAGGCTGGTAGGCTATTGCTTGTATCAGAAAATGAAGATTTTTCCCGAGTACCATACGGCTCTTATCAGTTTGAGCAGACGCGAACTATATCGCTTTAATTTTCGGTCAGGCGATGCGGAAGGTATTGTCAATATGCCGTTGCAGATTAAGGATATCTACTATTCCTGTTTTATGCGGGAGGACAAGGTGATGCCTGCCGAACAAGTCTTTGCCAACGGCTCGAAAACGAAGGTGAAAATCTCCATGCGTTCGCAAGGCGACCGACCCGTCAATGTGTTCTGCCATGATGTGTTTCACGGTGGCGGGCACAAAAATGCTTCCGGCGGCGAGTTTTACGGTTCCATCGGCGATGCCGTACAGCTATTTGAACAGAACTATACGAATTACCTTTTGAACATTTAACTTAACATATCCATATATTCCCATGAAAAAGATTCTAACTATTCTTTTGGCATTTGTTGCCGTTACGGTCTTGGCAAAGGATTATCCTTATGTGACCGTACCTAACGATCCGATGCAGGCTCGTCAGTACACGTTAGACAATGGCTTGACGGTCTATATGACCCGCAATGCCGAGAAACCTGAAATCCAGACTATGATAGGTGTGCGCGCCGGAGGTCAGAACGACCCCGAAACATCTACCGGCTTGGCACACTACTTGGAGCACATGATGTTCAAAGGAACCCATTTGTACGGAACCACCGACTATGAAAAAGAACGTCCTTATCTGGAGCAGATTTACGACTTGTATGAACTTTACGGTCAAACAACCGACCCCGCTCAAAGAGCGGCTATTTACCATCAGATTGACAGCATTTCCTATCTGAGTTCACAAGTTGCTATTGCCAACGAGTTTGACAAACTCATGTCGCTTATCGGGGCGTCGGGGGTGAATGCCTATACCAGTGCCGACCGTACCTGCTACCACGAAGTTATTCCAGCCGGCGAATTGCGCCGTTGGGCGATGATAGAGTCCGACCGCTTCCAGAATATGGTTTTGCGCGGTTTTCATACCGAGTTGGAGGCTGTCTATGAGGAGTTTAATATGTATAGCACAATGGATCAGGATAAGGTAATGCTTGCTGTGGACAATATCCTTTATCCCGATGTACCTTATCGCCAACACTCCGTAATCGGAACGCAGGAGCATCTGAAAAATCCATCGCTCAAAAACATCAAGAAATTCTATGACAACTATTACCGCCCAAATAATGTGGTAATCTGCTTGTCAGGCGATTTAGATTATGACAAAACAATTGCCATCGTGGACGAATACTTCGGCTCGTGGCAACCCTCTGACCATATACCGGCTTTTGTTACACCCGAGCAGGCTGCGTTGACCGTGCACAAAGATACAATAGTATATGGAAAAGAAGCACCGGAAGTGTGGATGGGTTGGCGTATGCCCGCTATTACGCACGAAGATATGGATGCCATAGAGGTCATGGAGCAAGTGCTGCAAAACGGTAAGTGCGGATTGTTGGACGTGGATGTGGACCAGAAACAACTCATGTTGAGCGTGGGTGCGGGAGCGTTATCCGGCAGAGATTTTACGACCTTCTACCTGATCGGACAACCGAAGGAAGGACAGACTTTGGAGCAAGTAAGGCAGATTTTGCTGGCAGAAATAGAAAAACTGAAACGGGGCGAGTTTTCCGACCGTATGTTGCAAGCCATCAATGCCAATCAACGCCGCCACGAGATGCAACGCCTCGAGTCCAATCGTGCCCGTGCCGATATGTTCCTGACAGCCTTTATCTACAACATACCCTATGCTGATTTATTGAACGAGTTGGACCGTAAGGCTCGTATTACCAAAGAGGATATTATGCGTGTGGCCATTCGCTATTTTACGGATAGTTATGCCTGTGTATTCAAGCGACAAGGAGAGGATGTCAATCCCCCGAAGGTGGAAAAACCGAAAATAACGCCTATCGAAATGAATCGTGAGGCACAATCCGCACGCGTGAAAGAGTTAGCAGCTATGTCTGCCGACCAACTGCAACCGCAGTACCTCAATTTTGATAAAGACTTGCGTCGCTCCACTCTGCAAAACGGTCAGGAACTGCTCTATGTGCAAAACAAAGAGAATGAACTGTTTGAACTCGATTTTGTGATTGAGAAAGGTACGCTGCAAGACCCCTCTTTATCCCTTGCCACCGACTTGCTCGGATACCTCGGTACGGCTACGATGACTACTGAGATTTTCAAGTCTGCCCTTTATCAGATTGCCGCTGAGGCGGGTGCTTATTGCAGCGGAAACGAAACGCATTTCGCCATCTATGGCTTGCAGGAGAATTTTGATAAAACTCTTCAACTGTTGGAAGATTGGGTGCTAACCGCCCGCGCGGAAGAAACAGTGTATCGCGAGGTGGTGGCAGACCGCATCAAAGCCCACGAGGATAGCAAATTGGATCAACGCTCCTGCTTCAACAACCTGCGCACCTATGGTACCTACGGCAAGAAGAACTTCCGCAAGATGGTGCTCACTCCTGATCAGATGAACCGTCTGTCCGGCGAAAAAGTGCTCACCCGTCTGCGTGCTCTTATCCCCGGAATTTGCCGTGTTACGTACTATGGTCCCATGAGTGAATACGACCTGAAGCGTACACTCAACTCGCAGTCCAAATTAATAGCACAAGGTAGCCGTGAACTGCAAATCCATTCGCCGCGTCTGCAACCCGAGCAGGTGAAGAAAAATGAAGTGTTCATCGCTCCGTTTGATGCCAACACAACCTATTATGTAGGGTATGCCAACTGGGGCGAGATGTATGATGCCAAGGATGAAGCTATCATACGTCTATATAATGAGTATTTCGACGGATCAATGGGCTCCATCGTCTTCCAAGAGATGCGTGAGGCTCGTGCGCTGTGCTATACGTCTGCGGCAGCCTATCGAATGGCAGATTATGCGGGTGAGAAGAACTACTACATCACCTACATCATCACCCAAAACGATAAGTTGAAAGATTGTATGCTGACCTTTGACTCCATTTGCAACTTCATGCCGATGTCAGAGGCAGCGTTTGCGCAAGCCAAGTCCTCCCTGCTCAAGAGCATAGAGAAACGTCGTTATGTGCGTTCTGCTCCGATTGGCTCATACCTCAACTTCCGCGACAAAGGTTGGGACCATGACCGCTTTGAAGATATCTACCGTGAGGTGCAGAACCTGACCTTGCAAGACGTGCAGGCTTTCCAACAAAAGCACGTAGCTAACCGCACCTTCCGCTATTTCTTCTTGGGGAACGAAAACGAAATGCCTATGGATTTCCTCAAAGAACGCGGTAAGATTCGCCGTTTGAGCGTGAAGGATATATTTGTTTATTGACAGCAACGATGAACTATCCTATTAAATATACGGCTACAGCCGTTAAGGAAGCTATGAATCGTACGGTGAGCACCCTTCTGCAAAGAGGGGTACTCACCCGCGATACGGTCTATCTGGTGATGATGAACGGCGGCTGCTGGTTTGCATCGCACTTCTTTGACTTGTTGGATGAACCTGACAATGAGGTCTATTACCTCAAAGCCCACTCTTACCATGGAACTGAGCGCGGTGAATTGAGTTGGGACTATCTGCCAGACATGCAGTTAGCAGGGCGGGATGTGGTTCTGCTGGACGATATATGCGATTCGGGCAAGACGGCAGAAGCCGTTTATCGCTATCTGATGGAAGATCTGCAACAATCACCTCGTTCCGTCAGCCTCCTCACCCTTTTAAGCCGCACCTCTACCATCCTCCATTGCCCGATGAACCACTATGCCTGTATCGTGGACCCGTCGCAAGACTTTTTTGTGGGCTGCGGCTTGGATAACAACGGCGAGGGACGTATGCTCCCGTATGTGGGTATCGTTCAATAAAAATATGGGTTTCCTTTGACAAAAATAATAAAACCGACTAAAAAATTTGTCAAAAAGTAATTTTGCAGTATATTTGCCCCGCAATTAGATAAGAAACAAACGAAAAAAACATGACAAGACTACAGGTGAAAACGGCTGTGTGTCTGTGTGTAAGTATGCTTACACTGGCAGCACGAGCCGAGTATGGAATTCTAGTGAATGACTCCTTGTATTATACAGCATCGCCCCAAGATAGTAAGGACGAAGCCGGTCGCGACCAATACAAAGCCAGCGTGGCTTTGGAGGTAGGCGACCATTTTTGTGTCTATGACAAGGACAACGTGACGGCGTTTGTGGCAGAGTTGCAAGAAGGGGCACAATATGGCAGCCTCAAAACCAATTTTACCGAAAGCAGCAAGTATGCCGTTTGCAATGTGGCAGGCTGCTACGATTTCTATATCAAACTCAAGCAGAACGATGACCGTATATGGGTATGTGCCGGTACAACCTGTCATGCTACTCCCGTTGTCATATCCGGCGGTTCAATACCCACACCGATCAAGTCTTGCTATGGTATTCGCAAAGAGGATGGCACCTACATCGCAGGGCAGAAGAATACAGCCTACACCGGTCAGGGCGTGGAATACATGATGCTGGGCATAACTCTGCAAGCGGGCGAACGCTTCCAACTATGTGATAGTTGCAACAGCATGAGTACATGGGTGGAGAACTTGGACGGTGCCAGCACGATGTGCGTGAGCAAAGACGATAGTTGGTACACTGCCACCGAGACTGCCCAATACGACATCTATCTCAAGATGATTGACTTTGGCAACAATGTGGTCTTCATCGGTTCGGACAACTGCTCGCAACATAGTGCCGTGCCTTCGCAAAGTACCGATGTGCTTATGCAAGGCTTCTACTATAATTCCTATGAAGTGAACGACACCATCGGCAATGGAACGGACCTGTACGG
>DFIN01000043.1:29683-35460 GCA_002372135.1 Bacteroidales bacterium UBA3696
TGGTTGCCGCCTTCGGCTCTGTCTTCCGGCACGGGCTACCACCCCCGCCAATACAGCAACCAGAACTCCGACTGGGGTACGCGTACCGAACTGCAAACCTTGATTCAGTCGTTCCACAACTCCGGCACCAAGGTGATTGCCGACATTGTGGCCAATCATGCGGAGGCGATGGCAAGTTGGTGCGACTTCCCGCAACTCAATTTCGGTGAATATGGTGTGTTCCAACCCGACGGGTCGTGGATATGCAAAGACGACGAGATGAATAGAGACTGGACTAACTACGACTCGCTTGCCAACGAGTGCTGGGGGACAGCTTCAGGTGCATACGATGACGGCTTCGGTGAAGATCACGGTTTCTATAAAGATGCCCGCGACTGGTCGCACAGCGAAGTGAAGGTGCAAGAGATGTTCAAAGCCTATTTGCTCTGGATGAAGAATGTCATTGGTTACGACGGTTGGCGCTACGACAAAGGCGACGGTTACCACAACTGGCACATGGACAACTACAACCGTGCTTCCAATCCCGATATCGCTTTTATGGAGTATTGGTCGGGTAACAATGAGATACAGAATGGTATCAAAGCCGCCAATATGAACGTGATGGCACTGGATTTCCAGACCGTCTATTCAGCCATCAATCCGATTGCAGGTTGGAACTTTGTGGGACGCGGTGAAGGCTTGATGGGCAATGACTATTGGAAGAAGTATGCCGTCACATGGGTGGACAACCATGACAAGTTCATGCGCCCTGACAATAATGACGAGTTTGCCGGTCGCGGCAACTCAATGACTCCCGCACTGAAAGGTCGTCTGTTGTGCGCCAATGCACTCATCCTCTCTATGCCGGGTATTCCTTGCATTTTCTACACCCACTGGTATCAGTATAAAGACTATCTGAAAGACATGATTCGCGCCCGCAAACTGGCAGGTGTGCACAACGAGAGTACCGTAGAGCATGAGTATTTTGACGAAGGCGGCAAAGGGTATCAAGCCACTATTGTGGGCAAGAACGGCTACCTTATCCTTTGCTTAGGCACCAAAACAGGCAGTTCGTTTGACGGCTACACCAAGATTGCCAGCAACTATAGCACCTACGACGGGCATAACGAGAGTTATGAGATGTGGGTTCAGTGGAACAACGATGTGGCTCCCGGCATGATGGCTACAGCCGATGCTACTTTTGATAACAAAGAAAAAGGTATCCGCGTGGGCGTGAAAGCAGTAGGCGGCAGCAGCGACAGCCCCGTTATCTACTACACTACCGACGGCACCGAGCCTACCACCCAATCAAGCGTCTATACCGACTCGCTCACGTTCTATGAAACTACCACGCTCAAGGTGATGGCAGTATGCGGCACGGCACAATCAAAAGTGCAGACCTATACTTATACGTATCGTGAGCCGTTGAAACGCGGCATACAGGTGCATTTCCAAAAACCTGAACCGTGGGAGAAAGTGTATTTCTACGCATGGCTCCCGGGTACGGACGCCGAAGGCAATGCCACCTCGGAGAATATCATGGGTGCATATCCCGGACAACGTATCTATCAGGACAAAGACGGCTGGTACAGCTATGAGTTTGACTTGTCGATGGACTCAGTCAACTTCTGCATCTCGTCGGGAGACGATTGTGGCAAACTCAATGTCCGTTCCAACGACCTCGTGGCTGACTACGATGTGTACTATGGCTGGGAAGAACAATACGAAGAAGAGAGCCGTTACGAGAAGAAATTAGACGGTCCGATTGAACTCAATCCTGCTTTTGACCTGGTAATCAGTCCCGAATCGGGCAACTTCCGCAGCTTGGCAGGTGGTCAGACCGTCACGCTGACCGTAGTAGGCAAAGAAGGTGCGCAGATTTATTATAGCACCGACGGTAGCGATCCTGCCCTTTGTGCTGAGCCCAAGACGGACAACGTCTCATTTACAGTGAATCAAACCACCACGGTGCGCGCCTTTGCCGCCTATATAGACGGGGTTACCGGTAAGGAGGTGAAGACCAATGAGTACACCAATACCTATACCTACAAAGCACCGCAAGACGGACCCATCACCGTCAACTTTGTCAAACCCTACAATTGGGAAGACCTCTACCTATATGCCTTTACCCGTGTAAAGAAAGGAACCAAGTATGTAGATACTCCCTATTCGTTGGTGGATAATAAACCGAATGGCAAGTCCTCCAAATGGCCCGGCATGAAATGGACTACCGTCAGCAATTCGATTCAGAGTGATTCGACTTGGTACACATGGACTATGTCTAACAATATACACGAAATTTATGTCATCTTCACCGAAGGCAACAACAAACCGCAAACCCAGGATATCTATTTGGCAGAGAACACCTGCTTCGTATGGAATCCCGATTGCGGCAAAGCAGTGGTGGATGAAGATTGCGATGGAGTAGCCAATACCCTGCCTTACTTAACGGAAAACGAAGCGTATAGTCTTGACCCTGACCAACCCATGTACAATATTTTGGGTATGCCTGTGGACGAACACTATCGCGGTATTGTGATTCAGAACGGACATAAATTCTTGCTATTGTAATATGCGCAGAAATCTTATCATAGTATGCTTTTTACTCAGCGTGCTGACCCTACCTGCCAAAGTGGTCTATCTGGACACAGGCGGCAGCGAATTGTGGAACCAAGGTAATGCCGTGTTCTTCGTTCACTCGTGGGGCAGTGCTGACGATGACCAACGCATGCAGCCGGTAGAAGGAGATATCTATCAAGCCACTATTCCTGACCGCAACAACAACCTGCTCTTCGTGCGCATGCCCGCCGGCAGCACGGCTATCGACTGGAACACCAATTGGAATCAGACCTACGACCTGCAATGGGACGGACAGAACAACCTCTATACCATCACTGATTGGGCAACCGGCAAATACACCTATGGTTCGTGGAGTGTCTATGGCTCAACCCAAGGCGAAGGGCAAGGTGGTAATCAAGGAGGCGGGCAAGGAGGTACAGACCCTTCGACAGATTATGCTTCAGCCGTTCCCGATGCTTCGGAGGACATCATGCTGCAAGCCTTCTATTGGGGTAGTTATCAGAATGCCGGCTTTGGCGACACGCGATGGACTACGCTGACGGGACAAGTGAGCGAATGGGCAAACTATTTTTCGCTGTTGTGGCTTCCGCCTTCGTCTGCATCGAAGGGCGATATGGGCTATATACCTTCGAGTTATAGTTCGCAGTCGTCCACCTCGTGGGGTAAGACGGCTGCATTGCAGTCGTTGCTCAACACTTGTCATAGCCACGGGATGCGAGTGATAGCAGACATAGTCATTAACCATTCGGGTAATGCTGGCACCTCGTGCGACTTCAATGCGCTCAACTTCGGTTCGTATGGCTCGTTCACCCCTACTTCGCAGTGGATTACAGCCAACGACGAAGGTAAGTCCAAGTATGGTTGCAACGTAGGTAGCAATGCCGACGACGGTCAGAACGGGTCGGATGCCAACTATGCCGCTGCCCGCGACTGGGATCACAAGAACCCGCAGGTGCAAGCCATGTGCCGAGCCTATTTGCAGTGGCTCAAACACAATATAGGGTATGACGGGTTCCGCTTCGACTATGTGGGCGGCTACCATGTGGCGCACATACAGGACTACCTGTCTGCGTCCAAACCTTATTTTTCGGTGATTGAGTACTGGATTGGCGACGCTTCCGTCTTGCGTCAGCGCATTGAGGACAGCGGTCGCAGTACACTCGCCTTTGACTTTGCCAACCACTACACGGCTTTCCGCGACGGGATAGGTAGTGATAACTATTCCAAACTGCTTAACGCCGGTATGCGCGGACAAGGCATGAGCAAATATGCCGTTACCTTCATTGACAACCACGACACCTACAACCGTGGAGATATCAACCAGTTGGACTTCCTCAAGAAAAACGATGGCAGTTCCATAGGCAACGCCGCCAAGGTGCTGCAGGCCAACGCCTATTTGTTGGCAATGCCGGGTGTGCCGTGCGTGTTCTACCCTCACTGGATTCGCTACAAGACCGATATACAAAAGATGATAACGGCTCGCCGCTATGCGGGTATTCATTCGGAGAGCACGCTTACAGAAAAAGCAGGCAACGGCTATTACGAAGCTACCGTACAAGGCAAGCGTGGACAAATAGTTCTCTACCTCGGTTCATCGGCAAGCAAGCCCGCGCCGGACGGCTTTAACCTTGCCGTAAAAGGCAGCAACTATGCGATGTACTACACCGGTCATCTGACGGCTGTGGAAGAAACACAAACATCCCCCACCTTGGATCCGGATGCTCCCATATACAATATACTCGGGCAACCCGTAACGCCGGATTACAAAGGTCTAAAACTGCAAAACGGACATAAATATCTATAACAACCCAATAAACAACAATGCGTATGAAAAAACTTTTCCTCATGTGTGCGGCTCTCGCAGTCGCCATTCTCACGCAAGCAGCCTCGTTCGGCATCTTGGTGAACGGGACGAAGTACTTTGCCGGTGAACTCAACACCGGTCAAACCTCTTTTACCGAATATGCAATCTTGAGTGTACCCCTTGCCGAGGGCGATGAGTGCGTGATTTACGACTTTGACAACAAGGGTGCTTGGGTGGAAAACTTGGACAATGCCTCCACTGCGAATATTGTGAAAGGCGATGGTAAGTACACCGTTTCCGTAGCCGGTTGCTATGACTTCTACCTCAAGATGTTCGGCTTTGAGAACAACCAGCTCTATGTAGGTGTTTCCTCGCAAAGCGATTGCACCGACTATAGCACAACCCTTGACGGTGGTAATCAAGGCGGCGAACAAGGCGGTGATGGCAGCAGTACAGGAGAAAAAGACTATTTCTTGAAGGGTTATCGCAACGGAGAGGACATCACCACGCCGACGGCTGAGGAGCAGTTTGAACATGGTATGCTCACCTATACCTTCACGGGCAAAGCCCCTGACACCAAAGGTTACTTCTTTATCCTTGTTTGCGACAAAGGACAAGTCATTGGTAAACAATACATGGCAGCCGCCTATACAGAAGGTGGCACATCTTGTGTGCTCGTTCCGGATGGCGCACAGACATGGGGCGTACAAGAAGGTACTGTAACCTTCTATCTCTATAAGGACGAAGGAGATAGTTATACGCTGGCTATCGAACCCATCGCCGGACGCATCCCCGTGGATGCTGAACAAACACCTGTTTCGAACGTGGAGAACGACCCGACGAACGCCGTTCGCTACAACCTTTTGGGTATGCCCGTCAGTGATGACTACCAAGGTATAACCATCCAAAACGGAAAAAAACAAATCCGTCTTTAACCCCCACAACTAACGTGGATGATATTCATAAAACCTATTTCAATAACCCAAAAAACAAAAAAAGATGAAAAAGTTAATCTTCTTCATGATCGGCTTGGTGAGTGCCATTGCTCTCCAAGCTAAGACGATCTATCTTAATGCGGGTGATGTCTGGAATAACTCATCCGCCGTCTTCTTTGTACACTCATGGAGTACAGCCGAAGACGCAACCGATGTTCAGATGACATTGTTGGACGGCAACATCTATAAAGCCGACATCAACGATGACCACAACATGGCTATATTCCTTCGTTTGGCTACTGGCAAAACGGAAGTTGTTTGGGAAGATAATAATGACTGCTGGGGACGCACCGACAACCAAACCCTCGAAGAGGGGAAAGACCTGTTTACTGTTACCGCCTATCGCGCAGGAAGTAAATATAGCGATGGCACATGGTCCGCTTACAGCTCTGATCCCGTAGTAGAGCCTGAACCTGAAG
>DFIN01000018.1:0-918 GCA_002372135.1 Bacteroidales bacterium UBA3696
AAGCCATCACGATATAGACGAGCAGTACGATGAGGGCAAAGAGCAACATCATGTCGCGGAAGGTGTCTTGTTGCGTCTCGTAGTTACCGCCTATGTGTGTGGAATAGCCTACGGGTATGTCCAATTGCGGAACGACCTGCGACTCGATGGCTTGTGCCAATTCACCGAGGGTGGTGTTGTATGGGGTGGTCTTGACAGTCACAATACGCTGGCGTGCCTTACGCTCGATGGTTGGCGGTGCCCAGTACTCGCCTACCTGAGCCACTTCGCTCAGTTTGACGGTCTTGCCCGTAGCCGTCGGAATGGAGAGGTTCATCACATCGGAGATGGAGTTGCGGTCGTCTTCTTCGAGGCGAACCACGATGTCGTACTCCGAACCGTCGTCTTTGAGGTAGCCGCAAGACATACCTGCCACGCGGTTGCGTAAGTAGGTGGAGATGGTGGCGGAACTCAGTCCGAGGCGGGAGGCTTTCTCTTTGTCTACAGTGATTTTGATATCGGGGCGGTCGTCTTCGCGAGAGATGTTTACATCGCGGGCGCCGGGCAGTTCCTTAATCAGTTGACGGCACTGTTCGGCTAATTGGCTGGTCTTATCGAAATCGTAGCCGTAAATCTCAAGATCCACGGTGTTGCCGCCGCCCGGACCACCGGAGGAGACACTACATTGGTATTCGGTGATTTCCGGATATTCAGCCATCTCCTGACGCAGGATCTCGGCAATGGTCCAGATGTCGCGTTCACGTTCCCATTTTTTTGGCAGACGAATGGTCATCTGTATTTTGTTGTTCATGGTCGATGAGAACAAAGCGGCAATAGAGGCATCGTCATTGGAGCCTGCGGAAGTGTTGATGAGCTGAATCTCCGGCACCAGTTCGACAAAGCGTGCTTCCAACTTGCGGGCGGTCTTGAGGGTCTCCT
>DFIN01000018.1:971-9423 GCA_002372135.1 Bacteroidales bacterium UBA3696
TGCGGGCGGTCTTGAGGGTCTCCTCAATGCGCGTACCGCGTTGCAGTTTGACGGTGACAGAGAGACGACCGTTATCCTGCTGCTGCATGAAGTCCGTACCAATCTTGCCGCTCGTGAAGGGAATGAGGGAAGCAAAGAAGATGCCAAAGATGATGGCAATGGTGACGAACTTGTGGTTCAGGCACCAACGCAGTGCTTTGGCATAGTAGCCGTCAATGACATCGAGGGCGCGCACCACGGTGCGGTCGTACCAACTCTTTTTGTCGGCTTCGTCGTCCACCAGATTGCCTTGTTCATCGACATGCACCTGTTTCGATTTGAGCAGTTTGGAACAGAGCATAGGGGTCAGCGAGATGGCCACTATGGTAGAGGTGCAGCAAACGACCGTAACGATCCACCCTAATTCGTGGAACATAATTCCCGCCATACCCGATAGCATTGTCAGCGGAACGAATACGGCGACGAGCACGAGGGTGGTGGCGATGACGCTGACCCACACCTCGTTGGTGGCATAGATGGCAGCTTCGTGCGGGTCTTCACCACGCTCCACATGGCGCGTGATGTTCTCCAATACCACAATGGCATCGTCCACCACCATACCGATGGCAATGGTCAGTGAGCAGAGCGAAATGATATTGATGGACGAGTCGGCTACGCCCAGGTAGATGAAGGCTACAATCAGGGCAATAGGGATGGTAATACCGATGATGAACGTAGCGCGCCATTTGCCAAGGAAGAAGAGTACTACCAGCACGACGAATAAGAGGGCATAGAGTACAGATTCTTCCAAGGAGTTGATACTGTTCTGTATGTTCTCTGACGAGTCGTAGATTTTCTCTATCTTCACGTCGGTAGGCAGTTGCTTTTGTATTTTGGCTAACTCTTCGCGTACGTCTTTACAAACCTGTACGGTGTTGGCACCGGTCTGTTTGGCGATAACCAGTCGCACGGCTTCGCGTCCGTTGGTCTTCTCGTCCAGCGACAGGTCTTTGATGGTGTCCTTGATGGTGGCTATATCGCGGATAAAGACTTGCTGACCTTGCGGGGTCATAGTGACCATCAGGTTGGCTATCTCCGAGGACTCGATGTACTCGCTTCGTACTTGCATTTGGTACTGCTCCTGCGGCATCTTGATGGTACCCGACGAGAGGTTGAGGTTGTTGGCTGTTACCACCTGACCGACCTGCTCAAGGGTCAAACCGTATGCATCGAGTTTTTGCTGGTCAATGTTGATATAGACATAGCGGTCGGGCGCTCCCGAAAGGGATATATTACCTATTCCGTCAATGTGGTTGAGTTGCGGTACCACCTCGTCGTTGAGAATCTTGTCCAATCCGGCGTAGGTTTCGTCTGCCGTAATGGAATACTGGCAGATAGGCATCGATGAGGTGGAGAGTTTGAAGATGACGGGTTTGGAGCAGTTGTCGGGCAGGTTGTTGGCTGCCATATCGACAAACGAGCGCACATCGTTGACCGCTTCGTCCATATTGCTGCCCCATTCGAGTTCAAGGGTGACAACGGAGATGTTGTCCTTGGACTGGGAGGTGATATGCTTCAAGTGATCGACCGAGGTCAGGGCGTTCTCCATGATCTTGGTCACATTCGTTTCCATCTCACTGGCGCTGGCACCCGGGTAGGTGGTCATGACCGTGATGTAGGGAGGGTCCATTTCTGGAAACTGGTCGATAGGCAGTTTCAGGAAGCTGTATATGCCGATGATGATGACCGCCACAAAGATAAGGACGGTGGTTACCGGCTTTTGGATAGCTGATTTATAGATTGCCATAGTTATTCAACGACATTAAGTTTGACGCCATCCACCAGTTTGTGCTGACCGGTGGTAACCATTTCCACGCCTTCCACTATTTCAGGCGCAATGATTTCGATATCTTGGTCAAAGCGTTGCCCGAGGGTTACGTTGACGCGTTGGGCACGACCATTGTTGTTAAGAAATACATAGCGGTCGTTGGCACCCACCAGTTTCTCAACTGCCTGATAGGGAGCCACGATGGTCTTTTCGGTGCCTAAACCGATGGTGGTGGTTACGTACATACCCGGGCGAAGCAGGTTCTTGTCGTTGGGAATGCGGATCTTGACTTGAAACGTGTGGGATGAGGCATCAACGGTCGGATAAACCACTTCCACCGTAGCGGGGAACACTTGATCGGGATAGATCTCGCTCGTGAGGGTGAGATTTATTCCTTGCTTGATACGTGGAAAGTAGTTCTCGGGGATTGCCACAAGGGCTTTAAGTCGGTTGATTTGGGTGAGTATTACGATGGGCTGACCTCCATAGAGTTCGCCGTCCTCGTAGGTCTTGGCAGAGATGACACCGCTGAAGGGTGCTTTAACGTAGGTGTTCTGCTCAAGGAAATCTAACTGTTCTTTGGTTTGGTCATACTGCGCCTTGAGTTGGTCGTACTGCTGTTGGGTAGCCGATCCGGAGCGCAGCAGTTGTTCTACGCGGTTGAGTTCCACCGAGAGGTTGCCCAAGGCGATCTTGGTGGTCTTGTATTGGGTCTGGTCCATGCGAACGAGCATGTCGCCCGCCTGTTTGTGGTCGCCCACTTCGCAGTAGATGTGCTCAATCTTACCGGTGAGGGAAGGAGCCACATTTTGGGTCAGATAACCTTGCAGGTTGGTGGAAACGGAGATCTCGCGTTGAATCTCGCGCTCGTGCAGCACGGTGGTGCGTACTTGCTCGACACGCTCTTCTGACTCGGTTGTGCCGGCGTTTTTTGAGGCGTTTTGTTTGTTGCCGCACGCTGCCAGTACTAACACGGACAGGGCGAGGATAGAAAGTTTTTTCATATAGATGTATTATTTATTATTCAGGAATTTGTCTAATTCAACTTGTGCATTGACCAACGATAATACTGCTTGCACATAGGTTGATTCGGCAGAAATGAGGTCGTTGGACGCGTTGGTCAGTTCGAGGTTGGAAGCGGTGCCCCAGCGGAACTTGTTGGTGGTGGAGGCAAACACGCGCCGTGTAACGGCTATGTTCTCTTTCTCGTTCATATAGGTCTCGTAGGCATTCTGTAGGCTGAAGCGCAGTTGTTGGTACTGTATGCCAAGGTTGTCGGTTGTTTCTGCCAGTGTGTTCTTTGCCTCTTCGTAGGCGATTTTCTTTTCTACCACACCGGCGGCGCGTTTGCCGCTGGACCATAAGGGCAGCGATACATTCACTTGCACTACATTAGGCGGTGTCATACGCATACCGCCTTCGCCGTAGTAGGTCTGGTTGGAATAGTTGTAGGCAAGGCTGACCGTCGGACCGTATGCCCAACCTGCCATGTGCAGGTTCTGGCGAGCCAGTTCGGTGTTTTTGACAAGCAGTTGGTAGTTGAGGTTGTTGTTGATGTTGTAGTTAGCAGCCAATTGCTCCATGACCGCTTCGGCAGAGAGCAACTGCTCGATGTTCTCGGTCAGGTTGATTTGCATTTCGGCGGGGACAGCCAACAGCACGCGCAGCGAGTTGGTTGCCAATTCGATGCTGTACTTGTTGTTCTGTATGTTGGTACGCAGGGTGTTGATACGCACTTTTATTTGGTCGGCTGTGGTTTGTTCGGCGGCACCGGCATCGACGGTCTGCTGGGTCATGTCGGCAAGCGTTTCGATATTGACGAGGCTGCTGTCAAGCAACTGGGCGATGTCTTGCAGCACGAGCAGGCTCACATACGAGGTGCGTACACTGGCGCGCAATTCTGTTTCCGACTGCTCAAGGGCAATCTTCTTCATGTCAATGGCAAGACTTTGCATGAGGGCGCCCACTATACCTTGTCCGTTCAGTCCGACGGCTGCGGTGAGGGTGAAGGCTCCTACGTTGGGCATATTGATTTTGAAAGCTCCCATAGCAGTGGACATTTCTGCACTATATCCAAGGTAGTCGGTATAGGCATATCCGGCATCTAATGAAGGGAGCATAGCGGCTATGGTCTGCCAGCGTTGGGCATAGGCTTCTTGCACGGCAAGTGAGGCATTGCGCAGGGTTCGGTTACCTTCTACGGCGTAGTCTTGTGCCTCTTTGAGGCTCAGATTGAGAGTACCTACTTGTTTGGTTTGGTTGTTGGTGTTTGTCGTGGCTGCCATCACATGGTCGTCAGCCTTGACGGTGGAAGGCATCATCAGCACTACTGCCGCAAGGACGACTATGAAACAGCGAGTGACGGAAAAAAATGGTTTGTTCATGGTTTTTATGTAGTTCTATTTTTGTTTGCGTATTTGTTCCACTTGCCGTTGCCCTTCTTCGCTGAGCACGGTACGCAAAAAACTGTCGATGGTAAAGGTTGCCATGCGTTTGGGACTGACGTTGTGGACATGATTGATGTTCTGAATATAGGCTTGTTGCATAAGCACAAAAAAGATGGAACACATTTCAATGTCGAGGTCGCTGCGATAGACCCTTTCGGTAATCCCCTGCTCAAGATGGCGGGTGATGAAGTCGCGGGTGGTGCGGCGCACTTGGTCAATGTGTTCGCGGTAAAGATCGGGATAGTATTTCTGCAGGTCGTAGGCAAAGGGCGGTTCTTGGTGCACATCGCTGAACGATTGCATGAAGTCCATCATTTGTCTGACGCACTCCAAAGTGGACTTGCCGCTGAATGCTTGGTCTATCTTGTTGCAATGGTTCTCGTGCATGGAGCGCAGAACATCCTGCACCAGTTCGTCTTTTTGCTTGAAATAGACATAGAATGTCTTTTTGGACATACCCAGTTCGTGACATAGGTCGTCAATGGATACGCTGCGAATGCCGTATTGCTTGAATCGCTCTAAGGCAAGGTCAATGATTTTATTGCGTTGTTCGTCCATAATAGAGTGGGGTTGTTTTGTTCAGTCGGTTCTGTAAGCGTGAAAGCGCAAAAACGGCGGCAAAAGTATGGCAAACCCTTTGGGTACACAATATACTTGGAAACTTTTTGCGTTCTAAAAGTTTTCAGTGCCATATTCACTTTGCAAAAACCGTGCCAAAATATACATCCTCTTCTTTTGTGCATAAATAAAGAGCGGACACTTGCGAATTAAAGCAAGTGTCCGCTCGTGGATGTAGTATGGTCAGAATGACCTATCGTGTGCTATGAACCATATCTGCGGTTAGGCGTCGGCAAAGACTTTGCCGTCTTTGAGGGTAACGTGCAGGGGGATGTATTCGCTATGGAAATCATTTTGAAGGCGTTCCTTGTATCGGCGACATTCCCATTGGCACATGGGCAGGTCGTGCAGCAGGTAATTGCCACAAGTTTCCGGGGTGGTGGCAGGAACTTCGGTCTGCTCGAGTATCCAACTCAGACAATCCAAGGTCAGTCGGCGCATATCCGTCACGCTATAATTGCCGGTCATCACTACGTACATACCGGTCATGCACCCCATCGGACCTACATAGACCACATCGTCTTTGACCTCGCTATTGCGAAACCAAGTCGCCATCAGGTGCTCCATACTATGCATGGCAGCCGGAGCGACAGCCGGTTCGTGGTTAGGCTCTGTCAAGCGCAAGTCAAAGGTGGTAAATCCTTTGTCTTGTCGCGACACATAGATCCCGGGTTTGAGACGGGTGTGGTCAATGGTGAAACTTTGGATGACTTCCATACGTGTTAATGTTCAAATCAAGGTCAGTGTTATCCGAGCATAGTGAGCAGGATGCCGGCGGCTACAGCCGAGCCGATTACGCCTGCCACATTGGGACCCATAGCATGCATAAGCAGGAAGTTGCTCGGGTCGGCTTTTACTCCTTCCATTTGGCTGACGCGGGCGGCCATCGGAACAGCGCTCACACCGGCTGAACCGATAAGCGGATTGATCTTCTCTTTGGAGAACACGTTCATCAGTTTGGCGAGCAGTACGCCACCGGCAGTACCGAAACAGAATGCCAAAATACCCATCAGCAGAATACCGAGCGTCTTGGTTGTCAGGAAGGTGTCAGCCGTCGCAGTAGCACCTACGGTCAGACCGAGGAAGATAACCACAATGTTCATCAGTTCATTCTGAGCCGTCTTGCTCAAGCGATCCACCACACCGCACTCCTTCATAAGGTTACCAAGCATCAGGCAGCCAATCAGCGGAGCCGCATCGGGCAACACAAGAGCCACAATAGCCGTAATCACCACGGGGAAGACAATCTTCTCCGTCTTGCTGACGGCACGCAGTTGCTTCATCTTAATCTTGCGCTCTTTCTCTGTGGTCAGCAAGCGCATAATAGGCGGCTGAATAACAGGCACAAGAGCCATATACGAATAAGCCGCAATAGCGATGGGACCCAACAAATGAGGAGCCAGTTTACTCGTCAGGAAGATACTCGTAGGACCGTCCGCACCGCCGATAATACCGATTGAACCGGCTTCAGCGGGCGTAAAACCGATGGCATTAGCCCCTAAGAAGGCAATAAAAATGCCCAACTGAGCAGCCGCACCTAACAGGAACGACTTGGGGTTAGCAATCAGCGGACCGAAATCGGTCATAGCACCTACGCCGATGAAAATCAAACAGGGGTAAACACCGGCTTTCACACCAATGTAGAGAACATCCAGCAAACCGCCCTCTTTGAGAATAGCACCATAACTATGGTAAGCGGGGCTGTTGGGATCCAAGAAAGCAGTCCACAACTCGTTGTGGAACATACCTGCGCCCGGCAAGTTGGTAAGCAACATACCAAAGGCGATGGGGAGCAACAGGAGGGGTTCGTATTGTTTCTTAATAGCCAGATACAAAAGGAAGAACGAAACCAACAGCATGACGGCTTGTTGCCATGAGAGGTTCATGAATCCCATTGTCTGGAAAAACTCAAGAATATCGTTCATTTTATCAGACAGATATTTCTATTCAACTCTGTGTCGAATATATGGTTCGACTCTTATCCCAATACGACCAACAGATCGTCTTGCATAACGTTTTGTCCGGGTTGAACAGCTACCTGCTTAACCGTACCGTCACATTCAGCAGCCACGGTGTTCTCCATTTTCATGGATTCGAGGGTGAGCAGTGTGTCGCCTTTCTTGACGGCTTGACCTACGCTGACGAGCACTTTGATGATGCTGCCGGGCAGCGGGCTCTTGACTTGCATTCCGCCTTGGGGAGCGGCAGCGGATTTGGCAGGGGCTGCGGCTGTTGAGTGAGCAGAAGCAGAAGGACAAGCGGCTGCGGTGTGAGCCTGTTGAGGCACTTCTACCTCATATTTCTTGCCATTAACGGTGACGGCAGCTTTGCCTGCCTCTATTTCTTCAACGGTGGTCTTGTATTCTTGACCGTTGATTTTGAATGAAAATTCTTTCATGTTTTATAAATTTAAATCTATGAATCTAATCTTTGAATATCCTCTCATCGATCAAGGTTGTTAATACCGAACGTGTGCTCATTCCATGTAGAGTGGTGCGAATGCAGAGTCAGTCTCGGTGAGTCGGCATCGTGCAGTCCGTAGAACAGGTGCAGTGCAAAAGCGATTGCCGCAGAGTCGTCAGCCGCTGACGTTGCCGGTTGAGTCTGTACAGGCTCAACAGCGGCAACAGCAGGTTGGACGGCAGGTTTCTTTTCCAAGCGTTGCATAATAGCCCCCAAACCCTTCATAACGAATACGAATAGGGTTAGTAGTAACACTACAATGCAAAATCCCAAGCAGGTAACCAGCCAAGTTTGACCGGTAACAGTAAGCATAATCATAGATTACAACGGGATATTAGAGTGTTTCTTAAGCGGGTTGGTCAGGCGCTTGGTTTGCAGTTTCTCAAAGGCGTTGATGATACGTACGCGCGTGTTGCGAGGTTCAATTACGTCGTCAATATAACCGCGATTGGCAGCCTGATAGGGGCTGGCGAACAAGTCTTTGTATTCAGCCTCTTTCTCGGCAATGAATTTCTTTTTCTCCTCGGGGTCTTCGATGGCTTTGAGGGCTTTGGCTTGGAGCACACCTACGGCACCGCTGGCACCCATAACGGCAATTTCTGCGTTCGGCCATGCATAGCATACGTCGCCGCGCAACTGTTTGCAACTCATCACGATATGACTTCCGCCATACGACTTGCGGATGGTTACGGTAACCTTGGGAACGGTGGCCTCGCCGAATGCGAACATCAGTTTGGCTCCGTGGTCAATGATACCGGCATATTCTTGTCCTGTACCGCAGAGGAAGCCGGGAACATCCACAAGGGTAAGGATCTGGATGTTAAACGCATCGCAGAAGCGCACGAAGCGGGCAGCTTTGCGGCTGGCATCGCAGTCCAGCACACCGGCTAACCAACTCGGTTGGTTGGCAATGATACCTGTGGAGCGACCGTTGAAGCGGGCAAAACCGCAGATGATGTTCTTGGCATAGTCTTTCTGAACCTCCATAAAGTCACCATTGTCCACAATGAGGTTGATGATGTCCTTCATGTTGTAGGGTTTATTGGGATCGTCGGGAACGATGTTGTTCAGTTCGTCCTCGATACGTGAAGGATCATCGGTGCACTCTACGAGCGGA
>DFIN01000018.1:9465-37511 GCA_002372135.1 Bacteroidales bacterium UBA3696
ACTCTACGAGCGGAGCCTCTTCCATATTATTTTGCGGGATGAAGCTGACCAAACGGCGTACTTGTTCGATGGCATCTTCTTCGGTAGCCGCTACAAAGTGGGTAACACCCGATTTTGTAGCGTGAACCTTAGCACCGCCTAATTGTTCAACGGTTACATCTTCGCCCGTAACGCTCTTGACTACCTTCGGACCGGTGATGAACATATACGAGTTTTGCTCGGTCATCATAATAAAGTCAGTCAGGGCGGGGCTATATACAGCACCACCGGCACAAGGACCAAAGATGACGCTGATTTGCGGAACGACACCGCTGGCAAGGATGTTGCGCTCGAAGATCTCGGCATAACCTGCCAAGGCGCAAGCACCCTCCTGAATACGTGCGCCGCCCGAGTCGTTCAGACCGATGATGGGGGCACCGAGTTTCATGGCTTGATCCATGACATTGCATATCTTCAGTGCCATGGTCTCGCTGAGCGATCCGCCGATAACGGTGGCATCTTGTGCAAAGACAAATACCAGACGACCGTCAATGGTACCGCTACCGCAAGCCACGCCGTCGCCGAGGAATACTTTTTTCTCCATCCCGAAGTCGTGGCAACGATGGGTGAGGAACATGTTCACTTCTTCAAATGAACCTTCGTCGAGGAGCATGTTGATACGCTCGCGGCAGGTGTAGCAACCTTTCGCATGGTGTTTTTCGATGGCTGCTTCGCCTCCACCGGCTTTGGCCTTCTCGCGGTTCTCGATGAGTTTCTCTAATTTTTTGGTATCCATAGCGGTTTTCTTATTTAGGTTGTTCACACAGCTCGGTCAGTACGCTCTTTGTGCTCTTGGGGTGCAGGAAAGCAATCATCAAGTTTTCAGCACCTTTTCGAGGTGCTTTGTCGATGAGTTGGATGCCGGCAGCCTCTGCTTCTTTGAGGGCTTCAGCCACGTTTTCCACATTGAATGCCACGTGGTGAACACCGCCACGACCGCCGTTCTTCTCAATGAACTTAGCGATGGTGGAGTCTTCGGAAGTGGGTTCAAGCAGTTCAATCTTGGTTTGTCCTACTTTAAAGAATGCCGTTTTTACTTTCTGGTCCTCAACTACTTCAATGGCGTAGCAAGGGCTTCCGGTTAAGAACTCGAAGAAGGGCGCAGCCTCTTCAATGCTGGGAACAGCAATTCCCAAATGCTCAATGTGAGTAGGTTTCATAATAAAGTGTTTTATGTTGATTTTACTTTAAGCCAAAAATCGGCGCAAAATTACGGCGACTTTTGCGGTACAACAAGTGTTTTTTGATTTTTATTTTCGGCTGTGAAAAAGTGGCTGAAATTGCTCTGTAAATCGGCTGTTTTGTTAGTAAATCTAAGTGTCAGTTTCGTTTGTAAATCTTAATAAATGACATTTTTTTTGGGTATTTCTCGTGTAAATAGTACTCTCTTTCTTAACAAAAGTATTTTTTTGCGTGGTATGGTTGTCGTACTTTTGCCGCGTTTTTTATAAGATAAGGAATTAATGAATTGAAATAGTATGAAAAAAATCTCCTTTTTTGTTTTATCTCTCCTTTTGTTTTCGAGTGTAGCCCTGTGGGCGCAGCAGTTGCCGGATCCGCATTTTGAGGATTGGTCAAGTTCGTTCAACGGGGATGCCCAACCTAAGTATTGGCACGGAAGCAACGTGTCGCAGGTGGGGGTTAAGTTTACGTTTCTTTTCAAGCGCGATGGTCGCACGGGAAGTTGTGCGTATGTAGGCAATCGCGAGGTGGGGGCCATGGGCATTACCGAGACGGCTCCCG
Organism: Bacteroidales bacterium UBA3696; assembly: GCA_002372135.1. Lineage (GTDB taxonomy): Bacteria > Bacteroidota > Bacteroidia > Bacteroidales > Paludibacteraceae > Colicola. The sequence continues at coordinate 11,248 of DFIN01000018.1, forward strand.
GCTACTTCGGCTTAAGTTCGGCGTGGAACTACCTGGACGGTATCAAAACGAGCACCGGTTGTGGCGGAATGGAAGGTGGTTATGCGTTTACTAATCGTCCGGATACGATGTCTGTCTGGATTCGCCGTACGGGTAGCGATTGGAGTAAAGAGGATTTTAACCTCATTTACTACGCTTGGAAAGGGCGGAGTAGAGGTGATAAGTATAAATCAAAGGGCGGGTCTTGCGAGAGTACGCAGCACTACAACGAGGAGTGCGACATCCGTTCGTCAACCAATCCAAATCCTTGCGGAACAGCCGTTTATGCTACGCAGATAGCCGAAGGGTGGTATCGTGCTCGTGCGCAGTATAACGAGTGGACCAATATTCGTATCCCGATTTATTATATGACGGACGACAAGCCGGAGATGATCAATGTCATTTTCTCGGGAAGTAATTATCCCAATGCGAGAAACAGCAGTGGTCTGTATGCCGGCAACGGGTTGTATGTGGACGATGTGGAACTCATCTATTCAAGCAAGATACAGAAACTTTATATTGACGGCGTGGTATGGAACGGCTTTAATCCGAATACGGAGGAAGAGCAAGTGTATTCGTTGGGCGAGAGTGCTACCAAGATTCCGGAAATCTATGCCATGCGCGGATCGGGAACGCTGACGAACTCTTTTTCTGAGACAACCACGTTCTCCGGTCGTCGTTTAGGTTCCGATGAATTGACCATCAAGAAGGGTGGAGTGGACGAAGTTACCACGCTGACCGTCAAAGCCGAAGATGGCAGCAGCACGATGACCTATCGCATTCGTTTTGTGAAGCAAGCCTCTTCAAATGCCTATTTGGCAGGCATCATGGTGAATGGCAAAGAAAAGGCGGGCTTCAATCCTTATTCAAGCGAGGTAGAGGTGGAGTTGCCATACGGTACAACGGCTGTTCCCACGATTGAGCCTATTGGTCAGGAGGATGCACAGACGTTTGAGGTTATGCCTGCCGAGTCGCTTTCGGGAGTTACCACTATCCGTGTTACGGCTGCCAACGGCACCTCGCAACGTACTTATACAGTGCGCTTCAAAGTGGCTTTACTTAGCGATAATTCGCTCAAGGATATATTGGTGAACGGTTCGTCCGTGGCAGGTTTTATGCCGGAGCAAACGACGTATCGTGTATCTTTGCCTTTGAGTACCACGGCTATACCTACCGTTAAGGCTGTTTCTGCCTATCCCGATGGCGAACAAACGATACAATATAAAGCCCCTGACCAGTTGGATGGCGGTATGTATCAGATTCTTGTGAGCACGCCCGGTAATACATCCCCGCGAATTTACAAACTCAATTTCCGTTTGGAGGCATCCACGTATAGCCGTTTGAAAAACATTACGTTAGACGGTGTATCGGTAGAGCGTTTTGATCCGGAGCAGTTTACGTACTATGTAACGCTTCCGATGGGAAGTACTTCTATTCCGCAGGTTGAGTTTGAAAAAGGCGATGAGTATCAGACCGTAACGGTTGCTCCTTCGGGCGTGAACGGAACGACCCTGATTACCGTAGTGGCTGCCAGCGGGGCGCAATCGGTGTATAAGATAATCTTCACCACACCCTTGTCTGATGTTTCGTTGTTGGAAGGAATCTATCTGAATGGTGTCTTGGTGGAAGGGTTTGAGCCCAATACGCGAATTTATCAGATTGCTATGCCTGTAGGTTCTACCGAAGCCGATTTTCCGGTTATTACTTGGCAGACGATGGATGAATACGAGAAGGTGGATATCACGTATGGCGGCATCAATGGCACAACCCGTCTGACCGTAACGGCCGGCGATGGTACCACTACACAATATCAGTTGCAGTTCTCTGTGGCGCAGGATAATGTGGATTATCTCACGATGATTTATTTGGACGGTGAGCCTTTGCCCGACTTTGATAAGGATGTGACGGCTTATACGCATCAATTGGCTGCTTCAGCCACAACCCGTCCGGAGGTAACCTATGACAAGGGAAGTGCCTATCAAACGGTAACGGAACGTAAACCTACCGGTTTGACGGGGGACTATGTTCTCACTGTTCGCCCGCAGAGCGGAGCCACCCGCAAATATACCATCACCTTTACACAGCAGCAGTCCGGCAACTCGCAATTGCAGATGATTCAAGTAGGCGGTGTGGATTTGGCGGGATTTGACCCAGCTACGTTTGCTTATACCGATACACTGCCTGCCGGTCAGAGTACCATCCCGGAGGTGGTGGCTGTGCCGCAAGAAGCCACGCAAAAAGTGGTATCTGTTCGTGAGGGCAATGTCTATACCATTACCGTTACGGCTCAAAGCGGTGCCACGAGCGTCTATACCATCCGGTTTGTGATTCAGAAGTCGGAGAGTGCCTTCCTCAATATGATCTATTTGGACGGCGATTCGTTAGACGGATTTGACAAGAACACCTTGTCCTATACCTATCAACTGCTTAGTGCTACCTGTCCCCGTATCACGGTGGAACCTGCTGACGAGGGTCAACAAGTGGCAATCACCTCTCCTTATGGGGTGGGACAAGCGCAAATCTATGTGCAACCCGAGCAAGGGGCTCCGAATATCTATACTATTGATTTTGTGGCAGGCGAGGCTGCTTCGTTGCAGTTGGCAGGTATTGAGATAGACGGCACACCGCTATCTACTTTCTCGCCTGAGGTGTATGCCTACACCATTCCGTGTGGTAGTACGTTGCCGACCGTATCGGCAATAACGGCAGCGGGTCAGGATGCACAGGTCTTGACGCAAGGGAATGTGGTTACTATCTACGTACAGAGTGGCGCAGAAACGAGCCGTTACGTCCTGACTTTTGAACACGCTGTATCAGCCGATTGTAGTCTGTCGGCCATCTTGATAGACGGCACGCCTTTGGCTACTTATCTACCTGATACGTATGCATATACAGTTCCGTTGCCCGCAGGTAGCGAGTTGCCCGCTGTTACGTACATTGCCGCGAATGAACTGCAAACCATCTATATGGGGCAAGTGCAGGAGGCTGCCACGCAGATCGTCGTGGTGGCAGAAGATGGCATAACACAGCAGACATATACGGTCACGTTCCAAGTGGAACCCTATTCGGATGCACGGTTGCAGGATATGACGTTGGAAGGTGTGTCGTTTACGTATGATGAGGATACCTACGATTATTATATCGACTATGCAGCCGGTCAGACTTTGCCCGAATTGCATATCGTCCCCAAGACAGGTCAGACGACGATGGTTAATACGGTAAGTGATTCAATACAGCAGGTACTTGTATTGGCGCAAAGTGGAGACCGTGCCGTTTATACCGTTCATTATCGTCGTATCCGTTCGTCGGAGGCGCGCTTGCAAGCCATCCGCATCAATAACGATGATTTAGCGGGATTTGATCCGGACATCACTCATTATGTGGATTCGCTTGCATGGCGCACGAAGGACATGCCATCTATCCAACCCGTAGGGATGCTGACCAATCAGACCATCACTACCTATCGCAGTAAGGCGGGCGGTACGACCCGTATTCATGTAGTGGCACCCGATGGCTTTACCACGAAGGATTATTATGTGTCTTTCCCGCTTCCTCAATCGGACAATACAGCCTTGCAAGACCTATATATATTGACTGATTTGAGCGGAGTGGAGTTGACACCTGCTTTCAGTGCTGAAGAAACGGACTATACCGTATCGTTGCCTTACGGAACGACTGCCGCACCGGCTATTCGATACGAAAAGGCGGAAGCCGAGCAAACGGTAAGTCAAACGATTCGTACCGTAGGCGATACATCCATTATTACGGTTACTGCCGAGAATGGAGATACCCGTACCTACCGCATTGCTTTTATAGTGGACACTCCGCATAAGGATAACCGTTTGACCGCCATACGTATTGCCGAGACTGGCGAGAGTCTGGATGTAACTATCGATGAGGAACAGCGTGATTTCACAGTTCACTTGCCCTACGGCACTCGCACTATGACCGTTGCTTACGACAAGATGTACGAAACGCAAACGGTAGTGGTAAAGGCGGGCGGTGTGAATGCACCGACGCAAATCGTAGTGAAAGCCAATGTGGACACCGTGCCCGACGAGGTTTATACTCTGACACCCGTTGTCCCGACTGCCGATCCTGCCGTGCTGACAGACCTCGAAGTGAACGATGTGACCATCAGCGGGTTTGAAAGCGAACGGTTCAGTTATATAGTCAATGTAAGCGGTACGCCGGTGGTACGCTATACGTTGGCTGAAGGGGCATCGATAACCGTTTTGGAACAGTCGATCAAGCACTGGCAAGCAGAAGTAACTTGTGGCGGTCGCACCAATGTCTATGACTTGTGGTACTATTATCCGGCGGATGTCATTCCGAACGCTGACTTTACGGAATGGACCAAAGCCGATACCTATACCAAAGCGGACAAACCCGTAGGTTGGAGTTGTGTGGCAGATGCCGTAAGCAATCAGGCTGCGTTCACACCTGATGACTTGGCTTCCAAAAGCGGTTCATCGGTGGTTAACCTGAAAACGATCTATAGTTGGGCAGGTGGTGGAGATACGCCCGGATATATAACCTTGGGTCGCGTCAGTGGCAGTTGGGGTATAGCCGGTAACTCCAGTTTCACTATCAGCGGCGGTATATCGTTCCACAACAGCCCCGACACCATGAAAATCAACTACCACCTGAAGCAGGTAAAGGATAGAAACCAAATTCTTTATACGCTGACAGGTATCAACGGTACGAAGGTAGCTGAATGGAACAATTCCACCACGACCGGCGGTTTTGAGACCTACACCTACGACTTGACCGAAGCCAATTCAGTGGCAGGGTATCCGACATTCTTGAACATTACGCTCAACTCGTTCTATCAAATCAACCGTGCCAATGCCACCATAGGCGGAACGCGTGCCGAGATGTTGGTGGACTGGATTAGCATGGTTTATAACAAGAACCTAACCAGCATTACGGTTAATGGTATAGCCGCGTCTCGCTCAGGTGATGAGTTCACCGTCACCCTGACCGATCCCGAGGCTGTGGAAGTGCCGCAATTAGCCTTCACGGGCGAGGTAAATGACCAGGCTCGTCAGATTACTTGGTCAGCGGAAGTGGTAGATGAAGACTATGCCGTTCGTACAGCCGCCATCCGCAACTTTGCGGAGAATGGCTCAGACTACAATGATTATACCCTATATGTACGTCGTCCGCTATGCTCCCAAAACACGATGGATAGTCTCTATATCAACGGCGCACGCTACAACTCGTTCGTGCCGACTACGACCGACTACACCATTCATTTGACTACAGCTGAACATTTGCCCGACCTGCAAGTCTTCCCCGCGTCAAGCCGGCAGACATTGACCACAACTTATTCGGCTACCGAAGCCACCATCACAGTAACTCCCGAGTATGGCGAATCGACCGTTTATACCATTCATTTCGTAGTGGATAAGAACGATGATACTTCGCTGACGGCTCTAACGGGAGTTACAGCCTTTGACCCCGCACAAACGTCCTATACCTTTGAAGGGGATAGTCTGCCTGATTTCTTCTTTGGTAAGGCACATGATATGCAAATCGTAGAAGTCGCCAATGGGGTGATTACGGTTACAGCCGAGGACGGTTCGCAAGGCACTTATACGATAACCCTCGTTCCACGCGCCTATACGACCTCTGCACAATTAAGTGAATTGGAATTGGACGGCACGCCGTGGCAGGACTTTGATGCCAACACCTATACCTATACGCACGAAGCACCGCAGACGATCCGATATACCCATATCGATTGGCAAGATTCGATCGTTTACACCCAAAATGAAGCGGGTATGACTTGGACACTATATGGTCTACCTGCCGGTACAAGTCATACGTACCAATTGCTCTATCCGACCGACTACTCCGACAATACCCAACTCGCCGGTATTTATGTTAATGACCAACTGCTTGAAGGGTTTGACAATGCGATATCGGATTATACATTGGAATCGGATACGGCGCTTATGCTGCAAGTGGTTAAAGCCGAAGAAGGACAAAAACTGGAAATCGTGGAGGCGGATAGCATCTATACCATTCGTGTAACGGCAGAGGATGGTAACTTGGCCACCTATACGTTGCGATTGACTCCCCATCTTAGTGATAACTCGTATTTGGAAATGATTTATTTGGACGGTGTGGAGGTAGAAGGTTTCCGTTCGGATTCCACCTATTATGTGGTTACTTTGCCCGCACCTATTGTCAAAGAGGTTGAACCTGCAATGCCAGCCATTACGTACCTGCTTAGTCAACAGCAAGCCCAAGTGGAGGTGCAAACAGGCAGACTGGGCGAGTCTTCCTATCTGATTGTCACGGCGGAGAACGGCTCCACGACTACCTACGAGTTGCTTATACAAGCCGAGCCGAGCCACAATGCCGACTTGACCGGTATCATCATCAACGGAGTGCCGGTTGACCGTTTTGAGAAGGGAAGACACTACTATTCCACATGGGCTCCCTCGTCCGACATTGCGATTGACTGGACAGCCGATGACCAATTCCTCACCGTGACCACAGATAGTACCCACTACGCTTCTACGGTGGAATATAACCTGCACGTAGTTGCGCAAGACGGTGTTACTTCTCAAGACTATAAGGTGGAGATCTTTGTGGAGTTTGTGCCCAACGATGCACGGTTGGCAAATATCCTATTGGATGGTATTGAACTAAACGACTTTGAGCGCACCATCAACCATAAGTTGGTATTTGACCCGGATAACAATACCTATCTGGTGAACTTGCCTGCTACTACCACTACGTTGCCGCAAGTCAGTGCCCAACTGATGATGGACGGGCAGAAAGTGGATATCGCCGTGCTGAATAACAAGGTCAACCTGACCGTTACCGCCAAGGACGGCATAACGCAGGTTGTCTATACCGTAGAGTTTGCCATTCCGCTCTCGTCAGTGGCCACGTTGGAGAAGATTTATTTGGACGGCGAACTGATGACGGGTTTTGCCCCCAATGAGTATTATTACTTCGTCGAACTTCCTGTGGGCGAAGTGAATCTGCCGGAAGTCGTAGTGCAAAAGCATGAAACAGCGCAGACCGTGGCTATCACGCAGGCGGATGCGTCTTCCATGCGCGCTTCGGTATTGGTTACCGCCGAGGATGGCGTGTCGCAGGCTACCTACAACATCGTCTTTGCTTTCCAAGTAAGCAGCAATTGCGACTTGCAAATGCTCTATCTGGATGGCGATACACTGACCTATATGCAAAACGGCGATACGCTCTCGTTTGATAAGGCACTGCACAACTATTCCATTGTACTGCCGGTAGGAACGACCTTCTATCCCGACCTCACTTGGGAGGCAGATGACCAGTGGCAAACCATAGACACCGTCACCATCAGTCAGACTGCTTCTTCCAAGATACAGCAAGTCTATGTAACGGCTGCAACCGGACGCCAGAGCGTTTATACCGTCAATATGGAGATCCGCCAATCCGATAATACACGCCTAAGCCAACTCTTTATTGACGATAGACTGATTGCAGATTTTGATCCCGACCAAACGGACTACTTCTATACCGTAGCAGCAGGTACCACCCGCTTGCCGAAGGTGGATTATGAAGCAGGAGATGCCTATCAGGTTATTCGTATGGATACGCTGGTGGACCGTCTGCCCGGACAAAAGTCGTTGGAGAAAAAAATAGATGTAGTGGTAACAGCTCAAAACCATGCCAACCGCACCTATACCGTTCATTTCCCGATGATGCTTTCCAGCGAATCGCTCCTCTCTATGATATGGAAAAACGGACAGCCTTTGGAAACATTCAACAAGGACGTGTTTGACTATACCATAGAAGTTCCCTACAATGCCGAAGGCGAGCGGACGATGCCTGCCATCACCGTCAGCAAAATGGAAGAAGAGCAGAATGTGGACATTGTGGCTGAAGGCGACAGCATCATACTTATCAAGGTGCTGGCAGAAGACGGCGTGCATACCGATACCTATCGCGTTATCTTCAACTATGGTCGCTCGCCGATTACTGCGTTGCAAGACATCATGGTGGCAGGACAATCGCTCGTTACTTTCCATCCAGATACCATGAGTTACACCATCTACCTCTTTGAGCAAGATACATTACCTGAAGTGGAGTGGGTAAAAGCCGACCCGATGCAGTCCATCTCCGTCATGAAGTTTGATACCACCGACGTGAACGGCAACCGCAATGTAACGATGAGTTGCACCGTGACCGCGCCTGACGAAGAAAATGCAGCCGACTATTCCGTCTATTTCAAATTCTCCCTCACAGTACAAGACACCATGGCTCTCAGTGCCGCCCTTGATTCGCTCTATGTGCGCGGGTTGCCCGTGAATAAGGAAAACGGCTTTGATAAAGACTTTATGTCCGACACACTTGACTATGCAATGACCCCGTATCCGATGGACGCTCCTGCTACCATCTTCTTTGATACAACGGACATCTCCTTTGTAACTCGCGACCCGCTGGCAAGACACGGGTATGAAGTGGCGTCGCGCCTTACCGAAGATAGTATGGAAATTGAGCGGGTCATCCGGCTCTACATTTCCGACCACAAAGGGCAAACCACCAATCAATATACCCTCACCCAGCGGATGGACCTCAGTCACGATAGTACCGTAACCGCTATATTATTGGACGGCGAACCGATGTGGAACTTTGACCCCGAGGTACATTCCTACCAAGTTTCTATAAAGGGCAAAGTGCCGGGTGTAACCTACGTGATGCAAGATTCCACGGCTTACGCTCCTGAAGTAACCCCGGGTGCCCTGACTACCGACACCACAACCGTAGTCAAACCGTATGTGATTACTTGTATGTCGCAGTATGCGTTTATCTATGACAAGAACAACGAACAACTGCGCAATACCTATACCATCGAGTTCATAGAGTCCGATCTTGACCAGTCGGCACAAGCGCAAGCCAATGATGTGCTCGTTAAAGTGCTGGCAGGAAGCAATCAGGTGGCGTTCGCTTCGCTGAGAAACGATGTGCAGATAGTCCTTAGCGATATGCACGGACATATCCTCGCAACTCACAGCCTGCAAGCCATCGACCCGAGGTATGCTATCGTAAGCAAAGATGCCAACGGCAGAGACTACTTTAACGATGTAACCGATTTGTCGAAATGCACCATCGTTACCTTAGACAGGCAGACGCTGTACATGTACACCGTCTTCTACAACAGCAAGAAGGTCGTCAAGTCCGGCAAACTCCTATTCGCACGGTAATTCCCATATAGATTGGTCAAATAAGAAAGCAAATCCGTCGGCTTAGTCTCTAAGCCGACGGATTTCTTTTGGAGAGTAGCATTTCTATTCAAGTAGCCATTTCCAAATTGGGAGCACCTCAATGGTCAAGTCCTCTCGCTGTATGGTGGTCTGTTGATTGTATGTTATAATCACAGCGCGCTTTAACGGAACATATTTATGCAACTTTAAGAGGGCTTCTGTTTCTCTTTCAGCAGTTAAAGGGTTGTTTATGGAATAGCATGCTTGTATCGCCGTCTGTTCATCAGGAATAAAAAAGTCAACTTCTATGTTTTTGGCATAGTAAAAGAGTTGGTCGTCTGCAAATATTTGATGTAAATGGATAGCACACAGGTTTTCCAATAGCGACGTTTCATCGTCGGTGAGAAATATATTGAGCAGTCCGTTGTCTGAAAAATAATGCTTTTTTACTGTTTCTCGTTCAGCGAATTTGGATGCGTAGTTATTTAACGAGAATAACATGCAGGCATTGCGCATATATTCTACGTAGTCCATGACCGTATTGGGGTGGCACGTGATGCCGGTACTGGTTACCAAATGGCTAATCCGGTTGTATGCAGTAGGCTGTTTGACACATTCTGCCAAGCGGCGAATGGTAAGACGAAGAGCCTGCTCGTTGCGAACTTTGTTTCTCACCACTAAATCGGAAAAGAAAATCTTATTGTATATCTCGTTTAACCAAATGCGCTTCGCTACAACCATATGTAGTTCAGGAAAACCTCCAAAATGGAAATAATCGCTAAATGATCTTTCGACATCGCCTTGAAGTTTTGCGCTATACATCCAGTTGTTGTCTAACTGAATACCTTTTTGTGCAAGATGTTCGCTCAGGGTAAAGGTATAAACATATTTGGTCCAGAATCGTCCGCCTAACGTCGATTCTATATCACGACTGAGCATTTTGGCATTGCTACCGGTGATGTAGCATGTATATTTTTGATTGGCTAATCGGCGTGCAAAATGTTCCCAGCCCGTGACATTTTGTATTTCGTCAAGGAATAAATAGGGCTTATTAGGGCTTATGGAAGCATGTGCTTGGAGTATGGCATCTAATTCCTCTGACTTGATAGTTTGCATACGCTCGTCGTCAAAGTTAATATAGACAATATCACGAATATCCACACCTTCCCGAAGCAATTGTTGTGCTCGTTGATACAGCATATACGATTTGCCGCATTGTCGTATCCCGACAAACACGTAGTTCCCGGTTGGCTCAAAGTCAATAGGGCGTTCATATAATTCAATCTGTGGTATTAAGTCTTGCCCTTCGCGAATAATGCGTTTCAGTATTTCTATATTCATACTACTTATGAAAGATTATACCTAATTGATTTTCCGCCGCAAAAGTATTATCTTTTCATTGACAATGCAAATATACAACATTTTTTTTGCATTAGAAAAGCAAATCCGTCGGCTTATAGACTTAGCCGACGGATTTCGTTTTGGAGGGTAGGGGAGATGGTTTCGCCGTCGCGTAGGACGCATTCGTGGCACTTCATGTCCTTGCTATACATACGCCCTACGCAGTAGTTTGACCTTGTGCAACCGGCGTGGTAATGCGGGTTGGCTTGTACATGGCGGACAAAATCCGGGTCTTTTATCAGTACATGCGCCAACTGGAACAGCGGAAACCCTTCGTCCATAATCCGTTGGCAGTTATCCCCCGATTGTACGCCACCCACATAGACGAGCGGCACATCCCGTATCACCTCTTGGAAGCGTTTGGCTTGCTCCATGAAGTAGAGTTCTTTGAAAGGAACGGTGGGAATCATCATACGTCCTACACCCGGAATAAGCAATGCCGCTTTGAGCCACCACATCTTTTGGGGCATATAGTGCGCCAGTGTATGAATAGGCATGGCTCCGCCCAGTATGGTCATGGGGGAGGCACTGACCGTTCCGCCCGACAGCACAATGCCGTCCACCTTGTGGCGGGCTATCTCTTGTGCAACGCGAATACCTTCTTCTATGTCTATCCCTCGCCAACAATCGTCCCACATATTGGTCTTGACCAACACGGCAAGCGGTCGTTTGCTCGCATCCCCGCGTGCATGCAGCATTACCTCGTCCAACACCTCGTTCAAAAAACGAACGCGATTCTCAAAACGGCCGCCGTATTCGTCCCGACGGCGATTGGTACGCGGAGCGATGAACTGTGAGATGAGGTAGGCATGACCGGCATGAATCTCCACGCAGTCAAAACCCGCTTCACGGCTGAAATCCACCGCCTCGCCGAACTTTTTGACCAAGGTTTTTATTTCGCTCACTTTCAATCGGCGGTGCAGGGTAGGGCTATAGAGGTTAAAGCCGTTGCTGGCACTCACGGGCATGCAGTGGCAGGTGGAGCGGTGGGTCATGTTGCCGCAGTGCCCCAACTGAATACTCACCTTGGCACCCTCGGCATGAACGGCATCGGTCAATTGCTTCAAACCCGGCAATGCTTCGGGGCGGACATACAACTGCCCGTCAAAACTGACCCCGCTGCGGTCCACGGCACAATATGCCACTGTGGTCATACCTACTCCGCCGCGTGCCACGCTGACATGGTAGTCTTGCAGTTGTTGCGTGGGTAGATTCCGGCGACACATGTTCTCAAACGCTGCCGACCTTATAAAACGGTTGCGCAGCGTGACGGGCCCTAATTGATAGGGGCTAAATAACTCGTTCATGTTTAATAGATAAAGGGGAAAATGCGTTTCAGCCGCTTGCGGTCAAACTCGTCGGGGAACTCCTGTTCATACTTGAGGTAGATGGCGTTGGCACGCGGGACGAGGTTGCAGCACGTGAACCAGAAGAAAACGCCTCCGGCTATGGACCATGTAAGCATCGCCCAACCTGCCCATTCAATAATCTCACCTAAGTAGTTGGCACTGGTTACTAACCGGTACATCCCTTTCTTAGGCAAATAGTGATTGGTATCCCCCGGTTTGCGCAAATGGCGAATCACATAGTCGGAATGTATGTTGATAATCATCCCCGTAAAGAAAATCACTGAACCGGCGATGAACTTCCACGAACCAAGCCAATGGCTGTCGTACATCCCGTATTGAGGAGCCAACTTGAACAGCCAAAAACCTTGCAAGTAACCGTTCAGTACGTTCCATATCATAGACAACGCCATAATGACAATCGGCATCTGGCTCTTTCCCTTCATAAGGAACGGGAATATAAACGAACGCTGGAAGTAATGAATCTCAAAAAAAATGAAGAATACATAGTAGGGCACTTGTGCACGAACCTCCGACATACCATAGAAGTAGAGCATCACCAAAAAAACGGGTACCTCCATCATACACCATCCTACTTTGTTGTTCATCGTCGGTCCCCATTTCTCCGTGCGCATCTTGCCATATCCGGCATTGACATAGTATAAGGTAACAAAGATGACCAAACCTACCAACGAGATCATAAAACAGAAATCATAGAAATCACGTATAGGAGCGGGCAAGTCGCCTATCAAAATATAAGTCCATTCCATATCGGTTATTTTTTAGTTTGAACGCGGCAAAAGTAGAGCAACTTGACGAAATGCACAAACCTATTGATAAAAAGCGCAAATTCATTTGGCGATTAGCCGTGCTATGCGTACCTTTGTGCGCTTAAAAAACGGTTCGATAAACAGATGAATCTATGAAAAAAACTCTTTTTCCCCTTTTTCTTTATGTATTTGCTGCGGCTGTAGTGCTTACCGGCTGTCGTCCGTCAGTCGATAGTCAGGATTCAACCGAATTGTATGCCTCCCACAAACCTTATACCCGCTGGTGGTGGCATTCGGCAGTCATTGACACTAACGATGTGCGTGACCAACTCATTTGGCTCAAAGACCATGAATTCGGCGGGGTGGAAATCGCGTGGATATATCCCATGTATTGCGACAGTACGACTCCTCATCCTGATTTTCTCTCAAAAGAATGGGCTGCGCCCGTCAATGTGGCAAAGCGTGTGGCGGATTCTTTAGGGTTAGGTTGTGATTTCACGTTCGGCACCATGTGGCCCTTTGCCGATGTGGATCTGCCGGACGGCGACCAGACACGCAACTTTTTTGACAGTGTGGAGATAGCCCGCCGTCCCCTTGTGTGGGATCATCCGCGTGTGGCGCGCATCATCAACCACCTTGATAGCAACGTTTTCTATCGCTATGCCGACAAGATGAACCGCGGCTTGCAGCAGGCGTACCAAGGCTCTCGTTCCGGTTTGTTTGTCGATTCGTGGGAAGTGGAAACAGAGTACCTCTATACGCCCGGTTTTGAGCAGACCTTTATGGCAGAGCATGGCTATGACATCCTGCCCTATCTGCGCGATACCATGCTGATGGATATGCGCACGCACGAGATCTATGACCACGATGTGTTCTACGACTATATGCACACCCTTTCGGGTTATGTCCTCCATCAGTTCTACGAGCCTTTTGCCCGCAATGCCGAGCGCAACGGCTGTTTCTCGCGTTCGCAGTGCGGCGGTGCCCCTACCGACCTGCTTACTGCCTTTGCCACAGTGGATATACCCGAGACCGAAGCCATCCTGTACGAACCGTGTTTCAGCAAAATTGCCGCTTCGGCTGCCACATTGGCGGACCGTGATGCAGTTACAGCCGAGACTTTCACTTGTGCCTACGGCTGGACCAGCCTGCGCTATAACAATTTCCGAGGACACTCGCCCCACCAAGGCAAAGAGCAGATTGCGGACTTGCGCCTGATTTGTGATGCCCTCTTTGCCAATGGCACCAACCAAATCATTTGGCACGGCATGCCCTTCAACCACCTTGGCGATACGACCAACTATTTCTACACCACCTGCCAAGTCAGTATGCACCCCGAAAATAACCTTACCGGGCAGCCGCTGACCGACTTCAACCGCTATATGACTACTGTGTCGGACTATATGCGCCGAGGCGAGAACTACGCTGACGTGGCTGTCTATATGCCCTTGGAAGATGCTTGGATGGCAGGCAAGTACCCGGACGAGGTACACAAGCAGATGGCATGGCTGTGGGGACAATATGAGATGCGCTTCATCCAAACGCCTGAATTCCTCAAAGGACGGCAACCGCTATGGGTGAACGAGCATTTCTTGCAAAAAGCCACCTTCCGCAAAGGCAAATTGCTATGCGGTAAGACGGCTTTCAACAGCCTGTATTGCGATGTGGAATACATGGAACTGACGGCCCTGCAACGCCTGCAACGCCTCGCATGGCAGGGGCTGCCCATCTGTATGGCTCGCCTGCCCAAAGAACCCGGTAAAGTAAAGCATGAGGAAGAATATGCCGAAGCACTCAACGCACTGCTTGCTTTTGAGAACGTGATAACGGATGCTAAACTCTTTGAGGTAGGCAAACCCCTCATCGAAGGTGACAACCTGCCCGACTTCTGGGTGCGCCAAGACGGCGAGGACTACTTCGTCTTTGTAGCCAATCCGATGACGCAAACCATTCAGTACCCGCTTGCGTATGAATATGCGTTTACCGACCAAGGCAGCGAGCGGAGGATACTGGTGAATCACCACCAGCGCCAAGACCCGATCCTCTTGCACTTCCGCCCCAACGAGTCGCTGATGCTTCACATCACTCCGAGTGGGGTAGAGCAGATCGACCTTAACTATACGGCTCCCCATTTGCCGCAATAATCCATCCGAAAAAAATAGTAACTGTTAACTATAAATTATTAACTTAATATGAAGTTCCAAACAATTCTTAATGTGATTTTTGGCGTTGCCATCGTTGTTTTGTGTGTGTTGATGATTGTGTTGCGTCCGGCTAAACCGGCAGCAGAAACCGTAGCCGCTTCACCGGCAGCAGAAGGCGGAATGCCTATCGCGTATCTGAATGTGGATAGCCTGCTTGCCAACTATGAGTTTGCCAAACAAGCGCAAGAAACGCTGATGAGCAAACAGGAAAATGCTCGCCTGCAATTCAACCAAAAAGAGCGTACCCTGCAAAAAGAGATGAGCGATTTCCAACAGAAGTATGAGAATAACGCTTTTCTCAGCCCCGAACGTGCGCAAAGTGAGTACCAACGTCTTCAGAAAAAGCAGCAAGACCTCGACCAATTGGGCGAGCAACTCACGCGGGACATTATGCTTGAAAATCAAAAACTGAATATCCAATTGGCTGACTCGCTGACCGCTTTCCTCCAAGACTTCAATGCTGACGGACGGTATCATGTCATCCTGAGCAATAATGCCAAAGATAATGTGTTGATGGCTTCCGAACAGTACGATATTACGAACGAGGTAATCCGTGGAATGAATGCGCGCTTTAAGAAGTAACATACTATTGTGGTGGGTGATGATGGGGTGCGCCTGTGCTTTTGCACAAGCCATCCCTGTTCCGCTGACTCAGGTGAGGTTGTACGACTTTATTGACGAGTTGGCAACCGATGGCATCATCCAAATCAATGAGGCAGCGCGTCCGTTTACCCAACGGCAAGTCGTACAAATGCTGACTACGGCTCAACAGCAAGACAGCCTCTTGGACTACCGCCAACGCAAGGACCTCTATTTCTATCTGAATGAGTTGGCTTTGGCTCGCGACACCATCTATGATGCCGCTTTGCCCCAAGCCGCTATCATTGAAGGCAAACACAATCGGTTAGGGGCAGTGCAATGGACCAACCACCGCACATTCAATCTCTCGCTGGTGGATCCGCAGTTCTCGTATATGACCCCTGACAAGAAATTCAAAATGCAAATCCGTCCCATCTTGGGTATGGATGTGTATGCCTCCAAGAAAGGGGCTATATTCAAGCGTTGGTGGGGAGCGGAACTGACCATGGACATCGTGCATCATGTCAGTATTTGGGGGGCGCTCCGCGATATTTCGTACAATGGCAAGTGGGCACTAAGCAGCAAGTACTTTCCTACCGATATGGATAAGATGTACGGCGCACGCCTTACCCAACCTGCTTTCCTCAATAACCTGAGCGGAGTGGAATATAAGGAGGCAACCTACGGCGGCGATTTTTCGGACAGCAAAGGCGGCCTGAGCGTCTATGACTGGTGGGGAAGCCTTTCCGTCAGTCGCGAAAACATACGCTGGGGAGATGCGTACCACTGCTCCAATATACTGAGCGGACGTAATCCCGCCGTGCCGCAAGTCAGCCTGCAACTGACGCCGGTTTGGTGGTTTCAATTTGACTATTTTCATGCATGGCTTATCTCCAATACACTCAACCCGAGCGATTACTACATAGAGAACCTTCGCTCTGTGAACAATACTTTGGTAACTGATACCGTTTATCGTCCGCGTAGCAAGTTTATGGCAGCGAATCTGTTCACGTTTATGCCCTGCCGGTGGGTGCATTTCAGCGTGGGAAACTCCATCGTCTATGCTGAGCAGAGCCCGCAAGCACTCTATTTCATTCCGATTGCCTTCTTCAAGTCGTTAGACCATCTGATGACCAAGGGCACGGGAACGCAGAACCAGAACTCGCAAGTCTTCGCTACCATTACCGTGCGACCCGTGCAACACCTTAAACTCTATACTTCGCTCTATGCCGATGAGGTCAAGTGGGAACGATTCAAACCGTCCAATCCTGCCAATAATCCGATCTCCTATTTGGTGGGCATGGAATGGGGCGGTTGGCCGGTGAAAGGACTGTCGCTCAAAGCCGAATTTATGCGTTCATACATAGGGTGTTACACCAACTCGGTCGATGCTATCGAATATACATCTAATTCCTATCTCATGGGGCATTATATGGGAGATAATGCGCAAAGCACTTTTGTTGAAATCAGTTACCGTCCGCTTCGAGGCATGACCGTCGCACTTTCTTTAACCGACAATATACGCTTCAATCAATATCGCTATTGGCGCAACGGAATTGGGTATGCCATTGAGCAGAAACCCTTTGACCGCAATATATTCCGTATGACGGAATGTAGTGCCAAAATGATGTATGAGGTGCACCCCAATATGTTCCTACGGGCAGAAATCACGTACAATCGCGCCAAAGGCTACGATAACACGGACGTTCGTACCGTCTCAAAGCAAGGTAAATCGCAAACCTATACCAACGCTGAAATAGGTGAAGTGCTCAATACGGCACAAGGTTATCTTAATACGTTCTGCCCGGCTTACCTGCAAGGCAATAACCTGACCGCTATGTTGGGCTTCTCGTTTGGCTTCTAATGACATACAATCAAATAAATCCATATTATGAACTTTCCTCTTGATAAAGAAACGGTGGACCATATCTGTATAGATTTTGGTTTGCGAAATGCCCACGAACTGGGAGCGGCATCCATCCGCCAATTGGTGGGCGTAGTGAAGGACATTGAACGCGCAACGGGCGAGGAGTTTATTCACATGGAACTGGGCGAACCCGGACTTCCTGCCGAGCGGATTGGTATCGAAGCCGAACATCAAGCCCTCTTGGACGGCTACGGCTCCAAGTACCCGGTCATTACAGGTATCCCCGAAGTCAAACACTGGGGCTCGGAGTTCGTAAAAGCGTTTATCGGATTGGACATACCTGACGAATGTATCGTCCCTACGGTAGGCTCCATGCAGGCCGCCTTTGCGCTGAATATGACCATGGCGCAGTTAGACAAAAAGCGCGACACCGTGCTATTCATTGACCCCTGTTTCCCCGTGCAAAAACAGCAGTGCAAAGTCATTGGAGTGAATGTGGATTGCTTTGATGTCGCAGACTTTCGAGGCGAGAAACTGGCAGACGAACTGGAGCGTCATTTCCAGACCGGTCGGATAGCCGCTATGCTATTCTCCAACCCCAATAACCCCTCATGGATGTGCCTTACTGAGAGAGAATTGGAAATAATCGGTCAGATGGCTACCAAGTACAATGTGCTGGTGATCGAAGACCTCGCGTATCTCAATATGGATTTCCGCGATACGAAACGGGGTGTTCCCTATCAGCCGCCCTATCAACCCTCTGTGGGACGATATACCAACGATTGTGTGCACCTCATCTCCTCCTCTAAGATGTTCTCGTATGCCGGTCAGCGCGGGGCTATTGTGGCAATGAATCCCAAGTTGGCAAAGCGTTGTTTTTCCGCATTGGCTGAACGATACGGCAACGACGGTCAGTTCCTTCGTAACTTCGTCTATATCATTCTATATAGTCTTTCCTCCGGCGTAACCCATTCCGTACAACATGCTATGGCGGCCATGTTTCGGGCAGCATGTATGGGGCAAATACGGTTTGTGGAAAACACACGTGAGTATGAGCGTCGTGCAGCCCGCATCAAGGAAATCATGCTGCGCAACGGCTTCCATATCGTCTATGACAAAGACGCAAACGACCAAGAGGTGGGCAACGGCTTCTTCTTTACCTTCGGATATAAGGATTGGACGGGCGAAAAAATGCTCAATAAACTGATTTATTACGGTGTGTCCGCCATCGCTTTGGGCTCTACTGGTGCACAAAGAGAAGGAATGCGAGGATGTGCCAGTGCTATCCGGAAAGAACAATATGCTCAACTTGACGAACGCCTTCGTAAATTCAACGAAGACTATAGTAAAAAATGAACCTGATTGAGGGATTAGCACAAGTCAAAAGTTGTTCGTTAGTCGGCTTGGAGAAGAATACCGGCAAGACTGTAACGCTCAACTACTTGCTCACCCATCTGCCTTCTGCTACTCGGGTAGCGGTAACTTCTATCGGCTTGGATGGCGAGAGGCGTGACCAGGTCTTCGGCAGTGAAAAACCGGAAATAACATTACGACAAGGAATGGTGTTCGCTACGACCGAGAAACACTATCGCGAGCGCCATCTAATTGCTGAATTGTTGGACGTGAGCGACTTGCCGACGGCTCTCGGTCGATTGGTAACGGCGCGTACAAGGGTGGAAGGCAAGGTGATTGTGGCAGGGCCGGGAAGTACGGAAACGCTTCGGCGATGGATGCAGACCATTGAAAAAGAGGTGGATCTAATCTTGGTGGACGGAGCGTTGAGCCGGATGAGTCTTGCCTCGCCAACGGTCAGCGAAAGTATGATTCTTGCCACGGGTGCCGCCTATTCGGCAAATATAGATACTTTGGTACGCAAGACGGCTTACGTGGTTGAACTTATCCGTTTGCCATTATGGCAACCATGCGATGAACAACCCGTAGAAATCAACGGAGCCGTTACCGACCGTGTGCTGCAACAAATCATGAACGAGCCGGAAAAGAACAATAACCCCATTCTCATACAGGATTTTACCAAAGTATTTGCCGACCCGATGGTGTGGCATCGCCTGACGAAGAACCATCCCGTATATGTAAGACAACGCAGCCGTCTATTAGGTGTAACCGTCAATCCGACTGCTCCCAACGGTATCGTTTTAGACTCTGCTACGCTGTGTAGCCGGTTGAGCGATGCCATAGCGTTGCCTTGTGTGGATCTAATGAAAAGTTAATACGTAGTTTATGCAGTTAAATAAAGCCATATTATTACCTATTGGGCTGCGCTATGTGGTGGATGCATTGCCCCTACAATCAGGAGTGGCACGGAGAATGCTTTTGGAACGTGAAGCCTATACAGATACCTTCATGTTGGAAGAGCATTATCGGATGCTGCGAACCTATATGGAAGCCATCGCTCCCGTAGAACAGGATGTGGCGCGGCGCAACTTGCAGTTCCGTTTGCAAGGACTCAAAGACATACGCACCACCTTGGAACATTTGCGGGCACGTAAAACCTTGGACGATATTGAACTATTTGAGGTCAAGCACCTTGCAATTCTCTTCACCGAAGTAGAAAAGCAGATGCAGCCACTCCATCTAACTCCCTATGATAGGGATGCATCAGCCGTTGATGAGGTTATCCGTATTTTAGATCCGGACGGATTGAGGATAGCGACTTTCTATATCTACGACTCATATAGTGCCGACTTACGCTCTCTGCGCCAACAATTAGAAAAATCACCGCAAGACGAACATCTGTTTGTGGCAGTACAAGAGCAAGAAAACATCATTCGCAAACAATTAGCCGACCAGCTCTTTCCTTACGCTACTTTCTTGCAAAAAGTTCTGCTTTCGCTCATTGAAGTGGATATCTTGTTGGCAGAAGCCGTGCAGGCAAAGGAGTGGCAGTTGTGCCTTCCCCAAATAGCAAAGAACGGAGAAATACGTTTATCGCAGATGTGGCATCCCGAAGTCAAACAGGCTCTGAACGAACGGCACCGTGAATACCAACGCAACGATATTTGTGTCGGCGATGTTCCTACCATCCTTACCGGTTCCAATATGGGCGGCAAAACAATCGTGCTGAAAACGGTAGGGCTATGCCAAATGCTCATGCTTTACGGGATGGCTATACCGGCAAAGGAAGCCGTTTTGCCGCTTCGCGAACATATTTATTGCTGCATGGCGGATGGTCAGAGTGTGGAAGAAGGGCTCAGTTCGTTTGCTGCCGAGATGCAGCAACTGAACGTCATCATACAGGCAGCAAGGCAAGGACAGAGTATGTTAGCCCTTATCGATGAACCGGCGCGCACTACCAATCCCGTAGAAGGCACAGCCTTGGTGTCCGCATTGATAGCCGTGCTCAAGCAGACACAGTGTAGCGCACTTGTTGTAACCCACTATACCATCAATGCACACCATTGTCCTTGTCTGCGTGTACGAGGTATGGAAAATGGTACGATGAACTACTGCCTTGAAGAAGCGCATGAGGGAGAAGTGCCGCATGAAGCATTGCGCATTGCAGAGAGTTTGGGGATAGATGCCCAATGGCTGCAGCTTGCCAAAGAGGCGGTATAAAAAACAAACGAGGGACTTTTGGCAAGCCCCTCGTTGCATATTTATGATTCGCTGCTTATAGGAATAGCAATTGCGCAAGAATGTAGATGGGCAACAGAATGAGCAGTGAGAAACGAGTCATATACTTAAAGAAAGACGGCATCTTGATGTTGTTTTCTTCGGCGATGGCTTTTACCATAAAGTTCGGTCCGTTACCAATGTAGGTGAGTGCGCCAAACATAACGGCTCCTAACGAAATGGCTTTCAGCAGTATTTCCGGTATGCCGGCTACCAGATTCGGTCCGAAGGCTGCCATCTGTTCAGGCGTTAGTCCGGTGGCTACACTATGGAAAGCCACGGCAGTCGGTGTGTTGTCCAAGAAAGCCGAGAGGGCTCCCGTAGCGTAGTAGAACTGCCATGTATGGCTCATCCCTAATTCAGGCGCTTTCATACTCAAATAAATGAGTGCGGGAGTCATCGTAGTAAAAATACCAAGGAAGAGGTATGCCACCTCAATAATCGGGTCCCAAGTGTATTTATTCATATCGTAGCGTACCTCATGTTTGGTGGTGTAGAGGGAAGCAGCCATCAGGGTCAGTAGTATGATCTCACGCAGGAACTTCAGCCACAGCGGTGCGTCTTCTGCTCCCATGGCAGGAATAGTGCCTACATTCACAAAAGCCACGGTCAGCACGATGCCGAGCAACCATACAAAGTTGATTTTACCCCTCAGTTGCAGAGGTACAACCTCTCGACTATCTGCACTCAACGCCGTCCAATGCTCTTTGCGATAGTAGTAGGTGTCCATGCAAAAATAAATAAGAAGCAGGATAGAACCCACAAACAGCCACTCCGGTACCAAATGAAGGAACCAAGTAAATTCGGCTCCACGGAGGAACAACATAAACAATGGCGGGTCGCCTAACGGAGTAAGCAGTCCGCCGCAGTTGGCTACCAAAGCAATGAAAAAGAGCACGGTATGAACGGTATGTTTACGCTGCTGGTTGGTGGTTATCAACGGCCTGATAAGCAGCATTGCCGCGCCGGTTGTTCCCATAAAACTTGCCAAAACCCATCCGATAGCCAAGAAAAGCGTATTCACCCAAGGCTTAGCCTTGATATCACCACTCAGGTGGATACCACCTGTAACCACGTACAACGACAGCAACAGAATAATGAACGGAATGTAGTCAAATATGACCTGATGCTCCAAGGCATGCACCCCATCCATTCCATATACCGCCATCAAATAGATAGCCGTCGGTAAACCTAAAATCAACGATACGATGAGTTTGTTGGAGTTCTTCTCCCACCACTTTTCGGCAATCAGCGGACCGATGGCTATCATCAGAAGCATTACGCCGAAAGGAATCATCGTCCATGCAGGTAATTGTGAGATGTCTGACATGTAAAAATTAGTTTAGAAGTTAATTGGATAATGTGTTTATGCGTTGTTACGCTAAAAACAGCGCAAAAATACGCTTTTTTTGGCGAAACACAAATTTCACTTTATTTTTGCGGGCTTTTGTAGAAATATGCGATTTAGCAGATGGATATACCTGATTCTTCTATTGGGGGCAGCGTGGGCTGTGCCCGCACAAAATGTGGAGTCGGGTAAGATAAAAGCCCCCATTCGCTATGTGGCGAACGACTCTATCGTCTTGCTTGGTAACGGGACGGCACATCTCTACGGCAACGGCAAAGTGGACTACGAAACCATGGAACTGACCTCTGCTTACATCCGCGTTAAAATGGACAGCAACTTGGTCTATGCTTCCGGTATGATGGACACGACCGAGCAAGAAGTGAAAGGCAAACCCGTGTTCAAAGACGGTAAGGATAGTTATCAGAGCGATGAGATAACTTACAATATGCGTACCGGCAAGGGACTTATT
This sequence comes from Bacteroidales bacterium UBA3696, assembly GCA_002372135.1. Classification (GTDB taxonomy): domain Bacteria; phylum Bacteroidota; class Bacteroidia; order Bacteroidales; family Paludibacteraceae; genus Colicola. The sequence continues at coordinate 34,089 of DFIN01000018.1, forward strand.
CGCAATGTCATAACGCAACAGGGGGAAGGGTATGTCGTAGCTGACAAAACAAAGCGGAAGGATAGCGAAACCATGATGATGGAAGGCGGTAAATACACCACTTGCAACCAGCACGAACAACCCCACTTTTACCTCAAAATGACCAAAGCCAAAGTCAAACCCGGCGATTATATAGCCACCGGACCAGCCTATATGGTAGTGGGCGATGTGCCGGTGCCGTTGGCTATTCCTTTCGGCTATTTCCCTTTCACCAACACCTATTCCAGCGGACTGATTATGCCTACCTTTGGCGATGACTATTCGCGAGGACTCTATCTGCGTGGATTAGGCTACTATTTTGCTATAAACGACTATCTTGACTTCGAGGTAACCGGCGATATCTATACCAAAGGAACATGGGCTGTCTATGCCGCGTCCAATTATATCAAGCGTTACCATTTCAGGGGCAATATCCAATTCAACTACCGTTCAGACAAAACCGGCGAGCGGGGAATGCCAGACTATGCGGAGAACACCAATATGCGACTTGTTTGGACGCACCAGCAGGATGCCAAGGCAAACCCGTATAGCAACTTCTCAGCCAGTGTCAACTTCTCCACCAGCGGCTACAACCGAAGCAATATCAATAGTTACTACAATGGTAAACTCAATTCGGAAAACACCAAATCAAGTAGTATCAACTATACCCAACGTTTTCCGGAAAGCCCGTGGTCGTTGAGTATGAGTGCCTTGCTCAGCCAACAAACGCGCGACTCTACACTCACTGCCACCTTGCCCGATGTCAGCGTATCCATGAGTTCCGTATATCCCTTCAAACGAAAAATCAGGGTGGGAAAAGAAAAATGGTACGAGAAAATCAAACTCTCCTATTCCGGCAATACCCGCATAGCCGTAACACGTATTAAGGAAAAAGAATTCTTCCATTCCGATTTCATGCGCGATTGGCAAACGGGCTTCAAACATTCAATCCCCATCAGTGCCTCGTGGACGGCATGGAAGTACCTGAATATAACGCCTTCCATCACGCTTACCGACCGAATGTATTTCTCGCGTATCAATCAGTCGTGGAACGAAGAAACACAAGCCTTGCAACGCGATACCACCACCGGATTTTACAACGTGTTTGACTTTAATGCCTCACTCAGTTTTTCCACCAAACTATACGGTTTCTATATGCCTTCGCGTAAGTTGTTCGGCGATAAAGTGGACCGATTCCGACATGTGTTCACGCCTACTGTCAGTGTGAATTATCGTCCCGATTTCGGAACAAAATTCTGGGGCTATTACGGTTCATACAACCAAACACTTTATACCGATTCGGTGGATGCTGTTACAGGGTTGTACGTGCCGCGTATGGACGAGTATGGACAACCGCAATACCTGACGCAAACGTATTCGCGTTACACCAACGGCATGTATGGCAATGCCCCGCAAGGGATGCAAGCCAATCTGCATTTCTCCTTGCAGAACAATATTGAGGTCAAAATCCGCAACGACAAAGATACAACGGGCAAGGACCCCTATAAAGTGTATAGTATCATTGATAATCTCGGCATTACCGGCGGGTATAACTTTGCAGCGGACTCGATGAACTGGGAGAACTTTGGTGTTCAACTGCGCCTGAAAATACCGGTAGTGGACTATACCATCAACCTGAGCGGACAGTTTGACCCCTATATGTATCAACTCAACGCTGCCGGACAACCGGTCCGCACCAACAAACAGTACTGGAACAACGGCAAGTTTCCCCACTTTCTGGGCACGAATATGAGTTTTAGTTATACGTTCACGCCCGAAAAGATTCGATCGTGGTTCCAACCCAAGGACAAGAATGACAATTCCACAGGGAGCAACAATGACGGCATTGACCCCGTAACAACCAATGAGGACGGCTCCATCAATCATGGTAAAAATGCGTCACCCCAAAAAGTGCAAACGGAGGACGGGTATGTGAAAACAGAGATACCGTGGTCGCTCACAGTAAGTTACGGCATCAACTATACCCAAACGGGCGGATTTGATTATGAGCGTATGTATCCCAAGATGGGACTGATACAGACCATGGCGATTTCGGGTACCATCGGATTGGGCAAAGGCTGGAAAGCAACCGCCACTACCAACATCGACTTTACGGCGAAAAAGTTCTCATACACCAATTTTACCGTCAGCCGCGATTTGCATTGTTGGAACATGTCCGCCAGTTTTGTGCCCTTCGGACCCTACAAGAGTTATACATTCCATATCGGTGTGAACGCTTCTATGCTCAAAGACCTCAAATATGACAAGAGTTCAAGCGATAACACCAACCGCCGTGTAACGTGGTGGTAATGATATACACCTTAACTAATAAACATATTTTAACAGATAAACATAAAAATCATGACCCTATTTGATCAAGTAAGCGAAGACATCAAAAAAGCGATGCTCGCAAAGGATAAAGTCGCGTTGGATGCATTACGCGGCATTAAGAAAGAATTTTTGGAAGCCAAAACGGCTCCGGGAAGCGATGGCGAACTAAAAGACGAAAAAGCACTTCAAATCTTGCAAAAACTCGTCAAACAACGCAAAGAGTCTGCCGAAATGTATCGTGGAGCCGGACGCCCCGAATTGGCAGAAGAAGAGATGGCTCAGTGTAAGGTCATTGAGCAGTACCTGCCCGCTATGCTCAGTGAAGAAGAACTGACCGAGGCTCTCAAGCAAATCATTGATGCCGTGGGAGCAACCGGTCCGCAAGATATGGGGAAAGTGATGGGGACTGCCACCAAGCAACTTGCCGGCAAAGCCGAAGGACGTATGATTAGCACCATCGTTAAACAACTGCTAAACAACCGTTAAACTATTGCTAAACTATCGTTAAACAACTACAACTATGGCTGCAACACAAGAAGAAACATTCAAAAAAATAGTAGCACACTGCAAAGAATATGGTTTTGTCTTTCCAAGCAGTGAGATCTATGACGGCATAGGTGCTGTCTATGACTACGGTCAAAACGGTGTGGAAATGAAAAACAACATCAAGCAATACTGGTGGAACGCGATGACACGCATGCACGACAATATTGTCGGCATTGACGCTGCCATCTTTATGCACCCCACCACGTGGAAGGCTTCGGGACATGTGGATGCATTCAACGACCCGCTCATTGACAACCGCGACTCCAAGAAACGCTATCGTGCCGATGTACTCATTGAGGACCAACTTGCCAAGATCGAAGAGAAAATCCAAAAAGAAGTGGACAAAGCCCGCAAACGTTTTGGCGAGAGTTTTGACGAGGCCATGTTCCGTCAGACCAATGCCCGTGTGCTGGAGCACCAATCCAAATGGAACGCCCTGCACGAGCGGTATAGCAAGGCAATGAACGAGATGAACCTTGACGAGCTCAAGCAAATCATCTTGGACGAAGAAATAGTATGCCCCATCAG
>DFIN01000018.1:37566-43754 GCA_002372135.1 Bacteroidales bacterium UBA3696
CCATCAGCGGTACACGCAACTGGACGGATGTTCGGCAATTTAACCTTATGTTCGCCACCGAGATGGGCTCTACTGCCGATGGAGCCATGAAAATCTACCTCCGTCCGGAAACAGCCCAAGGTATATTTGTCAATTTCCTCAATGTGCAGAAAACGGGACGCATGAAAATCCCGTTCGGGATTGCGCAGATTGGTAAGGCATTCCGCAACGNNCCGAGACAGCACAGGGCATATTCGTGAACTACCTCAACGTGCAGAAGACCGGACGCATGAAGATACCATTCGGCATAGCACAGATAGGCAAGGCATTCCGCAACGAAATCGTGGCACGCCAATTCATATTCCGCATGCGCGAGTTTGAGCAGATGGAAATGCAGTTCTTTGTGCGCCCGGGCGAAGAACTCAAGTGGTTCGCCTACTGGAAAGAGCAGCGTCTGCGTTGGCACAAAGCCCTCGGATTGGGTGACGACAAATACCGCTTCCACGACCACGAGAAACTGGCACACTATGCCAATGCCGCCACAGATATTGAGTTCCAAATGCCGTTCGGATTCAAAGAAGTAGAGGGTATTCACTCGCGCACCAATTTTGACCTCAGTCAGCATGCCAAGTTCTCCGGCAAGAAGATGGAGTATTTTGACCCCGAAATCAATGAGAGTTACGTCCCCTACGTGATTGAAACCAGTATAGGTGTCGATCGTATGTTCCTCAGCGTACTATGCTCGGCATACAAGGAGGAGCAGTTGGAAGGCGGCGACTCGCGTGTGGTACTTTCGTTGCCGCCCGTATTGGCACCCGTTAAATGTTGCGTCATGCCGCTTGTGAAGAAAGACGGTCTGCCCGAGAAAGCACGCGAGATAATGCGTATGCTCCAGCTTGATTTCCGTACCGCCTACGACGAAAAAGACTCCATCGGCAAACGCTACCGCCGTCAGGATGCCATAGGTACGCCTTTCTGCATTACCGTGGATCATGATACGCTCAACGACGGATGTGTTACCGTTCGCTACCGCGATACAATGCAGCAAGACCGTGTAAAAATAGCTGACTTGCACGAAATGATTCGTCAAGCCGTTGACCCTAAACCCTTGTACGAAAAATGTCTAAACTAAAACAACTCTGGTTACGCTTTCGGCATTTGGTTGATCTGAGAGAATATATCGACGTAGATGCGGGGGCGGTGAATATCCGCGACAATATAGCCTTCCGCGGACCCAATATTGTCATCCTTTTCTGTGCCATCATCATTGCATCCGTAGGGCTTAATGTCAATTCAATCCCCGTGATTATAGGTGCCATGTTGGTCTCCCCCTTGATGTCGCCTATCTTGGGTTTCGGACTGGCTCTGGGGACCAATGACGTGGACTTGTTGTGGCATTCACTCAAGCACTTGGCGGTGATGGTCGGTATTTCTATCCTATCAGCCGCATTCTATTTCCTCATCTCGCCGTTGGCGATGGAAAACCCCACCGAACTGTTGGCGCGCACCAATCCTACCATTTATGATGTACTCATAGCCCTTTTTGGCGGTTTGGCAGGTATATTGGAAATTTCGCGCAAAGAAAAAGGAACGGTCATGTCCGGTGTGGCTATCGCTACTGCACTCATGCCCCCGCTCTGTACGGTAGGCTATGGGTTGGCCACTTTGCAGTGGAAATTCTTTTACGGTGCGTTATATCTATTCTTCATCAACTTTACCTTTATAGCCCTTGCTTCTTATATCGGCACCAAGTACCTCGGCTATCACACCATCGAAATCAAGGATGTGCAAAAACGTATGCGTATCAAGTGGTTGTTCGGCGTGCTGCTGATTGCCATTATCGTGCCCAGTGTGATGTCCGCAATCAGCGTGGTGAAGGAGAATAATTTTACGCGGTCTATCAATTCGTTTGTTCGTGAGAATAAGAATTTCGGCAGTAGTTATATCTACGACTACCAGGTAGATAAGACGACCACTCCGGCTACCATCCATTTGTACATCGCGGGTGAGGAACCGGATACGGCAGCATACAACCGCCTCTATCTCTCCGCCGAGCATTACGATTTGAAGCGTTCGCAATTATCCTTGCATCTGGAGGCCGCCTATCGTGCGCCGGAGGATATTGACGAGAACGAATTGATGCGCAATCTGTTTCAGTCCACCGAACAAATGTTGCAGGAACGCAATGCCGAGATACTTCGCCTGCACCAGCAAGTGGATAGCCTCTCCGGTCTATTGGAGCAGCAGCAAATGCCTATGGACGGGATTGTGGCAGAAATAAAAGCGCAGTACCCGCAGGTCGAACAAGTGCTGATTGCCAATACCAACGGAGGTGAAGCGGTTGTCGTCGTTACACCCGTTAAGCGTAAAGCACTCTCAAAGAACGACTGCCAGCGGATGGAAGCATGGTTGGAATTGCGTCTGCAAGTCAGCCAAGCCTATATAATCGTGCAGGAAGAGTAACAAAATATAAAAAAAGTTGTGCAATTACCAGAATTGCGCTACTTTTGCCCGCTTTTTTATGAAAATAAATCAATATCAATACTAATTATGCAAAACAAAGGACTTGTAAGATTCTTGGCAATCTGCTTGGCTCTGATTTGTGCCTTTTATTTGTCGTTCAGCCTCGTAGTGGCTCATTACGACAAGCAGGCAAAGGACTATGCCCAAGGAGATGCTGCCAAAGAGTACTTCTATGTAGATTCAATTGCTACACAAAAAGTTTGGTTCGGCTATACACTCAAAGAGTGCCGTGAAAAACAGTTGAACCTCGGCTTGGACTTAAAGGGAGGTATGAACGTAACGATGGAGGTGTCGGTGCCCGATATCCTTCGCGCCTTGAGCGGTTACAATACCTCGGAGAACTTCACCCGTGCCATCGAGATGGCTCAAAGCAAACAACGCAACAGCGGAGCCGATTTCGTAACGCTCTTCTTGGAGTCGTTTTACGAGATTGACCCCAATGCGCAGTTAGCGAGTGTGTTCGCTACCTTTGAGTTGAAAGACAAGGTTACTACTACCACCCCCAACCGTGAGGTGGAGCGCGTTTTGCGCGAAGAGGTCAACGGAGCCATTGACAATTCGTTCAACGTGCTACGTACCCGTATTGACCGCTTTGGTGTGGTTCAACCCAATATCCAACGCCTTTCGCAAGCCGGTCGTATCCTCATTGAACTGCCCGGTATCAAAGAACCCGAACGCGTTCGCAAACTGCTGCAAGGTAGTGCCAACTTGGAGTTCTGGGAGACCTATGAACTGAGCGAGATTCTGCCTCAGTTAGCGCAAATCAATAGTGAGTATGCGCGCATGAATGAAGCTACCGAAACCGCACAACAAACAACGGAACCCCAAGAGGCTCAACCGCAAGAAACAACAAAAGAAGAGGCAGCTCAAACTGCTGACTCAAGCGACGTGGCTGACTTGTTGGAGTTAGCGTCCGACAGTGCTGAAATGGCTGCTGCTGATCAAGAGGCTGCCCTGGCGAACTACAAAAAGCAGAACCCCTTGTTCGCTATCCTCAATCCGAATATAACGCAGAACGGTCAGGCTTATCGCGGCCCGGCAGTAGGTACGGTGCTGTATTCGGATACAGCGCGCGTAATGGCGATGCTCACTTCCACCAATGCTAAGCAAGTGTTGCCTCGCGACCTGCGTTTCCGCTGGACGGTGAAGGCTGTCGATGAAGCCAATTCGATGTATCAACTTATTGCTTTGAAAGCGAAAAGCAACGGGCGTCCTTCGTTAGAAGGAGATGTAATCACCGATGCTCGTGCTGACTTCGGACAACTCTCCGCTTATGCGAATGTAAGTATGTCCATGAATGCCGACGGAGCCAGAGATTGGCAACGCATTACCAAAGACAATATCGGCAAATCGGTGGCTATCGTGCTGGACGGATATGTATATTCGTTCCCGACCGTGCAAAATGAGATAGCAGGCGGTAATAGCCAAATCACCGGTAACTTCACCGTGGACGAGGCAAAAGACCTTGCCAATACACTCAAATCAGGTAAGATGCCCGCTCCGGCGCGTATCGTGCAAGAAGATGTAGTAGGACCTTCGCTCGGTGCAGAGTCCATTCGTGCCGGTTTGTGGAGTTTCGTGATAGGTTTCTTCCTCATCCTGCTGTATATGATCTTCTATTACGGAATGGTACCCGGTCTGATTGCCGATGCAGCCTTGTTATGCAATGTATTCCTGTTGCTCGGTGTGCTGGCATCATTCTCGGCAGTTTTGACTCTGCCAGGTATCGCCGGTATTGTACTCACTATGGGTATGGCGGTGGATGCCAATGTGCTTATTTACGAGCGTATTCGTGAGGAAATGCGCAACGGTAAGAACCTGCGTAAAGCCATTGACGACGGTTTCCGTGGCGCTATCAGTGCCATCATCGATGCCAACGTAACCAGTTTCTTGACCGGTGCTATTCTGGCTATCTTTGGTTCGGGTCCTATCAAGGGCTTTGCAGTTACCTTCATGATCGGTATCGTTTCTTCGTTCCTTACCGCCGTGTTCCTGACCCGTATGTGGTTAGAGGCTTATGCGAGCCGTGAGAATGCGAAGGAATTGACCTTCACCACCAATCTGATGAAGAACTTCTTGCAGAATAAACATTGGGATTTTGTGGGCAAACGCAAGGTGTTCTATATCATTTCTTCGGTTCTTGTAGTTATCAGTATATTAGGTTTGGAGCCGCACATCTTTGGGCGTCTGAACTTGGGTATCGACTTCTCCGGCGGTCGCAACTATGTGGTTCGCTTTGACCAAACAGTTAATACGCAGGAAATCGAAAAATCGCTGACCGATGTATTTATGGCACAAAATACGGAAGGCGAGAACCTTTCCATGCGCGTAATCACATTTGGATCAGAAGGTAATCAAGTTCGTATTTCCACCAACTTCAAGATTCATGAGAATAGCGAGACTCTTGACGACGAGATAGAATCCCTGGTATATGAAGGTTGCCGTCCGTTCTTGACCAATAGTGAAACCACATTTGAGGAGTTCCGCTCCACGGAAGTGAACCCCGAAGTAGGTATCATCCAAAGTCAGAAAGTTGGTCCTGCTATTGCCGACGATATCAAGCAATCGGCTATCATTGCCATTATTTGCGCCTTGATTGGTATATTCTTGTATATCTTGCTCCGTTTCCGCAACTTTGCTTATTCAGTAGGTGCCGTTACCGCATTGGCTCACGATGCCATCATCGTGTTGGGTGCATACGCTATTCTGTGGAAGGTAATGCCTTTCTCCATGGAAATTGACCAAAGTTTCATCGCTGCTATTCTGACGGTTATCGGTTATTCAATCAACGATACGGTGGTTATTTTCGACCGTATTCGCGAGATGCATACATTCTATCCGAGGCGTGATCGTGCCGTGAATGTGAACGATGCAATCAACGCAACATTGAGCCGTACCTTCTCAACCTCTATGAGTACGTTCGTCGTATTGCTGGCTATCTTCTGCTTCGGCGGCGGTAGCATCCGCGGCTTCGTATTTGCATTGCTTATCGGTGTGCTGGTAGGTACGTATTCGTCTATGTGCCTCGCTCCGCATATTGCCGGCGAAATACTTAACGCACGAGACCGTCGTCTCGCTAAAAAAATGCAAACCAAGTAAGCCTTACTTAAATACACAGATCATATTCCCTCTTCTCCTTATGTATTTATGGGGGAAGAGGGAATTTGTGTGATTGAAAGTAAAAAGTAGAAAGTAAAAAGTAAAAAGTTAGCAGATTATGACCAATGATTTTTTGAAATTCGTGCAAAGTCGTGGTATGAACACGATGCACGTGGAGCAGGTGATGAATGCCTCTGCAACCCGTATCAGTGCCTCTGATTCCTATATCTCACCTTCTATTTTGGAAGAACGCCAACTGAACGTCACGCAGATGGATGTGTTTTCCCGTCTGATGATGGACCGCATTATTTTTATGGGTACTGAGGTCAATGATTATACAGCCAATGTCATTCAAGCCCAACTGCTATACCTTGATTCTGCCGATTCTGACCGAGATATCAGTCTGTATCTGAATACTCCCGGCGGTTCGGTATATGCGGGGTTAGGCATTTACGATACCATGCAGTTTGTGAAGAGCCGTGTGGGCACTATCTGTACGGGGATGGCTGCCTCTATGGGAGCCGTTCTGTTGGTGGCAGGCGAAAAGGGTATGCGTGCTGCTTTGCCTCATAGCCGCGTGATGATTC
>DFIN01000031.1:0-2572 GCA_002372135.1 Bacteroidales bacterium UBA3696
GGAGATGTAGAAAAAGTATATGCTGCCCTGCGCTATTTACGGGCAGCAAAAAAGCGGTTTCGCAGTTCAATATGCATTGAACTACAATGTCTTCGTTTGAGTAGCAACGAGGCAGAATGGAAACGATTTAAGCAAGAATACCGGCGTATGGGAGCCGATTGTTTGAGTTTTAAGACGGCTCAATTCTACTCCTACCAAGACGGCAACCCGCTAATGCCTTCTACGGCTACGTACAGCCGCTATAAAATGGGGAAGGATGGTCAATTTATGGTAAAAAGGCACCATCGGATTTGCCGAAGGTTATTTATGGGTTGTGTACTGGATGTAGATGGGAACGTTTTACCTTGCTGCTTTGATAAAAGTCGAAAGTATCCGTTTGGCAATCTGCAAACTGAACCATTTCAAGAAGTTTGGGATTCATTGTTTGCCCGCCGATTCAGAGAACGGGTATTGGGGCATCGCCGCACCATTTCCATTTGCCAAAACTGTACAGAATAAGAGGTTCGGTTACTGCCCATTTCCGCGCAGCAGTACAGATATGGTAGATAACATGATACGCAAGTCCAACAACAGGGACATGTTTTCCATATAGGCGATGTCGTAGTTAAGACGTTTTATCATCTTTTCCATTGTGTCTGTATAACCGACTTTGATGGGTCCCCAGCTGGTTAGTCCGGGACGTATTTTATATAGCAAACAATAATACGGAGCCTGTTGTTCAATAAGATGGACGAAATAAGGTCTTTCAGGTCTCGGTCCGACAATGGACATATCTCCTTTGATTACATTCCACACTTGCGGCAGTTCATCCAAGCGATATCTGCGCATCCATTTTCCGACTCGTGTGATGCGATCGTCATCTTTTCTGCTCAATTGCGGGATGCCTTTTTCTTCGGCGGATACAATCATTGTGCGGAATTTATATATCCGAAATGGTTTTCCGTGCAAGCCGATTCGCTCCTGCGAATAGATAACAGGTCCTTTGGAAGACATATAAACTACAACAGACAGGAAAGCGAACAAAGGACTGAGGACGACCATACTCACAGCAGCAGCCGCTATATCAAATGCACGTTTAATGCACACTTCTGCATCGGTCATGTTTAAGTCTGTAACACATACCAATGCCTCTTCGTTCAGCGTTCGGATACGGGCAGCACCGGTAAGCAGGTCATATACTCGCGGGCGGATATAAATAGGTTTGCCTGTCGGATAGGCTTGCGCAATTTGCTGATAGACTTGCTGATCATTCACGGGCGCGTCTATCACAATCACTTCTTCTTGAATATGATAGTGTCGGCTGAAGATAGTTACAGCCAAACGAGCAGTATAACTCACGAAGAACTGCAATGCGAACAAAACATATAGGGACGTAAAATAGCGTTGGTAACTAACTACTTGGTCATCAATTACAATGATAAAGAAGGCCGACAAGGCTATGACGATGGCACTAACCAGCGTGGTAAGGAACTCTTTTATTAAAGACCGGTTGAATGGGCGTAGGTAATAGCCGGACAAGTAATAAACGATTAAGCAACCTAACGGGTACAAGAACAGCGGAGGGTAAAAATCAAAAGCCGGAATAAGGACTCCATGAATAGTCATAACCTTACCTTCATAAACTACCCATCGAAAAAGGAGAAATGCCAACCAAACCAATTCAGCCGATAAGAAATCGACCAAAATATAACGGAGTTGTTGGCGACGGTAGGAAGTCATGAGAATGGGTCTGTATTGTGATTTAGTGAATTTCTCGACCTTGCAGGTCATACATTCGGTTGTTTCGATAGATAACCATCTGTCTATGCACTATCGCCTTTGTGGGAGATAAATAGTGCGACTGCTCTATATTTTCGGTAGGTGTTGCTTGATTCAAGTCCACAAAGCGGAATGAAATCACCCCGTCTTGCTCCTGTATATCTTGCAATTGGTACTTGTCAAATAACGTGAGTTGAGTGGAAATAGCCTCCATTGTATCGTTTCTTCCCGGGAATGGAACACCTTCGTGCTGTCCACCCATGGTGCTCGTATTATAAGGCGTTGAATGATCCGCGGTAAGCAGTGTATAGCCAATGAGCGTATCATTATTGGGTAGGTTATCTCTCCATGCGGCATCGCTATAAATCACCCGCCAGACAAGCAGTCCATGTCCGGGCAGATACGTATCCCAGCCGTCATACTGTCTATTCTCAAGGTAATAGACGGTATCGGGTGTTTCAGCTCCCATAGGTGGTATCAAGCCATCTTTTGTTATCATATAAGCCGTTGTATTATCTGCAGATAGGGTGATGGTATCGCCATGCTGAGGGATGGACGGAGTTAGCCAACCTAAATAATACTTATCGAAAGCCGAATAATTGCAGGGTGTTCTTCCGCCGTTAATATAGCAGCCATAGCCCATGATAGACCATGAACCGGGTGTATAAGGCAGCACAGATATATATCCCGCCTTCGTGTTGTCCGGATAATAATCCGGCAATCCTAATACGTGTCCGAACTCATGGCTAAAGGTACCTATTCCGGATCGCATACCGTCTTTGCGCAGACACGCCGAACAGGCATAGTCGTTGAG
>DFIN01000031.1:2631-2905 GCA_002372135.1 Bacteroidales bacterium UBA3696
TCATATTGCGGCAGTTTGTAGTCATTTTCACTTCGATAATAATACTCGTTCTGCTGCGTGCAACCATAATATAAGTTGCTCATCAGGTCCCAGTTGTGCGGCCATATCGTATTGGCAATGCGTGTATCCGCTTCTCCATACCCGGCATAGATGATATACACAAAATCGATATATCCGTTCCGGTCATTATCATATCGCGTAAAATCCACTCCCAACAGGTCGGCCGCCTGAACGGCTTGCATCAAAAAGTCGCCGGTATTGATATCCAATCCGC
>DFIN01000013.1:0-13142 GCA_002372135.1 Bacteroidales bacterium UBA3696
GTCTACCAATTCCGCCAATGCCGCTTGGACTATTTCAGTACCTTTCAGCGCGCAAAGGTAAAGCCATTTCCCAACTCAGGCAAACAAAAAAGAACAAAATCGAAATCAAAGAAAAAAAGTGACTTCGTATCAATACCATACTTTCGCCAACGGTTTGCGCCTTGTGCATCTGCATACTTCCTCGCCGGTTGTCTATGCCGGCATTATGGTCGGCGTAGGCACACGCGATGAGTCGCCTCGTGAAAATGGCATGGCGCATTATATAGAACATTGTATATTCAAGGGCTCGCTCACGCAGAAAGGAAGCACGTTCGTGCCCCGTTCCAATCAGCAAATCATTCACAGAATAGAGGATGTCGGCGGAGAAGTAAATGCCTATACTACTAAGGAAGAAACCGTCTTTTATGCCGCCACCCCCGTTGCGTATGTTCAACGCACCCTGCATTTGCTGCTTGATCTTGTGTTCCGGCCTACTTTCCCGAAAGAAGAAACGGATAAAGAGGTGGAAGTTATTCTTGACGAAATTGAGAGTTATAACGACAGTCCGTCCGAACTTATATATGACGACTTTGAAAATCTGATTTTTGCATCCCATCCGTTGGCTCAACCCATTCTCGGTACCCGTAAATCACTTCGACATATTTGCCAATCGCCTCGGCTGGCTCTCCAATTCATGCATCGGCTCTATCAGCCCCAACGGATGGTGGTATTCACGCAAGGTTGTCTCTCGTTTGAGCGTGTTGTGCGTATTCTTGACGGGCTACTTGAGCATAACGAGATGACCTATTCTGATTTTCCTTCCGAGACAACCTCTCGTGTGCCTTTCGTTCCACAAAAAAAGGAAAATCATACCGTTTCCTATCATAAACATACGCATCAAATCCATCTGATGTTGGGCAATCGCGCCTTCCCGCTCGGACATACGTACCAGCTTCCGCTTTACTTGCTTAATAATATAATAGGTGGCGGAGCCATGTCATCGCGTCTGAATATGTCTCTGCGAGAACAGAAGGGATTGGTTTATACGGTTGAATCACAATATACTCCCCTTAGCGATGCCGGCTATTGGTGCACGTATTTGGCATGCGATCCGGAGGATAAGAATCGCTGTTTAGATCTCGTATATAACGAATTGCAGCAGTTGGTTTCGGAACCGCTTACTCATCAACAACTTGCACAAGCCATGCGGCAACTGCGTGGTCAAATGGCTATTTCGGCGGAAAATACGGAGAATAACGCACTTGCTATGGCAAAGCAAATGCTCTATTTCGGACAGGCTTATTCTTGGCAGCAAACCTACGAGCGGATGCTGACTATTACGCCAGAAGATATACAATTTGCCGCACAGCAGGTACTCGATACCACGCAACTATTCCTACTTTCTTATGAGTAATCAGATGGTCGTAAGGTGCAATTAAGTGGCAAAAATCAATCAAAAAATGTCCTTATTGCACGAAAAAATAAAAAAAACTGCCATCTCTCTTGTTTACCTAAAATTTCAAGTTTACTTTTGCACGCTTTTTGTTCAAATTGGATTGACAAAACAGAACGAGACACAAATATTCCTAAATAATATTCAAATTAACATGAAAAAAGTAGTTACACTATGGATGCTGAGTTTGCTGACAGTGGGGCTATTCGCTCAGCAAAGGCAAATCAGCGGTGTGGTCGTGGATGAAAAGGGAGAAGCCGTTATCGGAGCCAGTGTACAGGTAAAGGGTACTTCCCTCGGTACGATTACAGACTTTGACGGGCAGTTCATTCTTTCGGTTGACAAGAATGACAAGACGTTGATTGTTAGTTATGTGGGTATGCAAACGCAGGAAGTTGCCATTGCCAACAACATGCGCGTTGTGATGAGAGAGAATTCAGAAGTAATTCAGGAAGTGGTGGTAACCGGTTATGGAAACGTGACCAAAGGTAGTTACGCCGGTTCGGCACAAGCCGTTACTTCTGAGACGATTGAAAAGAAAACACCTTCTGAAATTTCCAAAGCCCTCGCAGGTGAGGTTGCCGGTGTTCAGGTTATCAATACAAGCGGTCAGCCCGGTACGAATGCTACGATTCATATTCGTGGTTTGGGTTCGGTGAACGCAAAAACTACACCTCTATATATTGTGGACGGTGTAACCTATAACGGTGATGTCAGTGCCATTGACCCGGGAGATATCGCTTCTACTACGGTCTTGAAGGACGCCACGGCTACTTCGTTGTATGGTTCGCGTGGTGCCAATGGTGTTATCGTGATTACTACCAAGAAAGGTAAACAAGACGATGATGCCAAGATTGATGTAGATGTAACTTATGGCGCGAATATGCACTTGTTGCCCATGTACGATGTTATCACGAGCCCTGAAGAGTATGTGGAGATGTCGTGGCAGAGTTTGCGCAACGAATTGGGTTCGGACCAACTGGCTAATTCCAACCTCTTCTCCGGTCAGGGACTTCCCGCTATTTATAATATGTGGGTGGATGAGAACGGCAAGCAAGTAAGAGGTAACAACCTGATAGACCCGACCACCGGTAAATTCTACGAAGGGGTAATTTTCCGCAAGCAATATGAAACGATGCCCACCTGGGAAGATGCTATTTTCCGTACCGGTCAAAAAGCCAATGCCACCGTGCGTATTTCCGGCGGTAACAGCAAGGTTTCATACTTTACTTCATTGAGTTACCTCAAAGATGAAGGTTACTATATCGGTTCGGATTATGACCGTTTTACCACCCGTAGCAACATTGATTTTCAGGCAAAAAAATGGCTGAAAGGTTCGGTGAATATCGGTTATACCTATTCTAACCTTAATAACCCCGGTCAAGGCGGTAATATGAACAACGGTTTTGCCTACGTCAATGGTATTCCGTCTATTTACCCTGTTTATATGTATAATGAGGACGGAACAGTTCAAATCGACCCCAAGACCGGCGGATACATGTATGACTACGGTATGCACGAAGGTTTTGGACGCGGTTTCGGTAGCGGTATCAACCCCGCCGGTGCATTGCGTTATGACAAAGCCAACACCCGTCAGCACCAAGTTACCGCCAACGGTATGCTGGAATTTAAGTTCTATAAAGACCTCAAGCTGGAAGTTACTGCCGGCGCGCAATACCTCAGCGTGAATAGTGCAGAATTGACCAATAAGTACTATGGCGATGCGGCTAACTTGGGACGTATTTACAAAGGGCAGAACAACTATTTGTTCTTTGAAACGAAGCAGTTGTTGAAGTACAACAAAGTGATCAGCGACCATACCTTTGATGCAATGGTGGGTCACGAAATGAGTTTCGCTCGCAGTTCAACCATGGAAGGTAGTATGAACCGTATTGCCGATCCCGGTATCCTGGAATGGGGCAATGCCATCCAAATGGACGGTATGGGTTCTTCTACCAGCGAAACAGCCCTTGAGTCTGTATTGGCAAACCTCAATTATACCTATGCTGAGCGTTATCTGCTTACGGCTAACTACCGTGCGGACGGTTCGTCTAAATTTGCCAAGAACCACCGCTGGGGACACTTCGGTTCGGTGGGTGCCGGATGGATCTTTACCAATGAAGAGTTTGCGATGTCCAACCAAGACTTCTCCAAGTGGATTAAAGACGGTAAGTTGCGTCTCTCGTGGGGTGTGTTAGGTAACGAAGGTATTTCAGCCAACCTCTTCCAAGACCATTATAGCATCCAATATGTGGACGGTCAAATAGGTTATGTCTGGAACTATAAAGGCGCACCTAATCTGACCTGGGAGCGTACACAAACGGTTGACCTCGGTCTTGAGTTTAGTATTAACAAGTATGTGGATCTTGAGTTGGATTACTTCTGGAAGCTGACGGACAATATGTTGATGCCTCGCTACCAAGCACCTTCTATCGGCTATTCGTCCATCTATATCAACGGAGGTAAGATGACTAACCAAGGTGTTGAGTTCCAAGCTAATATCCACGCCCTTGATATGAAGAATATCAAGTTGGACATTCGTTTGAATGGCGGGCACTACCACAATGAAATCGTTGAGTTGCCCAAGAACCTTGACGACGACAACGAAATGTCCACCAACGGCGGTCTGTATGTGGGGCACTCTATGTATGACTACAATATGCGTGAGTATGTAGGTGTTAATGAAAAAGATGGTATGGCTATCTATGTAGGTTATTACGATAGCGATCGTGGTCAGTTCGGTACTACCCGTGAAGCCAGCCAAATCACCGACGAAGACATTGCCAAATCCAAGAGCGGATATATTGACAACTACATTAGCGATGTATATAAATACCGTTTGGAGCATCCCAATGCTAACATTGATACCGTTCACACTACCGATGCCGCTTACTGCGGTTCGGACTTCGTAGGTAAATCGGCTGAACCAGGATTGGACGGCGGTTTTGGTATTGACTTTGAAGCCTATGGATTCACGATGAACGTTACTTGCAGCTATCGTATCGGAGGTTATGGCTATGACAATACCTATGCCTCTTTGATGGGTAACGATAAGGTGGGTAACTACAACTGGCACGTGGATATGCGCAACGCATGGACACCCAACAATACAGATACCAATATCCCCCGTCTCAACAACGGTAAGGATACCTATTCCAATGCTGTTTCGACGCGATTCTTGACCTCGAACTCCTACCTCAGTTTGAACAATATCCGTTTGGGTTATAAGTTCCAGAAAAAACTGATTGAGAAGATTAAATTGAGTCGTCTTGAAATCTATCTGCAAGCCGATAACCTCGCTATTGCTTCGGCAAGACGCGGCTATAACCCGACCGTCAGCGGTACAGGTTCGTCCAGTGCTTATCAATATACTCCGCTATCCACACTCATAGGCGGTATTAAAGTACAATTCTAATTCGTAAGCACAGTTAAATTTAGATAAGAAAGGATTTGAGATATGAAAAAAAGCATTTTTCTGACTATTGCAACCTGTGCAGTATTCCTCTCTTCGTGCGAGTTCTTGGATCGCACTACGGAAGGTTCTACCCTTATGCAGGACCAGTACGAAAAATTGGATAACCAAATTGAAGGCTCGGTAAGAGGTCTCTATTCACGCCTATATACTATGGGCGGTTCGGACCACGATACGTTCGGTAAACGCAGTATCGACCTTTGGACGGATATTCTTGCTTCTGACATTGCTCTGACCGGCAAAACGTATGGCTGGCTCTATACCGATGAGCAAATGCTGACTATCAACCGTACCGGAACAATCTGGAGTCACTATTATAGCCAACTGCATAATATCAACGCTACTATTTATGCCTTCCATAACGGATCGTCTTTTATCAACGATTTAGCCCAATACGGATGGCCCTCTGAGCAGGCTGCTAAACCCAAAGAAGAGCAGCACGAGTATTCGGAAAAGGACTATGAGAATGCCGTCAACTATGCACAAGTGCTCGGTTTGCGCGGTTATATCTATTCGCAACTGGTTAAACTTTATACGCCGGTTATGGGTAGCGATAAGTTCCTCGCCGACTCACTCGGTAACTTTGACTGCGTTCCGCTCTATACCGAAACGAACAAGGACGATCCGCAACCCCTTTCTACCAGTGCCGTGGTTTATAATCAGGTATTCTCCGATTTGGAAATGTCCATCAAGTTGTTTGAGGAGTTCGGCACGGACTTCGTTCGCGATAGCAAACTCGTTTTGGATCGTGAGGTAGTATGCGGTATTCTCGCCCTCGCCTATCTGAATGAGTGTGTGTATCGAGTTGGAACGCCTGAATACAATGTTCATGTGCAGAATGCCCTTATCAATGCCGAAAAAGTAATCAATAGCAACAAGTATCAGTTGCTGTCTGAAAAGAACCTTCTCACCACCGGTTTCAACAGCGTGTCTGACCCGGGGTGGATTTGGGGACAAGAAGTTACCGTGGAAACTTCCGGCGGTCTTAAGTCGTGGTTCGGACAAGTGGACATTCACTCCTATTCCTATGCATGGGCAGGTGATACCAAGGTGATTGACGCTGACCTTCGTGATGAACTGAACGGACAGACATGGGACAAACGCAAGCTGTGGTTCAACGACGGTTCTGCCAACAGTATCTACAAAGACTGCCCCGATGGCAAGTTCTTCTCTGCCCAAAATCCCACTTCTACAGATGAAGACGATATTGATCGCGATTGGTTGAGCGATAACGTATTCATGCGCATAGAGGCGATGTATCTGGTTGCAGCCGAAGCCAACTGGCGTCTGAATAACCTGACGGATGCTGCCAAGTATATTACCGACATTACGGACCAACGTCTTGATACCACTGCTTTCTTGTGGGAAGATAGATATAATGCGTTCAAAAACGGCTTAACGACCACCGATGCTGTCAAGAAAGCGCTTATCTACAACTGGCGTGTCGAGATGTGGGGTGAAGGGTATGGTTTGGATACGTTCCGCCGCTTTGGTGAAAGCCGCAAGAGAGGTGCTAACCATATCGTTGCAAAAGGTATAACCATCAATCCGACAGATACCTACTACAATTTCAACGTGCCCTCGTCTGAAAGTACCTATAACCCCAATTTGCGGGATAAAGAAGAATAGGACTGAATCAAATTAATCAACATAAAACTCAACAAAAAACAATTAACAGTATGAAAAAAATTCTTTGCGGAGCTCTCGCGCTCCTCACACTGTCAGCAGCTTTCGTAGGTTGCAAAAAGGACAAAGATGAAACGAATGCTACCGAGATTACGCTTAGCGTTAGTAGCATCAAGATGGCTTCTACCACCTATGACAGCAGTGAAGGTATTGACGTTCCCAACACCATTCGCTTCACCATTACCCCGAAAGACTTGACCTACACCATCACCGCTTCTGAGGAAGGTGTTGTTACTTGGACCATCAGCAAGAATGTGGTTACTTTGACCGCTCAGAAGATTGGTACCACCGAGCTGACTATCGCTTCTACTTCTACGACCTCTACCGCTGTTCTGCCCGTTCAGGTTGTATCTGAAATTGAGAGCCTTTCTTTCACACAAGCTACCGTGTCGTATTACAACGGTGCTGACTATCTGGCTACTCTGGATACCGTTGATAGCGTGTTCTCGTATGTAGGCGATGACAATAAAACGCACTATCTCCGTGCTTTCCTCGTAGATGCTACTGTGGAACTCTTCTCTGACGGTTTGTATATCAACGACGATCAAGATATGGCAGGTGCTGAGGTTGGTTATGTAGCCAATTTCCCTGCAAAAGCTTTCTATGCTCCCGAAGGTATGAATGACGACCGTGGTTTCACGGGTGCTGCAGCTGTATCTACCGGTCTTTGGAGCACACAAACTTCGGCTAAGTCGCACGCTATGAAGGGTGGTTATCTGGATGTAGATAGCGAGGAAGCTGCCATGGATCACATAAAGGCTGCCATCAATTATTGGAATGCTTATCAAACCGGTGGTACGGAGGAAGACCTCAAGAACTTCCAATTGGAAATGGCACTTGCTGACACCACTGCTTTCAAGGGTGCTAAACTCATCAAATATACGTATAGCGCATACTTTAACGATTATTCGATGACCTTCATGCCTGCAGGTATTGTTAATGCAGGTCTGTTGCAAATGGCTTATAACGAGGCTTCGATGTATATGTACTCCGTTCCGGCTGCTGAGATGTATATCAATGTGGTTAACGGCGACTATGGTTGGGGCGTTTATGTAGAGCAGAATGAGATTTCTAAGGAAATCACGCTGCTCAGCACCAACTTCGAAGTAGAGAAGAACTCGATTCACTACAAACATATTGACTCTGCCGAAAGTGCTCCTGCTCGTATGGGTGTTAACCAATTCGATAAGGCTGTTCGCACCTTTGCAGTTCCCCGCAACGTTCGTATGCGTTAAGCAAAAGCAGGTATAACTATCCGCTTACCATAGCAGTTTAGATGTACCACAAAATATGAGAGAGTATATCCCAACGATATACTCTCTCTCATTTTATATATCTAACCTCTAACTTCTAACCTCTAACCTCTAACAGTGCAGCGGTCTAACTTTTTATTTCACCACAAACCGGCGTTCGTTAAGGTCTTCGGGATATTGATTGCTACGAATCGTATCGCCCAGTATATGAATGTAGCGAAGCAGGATGTCCGTGTCTTTCATATCTTGCGCAGCCATGGGGGTGGCATATCGGAACATGCCTGCAGCCCCTAAATTGCGGAGAGTATAATCCAAGCCGGATATGATATAGGTCTCATTCGGATCTATCTTTTGCCAACTGCCGTCCGGCATAGCCACTTCCATGCGCGTAATGCGGCGCGTTGAACCGATGCCGGCAAACATTTTCTGCTCGTCCCATATCACGGAAGAAGGGATGGTGGAGTCTATTTCATATCTAAGGTGGCTGCAAATATGAAAATCGCCGCTTTCAATAGGGTAGGTGGCTACGCTGACCTCCATGGCATCCAAAAGTTGCTGACCGGTCATGCTCACTTTGGCTAAATGGTTATTAAAGGGCATAAGAGCAATCAGGTCGCCCAATGAAATGGGACCTTGTAGAATAGATGCGCGCAAACTTCCGCCATGAATCACTCCTATTTGTCCGCCGCCTACTTCGCGCATGGCATCTGCCACAAAGTCGCTTAGGTTGGTCTCTTGCCAACGGACAAGGCGGTTTTGTTGTGCGTCGCGATCCAACAGATCGACTTCACTATATCCCACTACTTGACGCACTTGCTCATCCAATGCGGCTTTTACTTCGCTGATTTTCTTTTCCACACGCTTTGGCAAGCGCTCGGGGCATTGCGTATATCGGGGCTTCAAGAGATTAACCTGCATCGTACCGTCTTCTTGAATGCATAGTTCTCCGATGGTGGCACCTTTTGAACCGGTAGAAACCAATCGAATTGAATCACCCACTACGTTCGCTTCCAAGCGATTAAGCAGATGATGCGCATGCCCGTCTAACACAATGTCTATTCCTTTTGTGCGATGAATCAACTCTACGCTGTTTACAAACGGCGTGTCATCGCCCAAATGGCTGATTACGACAACGTAGTCAGCCCCTTCTTGGCGTGCTTTCTCTGCCGACGATTGTACCAATGCGTAGGTGTCCTCCGTATGAAAATCGTAAAGAACGTGTCCTAACGCGTCCATAAAATAGGTTGGGGTCGAACTGAGCATGGTAGTAGGAGTGGCTACCCCGATAAAGGCGACCCGGACATCTCCGTATTGGCGTATCACGTAAGCAGGATAAAGCCACTTGCTTTCCTCGCCGTCGTATGGGACGGTACTCATGTTGCAGCATACTATATCGGCTGTGAGGCGGTCAAATAGTCGTTTTTGCTGCTCAATCCCGTAGTCAAACTCGTGATTGCCGATAGTGATGACATCATATGGCACGGTATTCATTATGTCAATAATGTATTCGCCTTGCGAAAGCGAGCCTATCACATCGCCTTGCACAAAGTCGCCCGCACTGACCACACTCACGTATGGGGTATGTTTCAGTGCCGAATCGCGCAAAGCCGCAATCTCCGAATAGGTTTCAACTGCACAGTGAACATCATTCTCAAAATAGATGAGAATATCTTTCGATGGCGGTTGACAGCCTGATAGTAGAATACAGATTACCGAAAGGGTAAAAAATGAATGTAAATATTTTCTCATATTGATTATTATTTAGGGTTGTTTTCAATTTTTTGCAACAGGGTGATAGCCCCTTCCACAGTGCGCACTTGCTGTATGACTACGTAGCGTTTGCCCGTCTTCTGCCCGTGTTTATCTTTGTCTTCTACCATTCTGCAGCGTTCGCCGCGCGAAAAGACGTAGGATACTACCTTCCCAAACGCATCGCTTTGCCAGTAGGCTTCGCTCTTCGTTGTAAAATAGAGTACCAAACGCTCTTGCTTCAAGAATACCTTTTCGATGCCTAACCGGCAGCAGATCCAGCGTAGCCGAACCACGTTCATCAGTTCTTTGGCTTCGGGTGGTAACTCGCCAAAGCGGTCGCGCAATCGACGACAATAAGCCTGCAACTCGTTCTCATCGCGTAGGCTGTCCAACTCGCGATAGAGCGCCAGCCGTTCCGCTATGTTCTCTATGTAACTGCTCGGGAAAGCCAGAGGCAGGTCGCTCTCTAACAGGCAGTCTTGGCACCATTGGGTGCGCACAAATGCGCTCGGACGGGTTTCTTGCGAAGCAGATTCGGCGGATTCGGATAAGCCGATGCCCATCTCTTCTTTTAATTCTTCGATGGCTTCGTTCAATATCCGTTGGTAGGTCTCATAGCCTAAGTCGGCTATAAAACCTGATTGTTCGGCACCTAATAAGTTGCCGGCACCGCGAATATCCAGATCCTGCATCGCCAAGTTAAAGCCTGCGCCCAAGTCGGCAAACGTAACGATGGCATCCAAGCGGCGGCGCGCGTCGGCAGTCAGCAACTCGCGCTCCGGAGTAATCAGATAGCAGTAGGCTTTTCGGTTGCTCCTTCCTACGCGACCGCGCAACTGATGCAAATCGCTCAAACCATAGTGCTGAGCAGAATAGATAAGCATCGTATTCACGTTCGGTATGTCCACGCCCGACTCGATTATGGTGGTTGATACCAATATGTCGTAGTCGTAGTTGATGAAGTCTTCCAGCCGCTTCTCCATCTCGTCGGATGGCATCTGTCCGTGTGCTGTTATGATGCGGGCTTCCGGACACAGACGCTGCAACTGATGCATGACACGATCCAGCATCTCAATGCGGTTATTCACCACAAACACCTGCCCGTTGCGATTCAGCTCCAAGTTGATAGCCTCACGTATGATGTCCTCGTCGTCATAGCCGATAACCTCCGTTTGTACGGGATAGCGGTTGGGTGGGGGAGTCGTGATGATGCTCATGTCGCGGGCACCCAACAAGGAGAACTGCAGCGTGCGCGGAATGGGCGTGGCTGTGAGTGTCAGCACGTCCACCGAGGCGCGAATGGTTTTCAATCGTTCCTTAACGGCAACCCCTAATTTCTGCTCTTCATCAATAATGAGCAACCCCAAATCATGCCACACCACTTGTTTGCCTACCAGTTTATGAGTGCCAATCAGAATGTCTATCTTGCCCGCTGCTAATTCTTCCAAGATGGCTTTCGTCTCTTTTGCCGATTTGCCTCGTGATAAGTATTCCACGCGAACAGGAAACTTGGCAAATCGTTCCTTAAACGAGTTATAGTGCTGCAACGCCAATACGGTGGTCGGAACCAGAACAGCCACTTGCTTGCCATCCGTAGCAGCCTTAAAGGCAGCACGCATGGCTATCTCCGTCTTGCCAAATCCTACATCGCCGCAGATAAGACGGTCCATAGGCATCGGACTCTCCATGTCCCGCTTCACGTCTTGCGTGGCTTTTGCTTGGTCGGGTGTGTCTTCGTATAAGAAGGAAGCCTCCAATTCATGCTGCATATATCCGTCCGGCAAATAGGCAAATCCTTGTTCCTGCTTGCGTTGGGCATAGAGGCGAATCAGGTCGCGAGCTATATCTTTCACCTTGTCCTTGGTGCGTTCGCGAAGACGCTCCCAGGCACCCGAACCTAACTTACTCAAAGTGGGGGCTGACCCTTCTTTGCCGCGGTACTTGCTCAGACGGTGCAGGTTGTGTATGCTCACAAACAAGGTGTCGCCGTCCCGATATACAATCCGTAGCATCTCTTGCCGCTTGCCGTTCACGGTGGTGGTTACCAGTCCGCCAAACTGACCGATACCGTGGTCGCTATGAACCACCCAATCGCCCGGACGCATCTCGTTCAGCTCGCGCAATGTCATCATCGCTTTGCCGCGCCGTGCATTGTCCTGACGCATGGTTACGCGATGATAACGCTCAAATATCTCGTGGTCTGTGTAGCAGGCTAACCGGTGCGTCTTATCCACCCAGCCGCTGTGTAGGGTGCGATCCACGGCGATAAACGAAATGGGCACACCCGCGCCCGAAGCGTTCTCGTTGTCCATAACGGCTTGCAGTCGGTCGGCTTGCTTCTTCTGGTCTGCCAGTATGTATATGGTGTAGCCCGAGTTGATTTTCTGGCGCAAGTCGGATATCAACAGCGAAAAATCTTTATGAAACAAGGGTTGAGGCTCCGTTTGAAAGGCAATTTCTTCAGGGTCGGGGAAAGTGCTCTTTGAGCGCATCTCTATGGTGCGACCGTCGCGGATAAAATGCCATAGGGGGCTGTCAAGCATGTTGGTCCAGTCGTCCGATACCCATACTACATTCTCTATGTTTGCTAAATAGTCCTCAATGCCGGTGTCTTCCTGCTCGTTGCCGCCGCGACCGACTATTTGTACCTGTGCTACCTGCTCCTTGCTCAGTTGGGTCTCTATGTCAAAGCAACGAAGCGAATCCAACTCATCGCCGAAAAAATCCAATCGGTACGGCTCTTCGTTGCTGTAACTATACACATCGACGATTCCCCCTCTGACAGCAAACTGCCCGGGTTCATATACAAAATCCACTTGTGTCATCCCCATGGATAAAAGCATTTCGGACAACTCACTCACGGAAATCGTTTCCCCGCGTTGCAAGCTGATTTGCTCTGTTTGCAATCGTTTGCAGGGTGGAACAGACTCTTCCAACGCCTGCCGATAGGTAACCACGATGCACTGTTCGCCTCGCGCCAATGCCGTTAGCGTCTTGGTACGCTCCACAGCCATTGCCTCGTCAGTGCGTTGACGGCGACGGGAACAAGGGAAATAATAGACATTCGCTCTCGGGTCAGGTAGCGTCTGCAAGTCCGAGTACATATAGAGTGCTTCGTCCTCGTTGCTCATTACTACGAGTTGTAAGGTTGTGTCCGAAAGCCTTTTATCGGAGCTCGTCAAACGGCGGATGACCACGGCACGCGCCGATGCATGCAAACCCCTAAATAGCAAATGTGTCCAAGGGGCAGGCAGCGTAAAATGGGTTAGTACGGGGCTGATATGTTCGTTAAATTCACCGATCGTCATACGATGTTTCACTGATTAGCTGACAAAAGTAGGTAAATCACGGCGAAAAAGAGAGGTCTAAATGACAAAAAATAACAAATCAAGTTTTTTTTTGAAAAATGTTTTGTCAATCAGTTTTATTGCTCTACTTTTGCGTGCTTTTTTGGGTGTCTGTACGCCCAAAAGGCAGTAAAAAATAACATAATTCATTAATCAAAAAAAGTTACAATGCCTACAATTCAACAGTTAGTTAGAAAAGG
>DFIN01000013.1:13185-15687 GCA_002372135.1 Bacteroidales bacterium UBA3696
GAAAAGGAAGAGCAGAACTTATCGATCAGAGCAAGAGCCCCGCTTTGGACAATTGTCCTCAACGTCGCGGAGTCTGCGTTCGTGTGTACACCACTACTCCTAAAAAGCCTAATTCCGCTATGCGTAAGGTGGCTCGTGTTCGTCTGACGAACCAAAAGGAAGTGAACGCCTACATCCCCGGTGAAGGACACAACTTGCAGGAGCACAGTATCGTCATGGTTCGTGGCGGACGTGTAAAAGACCTGCCCGGTGTACGTTATCATATCGTACGCGGTACGCTCGATACTGCCGGTGTGGCAGGGCGCTTGCAACGTCGTAGTAAGTATGGTGCTAAACGTCCGAAAGCTAAAAAGTAAGCATGGTTGATCGGTTGAGTAAAGCGGACGTGTCCGCTTGAAGACGGATAGACAACCACAGACAAGCAACCGTACATGCACATGCCGGTTGCCGGTGTTAAACAAACAAAACAAACAAAACAAAATGAGAAAAGCAAAACCGAAAAAACGCATCATCCTGCCCGATCCTAAATTCGGTGAGGTGATGGTGGCAAAATTCGTTAACCATCTGATGCTCGACGGAAAAAAGAATACCGCTTATGGCGTGTTCTATTCTGCGCTTGATATCGTAGGGCAAAAGAATAAAGAAGAAGACAAAACAGCCCTCGATGTTTGGAAACAAGCCCTTGATAATATTACTCCTCTGGTGGAGGTTAAATCCAAACGTATTGGTGGTGCTACCTTCCAAGTTCCTACCGAGATTCGTGCCGACCGCAAAGAGTCCATCTCTATGAAGAACATGATTAACTTCGCTCGCAAGCGCGGTGGTCATTCGATGGCTGAAAAACTGGCGGCTGAAATTATGGATGCCTACAACAACCAAGGTGGTGCCTTCAAACGCAAAGAAGATATGCACCGTATGGCAGAGGCTAACCGTGCATTTGCACATTTCCGTTTCTAAGATAACAAATGGCGAAACACGATTTACGATATAATAGGAACATAGGCATCATGGCGCACATCGATGCCGGAAAGACAACTACGTCAGAGCGCATTCTGTTCTATACGGGTCTGACCCACAAAATAGGGGAAGTGCATGACGGTGCAGCCACTATGGACTGGATGGAGCAAGAGCAGGAAAGAGGTATCACCATCACCTCTGCTGCCACTACCACCTATTGGCCCTACCGCGGACAGAAATATAAGATTAATCTGATTGACACTCCGGGGCACGTGGACTTTACCGTGGAGGTGGAACGCAGTTTGCGTATCCTTGACGGGGCAGTCATGGCTCTGTGTGCCGTCGGAGGCGTACAACCGCAAAGCGAAACCGTCTGGCGTCAAGCCGACAAGTACGGCGTTCCGCGCTTGTGCTATGTCAACAAGATGGACCGTAGCGGTGCCAATTTCTTCGATGTAGTGCGCCAAATAAAGGAGACGCTGGGCGCAACACCTTGCCCCATTCAAATTCCTGTCGGTGCCGAAGAGAGTTTCAAAGGGGTGGTGGATCTTGTCAAAATGAAAGCCATCATTTGGCATGACGAGACCATGGGAGCCGAGTATGTGGAAGAGCCTATTCCTGCTGAACTGATGGCGGAAGCCGAAGAATGGCGCGACAAGATGCTTGAAACATGCGCAGGGTTTGATGATGCCTTGATGGAGAAATACTTCTCCGATCCCGCTTCCATTACTGAAGACGAGATACGTGCTGCCATTCGCAAAGGTACTTTGGCGATGGACATCTTCCCCGTCATCTGCGGTTCGAGTTTCAAGAACAAGGGCGTGCAAACAATGTTAGATGCCGTTTGTGCTTATTTGCCCAGTCCGCTGGATGCTGACCATATTGACGGTACCGACCCGCGTAATGACAAGCCCGTTTCCCGTAAACCCGATGAAGATGAACCGTTGTGCGCTCTTGCCTTCAAGATTGCAACGGATCCCTATGTAGGTCGTCTGTGCTATTTCCGCGTGTATTCGGGTAAGTTAGAGGCCGGCTCTTACGTCTATAATACCCGTTCGGGTAAGAAAGAACGTATTAGCCGTATCTTCCAGATGCACTCCAATCACCAGAATCCCGTGGATGTCATCTGCGCCGGTGATATAGGTGCCGGGGTCGGATTCAAGGATATTCGTACCGGTGATACACTCTGCGACGAGAACCATCCTATCACCCTCGAATCCATCGAGTTCCCCGCACCCGTTATCGGTATCAGCGTAGAACCCAAGAGTCAGGCTGACTTGGATAAACTCGGAGTCGGACTTGCCAAACTGGCTGAGGAAGATCCTACGTTCACCGTAAAGACTGACGAGCAGACCGGACAAACCGTTATCAGCGGTATGGGCGAATTGCACCTTGAAATCATTATTGACCGTCTCCGCCGCGAGTTCAAAGTCGAG
This sequence comes from Bacteroidales bacterium UBA3696, assembly GCA_002372135.1. Classification (GTDB taxonomy): domain Bacteria; phylum Bacteroidota; class Bacteroidia; order Bacteroidales; family Paludibacteraceae; genus Colicola. The sequence continues at coordinate 15,579 of DFIN01000013.1, forward strand.
TGCAACCAAGGTCGTCCGCAAGTGGCATATCGCGAGGCTATCTCCGCGCCGGTTGAACTGCGCGAAACATACAAAAAGCAGACCGGTGGTCGCGGTAAGTTTGCCGATA
>DFIN01000010.1:0-1569 GCA_002372135.1 Bacteroidales bacterium UBA3696
CGGCACGGACTGACGCAACGTGTACGCCATATCCCAACAGGGACGATGGTTGCACCCGCGGTGTATAGCCGCCAAGCGTATGTCCGTACCCTCAACGGCATGCCTGAATCGGAGTATGTTTCCTATCCAGAGAGGCGTATCTTCGTTGGTCGGGTTCTTTATCCATACGCCTTTTAATTGACCGGCTGATGAGTGTTCGTGTAATGTGTCTGCCAACTCTTGTACGGCAATCGGATTAGCAGCAGTGCGAGCCCCTATCCACACGTAGTCGATGCCTGCCTGAAGACACAGCCGCATTTGTTCTGGTGTGGCTACTTCGGTGGCGACATCCAAGCCCACTTGTTGCTGTACTTGTTGCAACCATTTCAGCCCCTTTTCTCCCACACCCTGAAAGGTGTTTGGATGGGTACGGGGTTTCCATAGACCAGCCCGGAAAACGGGTTGAAGTGGAAGAAGAGCACGCGCTGTTTGCAGTACTTGCTCTTCTGTTTCTGCGGCACAAGGCCCGGCTATGAGGAAATTGCTAACCAATCGTTAAACTCTTTATTCTCGCTTCAATAGCGGCTATTCGTTCTTGAGCATCGTGCTGTTTCTTGCGCTCCATCTCTACCACTTCTTTTTTGGCGTTTTGCACGAAACGCTCGTTGTTCAATTTGGCTTCCACACCGCGTAGGAACCCTTGCTGGTGCTGCAAGTCGGCTTCTAATTTTTTGAGTTCTTCCTCTACGTTGATAAATCGGTCTAAGGGAATGGTGTATTCGCACGTACCGACTATGAACGAAGCCGCCATAGACGGTTTGTCGGTGCCTATTTCTACGCGACAGCGAGCCAACTTATTGACCAATTCACTCAAAGGTGCGGGGCTAATCAGCACAATCTCTTCGCGGGGAGGGATGTTGTGTTGTGCACGTATGTTGCGAATGCCGGTTATGACTTGTTTGAGATGCTCAATCTGTTGTTCGAAGTTGCCGTCTTTATCCTTTGCCAATAGTTCAGCACTATCCCAGTCCATGGTATCTTGGCGCATGATGGTGTCGCCGTCTTCACGCTCCTGAATAGAATGGTACAACTCCTCCGTAATGAACGGCATAAAAGGATGAAGCAGGCGAAGCATCCGCTCAAAAAAGATCATGGAGCAATCCAAGGTCGTTTGGCAAATGGGCTGACCGTAAGCAGGTTTGATCATCTCCAAGTACCAACCTGAAAACTCGTCCGTAAATAGTTTGTAGATGGCCATCAGCGCTTCGCTCAAACGGTATTTTTGCATCAAGTCGTCCACCTCCAACTCCGTTCTGGAAAGGCAGAGGGTAAACCATGTAACGGCTTCACGGTCAGTCATAGGTGCTTCGGCATCTGATGTTTGCAATCCTTGCAGCATACGGAAGCAGTTCCATATTTTGTTGCAGAAATTGCGCCCTTGTTCGCATAGGGCATCATCGTACAGAATGTCGTTACCGGCAGGTGCAGATAGCAGAATACCCATGCGAACGCCATCGGCTCCATAGCGGTCAATCAAATCCAGCGGGTCAGGGGAGTTGCCCAATGATTTGGACATCTTACGACCTAATT
>DFIN01000010.1:1708-13706 GCA_002372135.1 Bacteroidales bacterium UBA3696
ACCCAGAAGAAGATGATATCCGGACCGGTTACCAAGTCCGATGTGGGGTAGTAGTATTGCAAATCGGTTTCCTTGTCAAAGACAGACATAGGCCATAACCACGACGAGAACCATGTGTCCAGTGCCCCTTCGTCTTGTACGTAGTTGCCCTCCGGTTGGGTCGGACTTACTACAATCTTGTCGTTCGGGTAGTTTTCCAATCCGGTTTGAGCCAACAGGTCTGCATCGTAGTAGGCAGGGATACGATGCCCCCACCATAGTTGGCGTGAGATGCACCAGTCCTTTATGTTTTCCAACCAGTTGCGATAGGTATTCTTGTACTTGGTAGGGTAGAATTGTATCTTGTCCTCCATGACGGGCGGCAAGGCGATGTCTGCAAAATGCTGCATGCGCACGAACCATTGCAAACTCAAACGCGGCTCGATAGGCACGTTCGTTCGCTCCGAGTAGCCTACTTTGTTGTCGTAATCCTCTATTTTTTCCACCAAGTTCATGGCTTGCAAGTCTTCCACGATCTGCTTGCGACATTCAAAGCGATCCATACCGTGGTACTTGCGCACGTTGGCTTGCAATTCTTCTTCCACTGTGTCCATATTCAGGTGGGCATCGGCTGTAAAGATGTCAATGGTCTTGAGATTATGCTTTTGTCCCAGAGCGTAGTCGTTTACGTCGTGGGCAGGAGTAACTTTGAGGCAACCGGTACCAAATCCGATTTCGACATAGCGATCTTCTATAATCGGTATAACTCGTCCAACGCCGGGTACAATCACATGTTTGCCGCGAAGCCAACTGTTCTTTTCCTCTTTGGGATTGATGCAAACGGCTATGTCGCCGAATATCGTTTCCGGGCGAGTAGTGGCAACCACAGCATAGTCCGCACCTGTTTCGGGATTGCGAACGCCTGGTTCGGCTACTTGGTAGCGCAAATAGTAGAATTTAGAGTGTTCGTCATGATAAATCACCTCCTCGTCAGATAAGGCTGTTTGACGTTCCGGATCCCAGTTGACCATACGAAGACCGCGATAGATAAGCCCTTTTTGATAGAGATCGCAGAATACGCGAATAACCTGCTCCGAACGTTTCTCGTCCATGGTGAAGGCTGTGCGTTCCCAGTCGCAAGAGCAACCCAATTTGCGCAACTGCTTCAAGATGATTCCGCCATGTTCATCCGTCCATGCCCAAGCATGACGCAAAAACTCCTCGCGGGTTAAGTCTTGCTTATTGATGCCTTGCTCTTTCAACCGCTTGATAACCTTTGCTTCTGTGGCTATCGAAGCGTGGTCGGTACCTGGAACCCAGCAAGCGTTCTTGCCCTGCAAGCGTGCCCTACGTACCAATACGTCTTGTATCGTTTCATTCAGCACATGTCCCATGTGCAGCACACCCGTTACGTTGGGAGGCGGAATGACTATACTATATGCTTCCCTCTCGTCCGGCTCACTATGGAACAAACCCTTATCAAGCCAGTACTGATACCAGCGATTCTCAACTTCCTGTGGATTGTAATTGGTTGTATTCATATCAAAAGAATTTGGCAAAAAAATCAAACAGCATCACTTTCCCGAATGGGCTGCCCGTCAAGAATATATACGGGACTGACGCTGAGGCGGTCAAGGGCTTTCAGGTAGTAGTCCTTCCCTACTTCCCAACCGGCTTGCAACAGAGCCTCCGAAATGGTGTTGTATGCCACTTCGGGTTCGTTATTCTCCTGGCTGAGATGGCACAAAAATACATTGTGCAAGCCTTCGTGAAAATTGTCGGCTAATAGTTGAGCACACGTTTGATTGCTCTGATGCCCGCGAGGGGAAAGAATGCGCTCTTTAAGAAAAGTGGGATACGAACCGCATAACAATAATTGCTCATCGTGATTGGCTTCAATCACAAGGTGGTTCGCCTCGCGAATAGCCTGCTCAATGTCCGCGTTCGGTTCACCGCAATCGGTGATTAGCACAAAGCACTGATTCTGTACGCGAATTTTGTATCCCAAGCAGTCGGTCGAGTCGTGGCTGATACCGAAAGTGTTGATTTCCATGTCGTGGAATTGGAATGGCACACCTTTCTCAAAGTACCGGCGGGAGGTACGCAATTTTTCTCGCAAACCGTAGTTGCGATCAATGCCCTCATGAATCAATTCCGTAGTATATATCGGAATGTGTGCACGCTCGCCCAGTGTTCCCACCGAGCGAATATGGTCGGCATGGTCGTGCGTAATGAACACTCCCCATATCTTGTTGAAATCAAGTCCTATACTGCGAAGATAGCGATGGATGGTGCGAGCCGAAACACCCGCATCGATGAGTATGCCCCCGTGTTGCGTCCCTAAAAAGTAACTGTTCCCGCTACTGCCGCTACCAAAACATCTAAATATCAGTGAATCCTGTGTCATCTGTTTCTAATCGGGCGGCAAAAGTACTGCCTTTAGAAAAAAAATGCAACCTAATCGGAAAAAAACTGCAAAAAATGAAATGAATTGTTGTATGCTTACTGACAAAGTACTACTTTTGCCCGCAAAACGTTAATCATTCTTTTGTGATGAACACTATTCGAAGATGGAACAGATGGCTGTGCGGAGCCGCTTTGTTGTTGCTAATCAATTCCGTTTCTTTTGCGCAGGAAGGTACACGTACTACGGTCGAAATGATAGGAAACTCTGCCTGCTCCATTATGCAGACGTATGTGGATTTTGATATTGTTCAGCAAGTCGATCAATATACCGCATACTATGGTTGGAAAGAATATGCTCCCTACGGTGAAGAGCGTGTTTCTAAACGTACTAATAAATCAGAAACTGACCCGAGTGCAGGTTTCCTTGCTATACCCGCCAATCGCACTGCTTCTATCCGTATGGGCTCAAAACGATATGAAGATTCAGATCAACAGTATCAAACAGCCCAAGGTGCAAGGATGTGCTATCAATATCAAGTTACCGCTGACAACGCCATAGCCTTGTTTGATTACGCCACAATGCTCGAATATCCCTCGCATGAGATACTTGATCAGGAAGCATGGGCTTACTCTCAGCCTTGGGTGCAGTTCTACGTGTCAGTCTTTGATAATAATCAGGATAATATACAGTCGCCGACAGTTGTTCTGCATGCATATAAAGTGCCGGCAGGAACATTGGGATGGCAGCAGTGTACCGTGGCAACGGGTTGGGCACAACTAAATAATGTTCCGCTCGTTGATGCCACCACAGGAGGTGTGGCGCGCAATATGACAATCCTAAAAAAAGACTGGTCCACCGTTGGTTTAGACTTGCGCGCGTGTATCGGATATACGGTGCGAATTTGGGTTGAATACTATGATTGCGCCATGAAGGGTTGGCAGCAGGTGTATAACCCTGACGTACAAGGCGGTTACGATACGTATCCTGATTTCTGTCCTGAGCACCACATTTCGCGTATCTATTCCTCGTTAGCCTGCACGCAGGCTGTGCTCCAAAAAGAGGGCGAGACCTGCGATCCTGCCACGGTTACTTATTCCGCACCGGAGGGCTTCTCTTACCGCTGGTACACATCTTCTAATCCCGGTGTTACTCTTTCTACAGAGCAAACATGTACGTACACATTTACAAACGGCAGCGAACAGACCGACCTCGTGTGCGAACTTAAGTCGTCCACGAATATGGGAGCCACCACACTTTCTGTTCCTATTCAAAACAAATGTGCTTGTCAATCTACCTTTACATTCCCCGAATATGTGTGCGCCGATGCGCAGAATATAGAAATCGCCTACGAATATACATCGGGTTCTGCTCGGTCGTATGATGTTACCTTCAACGACGAAGCGTTAGCGCGCGGTTTCAATAACCTCACCGATCAGCCCATACAATACACTAACCGTATTTATATTCCTATGCCCGCAGCCACCGGTACACAGTATGTGCGGCCGAACCAATACCTGATGACATTGCGCGTGCACCAAAGCAACGGTGTAGATACCGTCATGACCCAAACCATTGAGGTACGCTATCCTTCGTGGCTCGTGGATCAGAGGTGGAATGATGTGCTTGCCGTATTTAATCAGAACTACAACGGAGGCTACTATTTCTCTACTGTTCAGTGGTATCAAGACGATGTGCCCGTTTATTCGTCGGCACCGTATCAAACCTATCTCTATCAACCGCAGGGGCTGAATACAGCTTCTCAATACTATGCGGCTCTTACGCGAATGGACGATGGTAAGACGTTCTGTACGTGTAGTATGACCCCCTCAGGAGATGCTTCTGCTCCTGAACGCAAAGATATGCCCATCACTCTTCAAGCCTATGGAGGCAATTCGCGCATTGTGCAAGTAACTACCGACCTTTCGGGTATATATACCATTTATCATGTAGATGGCAGAGTGGTGCAGACCGGCGTATTTGGAACGTTGTATGGATCGCCTTCTATTGTCCTGCCGAATGCCGGTACGTTTGTAATCCGTTTCCGCAGTCAGGAAGGGGAAGAGGATACAAAGAAATGGGTTGCCTACTAAGAAGAGGAAAAAGGAAATAGATAAAAACATCAACTATGAAGCAAACAGGTTTATTGGGTTTGATTACCGCTTTTCTGTTAGGTGGAGCATTCTCGTTGAGTGCACAGTGTGTGGACATGACCACATTGGACGGAGGTAACAAAGTATGCGGTAATATGAATGGGGGTATTCTGTATGATAGCATAGCCCCCGGAGGAAAAATAATTCATGTCGTAGGATGGCACGATGCTACCAAGGCACCCGCCAATCATCCGCGTCATGCGTTGATGACGGCTGCCGGAAGTGATAACCTCTGTTCACAGTTGTCCGTACTCCCCCCTAATGAATCAACCTCTTTTCGCTTGATGAGTGATGCCTATCAGGCTACGGATACGGCTAAGGGAGAACTGATCATGATGCCTATTACGGTAGATGCCGAGCGCCCGATTATTTTGATCAATTATGCAGCCGTGATGGAATCCCCTAATCATCGTAATGTATATGATTTCTTGCAACCCACTTGCGGCTTCTATGTGCTGAACAATACGCCCGGCGATGCCGACTATGGTAAATACGAAGGCACCTTGTTTCATTATGCCACCGACCCCAACTCTATCCCTAATTGGCAATCCTTTAATAATCCGGACAGGAACAATATCCGAACGGTGTGGAAGGATTGGTCAAAAGTGGGTATCGATTTGTCGAAGTGGAGCGGTAAGAGTGTAGTTATTGTGTTGGAAAACTACGATTGTATGATTAGTGGACAAACATCTGCCGGTGAAGCAGAGATTTGTGTCGACCACCACCAATCGCATCTATATGCGCACGTATCTTGCGCGGCTAAACGCCTATACCTCACTAAGGACTGTACCGGCGAAGAAGATAGCATCTTTATCACCGCCCCTGAAGGATTTACCTATCGTTGGTATAACAAGAAAGATAGTGAGAAGACGCTCTCTACTGATCGTATCTATAAGGATGTCGCCGATTCAGTGGATGCCACCTACTGCTGCGAACTGACCAATCATGTCGGCTCTTTCACCCTCGAACAAACTGTGGGGGCAACGACTATCGTAGAGGAAGAACCCGTTACGCTCAGTTTCGGACAAACCTATACGTGGGATAAGAATGGCAAGACCTATCGCGTCAGCGGATTGTATGAAGATACCGTTCTTTATCCGGACACCAATTATCATTCGTGCGCCAAAACCATCTACCGCCTGCCGCTCACCATCGCTGAACTCAATTGCCCGGGGACTTTTCATGTGATTGATTCTATTTGCGGCGATGCCAAAGGCTTCCAAGTCGCTTTCCACTACGACGAGCAGTACGATACGTCTGACGACGAAAAAACAGATACGATTCAGCCATCTGTATATAGTTTCAAGGTGGATTTCCCCGAAAGTTGGAACAAACAGGATAGTACCCTCGTACAGGTGGACGAGATGACCACATTCCGTAAGAAAGGCTATAAGGATTTAACCCAGTCCGTGGTGGTTAATCTGTCTCAAATGGATGGTACCATTACTATTCCTATACCCCTTGATTCGGTTATCAGTGCGAACGGCGATAAAGTGTATATCTATCCTCGTCCCGATACCTACAAGATGAATCTCATAGTTACCAACATGTGTAATCAAGAGGATACGATTCCGTTGGAATATACTATCCTCTATCCCTCGCACGTAATCTATCAGCGTTGGAATGATGTGCTCGCTATTTATAACGAGCATTACAACGGCGGCTATCCCGTGAGTGCGGTGCGCTGGTATCGTAACGGCGTTCAAGAAACTGCCTTAGGTGAGCACGGAAGTTACATCCGTCGCACCGATTTGATAAGCGATATCGTTCCCTATTGGGCAGAGATAACCCGTTCGGATGATGGCAAAACGTTCTGTACCTGCCGCTTTACCCCTGCCGAACAATCTGTTCCCGATAAACCCGTTTTTGCAGGCGACCAGCAAATAGAGGTACGTAGAGTAGGCAGTCGTAACTTGCAAGTGCTGACGGAAACCTCTGGACACTACACTATTTTTGATATGAGCGGACGCAAACTGCAAACGGGGAACTATAACCCTGTGCACGGCTCGTATGAATTGAAGATAACTCCCTCTATTGCGAGAGGTACATATATTCTGCTATTCCGAACGGCAGAAGGGCAGCAAATTGCAAAAAAACTGATTGTTGAAGAATATTAAAATGGACTTACGGATGAAAAATAGTTTTTGCTATATGATTAAGATGCGTTCTATTCTTTTGTTTGCACTCTGCTTGTCAGTAAGTGCGTTGTTCGCAGATAGTGAAACTTCCGTGACGAATCGTGCGTGGAAGCAGGCGAATAAAACCTACACCAAGCCCAACCATTATATCGGTTTGAGTCCTAAGATAGGTTATAGTCAGTTCCCGCTTGCAGGAAACAAATTGCCTGACGATGCTACTCTGTCCGTTCCCGGCGACTTGCACGCAGGGCTTGAGTTCCGCTATAAACTGGAAAAAGACCTCTTCCGCATGACAGTCGGATTGGATGCCGTCTATGCCGGTAGCAGTTCAAGAGGTACCATCCTCAAACAGATGGATTTGCTTCAACCCGACCTTTGTCATTATCGCTTGGACTTTACGAAGATACAAGAATCACAATCCACGTTTGAAGTGGGAGTGCCCATTTTGTTCGGTGCCAATATCTATAAAGGGCTATATGCTATGGCAGGATTCCGTTTGGGGCTGCCGTTGATGTCTTCTTATTCCATCAATACCGATTTCTCGCGTTCCATCATAGATGATAAAGGTATAGACCCTTATACGGATATGATGAATCACGACTTGTTTAACGACAGCAAGTCGGACAAAGGGAAACTGAATTTGAGCAGTTTCAATCCGCAGGTGGCAGTAGAGATTGGCTATAGCCTTGATCAATTCCTTGCCTCCAAAGCCCCGATACCCGCTCCGCCTGCTCAAACAGGTAAGAATCCGGTCAAGCAAAAATTGCCCTTTGCGCAATTACTCCACTACGAGGTGGCTCTGTACGCTAACGTGGGCGTGATGGACTACCATCAACAACCCGCAGAAGGGGCACTCTTTTATGAGCGCAATGGGGTGAATATAGATGCAGTACATTCCGTTACAACCGACGCAGAGCTGGCAAACGGCAAGATGCTACCTTGGAACATAGGTGTGCGCTTTAATGTTTACTACGAGTTTTATGAGCAGCCGCCCGTACCGCGGAAGAAGAAAAAGAAACAGCGCAAACCCAAACCAGTAGTTGTGGATACGGTGGTAGAGCCAGTAGTCGTTCCAGAAGAAGTGATTGTCTTCCATGAAGATACGATTCAGGCAGGCGACACCATCATTATGGATAACCTCTATTTTGATACCGACAAGACCACCATCCGTCCTATCAGCGAAGGTGCGTTGAATGAGTTGGCAGAATTGTTGCAACGTCATGCTACCGTTAAGATAACGCTGATCGGTCATACGGATAACGTAGGTAAAGAAGACTACAACCTCCGACTCAGTCAAGGGCGTGTTGAATCCGTCAAGAGCGAACTCATGAAGCGCGGTATAGATGGCGAACGTATCACAACAGTCGGTAAGGGCGAATCGGAACCGATAGCAGACAATAAGACTGCCGAAGGAAGAGCCGAGAACCGCCGCGTTGAAGTCGTCTTCGATCAGATAATCATCGAACCGATTACTCCTACTAATAGTAATCCTACAACTCCTGTCGCAGAGCAGCCTTAACCATAGGCTGCTCCGCAACAACCCTACTAACGAATATCAATACACATGAATATGAAACATTCTTATCACCTACTACTCGTCACTCTGCTTCTCCTTTTACCTCTCTCCGTGAAGGCGGATGATAACTTGGGCGCACACAGTTTTGTGGTATGGGCCAATGGTGGTATATCCAACTACATCGGTTCCACACCCGGTGCCAAAATAGGGATAGGCGGCGGTGGTGCTATCGGTTTGGGTTACGAATGGCGTGGAACAGCCTTCCTGCTGCAAACAGGTTTAGCCGGCAAATATGCGCAAACAGGTTTGCGCATTGACGATGCTACCTATACCTTGTACAACCAGTTGGATCCCCAAGCCGTGGACGGACAGTTTGATTATCAATACATCCAGTCCAACCGCCGTGACCAATACACGACTATAGCCATGCAAATACCCCTGATGGTAGGTGCGCATATCAATCGGTTCTATTTCTTGGTGGGACCTAAGTTGAACCTCAATGTCATCAACTCATATAAAGCCGAGGCCACTTATTCCGCAGTAGGTATATACAAGGAGTTTTTTGACCCCTTTGCCGCTATGCCCAATCATGGTTTCTTTACCGACTATAACCTGTCAACCAGTGATCGTACTTCGATGAAGGTTAATGTGGCGGGTTCGGTGGAATTGGGTGCGGAAATCCCTTTGACTTCCACAGCGAAGAAGAATGGCGGTGAGAACTATTTCCGTATCGCTTTCTTTGCGGATATGAATATATTGGACGACCGCATCAAGTCCGATCAGCCGATGCTCGAATACCCGCAACAGTACACATCCAATGCGGATATGACATCCGGGTTGAAGATGGTGGATTATCTTTCGTCCAATGCTGCTACCTCGCCGGTGCGCAATCTCTTTGCCGGTGTCAAACTTACATTTGTGCTTACTTCCGGCGTTAAGTACGGTTGCGTGATGTGCGAGTCGGGCTATCCCACCCGCCGTGATCGTCGACGCGGTAGCCGATTGTTATTCTACTAAATCAGATTGTTAAACTACATAATTCTTAACGAAGCGGCATTGTTTGCCGCTTCATTTTCGCAAAAATGGCAAATTTTCAAAAACTTACTTCCCGTCAAGAAGATTACAGCAAATGGTATAACGAACTGGTAGTTAAAGCCGACCTCGCAGAGCAGAGTGCTGTTCGCGGCTGTATGGTCATCAAACCCTACGGCTATGCCATTTGGGAGACCATTCAGCACGAGCTCGACCGCCGCTTCAAAGAACAAGGCGTGCAAAACGCTTATTTCCCCTTGTTGATACCCAAATCGTTCCTTAGCCGTGAGGCAGAGCACGTGGAGGGTTTCGCCAAAGAGTGTGCCGTAGTAACTCACCATCGCTTGATGAATGATCCCAACGGCAAAGGGGTGGTGGTGGACCCCAATGCCAAATTGGAAGAGGAACTGATCATCCGTCCCACTTCGGAAACCATCATCTGGTCCACCTATAAGAATTGGATTTCGTCCTATCGCGACCTGCCTATCCTGTGCAACCAGTGGTGCAACGTGATGCGTTGGGAAATGCGTACTCGCCTGTTCCTTCGTACCGCCGAGTTTCTCTGGCAAGAAGGACATACAGCACATGCCACCAAAGAAGAAGCCGAGGACTATGCCCGCCGTATGCTCGATGTCTATGCTGACTTTGCGGAGAACATCATGGCAATTCCTGTCATCAAGGGTGTCAAGTCCCCTAACGAGCGCTTTGCAGGGGCTCTCAATACTTATTGCATCGAAGCCATGATGCAGGACGGAAAAGCCTTGCAAGCAGGCACATCGCACTTCCTCGGTCAGAACTTCGCCAAGTCATTTGATGTGCAGTTCCTCTCCAAAGAGAATAAGTATGAGTATGTATGGGCTACCTCTTGGGGTGTTTCTACCCGCTTGATGGGTGCCCTTATTATGACTCACTCCGATGACAACGGTCTCGTCTTGCCACCGGCTCTCGCGCCTATTGAGGTAGTGATTGTACCTATTTTCAAGAAAGCAGACGACTTGGCTCGTCTGATGGAGGTGCTTGACCCCCTGGCTGACCAACTGCGTGCTGCCGGCATACGCATCAAAGTTGATACCTCTGACCAATCGTCACCGGGCTTCAAGTTCGCCTCTTACGAGCTCAAAGGTATTCCTGTTCGCCTTGCCATGGGCGCACGCGACTTGGAGAACCGCACCATTGAGGTGGCTCGCCGTGATACACTCACTAAAGAGACCTTACCCATTGAAGGCATCGTAGAGCATATCCAACAGCTGCTCAAGGATATTCAGCAGAACTGCTACCAAAAAGCCCTTGACTTCCGCACGGCACATATCCGCACCTGCGACTCCTACGAAGAATTCAAAACCGAGATACAGAAAGGCGGCTTCTTGCTCTGCCATTGGGACGGTACCTCCGAGACCGAAGAGAAAATCAAGAACGAGACCAAAGCCACAATCCGCTGCATTCCGCTTCATGCCCTGCCCGGCTATACCGAGGACCCCGGCCAATGTATGGTTACAGGTCACCCCAGCCAAAAGCGCGTAGTATTTGCGATTGCCTATTGATTCTTTTAATTCCATTCAAACAACTTAAATGTACAAACTTATATGAAAAAATTCTTTTCAATCCTGCTTATAGCCATTGCTGTTTTTTCAGTGGCATGCACCAAGCAAACGGCGCAACCCGAACAACGTATCTATAGCATTGACGAGGTCTATGCCGCTGCTGACTCGCTCACGGGCGACACCATCCTTTTTCAAGGCGTATGCGCCCATTTGTGCAAACACGGGGGCAGAAAAGCCTTTCTCATAGGCTCCGATGAATCGCGCCTGTTGCGTGTGGAAGGGGCTTCCATGGGCAATTTTGCACCGGAGTGCCTCAACAACATCGTTCGCGTCAAAGGCATTGTTCGTGCACAAGAAGTGCTGCCTGAGGGCGTTGAACAAGTATCCGATGGGCTGGAACATGGCGAAGGCGGTGATGGCTGCGAGACTTCCAAGAAAGCCATCCGGCGCTACTATGCGGAGGCTGTTTCCTATGAGATAATCACCGAGTAATGGATACTCCAAACACTCAACCTTCCAAGACTCTGCCTTCGCGTGGAGTCTTGTTTCGCAAGTGGATGCGCGTCATCCATCGCGACCTCGGCTATGTCTTTGCCGGTATGTTGCTCGTTTATGCGGTAAGCGGCATCTTTCTTAATCATAAGAACACCTTCAACAGCCAGTACTCGATTGAGCGTACCGAACTGAACCTTACCCCGCTTTCACGCTCTGACTTGTCGCGTGAGCGTGTGGATGGTCTGTTGGATGAGGCAATGCCTGACGGCTCACTCAAAAGCGCCTATATCCAGCACTATTGTCCCGATTCGACTACCCTTAAGGTGTTCCTCAAGGCTAATAGCAGTCTGGTGGTCAATCTCTCTACCGGTCAGGCACTCTTGGAGCAGGTTCACAAACGTCCGGTCATAGGTGCACTCTCTCGCCTGCACTACAATCCTAATCGGGCATGGACATGGTTTAGCGACATCTTTGCTGTGGCTCTTATAGTCATCATTCTTACAGGCTTATTTATGCTCAACGGAAAACATGGTTTATGGGGTATCGGCGGCATTGAGCTGCTTGTCGGCATCCTCATCCCGCTGCTATTTGCCCTATTGGGGTAATAGAGACGAACACTTAGTATTAGCAAAAGATTATTGATTTATAAGCGAATATAAACTTTTTTCCAAAAAAACGCAATGCAGATTTGGTCAGTTCGCCAAACTGCTGTACTTTTGCACCCGCTTTTGAGATAAAAG